>JBBRFL010000025.1:0-46474 GCA_038224325.1 Thermoanaerobaculia bacterium | reverse complement strand
GTCCTGATCGAGGACGTCCTGGCCGAGGACGCTCTTGTCGGCGCCGCTCGAGAGGTCGGCCTGCAGCTTCGCGTGAGCGGCCTTCAGCGCCGCGAGATCCGGCTGGATCGCGGCCCTGGAATCCGATCGAATGGACTGAATGGCGGCCTGCTGCTCGGTCGACAGGCCCACCGTCGAGAGGCAGCGTTCAAACTGGCGGAGACGATGCCCGTGTCCTACGTGAAGCGATGTCGTCGGGCCGGAAGGCTCGTTCGCGACGGCGGCGGCCGACGCCGCGAGGGCTGCGAGCGCCAGGGAAAGGATTCGGGAGGACCGTTTCATTTGAGTGACACTCCTTGGTGCCGGCGAGCGGGCAACCATTGCTCGCGTCCAGCCACATTGAATAGACGGTCGGAAGGTTCGCAAGATTACATACGGGCCCCTCCGTCGCCGCCGGGGCGCGGCGTCGGGCACCGAATTCGCATGAATCGCTCAAAAACGCAGGGAGGGCTGCTTTGGGTATTCCATCCAAAGCTCGACCCCGGCGCACGGCGGGCGCCGGCGGGGCTAATATCGCTGCGAGCGACGAATCCCTAGGAAGGGGATCGATGAGCAACAGCGAGCGCAAAACATCCCTTCTCGCCGGTCTGGCCACCGGAGCCCTCCTGACCGCGGCCTACGTGGTCCTCGCCCGCGTCGGGTTGACGATTCACGCGGTCAACGTCTTCGCGTCCGTGGTCTGGGCGCCTTCGGGTCTTTCGCTCGCGGCCCTCCTTCTCCTTGGGCCCCGCTTCTGGCCCTCGATCACGGTCGGAGCGGTGATCGTCAACCTCTGGGCCGGCGCGCCTCTGGGAGCCGCGCTGGGGATCGGCGCGGGCAACACGATCGAGGCGCTCTTCGCCGTCTATGTGCTGCGGCGTCTCCCCGGTTTCCGCAGCTCGCTCGACCGGGTCGCCGACGTCATCGGTTTCATCATTCTGGCCGCCGTGTGCAGCTCCGCGATCAGCGCCACGATCGGCGTCGGGAGCCTGATGCTCGGCGGCGTGATGGCGCCCGAGAGGGTCCCGGTCACGTGGCGCGCGTGGTGGCTCGGCGACGCGATCGGCGACCTCGTCGTCGCGCCGCTGCTCCTCACGTGGGTGACTCCGCACGAGGGAATCCGCCGCCCCTCGAGAATCCCGGAGTCGCTCGCCCTCGGGGCCTGTCTCGTGCTGGCGAGCCTTTACCGTTTCCAATCCGGCTACGGGATCGTGTCGCTGCTCGGCCCCGTCCTGGTCTGGGCGGCGCTCCGATTCGAGCAGCGCGGAGCGGCCCGGGCGGTATTCGTGGTCACGGCCATCGCGGTCTGGGCGACGGCCCGGGGGCAGGGGCCCTTCGTCCGCGACTCCATCGTCTCGGGGCTCTTCGACCTCCAGGCGTTCATGGCCGTGACCGCCGGCACCTTCCTGGTGCTCGGCGCGGCGATCTCCGAGCGCCGGCGCGCGCGGGATGAGGCCGAGGCCGCGAACCGATCGAAGGACCGTTTCCTCGCGACGCTCTCCCACGAGCTGCGGACGCCGTTGACGCCGGTCCTGGCGTTGAGCTCGGTGCTCGAGAAGAGCGGATCGCTCCCTCCGGAGACACGCGCTCAAATCGAAGTCGTGCGTCGCAACGCCGAGCTCGAGGCGCAGCTGATCGAGGACCTGCTCGACCTGACGAGGATTTCCCGCGGCAGCCTGCGCGTCACCGCCGTGCCCGTCGGCCTCGCCGAGGCGCTGGAGCAGGCCGTCGAGCTCTGCCAGCGCGAGGCCTCATCGCAGGGAATTCTCATCGAGCGCGAGGGAGAGTTCGCCGACGTCACCGTGCGAGCCGATCCGGCCCGCCTGCGTCAGATCGTCTGGAACGTGCTCAAGAACGCCGTCGAGTTCTCGCCCCGCGGCGGCCGGATCGTCCTGCGCACCGTCCGGAAGGGGCCCCAGCGGGTCGCCGTGGAGATCCGCGACGGCGGCGTCGGGATCGAGCCGTCCGATCTCGGGCGGATCTTCGAGCCGTTCGAAGACGCCGGGCCGCGCACTCGGGGTCTCGGCCTCGGACTTTCGATCTCGCGCGCGCTGGCGGAGGCGCAGGGCGGCTCGCTGACCGCGTCGAGCGGAGGGCCGGGGCTCGGCGCGACCTTCCGGATCGAGCTGGAGGTACTCCCCGGAATCGCGCCCCTGCCCTCCAAGATTCCCGCGGCCTCTCCCGGTCTGCGCCTGCAGGTTCGCCGGGTGCTCCTCGTGGAGGACCATGCCGACACGCTTCGCGCCGCGCACGCCCTCCTCTCGGAGCTGGGATGCGAAGTCGTCGCCGCGAGCTCCGTGCGGGAGGCGCTGGCGGCGGCGCACGATCAGACGTTCGACCTGGTTCTCTCGGACCTCGGCCTTCCCGATGGCAACGGGCTCGAGCTCATGATGAACCTGAGGGAACAGTACGGTCTGTCCGGCATCGCGGTGACCGGCTACGGGATGGAGGACGATCTGCGGCGCAGCCGTGAGGCCGGCTTCATCGATCACCTCGTCAAGCCCATCACCTTTGCGCGACTCGAAAGCGCCATCGACCGCTTCTTCGATGAGCGCGACTCGCCCCGCTGGGTCTCGTAGAGCCGGCCGGAGCGGGAGGCCAGAAACCTTTTCGGACCCCAAGCGTCAGGGAAGGTGCGGGATACGCGCCGCCTTGAGCCGCGAAACCGGGGAGGCCCATGGAAACCTTCGTCGCCGACGTCCGATTCGCGCTGCGGGGCCTGCGCCACGCGCCCGGCTTCGCCGCCGCCGCGATCCTGACGCTGGCGCTCGGGATGGGAGCCACCACCGCCATCTTCTCGGTGATCCGGGCGGTCCTGCTCTCGCCGCTGCCCTACGCGGAGCCCGACCGGCGGGTCATGATCTGGAGCCGCTGGAAGGACTTCGACAAGACCTGGCTCGCGACGGGCGAGATCGTCGATTACCGGAGGCTTTGCCCGAGCCTCGAGAGGGTCGCGGCCTGGGAAATTGATCAGGCCAACCTGACCGGCGGCGGCGATCCCATCCGGATCGGCGTGGCCGGCATCACCGCGAACACGTTCGAGACGCTCGGCTCCCGCCCGATGCTGGGCCGGGGATTCACCGACGCCGAAGACCGTCCGGGGGGACCGCCCGTGATCGTGCTCGGGTACGGTCTGTGGCAGAGCCGATTCGGGGCCGATCCGGGCGTGATCGACCGGGTCGTCGAGCTCGACGGAGTCGCGCGCCGAGTGGTCGGCGTGATGCCGCGCGGTTTCGCGCTGCCGACGGACTTCACGGAGGACGCGGCCGAGCCGACTCAGGTCTACGTCCCCGAACAGATGGACCTGGCCCGCACCGACCATGGCAGCCACGGCTACTACGGCGCCGCCCTCCTCGCGCGCGGCGCCACGGCCCGGGGGGCCACGGCGGAGCTCAAGACGGTGACCGCCAACTCGACGCGCCAGGGCGTGTACCCGGTTGCTATGCGCTTCGAGGCGTTCGCGGTGCCCGTCGAGCAGGAGATCCGGGGAGGCGCCCGCCGCGCGCTCGGGCTCGTGTTCGGCGCCGTCGGATTTCTGATGCTGATGGCGTGCGCGAACGTCGCGAACCTCCTGCTCGCGCGCGCCGAGGGAAGGCAGCGCGAGATCTCCGTGCGCGCCGCGATCGGCGCGGGCAAGGCCCGGCTCATCCGCCAGCTCCTCACGGAGAGCTTCGTGCTGGCGGCGGGCGGCGGGATTCTCGGGCTCGCCCTCGCGTGGGCGGGTGTTCGCGTGATCGCCGCGAAGGGCGCGGCCGGGCTTCCGGCACTGACGCCGATCGCCATCCATCCGCCGATGCTCCTCTTCGCCGCGGCGCTGACCGTCGCCACGACCTTCCTTTTCGGCTTCACTCCGGCGCTGCAGACGCTCCGGCTAAGCCTCTCCGAGTCCCTTCGCGACGGCTCCGCGAATTCCTCCGCGGGGCGCCGGCGGCAGTCGCTCCGCGGGCTCCTCGCGGGCCTGCAGATGGCGCTGGCGGTGATCCTCCTCCTGGGCGCCGGCCTCATGCTCCGAACGCTCGACGCGCTCATGCACATCGATCTGGGCTTTCAGCCGCAGCACGTCCTGACGCTCCAGCTCCGGCCGCCCGAGGCGAGCTACGCCCGACCGGAGGCGGTGGTCGCGTTCTATCGCGCGCTGCTCGACCGCGTGCGGGGCCTGCCGGGCGTCCGGGCGGCGGGGCTCGTGCGGTCGCTTCCCCTGGCCGCGTCGATCGGGGACTGGGGCCTGGACGTGGAGGGGTTCGTCGAGAGCCCCGGAAACAACGCGAAGGGCGACTGGCAGGTCGTCTCCGACGGGGCGTTCGAGGCGCTCGGCGAGAGGATCCTTAGCGGCCGGACGCTGCGGTCGTCCGACGCCGCCGAGGCGCTGCCGGTGGCCCTCGTCAACGAGACGCTCGCGCGCACCTACTGGCCGGGCCAGGACCCGATCGGCCGGCGCATTCGGATGGGCTCCGAAACGAAGCGCCCGTGGATGACGGTCGTCGGCGTCGTGAAGGACGTCCGCCACAACGGCGTGACCGCGAGCGTGAAGGAGAAGTTTTACGTGCCGTACGCCCAGTTTCCGCAGGCCCGCGGAGGCGACGCGGCCCGGGGCATGACGCTGGTGGTCCGCGCCGCCGGGGATCCCATGGCGCTGTCGAACCCGATCCGCGCCGAGGTGCACCGCCTCGATCCGCGCCTTCCCGTCGCCAACGTGCGCCCGATGACCGACGTCGTGGACGCGTCGCTCGCCACGCCGCGGCTGACGGGCTCCCTGCTGACGATCTTCGCGGCGCTGGCGCTGATCCTCGCGGCGATCGGCGTCGCGGGCGTGCTCGCCTACCTGGTGTCCCGGCGGCGCCGGGAGATCGGGATCCGCATGGCGCTCGGGGCATCGCGCACGAACATCCTCGTCCTCGTGCTCCGGCGAGGAGTTGCCTACGCGGCCGCGGGAATCGCCGCCGGAGTGGCGGCGGCCTTCTTCCTGACGCGCCTGATGGAGGGACTGCTCTTCGGCGTCGCGTCGCGAGACCCGCTGACGTTCGCCGGCGTCAGCGCGCTCCTGCTCGCGATCGCAGCGATGGCCAGCCTCGTCCCGGCGCTTCGAGCCGCGGGCGTCGATCCGCTGGAGGCGCTCCGCTCCGACTAGGGCCGGGCCCTAGACGCGTCGAGCGCCGCAGCGAGCTTCTTCGGGGCGACGGCCCGGTAGCTCTCTCGGATCCATCCCTCGATGATCGCGATCGGAACGGAATCCTTCGGCCCGAAGCTCGCGGAGACCCATCCGGCCTTGCCCAGGCCGTATCCCGTCGGCCGCGTGAACGGAAGCTCCAGCGCCTCCTCCGCGGAGGCCCGCAGCTTCACGCTCAGGCCGATTTTTGAGCCCGCGACGGGATCGGCGCCCAAGAACACGAAGACCTTGCCGCGGACCCTGGCGACCCGCTCTCCCCACGGAAAATCCTCCGTCGCCTCGGGGAGGGACATCGCGAACTCGCGCAGTCGCCGGGAGGCCCGGCGGAGCGTGACGCGCCGGGGCGCGGTCTTCTTCCTTCTGCCAGTCGTCGAGGTCATGTTCGTGCGCGGGGAGCGCCGCGGCTGCGCCAATATAATCCCCGCCGCGAGGTGGACCGTGCGGCGACTGCGTCGTCTCCTTTTCCTGTCTCTCCTGCTGGCGCCCGCGCTGGCGGCCCAGCCGTACGACCCGTCGCTCTTTTCGGGCCTGCGTTGGCGGCTCGCGGGCCCCTTCCGCGGCGGGCGGGTCCTGACGGTCGCCGGAGTCCCCGGAGAGCCGGAGCGCTTTTACTTCGGCTCGGTCGGGGGCGGGGTCTGGCGCACCGACAACGCGGGCCGGACCTGGGCGCCCCTCTTCGACGGCCAGCCGATCGCCTCGATCGGCGCGCTGGCGGTCGCGCCCTCGGATCCCCGCGTTCTCTACGTCGGGTCGGGAGAGGCGGACATGCGATCCGACATCTCCTACGGCAACGGGGTCTATCGATCCGCCGACGGAGGAGCGACGTGGCGGCGCGTCGGCCTCGAGGACACCCGGCAGATCGGCCGCATCCTGGTCGATCCCCGGGATCCCAACCGCGTGTTCGTCGCGGCGCTCGGGCACGCCTACGGCCCGAACGCTCAGCGGGGTGTCTTCCGCTCGGTGGACGGTGGGGCGACGTGGAAGCGCGTGCTATTCCGCGACGAGAACACCGGCGCGATCGACGTCGCGATCGACCCCGGGGATTCGCGGACGCTGCTCGCGGCGCTGTGGCAGACCCGGCGGCCGCCCTGGAACGTGTACCCGCCTTCCAACGGCCCGGGCTCGGGGCTGTACCGCTCGAGGGACGGGGGCGCCACGTGGACCGCGATCACCGGTCACGGCTTCCCGGCGGAGAAGCTCGGCCGCATCCGGATCGCGTTCGCGCCGAGTCGCCCTTCGCGGGTGTACGCGCTCGTTGACGCGGCGGAGGGCGGCCTCTACGTATCCGAGGACAGCGGGACGTCCTGGCGGCGGGCCAGCGCGGACCGGCGGATCTGGGAGCGCGGCTGGTATTTCGCCGGGGTGACGGTCGATCCGCGCGACCCCGAGATCGTGTATGCGTGCGACACGGCGATGTACCGCTCGACCGACGGCGGCCGGACCTTCGTCCCCTTCAAGGGCTCTCCCGGCGGCGACGACTACCACCAGCTCTGGATCGATCCGGGAGACTCGCGCCGCATGATCTTCGCCAGCGACCAGGGCGCGGCGGTGTCGGTGGACGGGGGAAAGAGCTGGAGCTCCTGGTACAACCAGCCGACGGCGCAGTTCTACCATGTCGCGACGGATGATCGCTCCCCCTACTGGATCTACGGGGCGCAGCAGGACAGCGGGGCCGCCGCGACGCCGGTCCGTACCGACCACGGGAACTTGACGCCGCGCGACTGGCTCCCGATCGCGGCGGGAGGAGAGAACGGCTACATCGCGCCGGATCCGTCCCATCCGGAGATCCTCTTCGGCGGCGGCGTCGGGCGCTTCGACCTGCGCACGTCGCAGGAGCAGGACGTCGATCCCACGTTCGCGTACCGGGGGGAGTACCGGGGCGAGTGGACGCTGCCTCTGGCGTTCTCCCCGCGCGATCCCCGGATCCTCTATTACGCCAACCAGTTCCTGTTTCGAACGGCCGACGCGGGCCGGCACTGGGATCGAATCAGCCCGGACCTGACTCGCGAGGATCCGGGAGCGCCCCGCAATCTCGATCCGGTGACGGCGGAGGGCGGCACCGCTCGCGGACCGCGCCGCGGCGTGATCTACGCGATCGCGGCATCGGGGATGCGCGATGGGCTGATCTGGTGCGGCACCGACGACGGGCTGATCTGGCTCACCCGCGATGGGGGCGGGCACTGGAGCAACGTGACCCCGCCCGCGATGGCGGCGTGGTCCAAGGTCGGAGTCCTGGAAGCCTCACACTTCGATGCGGAGACCGCTTACGCCTCCATCGACCGGCACCGCCTCGACGACCTCGGCGCGTACATCCAGCGCACGCGCGACGGCGGAAAGACCTGGACCGCGATCGACGCGGGCATTCCCTCAGGGAGCTACGTCAACGTGGTTCGCGAGGACCCGGAGCGGCGCGGCCTCCTGTACGCGGGGACGGAGACGGGTGTCTTCGTGTCCTTCGACGAGGGAGACCACTGGCAGCCCCTCCAGGCGAACCTGCCGAATTGTTCCGTGCGAGACATCTCCGTGAAGAAGGGGGACCTCGTCATCGCGACGCACGGCCGATCGTTCTGGGTCCTCGACGACGTCGGTCCGCTCCGGCAGCTCGACGCGAAGGTCGCGGTAGAGGACCTGTGGCTGTTTGCGCCGCGACCCGCGACGCGCCGGAACCCGGCACCCTTTCTGGGGACGCCCGACCCGAAGGACGAGCCGCTCGCGGAGAATCCGCCCAAGGGAGCGGTTCTCGACTATTTCCTGCGCGCCGCGTCCGTGTCGCCGGTGACAATCGACATCCTCGACGCGCGCGGGAACGTCGTGCGACGGCTCGCCGGCGACCACCGTTCCGAGGGTCCCGAACTGCAGAGAATCCAGACGACGGCCGACTGGGTCGCGGTGCCGGAGGGCCCCCCGGCCACTCCCGGCATGCATCGCGTGGAGTGGGACATGCGCTATGCCCCGGCGCCGTCGCTCGCGAACTCGCGCGACGAGTCCGGCGTCCGAGCGCCTCCGGGCGCGTACACGGTCCGGATGACGGCGGCCGGCCGGTCGCTCGCGCAATCCCTCGTCGTGTCGCGGGATCCTCGAGTCGAGGCGACCGACGCCGACCTCCTTCAGCAATTCGAGCTCGCAAGCCGCGTGGAGGCCGAGCGTGTCCGCGTGGCGGACGCGATGAAGCAGGCGGGAGGGATCCGGGATCGCCTCGCGCAGGCGAGGACCTCGCAGGGTCCCGCGCGGACAGCCTTCGACGGCTTCGCCGCGAGGCTCGAGGCCGCCGCGGGGCCGGCGGCCGACTCCGAGGAGTACTTCGACGAGAGCTCCGTGAGCCCGACGAACCTGCGGCGCGTGGCCTCCGTCCTCTCTCGCTTCCAGCGATCCGTCGAAAGCGCCGACGCGGCGCCGACGCCCGATGCCCTGGCGGGATTCGAGATTCGCCGGGAAGACGCCGGGAAGGCCCTTGCGGCGTGGCGCGAGTTCCTCCGCGCCGAGGTCCCCGCGCTCGACCGCGCGCTCGAATCCGCGGGCCTCCCGTCCCTTTCCCTCGAGTGAGATCCCCGGCGGGCGAGCACCGCCCGCCCGGAGATCCGGAGAGCTCAGCGGCCCGGCGACGAGGTCTTCTGCGCCGACGCGGTCTCCGGCATCGAGCAATGATACGAGGTGCCGGTTCGCGCGCTGTCCGACTGGACCAGCAGCGTGTTCGCGCCCTTGTTCCGCGCGGCCTGCGTCAGGTCCCTCTGGACGTCGGAGTCCGGAGTGAGCGTGCTCGCCTGGACGTCACCCATCGCCTGACAGGACGCGACCGCGGAGGCGCTGTGGGTGACGGCGATCGGCGCAAAGCCGTTGGCCACGCATCCCGCGGCGCCGAGTGTTAGCGACGCTGTGGCCAAAAGTCCCATTCCGATGAATCGTTGCACTTTGTCCTCCTTATGGTTTGGTTGCCTTCCACCTTCGACCATCAACCATCAACCATGAGACGGGGGTGACGCGCGAAAGGTTTCGCTCCTCAACCCGGAGAACGGAAAGAGGCGCTCCGATCTCGGCGGCGCAGTGCTCGAGAAACGCGCGCTCTGATCACGGAGGGATTCGCCGTCGCTCTCGCCGTCACGAACAAGGACGGGGACCGCGGCTCCGCCGCCGCGAGACGAGATTTCGGGGGCCCTAGCTCTGTCGCTCGATGCGCCAACCCCCGCCGTGGTTCGTAGGATCTCGGCGCCCTCGAAACCTTTTCGCGAGCGCCGCCTCGGGTCCTTCAGGTGGTGAGGCGGGGCCTGCGTTTTCGGAGCATCCAAAACGAGGCGCCCGCCATGACCCACAGGGCGACCCGGCGCAGCGCCCACGTCGCCATCCGCAGCTTCATCAGACGCCAGATCCATCGTTGCATCGAGTCCTCCCGCCGCTCGAAGTAGCAGGTTTCGTGCCGATTCCCGTCGCGGGGAACGCATGGAGCTAGACTCCCGAGCCAGGAGGACGCGATGCGCATTCTCGACGCCCGGATCCATGGGGTAATCGACTTCGTCACGGTCCTGCTGTTTCTCCTGGGGCCACTGTTGTTCGGTTTGGGCGGATCGCCCGCCGCGATCGCGTACACGCTCGCGATCGTGCACCTCCTGATGACGCTCATGACGCGGTTCCCGATAGGACGCTGGAAGGTCATTCCCTTTCCGGTCCACGGAATCGTCGAGCTGGTCGTCGGCGTGGCGCTGTTGATCCTGCCCTCTTACGCCGGATATTTCCCCGGGTCGCCCGCGCGACGCTTCTATCTCGCGATGGGCGCGCTCATCCTGATCGTCTGGGCGCTCACCGCCTACGGCGCCGCGAGACCGCGCGCGGCGGAAAACGAGTGACGGAAAAACGGACGTGCTTCGACGCTCCGCGCGTGTTATAAAAGATTTGAATTTCTCTCGCGAGGAACGCAAGAAACGAATGCAAGTCTCGAGTGGACTCGGAGTCAACGGGCGCCTGTGGCGCCCGTTTCTCTTTTTTGGCGTCCCCGCGGGGACGCGTGGGAGGGAGCGCGCATGATGCCGAACGTCCTGGGCAGTGACCGGGAGCTCTCTTCGGGGAAACGGCTCGCGCGGGTGGCGGGCCTGATCTTTTACCTGTTGTCGGCGCAGGCACTGCTCACCGCGGGCGTGGGCCTGAGCGTTTATTTCGCTGGCGGCTCGGCGGCGGACCTCGTGCTGCCGGCGACCTCCCTCTTCCTCGCGAGCAGCTATGCCGTCGTCGGCTATTTCCTGCGGCGCTACCGGGTCATGGCCCGCAACTTCGCCTTTGCGTTCGCGGCCGTCAGCCTCTTCGCTTTTTTCCCCGCGGGCACGATCCTGGGGGTCGCGATCGCTCTCTGCATCCACCAGGCCAATCGGGAGCGCGTGTTTTTCGACCCGAAACCCGTTTCCGTGGCGGCCCCTTCAATCGCTCGGGTTCCGGAGAGCGCGCCCCTACTCGTCTTCGAGCCGGAGCTCGCGACCGAAACCGCCCGCTGAGGGGCGGCCCTCTGCGTCTTCCTCCCACGGTCCCGATTCCGCCGGGCTGGCTCGCCCGGGGCGGGGAACGGCGGACTCCCTCTCTCCTCCGGATCTCTCGTTTCTGCATGGGGATCACTCCCGTGACAAACGGAGAGTACGCGCCGTTCCTCGACGCAAGGGGTGTCGCGGCGCCTCCCTGGTGGAGCGATTCCCGTTTCCGCGGCCCCTCTCGGCCCGTCGTGGGCGTGACGTGGGCGGATGCGGCGGCGTTCTGCGACTGGCTCACGTCGGCTGGCGGCGGGACGTGGCGCTTGCCGAGCGAGGCGGAGTGGGAGTTCGCGGCGAGCGGCGGCCGGATCGCGCCGAAGACCGCGTGGGGCGAGGCGCTGCCTCCGGGAGAGGTCCCGCGGGGGCCTCTCGATGGGCCATGGGAGGTGGGACGCGGGAGGCCCAATGGCTACGGCCTCCTGGACGCGGGGACGATCGTCCATGAATGGTGCCTGAACTGGAGCGAGGCCGCGGCCCCCGGGACGCCCCGACGGGCGAGCCGCGGCGGGTCCTGGCGCCACGCGATCCGATGGTCCGCGCCGAACGCGTCGAGCAGTCTGCCGCCGGACTATCGCTACGCCGACTACGGCTTTCGCGTCCTCCGGGAGGCCGAAGCCGGCGAATCCTGAAGTGGACGCCTCGTACCGGTACTCCGATCGCGCGGAGCGCGGAGGCCTCAGTCCTTGACGACCTGGAGCTCGTTGTCGACGCCGAAGACGCCCGTGACTCCGCGAGCATCCATCCCCGCCTTGATGTTGTCGGCTTCGCTGCTCACCGAGCCGTAGAGGGCCACCTGTCCGCCCTTCACGATGATGTGGATGGCGTAGTTTCCGACCGGCTCGGATCCCGGAAAGTTCCCGAAGCCGCCCGCGCGGCCGAAGCCGCCGATCCCGCGGCCCCAGAAGTGCCGCCCCCAGCGGCTCCCGTCGATGCCCAGGATGGGAGTCCCGTACTTCTGCAGGAAATCATCCGAGTAGATCTTGCGGAAGACGGCCCAGCGGATCTGATCATCGCTGACGGAGACTGGAAGGATCTGGATGTTGTTGACGACCTTCTGGACGCCCGCGGCCTTTTTCGCGGCGTCCTCCGCCTGGTCCTTGTTGATGGCCTGGTACGCCCACCCGTTGAGCGTCACGACGTTGCCCTGAACGGAAAACCCGATCAGGTCGAAGGGACCGTAATACGGCAGGCGCTGCAGCGCGATGCGCAGCTTGTCGATGACCTCCAACTCGGCGAGTGACGGCTTTTGAGCCAGCGCGATCGAGGCGCATGCGCATGCCAACCCGAGGATGAGAACGGTGAACTTGAGCCGGATGGAACGCATCGGAGCACCTCCGGTTCGGAACTCTATGGCTTCGCGGCCGACGGAAGAAGGGGAGAAGGGAAGAAGGGGAGAAGGGGAGAAGGGGAGAAGGGTAGAGTAGACGCCGTTCCGGCCCGATGGCCGGGGGATTGGGAGCGGAGCGTGCTCAACCGAGCTTTCATGACCACCACGCTGGACCTGCCCGGGTATCGCGTGACCCGCAACCTCGGGGTCGTCCGCGGGATCGTCGTCCGCTCCCGCAGCGTCGTGGGAACCATCGGGGCCGGCATCCAGAGCCTCTTCGGGGGCAACATCACGCTCTGGACGGAGATGTGCGAGGTCGCGCGGCAGGAGGCCTTCGACCTGATGGCGCGCCACGCCGAGCAGATGGGGGCCAACGCCGTTCTCGCGTTTCGGTACGACGCGAACGAGGTCTCGGCGGGAGTCACCGAAGTGCTGGCGTACGGAACCGCCGCCGTCGTCGAGTCCGAGCGGTGAACGGGACGGCCGCGGCCGGCGAAGCGGCGTCCCTGCGCATCGGAAGCGTGATGGTGGGCGTCCGTGAGATGGCGGGGTCGCTCGCCTTCTACCGCGACGCGCTCGGGCTGGCGGTGCGGTTCGCGTCGGACGATTTCGCCTTTCTGGACGGGGGCGGCGCAGGGCTGATCCTCCGCTCGGCGCGCGACCTGGCCGTTCCGGCCGACGAGCGCTGGACCGAGCTGGTGTTCGCCGTCGAGGACGTCGACGCGGCCTACGACGCTCTCCGGTCGCGCGGGGTCGTCTTCCGCGTCGCGCCGCGGACCGTGACCGGGGATCAGCTCGCCGCCGACTTCCGCGACCCCGACGGCCACGTACTCTCGATCTTCGGCCCGCGGCGCGCCGGTACCGTGCGCAAGGAGGAAACGTGAAAGGCATCCTGATCTGGATCCTCGTAGGGGCGCTCGCGGGAATCGCCGCGGCCTCCTTCTTCGTGCCGCTGATGCTGGGCTGGTACAACGAGGCGGGGTATCTCGCGAAAGGGGGCCAGCCCGCGACCATGGTCAACCTCCCCGACGTCGTCCGCTACGCCACGTCCCGGCTGATCCGCGGCCAGGCGATCGGCGGCGCAATCGGCGCCGTCGTCTTCTTCGCCCTGGGGCTCGCCGTCGGCGGCCGGAAGCGGGCGGGCGCCGATCGTCAGCGCGCCCAGTGATCGTAGGCGGCGCGGGCGATGCGCGCGATCGTCCGTTCGCGCTGCGCGAGGGCGCGGTCGGATCCCCGGATGAGAACGGCGATCGCGAGGTGCCCCCGGCTCCCGGGCAGGGTCACGATCCCGATGTCGTTGGTGCAGGCGTTGCGTTTCTCGAAGTCGCCGCAGAGTCCGGTGCGGTGGGCGACGGCCGTGCCCGGCGGCAGACCGGCCGGGATCCGCGCGGGGCCCGTCCGCGTGCGCGACATCAGATCGATGAGGCGGGTCCGGCTATCGGGCGATAGTCGCCGTCCCTCCTGGACGTCGCGCAGCAAGAGGACGAGCGCGTCGGCTGTCGCCGTATCGCGCGGATCCTCCAGGAATCGCTGAAAGGCGCTTCGACGGTCCCGCTCCGGTACTCCCATGAAGGCGGCTTGGAGCGTCGCGGGAGTCCACGACGCTCGGGGTGGCGGGCGAGTCACGCCGTGTGTGTCGAAGGCGAGCTCGGCCTCGGAGCGGTCCACCCGGATGTCCGAGAGCCCGGCCTCCTCGAGCTGAGCCGTCACGACCTCGGGGCCTCCCGACAGCGAAAGCAGGAGGTCGGCGGCGGTGTTGTCGCCGTCGACGACCATCGCCTCGAGCAGCTCGGAGATCGAGAGCGTGATCCCGGCCGCCGGGGCGCGCTCGGCGATCGGGCTGTGCCGGCGCAGATCGCTCACCGACAGAGCGATGCGCTGATCGAGCGAAAGCGCTCCGCGATCGACCCGGCGCAGGAGCTCGTAGGCGACCGGCAGCTTGAACGCGCTGGCCATGGGGAGCGGCTCGGCCCCCCGGACCGACGCGCCCGCCCCCGACTCCAAGTGAAGCACGGAAACACCGACGGTACCGCCAGCCGACGCGGCGATCTCGCGGATCCTCGCCTCGAGGGCGTCGCGAGACTCGGCCGGAAATGCCAGCAGCGCGAGAAACAGCGCGATCCGCATGGAGCGAGTATAGGAGCAGGTGCGGAAAAAAGGGCCCCGGCGGCCAGGAGACCGCCGGCGCAAGAGGAGGAACGCGAACGACGCTAGTCGTCGTTGCTGTTGTTGTCGCTGCCGCTGTTGCTGCCGGTATGGTTGTCGGAGCCGCTGTTGTTGTTCCCCTGGTCGCCGCCGCCTTCATTGTTTCCGCCGTCGCCGCCCGAATCTTCCTTCTTGATTCTCGTTGCGGTGAGCGACCCATCGGCGGCCTGCAGCGCCTTGACTTCGACCTGGTCTCCGACGGCCGGGCTGCCCACGATCTCCGTCGAGGCGTTGACGTTGACGGTCTTGTCCCCGATCTGCCACGACGCGTCCCCGATCGCCTGGACGACTCCCGAGAACTCGACTTCCTGCTCCTGAACGTCCTCGCGCTTGATGCGGGTCGCGAGGAGCGACCCGTCGGCCGCCTTGACCGCATGGACCTCGACGTTGTCGCCCACCACCGGGCTGCCGATGATCTGCGTGGACGCGTCGGTGCCCACGACGTGGCCAGATATCGTCCAGGAGGAATCGCCGATGGCTTCGACGATGCCCATGAACTCGACTTCGTCTCCGGGCGCCTCGTCCTGTTTCTCGATGCGGTCGGCTACGGCGTTTCCGTCGGCGTCGAGGTGGAATTTCACCTCGACGAAATCGCCCACGCCGGGATCGCCCTCGAAGACGGTCTGGTCGGTGATCGCGAAGACCTGGGCGTCGATCGTCCAGGAGGTGTCGGAGATGCCGGTCACGGTGCCCTTGACCTCCTGGTCCTCGTCCGACTCGTCGGCCGCGCTCGTCACCCGGACCTCGCTGGCGCGCAGCGTGCCCGAGACGGTCGGCACGAGCGCGACGCGCGCCGACATGCCCGCCCTCAGGTCGCGGGCCGAGCGCGCGACGCCGGAGCCGCTGTGGCCGGAGAACGCCGTGTGGTTGTCGATCTCGACTTGAACGCCGTGGACCTCGACGTGGCGCCGGTCATCCGCGACGCGGTTGATCTCGCCCGTCAACGTGAGGGGATTCTTCGGCTGCACGACCACCTGGTCGACGCGGAATCGCCCGTCGGCCTCCCGCGGACCGACGCGAAGCGTCACCGAGCTGCCGGGCGCCAGGCTCCGCGAGGGGAGCGAACGGCCGGAGAGCAACTCGGTCACGCCTCCGGCCAGGCGGAAGCGGTCCGCGACGCCCACGAGGACGAGGCCGTCGCCGGATATCGAGGCGACGGTGCCCGACCACTGCCCCGTGCCCGGCGCAGCCGCCACCATACCGCCCGTCAGAAGAACCACCACTCCAAGGATGGGAACCATTCTCGCGAGTCTCATCGGTGCCTCCTCCCGGTCGCGTGAGGGTTTCGACCGGCGGGCACAGGTTAGGATGCGCAGCGCGGTTCGCGCAAGATTTCATTTCACTCTCACCAAAGCTTGAAGAGTCCTTAATTGGGAGCGAATGGTGCAGGGCGAGTTCCTGATCGACGGTCCAGGTGACGCAGCGCACACGCTCATCCTCGCGCACGGCGCGGGAGCGCCGATGGACTCGCCGTTCCTGAACCGCGTCAGCGTGGGTGTCGCTGCGCGCGGGGTCCGCGTCGTGCGATTCGAATTCCCCTACATGGCGCGCCGCCGCGAGTCCGGCGGGCGCGGCGCCCCGGACCGTACCTCCGTGCTCCTGGGGCGCTGGGAGGACGTGGTCGCCGAGCTCGGAGGGGGAACGAGCACCGTCATCGGAGGCAAGTCCATGGGCGGCCGCATCGCCAGCATGGTCGCCGACGAGGTCGGCGCGCTCGGCCTGGTTTGCCTCGGCTATCCGTTTCATCCGCCTGGCGACGTGTCGCGCCTGAGGACGGCGCATCTCGAGACCCTGTGCACCCCCGCGTTGATCGTCCAGGGGACGCGCGACGCGTTCGGGAGCCCGGCGGAAATCGCGAGCTACGGTCTCGCGCCGTCGATCCACGTGGCCTTCATCGAGGGGGGCGACCATTCCTTCAAGCCGGCGGCGCGTTCCGGCCGCACGGAGACCGGGAACCTCGAGGAGGCGATGGCGATCGTCGCCGATTTCATCCTCGGGCTGTAACGATCCTGCAACCCCGCTCGCCTCGAGCGGGTTTCAGGCTCCGGAGGAATCGCGCGATGGAGATTCAGCCGTTCTCGATGGAGCTTCCGGAGGCGATGCGGCAGGACCTCCGCGAACGCCTGGCCCGCACGCGCTGGCCCGGCGAGGTCGAGGGTGCGGGCTGGCGCCTGGGCGTCCCGACGGCCTCCCTGCGTGAGCTCACCGAGGAATGGCGGACGCGCTTCGACTGGAGGCGGGCGGAGGCGCGGATCCGGAGCGTCCCCCAGTTCACCGCCGGGATCGACGGCGCACGGGTCCATTTTGCGCACGCCCGTGGGGAGGGACCCCGCCCGTTTCCCATCGTGATCACGCACGGATGGCCGGGCTCCTTCCTGGAGATGCTCCGCATCGTGCCCCTGCTGACGAATCCGAGCGCTCACGGCGGCGATCCGGCGGACGCCTTCGACGTGGTCGTGCCGTCGATTCCGGGTTTCGGGTTCTCCGAGCCCTCCGCTCGCCTCGGAATGGGCCCTGCGCGGGTCGCGCGGATCTGGGCGGAATTGATGGCGGGGCTCGGATACGAGCGCTTCGGCGCGCAGGGAGGCGATTGGGGAGCCACCGTGGCGACGCGCCTCGCCATGGAGGAGCCGTCCCGCGTCGCCGGGATCCACCTCAACTACATCCCCGGTTCCTACGCGCCCGACCTCGGCGCGGAATCGCGACCCCTCTCGGGCGCGGAGCGCGAGTTCCTGGATGAGCGCGAGCGCTGGCGCGAAGACGAGGGAGCGTACGGCCACATCCAGGCGACTCGGCCCCAGACCCTCGCGTACGCGTTGACCGATTCCCCGGTCGGGCTCCTGGCTTGGATCGTCGAGAAGCTGCGGAGCTGGAGCGACTGCGGCGGCGACGTCGAATCGCGCTTCTCCCGGGAGGAGATCCTGACCCACGTCACGCTCTACTGGCTCACCGGCACGATCGGCTCGTCGATCCGCCTGTACGCCGAGGCTCGCGAGTCCCCGCTGCGCTTCCCGCCGGGAGCGCGAGTTCCCGGCCCCACCGGCGTGGCGCGTTTCCCGAAGGAGGCTCCGATGCCGCCGCGGGACTGGGTGGAGCGCGCCTACGACGTCGCGCGATGGACCGAGATGCCCCGGGGCGGCCACTTCGCGGCGATGGAGGAGCCGGAGTTGCTGGCAGAGGACGTCCGCGAGTTCTTCCGGCCGCTGCGGGGGACCGCGGGCGGCTAGGCGGGCGCCGCCTCCGGGGCCAGCAGCGGCCGCGCGAGAGGGCGCACGAGCGCTCCGAGCACGCTGCCCGCGGGAGAGCCCCGCTGGAGTCGCCGCCAGCGCGCGAGCTGCTCGAGTGCGAGGGATCCGCCGATCCCGAGCCAGAGGAAATCGAAGATCCCGAAGGACCGCGCCGCGAGATTCATCAGGGACACCGCCGCGTTGCCGCCCGCGACGAGGAGAAGAACGGCGGCGGTGATCCGTCCCCAGCGCAGCGGGTCGAAGCCGAATCGCCGGACGAGGATCTCCTGCTCGGACGCCCGGAGAAGCGAGAGGAGCGGCTCGAGCATCCGGAAGCGGTCCCGGGCGTCGCGCTTGGCGACGGAGTTCGGGGCGGCGGGGTCCGCGACGGGAGCGTCCAGCGGCGGCTCCGTGCTCGCCGGCGACCGGGCCTCCCGCCACGCCTGGAAGGCGATCACGACGGGGAGCGACCCCATCGGCTCGCCCGCAGCGAAGGCGCTCCCCAGGCGCAGCGCGGACTCAGCGAAGACGTAGAGCGCGATCGGGAAGGGAGGGGGTGAGGAACCGCGGAAAGCCGAGCCCGGCTCCGAGGCCGACGAGGAGGTTGCGGAAGAGCCCGAGAAATCCAACGACGAGGAGCGGCAGTGCGGACGAGATCGTCATGGCCAGGGCCGGGGCGCCGAACTCACTCTCCATCTCCCGTTGGACGTCTCCGGGCAACAGTCCGGCCAGCGGAGCGAGCAGGATCGAAAGCGTCCTCCGGCGAACGCGGTTCGCGCGATCGTCCGACTCCGCGTCGCGGGCGGCCTCGCTGTTCGCGTCGTAGGGCTCCAGGCGTCGGATCGCGTGGCCCTCTTCCCAGGGGACGAGGCGATACCGCATGGCTCCGTCGGCCTGGGGGTCCGCGCGGAGGACCTCGAATACGCCGTCGGACCAGGCGACCGCGGTGCCCGGGAATTCCGCCCTCGTCAGGGTCTTCTCCTGCCGCGGCAACCAGGACTTCGGGATCGGGCAGGTCAGCCAGAGCTCTCCGCCGCGCCCGACTTCGACGCGATCCGCGCCGAACGCGCTCCGGGATTCCTCGAGCATCGCGCAGCCTCCCCGTGCGCCGAGGGTACACCTGCGGCGAGGTGCGCCGCGACGCGCGTTGGGTGTAACTTTGGAGGATGGCTCGAGGATGGGGCAAGAACGAGGAGGATCTCGGAGCCGAGAAGGAGCACGCTCGGGAGAGCGCGGAGAAGTCGGCCGCGAGGCCGGTCCCCGGGCAAGCGCGGGAGGCGGCCCGGCGCCGCTCCCTGGAGCTCTCTCTGGCTCGGATCGAAGACCTTCTCGGCAAGACCGAGAGCCCCGAGCGGCGCCACGCGCTGGAGACGGCGAAGGCGGAGCTCCGGGAGCGCCTCGGCGAGAACGAACCGGCGCGATAGGTCGCGATGAAGGTCGCCACCTGGAACGTCAACGGGATTCGTGCGCGCGAGGCCCAGGTCCGGGAGTGGATCGCCCGCGACCCGCCCGACGCGCTCTGTCTCCAGGAGATCAAGGCCCGCCCCGACCAGATTCCCGCACTCCTCTTCGAGTCGGAAGGGTACTGGTGTTACTGGCACGGCGGCGGCGGGTATTCCGGAGTGGCGCTCCACCTCCGCAAGGAGATCTGCGCCGCGAGGCCCGAGTTCACTCACCCGGAGTTCGATCACGAGAACCGGATCGTCGCGGCGCGAGTCGGGACGATCACCCTGGCGTCCGTGTACGTCCCCAACGGCGGCAAGGACTATCCGGCGAAGATCCGGTTTCTCGAGGCGCTGGCGAAGTACGCGTCCGACATCCGGGAGTCGGGCGGCGAGCTGGTCCTCTGCGGCGACATGAACGTCGCGCGCGAGGAGCGGGACGTGCATCCCAAGCTGCGGAAGGCCGACACGATCGGGCAGCGGCCCGAAGAGCGGGCGCTGTTCGAGCGGATCCTCGGAGCGGGCCTCGTGGACGTCGGCCGCGTGCTCGACCCGGACAACGACGCGCTCTTCACCTGGTGGGCGCCCTGGCGCAACCTCCGGCAGCGCAACATCGGGTGGCGATTGGACTACGTGCTGGCAAGCGAATCCCTCGCACGCCGCGCGACCTCCTGCATCGTGCAGGCGGAGATCGGCACCAGCGACCACGCGCCGGTGGTCGCGACGTTTGGTTGAGGGCGCGGGCGATGACGAGCGCGGACGTCCGCCCTAGCGGCCCCCGGCCCGGACCAGCTCGTAGTGAACGACCCCGGGCTCGACCTCGATCAAGTACTCGCTGTCCCGCGGGAGGATGACGGCCCGCTGGTAATCGGGCCCGGCGAAGCGCTTGACGGCCTCGATCGATTCCCAGTAGGAGATCACGATGAAGTCGGTCTGCGCGCCGTCGGTGCGACGGAGGACCTCGACCCCGTGGTTGCCGTCCGTCGCCAGCATCTTCTTGACGCCCGAGGCCCCGAGGTACTTCTCGAAGTCGTCGGCCTTGGCCGTGAGCGTCCTGCCGTGCCAGACCCGGGCGATCATTCGCTTGCTCTTTTGCCGGGTCTCCGGGCTCGCGCTCGCGTCGGGCTGCGCGGTGAGCGCCGCATCCGAGGTCCGGTCCGCCGGGCTTCCGGCGCCCGCCGGGGATCCGCAGAGCAGCGCCGCGAGTCCCAGGAAGGCCATTCGTGTGCGCATGGGATCTCCTTTTCCTGAAGGCGCAAGAATATCCGCAAGCCGGACGCTAAGATCGCCTGGATGATCTCCATCCGGGACATCCGCGAGGCGGCGGAGCGAATTCGCGGCAAGATCCACCGCACGCCGCTCATCTCCTCGACGCAGCTCGGAGACCGCGCGGGCGTCCGCCTGCTCCTGAAGTGCGAGAACCTGCAGAAGACGGGCTCCTTCAAGGCGCGCGGGGCGCTGCACAAGGTCCTCTCGCTGTCCGATCAAGAGCGGTCCCGGGGGCTCGTCACCGTTTCCGCGGGCAACCATGCGGCCGCGGTCGCGTGGGCGGCGCGCATCGCCGGATGCAGCGCCGTGGTGGTGATGCCCTCCGGGGCGCCCGCCTCCAAGCGCGAGGCCGTTCTCGGCTACGGGGCGGAGATCGTCTCGCACGACGACCGGGACACGCTCTTCGACCGCCTCGAAGAGGTGCGGCGGGAGAGGGGACTGACGTTCATCCATCCGTTCGACGACCCGACCGTCCTGGCCGGCGCCGGAACCGTCGGGCTCGAGATCGCCGAGGACTTTCCGGACGTCGACCTGGTACTCGTCCCCGTCGGCGGGGGAGGGCTTCTCGGCGGCGTCGCCTCCGCCATCCGGCAATCGCTCCCGTCGGCGAGGATCGTCGCGGTCGAGCTCGAGGCGGGCCCCGGGCTCGCCCCGGCGCTCTCCGCGGGAAAGCCGGTGCCCGTGAAGCGCCCGCCCACCATCGCCGACGGGATGACGCCCCCCTTCGTGGGAGCCCTGCCGCTCGCGATCGCCCGGGAGGCCGGAGTCGAGGTCGTGGCCGTGACGGAGGCCGAGATTCTCGATTCGATGCGCCTTCTCATGACGCGCGCCAAGCTCTACGTCGAGGGCTCGGGGGCCGCCGCGACGGCCGCGCTGCTGTCGGGAAAGGCGCGCGTCGCTCCCGGCGCGCGGGTCGCCGCGATCGTCTCCGGCGGGAACGTCGATCTCTCGCGCCTCTCCGCGATCGGGACGGACGAGGCCTCGTCCGCGACCGAGCGCCGCTAGGCGGTCGAGAGCCGCCCCCGGTAGACCTGCGTCGCGTACCCGACGATCGCGCCGACGATCGCGCCCGGCAGCATGATCTCGAAGTAGTAGTGCTTGCCCGTCTCCGACGGAATCGCGGCGACGAGAAAGGCGAGAACCAGGCCGATGCCGAGGCCGAACAGGATTCCGAGCGGCAACGAATGGACCCTCTTGGAGAAGAACCCGATCGAGAGGCCCGCGATCAGGCCCTTCACCGTCGATCCGATCACGATCCCCACCAGCGCGTTGCGCACCTCCGGCGTGAAATAGGCGGTCAGCCCGTCGAAGACCCCGAGAATGCCCCCGAGAAGAAGTCCCAGAACCGGTTTGCTCATGTGTCCTCCCAGACATCTATTCCACGGTCATTCGAAATCCTTTATTCGACCCGCGGACAGCCCCTACGGATGGCCGAAGAGGAGCAGCAACGTGCGCGCGGCGAGATACGCGGCGATCAGCAGGATGGGCGCGCGGTACCGGCGGAAGATCCGCGCCGCGCGTTCGGCGGCGCTCTCCGAGTGCGCCAGCACGCGGTTCCCGTCGAGGAAGCTCGTGATCTCGCTCGAAAGGGCCTCGGCTCCGTCGTAGCGCTCCTCGGGCGCCTCGGCCGTGGCCTTGCGCGCGACGGCCTCCAGCGGCCGCTCGGGTCGGGAGTCGAGGCGCAGGAGGAACTGCAGGATTCGCCCCAGCGCGAAAACGTCGGCGCGCGGCCCGGTCCGCTCGATCGCGCCCCGCGCCTGCTCGGGGGCCATGTAGTGGGGTGTGCCCACGATCGAGCCCTCCGCGGTCCGTGAATCTTCGGGAGCGGGGGAGGGCCCGCGTCCGGTCGCCTCCTCGGGCCTCGCGAGAATCCTCGCGACTCCCCAGTCCATGACGAGGACCTCTCCGTACGGCCCGACCATCACGTTCTCGGGCTTCAGGTCCCGGTGCACGACTCCGTGCGCGTGCGCGAACGCGACCGCGTCGCAGATGCGCTGGAAGACCCGGAGGCGCTCGGGGAGCGAGATGGTGGGCGCGAGCTCGTCCAGGCGCTTTCCGTCGACGCGTTTCATGGCGTAGAACACGCGGCCGTCCGGCAGCGCTCCCGCGTCGTGAATCGGCACGATCCCCGGGTGCTCCAGACCCGCGAGGATGCGCGCCTCCCGCAGCATGCGCTTGGCGGCCTCGGGCGCGGCGATCCCCGTGGCCACGACCTTCAGGGCGACCCTGCGTTCCAGCATGACGTCCTCGGCGAGGAAGACGGTTCCCATGCCTCCGCGGCCGAGCTCTCCGAGGAGCCGGTACTTCGTGGTGCCGAGATCCGGCCACTCGGCGACTCGGCGCAGATGAGCGACGGTGCGGTTCGAGAGCCACCTCATGAGGACACGCCCAGCAGGCTTCGCGCCTCGTCGCGGAATTCGCGGTCGTTGGCCGTGATCTCGCGCAGCTTCTCGAGCACGATCCTCCGGAACTCGCGACGCGCGAACGCCAGGAAGTTGGTCACCTGCGTCACGGGGATCCCGAACTCCTCGGCGAGGCGGTCGTAGCTGAGCTGCTCCTCCGGATCCCGGTCGAGCTCGTAGCGCTCGAACAGCCGGTAGGGGATGTCCTTCCCGCGGAGCGCGCATTCCTCGCGGAGCTTCTCGATCGAGAGCGCGAGCAGGCTCCGCACGAACTCGTCGTGGAAGTACTGCTCCATCGTGCGATCCGGCGCCGCCGGCTCCCGCGAAACCTCGCTTTCGGCGCCGTCGAAGTCCAGCGCCAGGAGGGGAGTGCCGGGAGAGCGCTTCAGACGGAGAGCGGCCTTCTTCTCGTTGGAGACGAAACGATCGAGGCAGGTGCGCAGGTAGGTCCGGAAGCTGCCCTTCACGGGATCGTAGCCGTCGAAGAAATCCTTCTCGATCGCACGCGCGAAGAATCCCTGGGTCAGATCCTTCGCGTCCTCGTTGGTTTCGCCGAATCGGCAGCGCAGATACTTGTAGGCGGGCTTCCAGTACGTCTCCACGAGGATCGCGAGTCCGCGCTCGCGCTCGAGAAGATCGGGACTCTGAGCGGCGAGAACCGCGGAGTGGCGCGTCGACGGAAATCGCGCGGAGGGTCCTCCGATGTCGGTGTCGTCGGGCATGATGCTGCGGTATATGGTACGAGGGTGACAGCCGATGCGACAGCAGTTGCCGCCGCCAATCTGGCTTTTTACCGAGCGCTGGAGGCTCGTGACCTGGCGACGATGGGTCTGATATGGCTCCAGGACGACTCGGCCAGCTGCGTCCACCCGGGCTGGCACCGTCTCGACGGCTGGGAGGAGATCGAGCGGTCCTGGGAAAACATTTTCGCCAACTCCCGCCCCTGGACGGTCTCCTGCGAGGACGTCCGGATCGCCGTGGCCGGCGACCTGGCCTGGGTCACCTGTGTGGAGGTGATCGTGCCTTTCGGCGGGGACGAGGACGACGACGCCGCCCGGATGCAGGCGACCAACCTGTTCGGCCGGGTCGACGGGGAATGGCGCCTGCTCCACCACCACGCCTCCCCGTCGCCGACCGAGCAGCTCAACTTCGAGGAGCCGGTGAATTGACATGCAGAACCGAGTGGCTCCGCATGTCATCCATCCCGTGAGAAGCGATGTGGAATCTGCGAGCCCAGGACGATCCCGAGCCATGAGCTCCGCGGCATGAAAGCCGTCCGCGTCCACGCTTCGGGCGGATCCGAGGCGCTGCGTTTCGAGGACGTGCCCGATCCCACACCCTCGACCGGCGAGGCGGTAGTCCGCGTCGAGGCCGCCGGGGTCAACTTCATCGACGTCTATCACCGCACCGGTCTCTATAAGGCGCCCCTTCCCGCCACGCTCGGCCAGGAGGGAGCGGGCGTCGTCGAGTCGGTCGGCCCCGGCGTCACGACGGTGCGCGTCGGCGAGCGAGTCGCCTGGGCCGTCGTATTAGGGTCCTACGCCGAGAAGGCGGCGGTGCCAGCGGACCGGCTGGTCCCCCTCCCCGACGGCGTGACCACGCGACAGGGCGCGGCTGCCATGCTCCAGGGAATGACGGCGCACTATCTCGCCTCTTCTACTTATCCGCTCAAGGCGGGAGACGTCTGCCTCGTGCACGCGGCCGCGGGCGGAGTCGGTCTGCTGCTCTGCCAGATCGCGCGGATGCGGGGAGCCCGGGTCCTCGGGACGGTGTCGACGCCCGAAAAGGCCGCGCTCGCGCGGGAGGCAGGAGCGGACGCGACGATCGACTACACCTCCGAGGACTTCGAGCGCGAGTCACGCCGGCTGACGGACGGCCGGGGAGTCCAGGTCGTGTACGACTCGGTCGGGAAGACGACGTTCGAGAAGGGCCTCTTGAGCCTCGCCCCACGCGGCACGATGGTCCTCTTCGGCCAGTCGAGTGGTCCCGTCGCGCCCCTCGACCCGCAGGTCCTCGCCCAGAAGGGGTCCTTGTTCCTGACACGGCCCACCCTCGGGCACTACGTCGCGTCCCGCGAGGACCTGCTCCGGCGGGCGGGGGAGGTGCTGGGCTGGGTCGCCGAAGGAACGCTGCGCCTTCGGATCGAGCACGAGTTCCCGTTGCGGGACGCCGCGGCCGCCCACGCCGCGCTCGAGGGACGGAAGACGACCGGCAAGGTCCTGTTGAGGCCCTAGGCGTCGAAGCGGCGCCTGGAGCCGGGCGCGTGTGAAATGATTCCGCTACGTCACGCGCCTCGACCCGCGCAGATGGGAGGGACCGTGATTCTGGTGACGGGGGCCACGGGGAAGGTCGGGCAGGAAGTCGTCCGCCGGCTGTCGGCCCGCAACGCTTCCGTCCGGGCGCTCGTACGGGACCCCGCGCGGTCCTCGCACATCCGCCTCCCCGGCGTCGAGATCGTCGTTGGCGATCTCCGCCAACCCGAGACGCTCGCGCCCGCGCTCCGCGGGGTGGACCGCGTGTTCCTCCTCTCCCCGCCCGAGCCGGACCAGGTCGAGCTGCAGGGCAACGCCATCGACGCGGCGAAGCGGGCGGGGGTACGCCACATCGTCAAGGTCTCGGTGGCGGGCGGACCGGACTCCGGCACGCAGATCGGCCGGTGGCACTGGTCCACGGAGAAGGAGATCGAGGCCTCGGGCATGGCCTTCACGTTCCTGCGGCCCAACCTCTACATGCAGCAGCTCTGGACGTTCGCTCCCGCGATCGCGGCGACCGGGTCCCTCTCCCTGCCCATGGGGACCGGGGAGGTCTCGCTCGTGGACGCGCGCGACGTCGGGGCCGTCGCGGTGTCCGCGCTGACCGAGGACGGGCACGACCGGAAGATCTACGACCTGACGGGCCCGGAGGCGCTGTCCTTCGACGCGATCTCCGACGAGCTCTCTCGCGCGACGGGTCGGAAGATCGAGTACGTCCACATTCCCCCCGAATACGCGCGCAAGCAGCTCCTGGCGTCGGGTCTTCCGCGCTGGCTCGCGGAAGACATGCTCATCCTCTGCGCGTCCTTCCGCGAGGGCTACGGCGCCGGGGTCTCGGACACCGTGCGGTCCGTCACGGGGGAAGCGCCGCGGACCTTTGCGCAGTTCGCGCGGGACTCCGCGCACGTCTTCCGCGAGGGGAAATAGGAGCCCGCCGATGGAGATCGCGACCCGGGAGGCCGACGCGAGAATCGACGGTCGTCCGATGCGGGTCGTCGTCACGGCCCCTCGGGCGAAGGGACGCTATCCGGGCATCCTGCTGTACTCGGAGATCTTCCAGCTCACCGCTCCGATCCGGCGGGCGATGGAGCGCCTCTCGGGACACGGCTTCGTCGTCGCGGCTCCCGAGATCTTTCATCGGCTCGAGCCGCCTGGAACCGTCATCGCCTACGACGACGCCGGGCGAATGCGCGCGCAGGACGACGCCGCGCGGACCTCGACCGCGGAGTTCGACGCCGACCGGCGGGCGGCGCTGGACCTGCTCGATGGCCAGCCCGATGTCGCGACCGGCCGGCTCGGCGCCATGGGATTCTGCATCGGAGGCCACCTCGCCTTTCGCGCGGCGCTCGATCCTCGCGTGAAGGCGTCGGTGTGCTGCTATCCCACCGGGCTCCACGACGGCCGGGTCGGCCGCGACGGGGACGCGGGGTCGCTCGGTCTCGCCGGCGAGATCGCGGGACGTTTGCTCGTCGTCTTCGGGGAGACGGACCCGCACGTGCCGGAGGAGAGTCGCTGGAGAGTCGCCGAAGCGCTGGCCGCGGCGGATCCGCGCCACCGGGTCGCGCTCTATCCCGGCGAGCACGCGTTCATGCGGGACGAGGGTCCCCGGTTCGACGCCGAGGCGGCGGACGCCGTCTGGCGCGAGACGATCGATCTGTTTCGGAGCTCCTTCTCATGAGGCCCGCGGGGATCGTCGGGATCTTCTGCGCCGCTCTCTTCACAGCTGGCGCGGACCGATCGTCTCCGTTTCGGGCGCCCGCATTCCTCGCCCTCGGCCCGAATCGCCAGCCGTCGTGCCTCGCGACCGGGGACTTCAACGGGGACGGCAAGCCGGACTTGGTCGTCGCAAGCACTGGGACCAACGACGTGACGATGCTCTTGGGTGACGGCCACGGCGACTTCCGGCAAGGCTCGACCGCGCCCGCCGGTGCGAACCCGACCGAGATCTTCGTGGCGGACCTGGACCATGACGGGCATTTGGATCTGGCCATCGCAAACCACGACACGAGCTACCTCACGATCTTGAGGGGCGACGGCCGAGGCGGTTTTCGGCCCGCCCCCGGGTCGCCGCTGACCGTTCACAGCAAGCCCCATCCGCACACGATCGACGGCTGCGACGTCAACGGCGACGGCTGGATCGATCTGGTCATCGACGACTGGGAAGAGAGCCGGCTCACGCTTCTGCTGTCCGACGGGAAGGGCGGGTTCCTTGGCCCCGGCGCTCCGATCGAGGTCGGGCGCAAGCCCTACCGCAACCTGCGCATGAGGGACGTGAACGGCGACGGGCGTTGCGACATCGTCGCGCCCAGCTACGGCAAGGGCGTCGTGACGGTGCTCTTGGGCGACGGCCGCGGGGCCTTCCGGGCATTGCCACCGATTCCGGCGGGACCCGCGCCGTTTTCCGTGGAGATCGCCGACGCCAACGGCGACGGCAAGCCCGACCTGGTAATGGAGAACTACTCCGGCCAGATCACCGATCCAAGCGACGACGCGTTGACGTTCCTGATAGGCGACGGCAAGGGCGGTTTCCGGTTGGGGCCGCGGATGGCGACCGGCCGCGCGCCACTCGACGTGGCGGTTGGCGACATCGACGGCGATGGGTTCGCGGACGCCGTGACGGCCGACTTCGGCGGATCCGATCTCACCGTCGCCTTCGGCGGACCGGACGGCCTCTCGCCGTCGCGGGCCGTTCGGGTTCCGCTCGGCCGCAAACCCGCGCGGGTCCTCCTCGTCGACGCGAACGGCGACGGGAAGGCCGACGCGTTCACGGCCGACGAAGAGGAGCACGACGTGGCTCTCCTCCTGGCGAGGTGAGGGCCGGGCGCCTTCGGAGGGATACGATGCGCTCAATGACACCGCCGACGTATGACGACGCGACCCTGGTGCTGCGCCTCTACGAGCTCCGCCGCGAGGAGCGGCTGCGCGCGGCGCGCGAGTGGTTCAACTCCCGGTTCTTTCCCCGATCGTTCGAGGATGTACAGGCGATCCTGCGCGGGACCGGGGACGAGAACACCCATTATCGGATGGTGACATCGTACTGGGACATGGCGGCGTCGTTCGTGGCGCAGGGCGTCCTCCACCCCGAGCTCTTCTTCTCCTCCGGAGGCGAGTCGCTCTTCATCTGGGCGAAGCTACAGCCGTTCATCGAGCCGATGCGCGCCGAGCAGTCTCCCCGACTGCTCGCGAATCTCGAGAAGGCGATCGCGATGGTTCCCTGGGCCTCCGAGCGCGTCGGGGTGATCCAGGGCCGCCTGCCGGCCATGCGGGAACGGTTCCTCAAGGGCTCTCCCGCCTAGCTACGTCCGCCGACTCGACCAGGATCCGCCAGATCCGGTCGGTCCACCCCCGGTGCTCCGGCTTCATCAGCACGGAGCGCAGGCACGTGACGCGCTCGCGGTCGCGCTCCATTCCGGCGGCCTCCAGGTCGAAGAAGTCCGCCGGCAGATCGCTCAACGCGAGGTGGAGATCGCGGCGGGCGGCCTCGTCGAAGATCCTTCGCGAGAGCTCGGAGGCGGCGGAGACGCTTCGCTCCCGCGGCGCCCAGACGACGATGTCGAGCTCGGGCTCGAAGGGCAGGACGAACCGGCCGTCGCCCCGCAGCCTCTCGGAGAGCGCGAGCGCCGCAGCGCGGCAATCGTCGAGACCGGCCGCGAACGCGCCGCCCTTCTCGAGCGGCAGCAGCCGCATCGTCGCCCAGAGGGCGACCGCCGCCGCGCCGGGCCGCGAGCACTCCAGGCTGATCTCGCCCAGGTGCAGATCCGTCGAGCTGAAGTAGGTGTACGGGGAGTCGTGCGCGTAGAAGCGGCCCACCGTCGGGTCTCGAAAGATCACGCATCCGCAGCCGTACGGCTGGAGCCCGTGCTTGTGGGGATCGATGACGATCGAGTCCGCCTCTCCCATGCGGTCGAACGCGCCCCGGGCATCCGCCGCCAGGCCGCTTGCGAGGCCAAAGTATCCGCCGTACGCCGCGTCCGCGTGCACCCGAAACCGGTGGCGCTCGCGCAGGGCCAGGATCTCCGGAAGCGGGTCCACCGAGCCCGTCGCCGTCGTCCCGATCGTCGCGACGACCGTGCCGAGGGGACCGCGCCCCAGGCGTTCGCGGAGGGCGTCCATGTCCATTCGCCCGCGGCCGTCGCAGGCGATCGCCTCGAAGCCGAGCCCGAGGACGCCGCCGATGCGAGAGTGCGTGTAGTGCGCCTGCGTCGAGGCGGCGATCGACATCCCGGGCCGTAGCTGCCCGCCGACCCAGAGTGCCTCGAGATTGGCCATCGTGCCGCCGCCGCAGAGATGGGCGAGCGGCGCGTCCCAGCCGAACATCCGCCCGATCTGCGCAACCGCCTCCTTCTCCATCCGCGAGCTCGCGCGCCCGCCGTCGAGAGCGTGGTTGTTGGGATTGATCCACTGCGCAAGCGCGTAGGCGGCGCGCGCGACCGGGTGAGGCGGCTTGAGCATCTGTCCGGCGTAGAGGGGGTGGAAATAGGGGTAGTTGTCGCGGAGGCGGAGCGCGACGTCCTCGAGCACCTCCGCGATCCTCTCCGCCTCCGGAACCGCGACGCCGGCGCGCGGAAGCCCGGGGAATCCCTCCTCGAGCCGATCGAGGGCGGCGCGGAGGATCTCGAGCGAGGCCTTCTCGAGGAGCTCGTCGGAGGGGCCGCTCATCGACCCGGGATCATACGTTCCCGGAGGTGACAGTCTGATAGCCTGCTGCGATTCGGAGGTCCCATGAAGCGAATCGGCCTGCGTCTCTTCCTCGTCCTCCTCGCGCTCGCCGCGCCGCTCCGGGCCCTGGCCCACGCTCCCGAAAAGGCGTCCGGCGGCGCTCCGCTCCAGGTCACCTACTATTTCCTTCCTGGCTGACCGATCTGCGCCAGGATCAAGCCCGCCGTGAGCGGGTTGGAGCGGGAGTTCGCGGGCCGGGTCGTCGGGAAGAACGTGGACGCGACGATCGCCGAGTCCAAGCCGATCGTCAAGGCGCTCGGTTTCGAGAGCCACGGAGTCGTCGTTCGGTCCTCCGATGGGAAGGTTCTCTGGACCCAGGCAGACCACGGCGTTCGAATCGAGGATGTCCGGGCCGCTCTGCGCAGGCTCCTCGAGCCGCCGCGGAAGTAGCGGCCCCGACTCAGCCGCCGAGGACTGCCATACGCTCGATCAGGTCGACGACCCGATTCGAGTAGCCCCACTCGTTGTCGTACCAGGCAATGACCTTGACGTAGCCGTCTCCGGCCGCCGAGGTCGAGAGCGCGTCGAAGACGCAGGAATGCGGATTCCCGATGATGTCGGAGGACACGAGGGGCGCCTCGCTGTACTCGACGTAACGGCGCAGCGCTCCCTCCGCGGCGGAGCGGACGGCCGCGTTGACGTCGCCCGCGGAGGGCGCGGCGCGCAGCCGGCAGGTCAGGTCCACGACCGAGCCGTCGGGAACCGGGACGCGCATCGCCATTCCGTCGAGGCGGCCGCGCAGCTTCGGGAGGACTTTACCGACCGCTCGCGCGGCGCCCGTCGTCGTGGGGATGATATTGGCGGCGGCGGCGCGGCTCCGGCGCAGGTCCTTGTGCGGCACGTCCGCGAGGCGCTGGTCGTTGGTATAGGCGTGCACGGTCGTCATGAACCCCTCCTCGATGCCGAACGCCTCGTCCAGGATCTTCGCGATCGGCGCCAGGCAGTTAGTGGTGCACGACGCGTTGGAGACGATCCGGTGCTCCTCGCGGAGGTCCCCCTCGTTGACTCCCATCACGATCATGGCGTCGATCTCGTCCTTCGCGGGAACGGTCAGCACGACCCGCCGGGCGCCGGCCGCCAGGTGCGGCTCGAGCGACGCGCGCGTGCGGAAGACGCCCGTGGCCTCGACGACGGACTCGGCGCCCAGCCGTTTCCACGGGATCCGGCCGGGCTCCCTCTCCTTCGTCACGGGGATGCGCCGGCCATTCACCGTGACCGAGTCGGCGTCGCTTGCCACGTCGCCCGGGAAGATCCCCATGACGGTGTCGTACCGGAGCAGGTAGGCGAGCTGCGAGTTCTCGTACAGGTCGTTGATCGCGGCGATCTCGAGATCCGGGCGCTCCGAGACGACCCGGAGGACCGCGCGGCCGATGCGCCCGAAGCCGTTGATCCCGATGCGCGTCGTCAAGCGACGGCCTCCCTCTCCGCGAAGCGCTCGGCGAGGTCGACCGCGCGCTGGGCGAACGAGTACCCGGCGTCGAACCACCACAGGGTCTTGGTGACCCGCCCGACGAGGGTCATGGCCGCGAGCGAATCGAACGTGCTCGAGAACGTCGAGCGGGTCATGTCCGAGGAGACGAGGGGATCCTCGCTGAACTCCAGCGTCCGCGCCCACCGGCTCTGCTTCGAGGCGGCGCGAAAGGCCTCGCGGACCGCCTCGACGCTCGCCTCCCTCTCGTGCCACGCGACCAGGTCGACGACCGATCCGTTGTTCGCCGGCACGTTGAGGGCGAATCCCGAGAGTCGCCCGGAGAGCTCGGGCATAAGTCCGGCTAGCAGCCCGGCCGATCGGGAGGCCTGGGGAACGATGTTCTGCGCCGCGGCCCGTCCCCTCCGCGGATCCTCGGACGGAGCGTCGGCCAGGTGGTGGGCGCTCGTGTAGGAGTGGACGGCGGTGAACACGGCGCGTCGGATCCCGAACGCGTCGTGGAGCACCCGGAGCGCCGGCGCCGCGCACTGGACCGTCGGCGAGGCGATCGAAACGATGCGGTGCTCCGGCCCGATCCGGTCGTCGCTCAGCCCGGCGACCGCGACCAGGTCCGGGGCGTCCGCGGTCGATCCGCACACGATGACCCGCCGGGCGCCGGCCGCGAGATGTTTTTCGAGCTCCTTCCGGGTCCGCGGCCGCGACGTGGACTCGAACACGGTATCGACGCCCAGCGCGTCCCATCGGACGGGGTCCGAGTCCTTGCCGGTCATCATCGGGATCCGCCTTCCCGAAACCCGCAGGGACCCCTCGGAAACGGAGACCGGCTCGGAGAAGCGACCGAGGATCGTGTCGAACCGCAGCAGGTACTCGAGCTGTTCCGGCTCGGCGAGATCCTGAATCGCGCCGATCCGAATCCGGGGATGCGCGTGGAGGATGCGAAAGAGGCTGCGGCCGATTCGCCCGAAGCCCACGATCGCGACGCTGGTCACGCGGCTTGTCTACCACAAGCACACGCACACGCCGCGGCGCTGTCAGCGGACGGGCATGAACCACTTCGCCTGGACGCAGAGCTGATGCCCGCCCGGAACGATCTCTAGCCGGATGGGCTCGGCCGGCGCAACGGCGGCCGAGGTCCAGTGCGGGCCCTCGGGGCCCGGTCCGGCTCCGCCCGGCCGCAGGACGAGTTGCCCCTCGACGACGCTGCAGGGCCGGTCCGCCGGCAGGTCGATCACGAGGGTGGCGGCCTCGGGCCGGGCGTGCACCTTCCAGGAGGAGACCTCGATCCCGTGATCCAGGAAGACGCCCTCCGCGCCCGCGTAAGATTTCCGGGCGCTGTCGGGGAGGAGCAGCGCGATCCGCGGGGTCTGAAGACGCGTGTCGAGACGTCCGGCGCAGTCGCCGCCCGTGCCCCAGTTGCGCGCGAAGACCTGGTAGACGTCCCCCTCCAGGTTCGTCTGCGTCTGGATCGCGATCGCCTGGGCCGGGTGGATCTCGGGATGGGCGCCGTGCACCATGTCGATGCCGAAGATTCCGATGACCGTCGCGGGCAGGCGCCTCACGGAGGGAAACGCCCCGCTCGCGTCGGAGTGGCGGCGGCGCTGCTTCCAGAGCGAGACGATCGAGTGATAGCTCGAGCGCCGGAAGGGGAAGGGCTTCCACCACGGCGTGCGGAACCAGCGGAGCGTCTCCGCGGAGGCGAACTCGACGCCGATCACGCCGAGGTAGCGGGACTTCGGCTGCTGTGTCAGCAGGCCCGCGCCGCCCTGCGGCTCCAGGTAGAAATTCACGTCGCCGTCGAGCGAGACGTGCACCGGGCCGCCGCCGAACGTCGAGAGCAGGCCCGTGAAAGTGGCCGGGCCCCAGTTGACGTGGCCGTTCAGCCGCTTGCCCTTACCCGGACAGTCCGCGGATCCCAGGCGGCAGCCGCCCGCGTCCACGTAGGGGCTCTGCGTCGTGCAGCGAGGCGACTGAAGCGCGGGAATCCACTTCGTCTTCCGGGCGCCCCGCTCGATCCGGAAGCCGTCGCACGCCGCGCATACGTCGGGGCGGGCACCGCCGGCCCACGACGGATTCAGCGGAAGCAGGTTCGCGTCGTATCGGCGGAACTCGAGGGTCAGCGATCCGGCCGCGGGTTCCGGCGGGGTCGAGCCGGCCGCGATGTGGATCTCCAGGGACGGCGGCTTCTCGGGACCCTCGCAGGGTCGGGGAACCGCGGGCGCGGCCCCCGGGCCCTGGAGCGCATTGCGGTAGGAGCGGCCCCAATCGAGCCAGACGCGCGCCGGCTCGGGGAACTCGAGCTCCCGCGGAACGAAGAGGTCTCGGCCGGCGAGCTCGGCGATCGGGACGAATCGCATCGTGACGCCGGGAATGAAGATCAACCCGCCCTCGATTTCGGGATCGTCCTGCACCAGCGGCCGCGGTCGGCCGTCGGGCCCCGGAACGCAGTCTCCCGCCACCAGGGCGACGCGGTCGCCGGGGTGGATGAGCACGTCGAGGGGCTGCCGCGCCTTCGTCGGATGAACGGAAAACGTTTGCGCCGCGGCGGACATCGCCGAGAACGCGATCGTCCCGGCGAACCAGATCTTCGTCGACGCGCGCATCGCGAACCACTGTAACCGAGCCTCCGCATACACTGTTCCCATGGCATCGAACCGGTTCAGACTTCGTTTCTCCGCGCTCGCGGGCCTCCTCCTCTCCGCCGCGGCGCTCGCGGCCGGCCCTCCGCGGGCGCGCGACCTCGGCGTGCCGTTCGACGGGAACCCGGGCCCGCTCGATGCGATCACGGACGTGAGCGGCGTGGAGGTGGGCCACAGCACGATCGTGCGCGGCGAAGGCGCCCTGACGGTGGGGCAGGGGCCGGTGCGAACGGGAGTGACGGCCGTCCTCCCTCGCGGCCGGACCGGGTCCCTGAACGATCCCGTGTTCGCCGGGACGTTCGCGTTGAACGGCGCCGGCGAGATGACCGGCAGGGCCTGGGTCGAGGAGTCGGGGTTCCTCGAGGGCCCCGTGATGCTGACGAACACCCACAGCGTCGGCGCGGTGCACGAGGGGACGATCGCCTGGCGCGTGAAGCAGGGGCCCCCGGACTTGACCGGCTTCTGGTGGTCCAACCCGGTCGTGGCGGAGACCTGGGACGGCGATCTCAACGACATCAACGGCTTTCACGTCAAGCCGTCGCACGCCTTCGAGGCGCTGTCCTCCGCGCGCTCGGGCCCGGTGGCCGAGGGCAACGTGGGCGGCGGGACGGGCATGGAGTGCAACGGGTTCAAGGGAGGGATCGGCACGGCGTCCCGCCGGCTGGGGGAGTCCGCGGGCGGCTATACGGTCGGCGCCCTCGTCCAGTGCAACTACGGGCGGCGGGGCGATCTGCGCATCGCGGGGATTCCCGTTGGACGAGAGATCGCCGGGCAGGACTCGCGGCAGGAGGATTCGGGCTCGATCATCATCATCGTGGCGACCGACGCCCCCCTCGTCGCCCACCAGCTCCGGCGGATCGCCCGGCGCGCCGCGCTCGGGCTCGGACGGGACGGGTCGATCTCCGGCAACGGCTCGGGAGACATCTTCATCGCGTTTTCCACCGCGAACCCGGGGGCGGCGAAGCCCACGGGCATCTCCTCCCCGAGCATGCTCCCGAACGACCGGATGAATCCCCTTTTCGAGGCGACGGTCCAGACGGTCGAGGAGGCGATCGTCAACTCGATGGTCGCGGCCGAGACGATGAAGGGCGCCAACGACCGCGTCGTCCGCGCGCTGCCCCACGAAGAGTTGCGGCGGGTGCTGAAGAAATACAATCGTCTCGTCGAGCAGGCGACCGGGCGCTAGACGCTCCCTCGGAGCGCCGCCGCCTCAAATCCTCGCGAGGAACTGAGCCCAGGCCTTCCAGTACGCCTCACCGCCCGTCAGGTACGTGTCGTTGTGGCCCGCGCCCGGGATCTCGTAGAGCGTCTTGGGCTCGGGAGCGAGCTCGAAGAGTCGCCGTCCGTGCGCGGCCGGCACGACCTCATCGCGGGCCGCGACCAGGAAGAGCTTGGGCGCGAGGACCGAGCCGATCTTGCGCTCGTTGTCGAACCGGCTGCGGATCAGGAACGACGGCACGAACGGGTAGTGCTCGCGAGCGATGGCCGGGACGGAGAGAAACGGGGTCTCGAGGATGACACCGGCGCATTCGCGCTCCATCGCGAGATCGACGACGACGGCCGAGCCGAGGGACTCGCCGAAGAGGACGATCTGGTTCGCCCGGAATCCGCGCTCGATCGCCTCCGCGTGGATCGCGCGGGCGTCCCGGTAGAGGCCCTCCTCCGCCGGGTGTCCGGTGGAGAGGCCATAGCCGCGATAGTCGACGAGGAAGACGTCGAGGCCGAGACGCTCGTTGGCGATCCGGGCCCGGTCGAGCCGGTCGGCGATATTGCCGGCGTTGCCGTGAAAGAAGAGCAGCACGCGCCCGCCGACGCCTTTGATCCACCAGCCGTGGAGCCGGACGCCGTCCTCCGTCTGCACGAAGATCTCGTCGGCCCGGAGACCGTAGCTCTGTGGGGTGGCGGCCAACGCGCGGCTCGGGAAGTAGAGGAAACGGGACTCCACGGGACGAAGCTTGCCAGAAGAGGGACGGCGACCCGAGGGGAGTCATGGCCGCGGGCCCAAAACCATCGGTCAGGAACGCGGCGCCGCCTTGCTGCCATATACTTTTTCGCCCGACCGCCTTGAAAGGAGTTTCATGAAATCCACGCTCCGGCCCCGGACGATCCTCGCGCTGCTCGGTTTCGTTCTCTGCACGCCCGCTCGCGCCTCGGAGCGTCCCTCTCCGGCCAAGGCCGGTCCAGGGGCCGAGGCGGCGAAGGAAAAGACGCTGTCCGATCGGTACGAGGGCCTCGCCTTCCGCAACATCGGCCCCTTTCGGGGCGGACGCTCGATCGCGGTCACCGGAGTGCGCCACCAGCCCTACGTCTTCTACTTCGGGGGCGCGGGCGGAGGCGTCTGGAAGACCACCGACGGCGGATCCAACTGGACGGTCGTCTCGGACAAGGACTTCAAGACGGGCTCGGTCGGGGCGATCGCCGTCTCGGAGTCCGATCCCAACGTGCTCTACGTCGGGACGGGGGAATCGCACATCCGCGGCAACCTCTCCCACGGCGACGGCGTCTACAAGTCCACCGACGGCGGCCGGAGCTGGAAGAACGTGGGACTCAAGGACTCGCGTCAGATCGCGCGCGTGCGAGTCCATCCGGGCAACCCGGACCTGGTCTACGTCGCCGTGCTGGGCCACGCGTGGGGTCCCAACGCGGAGCGTGGCATCTTCCGCTCCGAGGACGGCGGCAAGAGCTGGAAGAAGGTCCTCTTCGTCGACGAGAACACGGGGGCCTCGGATCTGGCGATGGACCCGAAGAACCCGCGCACGCTCTACGCGGCCTTCTGGCAGGTCGTGCGGCGACCCTGGGATCTCGTCTCCGGAGGACCGGGCAGCAGCCTCTGGAAATCGACGGACGGCGGAGAGACGTGGAAGAAGCTCAAGGAAGGGCTGCCCGAAGGAGTCTGGGGAAAGGTCGGCGTAGCCGCCTCGGCCGCGTCTCCCGGACGAATCTTCGCGTTCGTGGAAGCCAGGCACGGCGGACTCTTCCGCAGCGAGAACGACGGCGAGAAGTTCACGCACGTCAACGACGAGCACAAGATCCGGGAGCGTGCCTGGTACTACTCGTGGATCTACCCCGATCCCACGAACGCGGACACCGTCTACCTCCCGAACGTGCGCATGCACAAGTCGACGGACGGCGGCAAGACCTTCTCGAACCTGTCGGTGCCCCACGGGGACAACCACGATCTCTGGATCGACCCGGACGATTCGAACCGGATGATCCTCGGCAACGACGGCGGCGCGACGATCACGTACAACGGCGGCCGGTCCTGGTCGACGCAGCACAACCAGCCGACGGCACAGTTCTACCGCGTGACGACCGACAACCAGTTTCCCTACTGGGTGTACGGCTCCCAGCAGGACAACTCGAACGTCTGCATCCCGAGCGGAGTCTCCGGCGACTCGATCGATTCGAACGACTGGCACTCGGCCGGCGGCGGTGAGAGCGGCTGGATGGCCGTCGACCCGAAGGACTTCAACGTCGTGTACGCCGGAGAGTACGGCGGCCAGATCACGCGGTACGACCACCGCACCAAGCAGGTCCGCAACATCATGGCCTGGCCACAGCTGGCCGACGGGCACGCCACGCGGGACCTGAAGTATCGCTTCCAGTGGAACGCGCCGATCGCGATCTCGCCCAACGACCCGAAGGTCCTCTACCACGCGTCCCAGATCCTCCTGCGCAGCCGGGATGGCGGGGAGACCTGGGAGGAGATGTCGCCCGACTTGACTCGCAACGCGAAGGAAAAGCAGGGCAAGTCCGGCGGACCGATCACGATCGACGTCACGGGCGTCGAGGTCTACGACACGATCTTCGCGCTCGCCGAATCCACGTCCGAGGCCGGCGTCCTGTGGGCGGGCTCGGACGACGGTTTGATCCACGTCACGCGGGACAACGGCAAGACCTGGCAGAACGTGACTCCGAAGGGGATCCCGGAGTGGATCCAGATCAACTCCATCGACGCGTCGCCCCGGGACAAGGGGACCGCGTACGTCGCCGCCACCATGTACAAGCTCGACGATTTCCGTCCCTACCTGTACAAGACCGCCGACTACGGGAAGACGTGGACGAAGATCGTCAACGGAATTCCGGACGGCGCCTTCACGCGCGTGATCCGGGAGGACCCGGTGCAGCAGGGGCTGCTGTACGCCGGCACGGAGACGGGGCTCTACGTCTCCTTCGACGACGGGGCGAGCTGGCAGCCCTTCCAGCGCAACCTGCCGGTCGTGCCCGTGACCGATCTGGCGGTCAAGAACGACGACCTCGTGGTCGCCACCCAGGGTCGCGCCTTCTGGATCCTCGACGATCTGACGCCGCTGCGGCAGGCGATGCCAGCCCCGATGGGGGCTACGCATCTCTACCCGCCACGCCCGACTGTGCGCCTGGACATCGATCCGGCAGACGAGGACGAGCCCGCTCGCGCCTCCGGGGCGAACGCCCCCGCCGGCGTCGTCGTGAACTACTGGCTCCGGGACAAGCCGAAGGAGGGCGAGAAGGTCACGCTGGAGTTCCTGGACGGCGACACCGTGATCCGGACCTTCACGAGCGAGAAGCCGCCGAAGGCGGAGGACCTGCAGGAACAGGCCCGGCACGAGGAGGAGGAGAAGGACCGCGACAAGCCGCTCGAGCCGAAGGAGGGCCTGAATCGCTTTGTCTGGGACATGCGGGTCCTGAAGCCCACGCTCGCGCCGAAGGCCGTCTTCAACGAGGGGACGAAGGCGTCGCCGAAGGTCGCGCCCGGGACGTACAGGGTTCGCCTGACGGCCGGTAATCAGCCGATCCTGGAGAGCTTCGAGGTGCGGCCGCATCCGGCGGGGTTCGCGACGGCCGCGGACCTGAAGGCGCAGTACGATCTGCTCAAGTCGATCCGAGACCGGCTCTCCGACACGCACACGGCCGTGCTCAAGATTCGCGACGTGCGCCAGCAGGTCAAGGATCTGTCCGAGCGGTCGGCGCGACTCGGGCGCGGGGACGCGCTCGCGAAGCAGGCCGCGTCGCTGACGGAGAAACTGACCGCGGTCGAGGAGCAGCTGACGAACCCCAAGATCCAGGCCGACGAGGACGATCTCAACTACGAGCCCAAGCTCGACCACGACTGGACGTATCTCGCCGCCATCGTGGCGAGCGCCGACGCCAAGCCGACCCCGTCCTCGGTCCAGTACTACAACCTGCTGAAGGGGCGGCTGGATGCGATCCAGGGGGAGCTCGCGGGCGTCCTCGAGAAGGACCTGAAGGCGTTCAACGCGTCCGTTCAGGAGGCGAAGATCCCGCCGGTCGTGCCGGCTCCGAAAATGGGAACCTAAGGAGGAATCGATGAAGCTCGAACGCGCTCTTCTCGGCATCGCGCTCGCGGCCGCGCCCGCGCTCGCGAGCGCCCAGGCCCCTACCACCACCAGCACCCAGGTCACGGCCGTGCGGGCTGCCCCCGTGGGATTCCGCGCCGAGTATGCGGCGGGAGTCGACGAAGTGGGCCAGCAGCTGATCGCGCTGGCCCAGGCCATTCCCGCCGAAAAGTTTTCCTGGAGGCCCGCGCCGGGCGTCCGATCGGTCTCCGAGGTCTACGTGCACGTCGCCCAGGCAAACTCCATACTCCCGACGTTCCTCGGCGTCAAGCGCATGGACAGCCTCTCGCGCGAATCGGAGAAGACCATCACGGACAAGGCGAGGGTCGTCGAGCTGCTGAAGGCGTCGATCCAGAACGCGAGGGCGGCGGCGGCGAACCTCTCCGATAGCGATCTCGAGAAGAAGGTGAAATTCTTCGGCCGCGAGATGACGCAGCGGCAGCTCCTGGTGCACATCCTCAACCACATGCACGAGCACCTGGGGCAGTCGATCGCCTACGCGCGGATCAACGGCGTGACCCCGCCCTGGTCCAAGGCCGAGTAGGCCCTCCGAACTTTCCATCCCCCGTTTCGTTTGAATGGGTAGATGGGCATCGACTACTGCATCGAGGCGGAGGGGCTGCGCAAGGTTTACCGGACGCGATTCCGGTCGCGGCCGATCACGGCCCTCGACGGGGTCAGCCTCCGTGTCGAGCCCGGGCAAGTCTTTGGCCTGCTGGGACCTAACGGCGCCGGCAAGACGACGACGGTCAAGATCCTGCTGGGCCTGACTCGCCCGACTGAGGGTCGGGCCGCCCTCATGGGCCTGCCCTCGTCCGATCCGAAGAGCCGGCGGCGGGTCGGCTATTTGCCCGAGGGCCACCGCTTCCCCGGCTACCTGACCGCGCGCCAGACGCTCTCGGTCTTCGGTCAGATGTCCGACGTGGATCGGGGGACCCTGCGGCGCCGAACCCCGGAGCTGCTGGCCCGCGTCGGGCTCTCGGAGTGGGGCGACGTCCGCGTCAAGAAGTTCTCCAAGGGCATGACCCAGCGCCTGGGCCTGGCCGCGGCGTTGATCCACTCTCCCGACGTGCTGCTCCTCGACGAGCCCACGGACGGCGTCGACCCCGTGGGGCGGCGAGAGATTCGAGACCTCCTCCAGGAGGAGGCGTTGCGCGGGCGGGCGATTCTCCTGAATTCCCACCTTCTGTCCGAGATCGAGCGCACCTGCGACCGGGTGGCGGTGCTTCGTTCCGGCAGGGTCGTGGCGGAGGGCCGGATCGAGGACCTGACGGCGTCGGGCTCGCGCTACCGGCTAGTCGCCGCCGGGGTCGACGACGGGCTGATCGCCGCCATGCGGGAAACGGGCGCATCCGTGGATCGGGTGAACGGCCACTTCGAGCTGACCACGCGCGACCTGGACCATCTGAACGCGCTGGTCGACCGGCTGCGCGCGCGGGGCGCCCGCCTCGAGGAGCTCTCCCCGATCAAGTCGAGCCTCGAGGACGTCTTCGTCGACCTCGTCCGGGCGGATGCCCCGGGCCCCGCGCCGGTCGCGAGGGACCAGCGTCCATGAGGGCCTTCGCCGCGAGCGTGCAGGAGGTCTTCCGGGAGGCGGCCGCTCGCTGGGTTCTGATCGCCTACTTCGCGCTCTCGTCCCTCTTCATCCTCATCTTCGCCGCCGGCGTGAACCTGGACATCGTCAACGGCGCCCTCGCCGGAGCGCGCCTCTTCGGGCAGTCGGTGGACATGGGCGGCGGGCGGGTCGAGATCGACAAGATCGTGCTGGGGTTCGAGTCCGGGTTCTCTGGGTTCCTGTACCTGGTGGGCACGTTCCTCGCCCTCTTCGCGACCGCGCACCTGATGCCCCGCCTCCAGGAGAAGGGCACGATCGACCTCTACCTCTCGCGGCCCGTCGGGCGCGTGTCCCTCCTGCTGTCGCGCTATGTGGGCGGGCTACTCCTCTCCGGCGCCAACATCCTGTACCTCATCGGCTCGATGTGGCTGATCGTGGTCTGGAAGACGCGGGTCTTCCACCCGCGCTTCCTGCTGGCGGGGACAGTCATCCTCTTCATGGTCGCGACGCTGCTCGCATTCGCCTTCCTCGTCGGCGTCGTCACGTCGTCGACGGGCGTCTCGCTGATGGCGACTTACGCGGTCTTCTTCCTGGCGGCGATCCTCGTCGCGCGCGACCGGATCGCGGCCGCGGTCTCCTCCGAGCTCTCCGCCCGGATCGTCCAGGGCCTCTACTGGGCGCTCCCGAAGACGGCGGAGCTCGGCCAGGCGACCGTCGCGCTGGTGGCCGGGAGCGAGGCGCCGGAGCGGCTGGCCCACATTCACTTTTTCGCCGTCTACGGCTCGACCGCGGCATTCGGAGCCGCGGCGCTCGCGCTTTCGGCCTGGCTCTTTTCCAGAAAGGACTTCTGATCATGACGCGCTCCCGCATCGCTTCGCGCTGCCTCCCGGCGGTCCTCGTGGCGGCCCTGTGCGCCCTCCCGGCGCTGGCCGTTCGGCGGACGGAGGATCCGCTCGGGCTGATCCCCACCAACGCCGTGACGGTAGGTGTGGTCCACTGGAATCAGCTCCGCGCCTCGCCGCTCGCGCCCCGGGTGCTCGCCGATGTCGACCGGATCTCCGGGGAGGGCGACACCGCTCGTTTCCTGGCGGACACCGGCCTGACACCCCGCGAGGACATCGACACGATCACGATCGCGATGTCGCCCGCAGCGGGGGAAGGATCGGACTCGGGCCTGGTGATCTTCGAGGGCCGTTTCGATCTCTCCCGGATCTCCTCGGCGCTGACTTCTCGCGGGGCGCTCCTCCAGACCTCCCCGAGCGGCGCCGGCGCCTATTACCGGCTGGTCGCGAAGGGCGCGAAGTCGGACCAGCCCGGCGCCGTCGCGCTGGTCAACCGCGCGCTCATCGTCTGTGGCAACGAGGCCGCCGTGGTCGCGGTCCTGGCGCGCAAGGAGAGCGGCGGCGACGGGGGGCTTGCGTCCGGTCAGGGAATCGGGCGGCACCTCTCTCGGATCGATCGGGACGCGTCCGCGTGGGCGCTCGTGGACCTGTCGCGCATTCCCGCCTCGCATCTCGGGGCGGGCGACGCCGCGGAGCCGTCCCGCGCGCTGCTCGGCGCGATGAAGTCCGTTTCGCTCCTGGCGGTCCAGGCCGTGGTGCACGGAGACTCGGTCGATTTGTCGGCGACCGGCCTGTCAAACGACGCCGAGAACCGGGGCCTGATCGCCGATTCCCTGCGGGGGATGCTTGCGATGTGGCGCCTCGCGATCCAGGATAAGTCCCCGGAGCTCGTCCCCGTCCTGCGCCGGTTCCAGATCGAGAACGACTCCGAGGGCGTCTCGATCCGCGGCACCGTGCCGGGGAGCTTCCTCCGTTCCCTGGCGGACTCGGCTTCGAAGCACGCGGGGAAATGAGGAAACGCCGGCTCCTCGACTAGGGTTTCTTGGGAGCCGGCGTCGCAGCCTTGGTAGCGGCCGGGGACTTTGCCGCCGGGGTCTTGGACGCGGCCTGCGCCTTCTCCTGCTGCTTCATGAGCTCGTCGCGGCGCGCGTTCATGAGCGTCTTGAGCTCATCGGCGTGCTCCTGCCCGAGGCGCGCGCCGATCATCGCGGTCTTTTGCATCAGCTCGGGATTCTTGGCCAGCGACTTCTGCCCCACGGGCGTCCGGTAGAAGGCCGCGAGCTCCTTGAGCTCGGCCTCGGAGTACGTGTCGGTATAGAGCTTCACGAGCTCCGGCTGCATCGAGCTCCACGTCATGTACTTCTTGAGCCAGTCGAGCATGACGTCGCGATACGGAGACATTCCCGGATTGCGGGTGATCTCCGAGTCGATCATGGCCGCGCTCGTATTGGGGAGCGAAGACTCGAGCTTGATGGCCTTGAGCAGCTCGATGGCCGCGGCGGTCTGAGAGGCGGTCGCGGTCGGGATCGCGGCTTGCGCGGCAGGCGGAACCGGGGCCTTCCCGGTCGTCTGGGCCGGGGCCTTTGCGGGTGCCTGAGCGGAGAGCGCCGACGCGAGGGCGGCGGCGCCGGCCAACGCGAGGGCTATCTGGAGGAGACGGTGCATGCGGAATCCTTTCCTTTGGGCTCTTCAGTTTGGTTCGGCGCTGCGGCCGCCTCAGGCCGAGGAAGGCGGGCGCGAGAGAGCCGATCGTAACATCGCCGCGGCGGTGTAAACGACGACCGCGAAAATCAGCCAGCGCAGCGCCGTCAGCGGCAGCGACTTGACGGCGAACGCGGCCAGGAAGACGGCGGGGATTCCGCCAAGGGCCAGACCCACCGCGGCCGCGGCACTGTAGCTCTTTCTCCGAATGAACCGGAGGCTTCCGACCGGCATCAGGAACGCGCAGGACCCCATCATGATCGGAAAGGCGGCCTTCGGATTCATTCCGAGGAGGGCCACGAGGATCATGCAGGGCGCGTAGAGGCCGATCCCCAACGTCATCAGGGCGCCGAGCACGAAGTTGCCCGCGAGTCCGGCCACCAACAGGGGGGAGGTCAGGCCCAGCGTCTCGCCTCCGGCCGGGAACAGCCCGAGGTTGGTCATGGCGAAGAACGACGCCGCCGCGAGAAGCGCCAGCCCCATCCCGGCCTGAACGCGCCGGCGCGGCCATCCGGCGACGACGCCGGCCCCGAGCCAGGCGCCGGCCACGGACGCGGCGATCATGCCGGCGAGCGTCCTCATCTCCACCTCGACGATGGCGATGAAAATGAAGGCCTGCGCGATGGTCGGCAGGGCGTGTCCGACGTTTAGCGTGCCGGGGATGCGCTCGTCCGGCACCAGCCGTTTCAGCTTGAAGATCGAGGTCGTCGGAGCGAACGAGCCGATTCCGAGCGTGTCGAAGAAGTTCGTGACGAAGCCGATCGCGGCGAGCAGGGGAGTGGGCCGTTCGCCCCCCGCCACGCGGAGGCCGGCTCGGACCCAGGCCGCGACGAAGACGAGCGTGACCACGCCGAGGGCAACGAACAGGGCCAGCTTGGCGCTCCACACGGCGGCTCATCGTACCTTCGGGTTAGCATTGCGCCCCATGAAAATCCGAAGGATCGCGGCCTACCGCATGGAGCTCCCCCTGAAGGAAGGGAGCTACCGATGGTCCGGAGGCAGGTCCGTCGCGGTGTTCGACTCGACGCTCGTGCGCGTGGAGACCGACACGGGCGTCGTCGGTCACGGCGAGGTCTGTCCGCTCGGACCGGCCTACCTCCCGGCCTACGCCGAGGGCCTTCGCGCCGGGCTCGGGGTGCTCGCCCCGCAACTCCTCGGCGAGGATCCGCGGCAGCTCGAACGCTTGAATCGACGGATGGATGCGGTGCTCAAGGGGCACCCGTACGTGAAGTCCGGGATCGACATCGCCTGCTGGGACATCCTGGGGCAGGCCACCGGGCTGCCGGTCGCCGCGCTGCTCGGCGGCCGCTATGGCGCCGACTTCGTCCTGTATCGAGCGATCTCGCAGGAGTCGCCCGACGAGATGGCGCGCCGGGTCGCCGCGTATCGTGCCGAGGGATACCGCCGGTTCCAGCTCAAGGTCGGCTCGGATCCGGAGGTGGACATGGCCCGAGTCCGGGCCGTGCGCTCCGTGTTGAGCGCCGACGACGTTCTCGTGGCCGATGCGAACACGGGATGGCTCCCGCACCAGGCGGCGCGGGTGGTCCGCGGCCTGCGCGACGTCGACGTGTACATCGAGCAGCCCTGCCTGTCCTACGAGGAGAACCTCTCGGTCCGGCGGCGCACGGACCATCCGTTCGTGCTGGATGAGACGATCGACGGCGTGCCGATCCTGCTGCGGGCGGCCGGGGATCTGGCGATGGACGTCGTCAACATCAAGATCTCCAAGTTCGGCGGCTTGACGCGCGCGCGGCAGGCCCGAGACCTGTGCGTGTCCCTGGGGATCGCGATGACGATCGAGGACTCGTGGGGCGGCGACGTCACGACGGCCGCGATCGCCCACCTGGCGCACTCCACCCCGACCGAGTTCCTCTTTACGGCCACGGACTTCAACAGCTACGTGACCGTGCGGACGGCCGACGGCGCGCCCGAGCGCCGCGACGGGCGGCTGGCCTCCAGCGAGGCTCCGGGCCTGGGCGTGACCCCCCGACCGGAGGTCCTGCGGACCCCCGCGGTCGACGTGTCTTGACGCCTTCGCCCCTGGGCTACTATCAGCGGTCCATGACGCCGACCGCCACCGCGCTCCCCCCGGAAGTCCAGGAGCTCGTCGACGAAAAGAAACTCCCCGCCCTCGAGGCGCTCTGGAACCAGAGGATGGAATCGTCGCCGGGGGATCTCGACTTCTTCTTCGCGGTCGCCGCGGCCGTCAAGAAGAAGGGCGCGGGCGCCTCGGCCCTTTCCTGGCTCCGGTTCCTGGCCGACTACCACGACGCCGACGCGCGCATCCGCGTCCTGCTCGAGATCGCGCGCATGTCGCCCTCGGATTCCGAGATCCGCCAGTCGCTGGCGGCGGCCCTGCGCGCCCGCTACGCCTCGCACCCGGTGATGGCGGCGGTGCTGGCCCAGTTCTCGGTCGAGAAGGCGACCGATCCCTCCGAGGTGGCGGGGAGGATCGCGCGGTGGCTCCAGTTCTTCCCCGGGGAGATCTACTTCATGCCGGGGCGCGGGGCGGGGAGGCTCGGCGAGATGAACCCGGCGCTCGACGTGATGCGGCTGGAGGTCAACGGCGCCCGCATTCCCCTCTCCCTGGTATCGGCGGAGAAGAATCTCTCGCGGATGCCGGAGGGTCACTTCCTGAGGCTCAAGGTCGAAGACCCGGCCGCGCTGACGGCGCTCGCCGAGAAGGATCCGCCCGAGACGGTGCGCCGCCTCCTCGCAAGCTTCGGCCGCCCGATGACGGTCGGCGAGATCAAGGAGCACGTCTCGGGGCTCGTGCCCGAGGCCCGCTGGACCGCGTTCTGGGCCGCTGCGCGAAAGCACCCTCAGATTCTCGTGTCCGGCAGCGCGAAGTCCGCGGCCGTTGCGTGGTCCGAGAGCGCCGACGCGGCCGAGGGGAGCCTGCGAGAAGCCTTCGATACGGCGAAGCCCTCCGCGAAAATCGATCTCGCGCGCAAGAACGCCCGGCGCTCGAAGGAACTCACCGCGTTCATGGCCCGATCGCTCGCCGAGGAAGCCCGGCGCGCGGGCTCCGCGCATCCGGCGCTGGCCTGGCAGCTGTCCCAGGCGGCCTCGAAGCTCCGGCCGGGGGACCCGGAGGCGTTCTCCGCGCAGGAGTTGCTCGCGGCCGGCGATCCCCGCCGCATCCTCCCGGAGATTCGCGAGCACGTGGCTCGGGAGAAGGCCCTCGAGGCGATTCGCGCGAGCCGTCCCGACTGGGCGGACATCTTCATCGAGCAGATCGCGCGCGAGGAGGACGGCCGCGTCCTGACGATGCTGTTCGGCGCGCTCGGCGATCGGGTCGTCGACCTGAGCCGCAAGATCCTGCGGTCGCCGCGCTCGGCGCCCCGGGCGTTCGTCTGGATCTGCGAACGGATGCACGCGGAGGGCAAGGCGGAGCCGGCGTCGCTCTTCCTGGCGCTCACCGACGCGCTTCGGATGGA
>JBBRFL010000024.1:0-53859 GCA_038224325.1 Thermoanaerobaculia bacterium | reverse complement strand
GAGATGGTGATGCCGGGGGACAACGTGAACCTGGAGATCAACCTGATCACGCCCATCGCCATGGAGAAGGGCCTGCGATTCGCCATCCGTGAAGGCGGCCGCACCGTCGGCGCCGGAACCATCGTCGAGATACTGGAATAGTCGAAGTCGAAACCGCCGATCGAGCAGCGAGCGTACATGCCTAAGAACGACAAGATAAGAATCCGCCTGAAGGCCTTCGACTATCGGATCCTGGACCAGTCGGCCAGCGAGATCGTCGATACGGCCCGGCGCACAGGCGCCAAGATCGCCGGTCCGATTCCGCTGCCGACCGCGATCTCGCGGTACACGGTCAACCGCTCGCCGCACGTGGACAAGAAGTCCCGCGAGCAGTTCGAGATGCGGACGCACAAGCGGCTGCTCGACATCCTGGAGCCCACGTCCCAGACGGTAGACGCGCTGATGAAGCTGGAGCTCCCCGTCGGGGTCGACGTCGAAATCAAGGCGTTCGGGAAGTAGGGCGAGACGAGCCATGGCCGTACACGGAATCATCGGAAGAAAAGTGGGCATGACCCAGATCTTCAAGGCCGACGGCACGGTCGTGCCGGTGACGGTCGTCCAGGCCGGGCCCTGCCTCGTGGTCCAGAAGAAGACCGCCGACAAGGACGGCTACGACGCCCTCCAGATCGGTCTGGTCGGGGCGCGCCCGGACCGCGGGGCAAACAAGCCGGCGCGTGGCCGGTTCGAGAAGGTCGGCGTCGCTCCGATGCGCACGCTCATGGAGGTGCGCGCGGACGCAGGCGACGAGTTGAAGCCGGGCGACAAGATACTCTGCGACACGTTCGCCGAGCAGGAACACGTCGACGTGATCGGAACCTCCAAGGGCAAGGGATTCATGGGTGTCGTCGCGCGACACGGCTTCCGGGGAGGCGCCGCGACCCACGGATCGATGTTCCACCGGGCGCCGGGCTCGATCGGCCCCTCGGCGTTTCCGTCTCGCGTCTACCCCGGCACGCGGTCCTCGGGAAGGCTGGGCGGGCGGCAGTCCACGACCAAGAACCTGGTCATCGTGCGCGTCGACGTCGAGAAGAACCTCATCTACCTGAGCGGCCCCGTCCCCGGAGCCCGGCACTCGATCATCAAGATCGTGCGGTCGAGCTTCGCGAGGAAGGCGAAGGCATAGAGATCATGGCCAAGATCGCCGTCTGGAATTGGAAGAAGGAACAGGTCGGGGAGGTGTCCGTTCCGGCGGGCGTCCTCGACTACCCGTATCGCAAGCACCTGGTCTGGGAGGTCGTGAAGGCCTATCTCGCCGGGCAGCGCGCGGGCACCCACAAGACGAAGGTGCGCTCCGAGGTCTCCGGGTCCGGCAAGAAGCCGTTCAAGCAGAAGGGCACCGGCCGGGCGCGGCAGGGTGGCAGCCGTCCCCCGATCCACCGCCATGGCGGCATCTCGCACGGACCCAAGCCCCGCTCCTATGCGCAGGGCGTGTCGGTCCAGGAGAAGAAGAACGCGCTGAAGGCGGTCCTCTCGCGCCGATTCGCCGAGGAGCGGATCGTCGTCGTCGACTGGATCGCGCCGGAGGGCCACAAGACCCGCGATCTCAAGGCCGCCATCGGCGGGCTCGGGATCGAAGGGAAGGCCCTCTTTGTGGACTCGCGCGACAACGAGAACTTCGCGCGCGCGTCGCGCAACGTCAAGGCCTGGAAGCTCGTGGATTCGCTCGCGGTCAATGCCTACGACGTGCTGGCCCACGGGACGGTGGTGCTCTCCAAGACCGCCTTCTCGCGGGTCCTCAAGAACCTGGGAGGCGAGTGATGTTGGCGCAGGAACTGATCCGCCGGCCTCTGATCACGGAGAAGTCGACGCGGCTGAAGGAAGGGTCCAACACGATTTGCTTCGAGGTGGCGCGGACCGCGAACAAGATCGAGGTCCGCCGCGCCGTCGAGAAGCTCTTCGGCGTGAAGGTGGTGGACGTCCGCGTCGCCAACCGCCAGGGAAAGTGGAAGCGCATGGGTCGTTTCCTGGGGCAGCGCAAGGCCTGGAAGAAGGCCTACGTCCGCCTCGCGCCGAATCAGACGATCGAGTTCTTCGAGGGCGTGTGATGCCAGTCAAAAAGTTCAAACCTACATCGGCGGGAGTCCGGTTCCAGACCAAGCTGGATTTCTCGGATCTGTCGGACGTCCGTCCCGAGAAGCGGCTGACCGCCGGGATGCGCTCGACCGGCGGCCGCAACAACCAGGGCCGGGTGACGTCCCGGTTCATGGGCGGGGGCCACAAGCGCCTGTACCGGATCATCGACTTCCGGCGCGACAAGCAGGACATCCCCGCGCGAGTGGCCACGATTGAGTACGACCCGAACCGGACCGCGCGCATCGCCCTGCTGCATTACGCGGACGGCGAAAAGCGCTACATCCTGGCCCCCAACGGGCTGCAGGTCGGGGCGAGCGTGGTCTCGGGCCCGGCGGCGGACATCGTCCCGGGCAACGCGCTCCCGCTCAAATCGATCCCGCTCGGCACGACGATTCACAACATCGAGCTGACCCGCGGCAAGGGCGGCCAGCTCGTCCGGTCCGCGGGCTCGGCCGCGCAGCTGATGGCCAAGGAGGGCGGCTACGCGCAGGTCCGGCTTCCGTCTGGCGAGGTGCGCGAGGTGCACATCGAGTGCTACGCGACGATCGGCCAGGTCGGGAATCTCGAGCACGAGAACGTCTCGATCGGAAAGGCCGGGCGCAACCGCTGGCTTGGCTGGCGTCCGCACAACCGCGGCGTGTCGATGAATCCGGTGGATCACCCCATGGGCGGCGGCGAGGGAAAGACCTCGGGCGGACGCCATCCGACGTCGCCGTGGGGATGGAAAACGAAGGGCATGAAGACCCGCAACAACAAGCGGACCGACGGATTCATCGTCCGGCGCCGCAAGTCGAAGGCATAAGCGATGACGCGTTCGATCCGGAAGGGCCCGTTCGTGGATGCGCACCTCCAGAAGAAGGTGGCCGCGCTCAATGCGACGCGCGAGAAGAAGGTCATCAAGACCTGGTCGCGGCGGTCGACCGTGATTCCCGACATGGTCGGGCACACGATCGCGGTCCACAACGGCCGCAAGTTCATCCCGGTCTACGTGGCCGAGAACATGGTCGGCCACAAGCTGGGCGAGTTCGCGCTGACCCGCATCTTCAAGGGTCATGGCGGCAAGAAGGCCGCGGAGACCGGCGCGGCCGTCGGCGGGAAGCCCGTCTCGGCGCCGGGAGCGGCTCCGGCCGCCGCGGCTCCGGCCGGGCCCAAGGCGTGAGGCATAGGGGAATCGCATGAAGTCGTCCGCTCGGCTCCGCTACATGAAGGGTTCCGCCCAGAAGGCGCGGCTGGTCATCGATATGGTGCGCGGCAAGAAGGTCAACGACGCCGTCGCGATCCTGAGCCACACCAACAAGGCGGCGGCCCGGGACATCCTGAAGACGCTCCGCTCGGCCGTATCCAACGCGGAGCAGAAGGAGGCGCATCTCGACGTGGACCAGCTCGTCGTGCGCCGCATCACGGTGGACAAGGGGCCCCAGGAGAAGCGGGTGCGGCCGGCGCCTATGGGCCGGGCCTTTCGGGTGCTCCATCGCAAGAGCCACTTGACCATCGAACTCTCGGACGAGGTGTAGATCATGGGCCAGAAGGTTCATCCCTACGGATTTCGGCTCGGCTTCAACCGGACCTGGCATTCGCGCTGGTTCTCGCAGAAGGACTACCTGAAGTTCCTGCACGAGGACCTGCAGCTTCGCAAGGAGCTCAAGGGCCGCCTGTCGCACGCCGGGGTCTCCGAAATCGACATCGAGCGCTTCGCCGGCAAACTCAAGGTCAACATCCAGACCTCGCGCCCGGGAATCATCATCGGCAAGCGGGGCGCCGAGGTCGACAAGCTTCGCGACGAGCTCCAGAAGCGGACCAACACCGAAGTGCACATCAACATCATCGAGATCCAGAGGCCCGAGACGGACGCGCAGCTGGTGGCCGAGTCGATCGCCCTGCAGCTCGAGCGCCGCGTGGCGTTCCGGCGGGCCATGAAGAAGGGGATCGAGTCGGCGCTCCGCTTCGGGGCGCAGGGGATCAAGATCCGCTGCGCGGGACGCCTGAACGGGGCGGAGATCGCGCGATCCGAGTGGTACCAGGAGGGGCGCCTGCCGCTCCATACCCTCAAGGCCGACATCGACTACGGCTTCGCCGAGGCGAACACAACCTACGGCAAGATCGGCGTCAAGGTCTGGATCTACCGTGGCGAACAGCACAAGGCGAAGAATCGCCGCAAGGCAGCGGCCTGACGATTATGGCTTTTAGATTTTAGATTGAGGCCGAGAACGAAATCATGTTGATGCCGTCGAAGGTCAAGTACCGAAAGCAGCAGCGCGGCCGCATGCGGGGCAAGGCGTTCCGCGGGGGAACGCTCGCGTTCGGCGACATGGGCCTCCAGGTGCTGGAGCCCGGGTGGATCACCGCGCGCCAGATCGAGGCCGGGCGCATCGCGATGACCCGTGCGGTCAAGCGGGGCGGCAAGATCTGGATTCGCGTCTTCCCGGACAAGCCCTACACGAAGAAGCCGGCGGAGACGCGCATGGGCAAGGGCAAGGGCGCGCCCGAGGGCTGGGTGGCCGTGGTCAAGCCGGGCCGGATCCTGTACGAGATGGAAGGCGTCGACTTCGTCACGGGCAAAGAGGCCCTGGACCTGGCGGCCGACAAGTTGGGGCTCAAGACGCGTCTGGTGACGCGCGAGTCCGAGATGGAGATCCGATGAAGAAGAAAGAGCGGGAGACGTTGGCGCAGCAGGGCGACGCTGAGCTCCTCGAGAAGGAGAACCAGCTGCGCGAGGCGAGCTGGAAGCTCCGCCTCCAGAAGTCGACCGGCCAGCTGGAGAACCCCAGCCGGCTCCGGGTGCTCCGACGGGACATGGCGCGCATCCAGACGTACCGGCGAGCTCTGGCCTTGAAGGCGGAGGGCGGACGATGAGCGAAGTCGTTCCTTCCCGGGGCCGCGCCACCAAGGTGGGCCGCGTGGTATCCGACAAGATGCAGAAGACGATCGTGGTCGAGGTCGAGCGGCGGGTCCAGCACGCGGAGTACACGCGCACGATCAAGCGCACGAGCCGCTTTCATGCGCACGACGAGGCCAACGCCGCCAAGCTGGGCGACCGGGTCCGCATCGAGGAGACCCGGCCGATGTCGAAGCTGAAGCGCTGGCGGCTGCGCGAGATTCTGGTCAAGGCCCAGGCCTAGATGTCAGTCAGGAGAGCGTCGCGATGATTCAGATGGGCACGATCCTCGAGGTGGCGGACAACTCCGGCGCTCGCAAGATCGCATGCATCCGCATGCGAGGCGGCTCGGCCGGCCAGTACGCCGGCCTGGGCGACATCATCACCGCGTCTGTGAAGGAGGCGGCTCCGGATTCTCCGTTCGTTGAGAAGCACGGTAAGCGCGTCGTGCGCGCCGTGGTCGTCCGCACGCGCCGGAACCACCGGCGAAAGGACGGGTCCTGCATCCGCTTCGACGACAACGCGGCGGTCCTGATCTCCAACGAGGGAGAGCCGATCGGCACGCGCGTGTTCGGGCCCGTGGCCCGCGAGCTGCGGGAGAAGAAGTTCATGAAGATCATCTCCCTCGCTCCGGAGGTTCTGTGAAGCGCTCGAAGCCGCGGCTGCGGAAGAACGACACGGTGATCATCATCGCCGGCAAGGACCGGGGCCGGCAGGGCCGCATCCTCCGGGTTCTCCCCAACGAGGGGAGGGTCATCGTGGAGCGCGTGAACATGATCAAGCGGCACACGCGCCCGAACCCCGCCAAGAACATAGCGGGGGGAATCTCCGAGAGGGAAGCGGCGATTCACATTTCCAATGTGATGCTCCTGGACCCCGACCGCAACACCCGGACGCGGATCGCCCGTCGGCGCGACGCGGAGGGGAATCCCGAGCGCGTGGCCAAGAAGAGCGGCGCGGTGCTGGCGTAGACGAAACGGAGAGAGGAACTTGGCAGCAAGACTCAAAGAACAGTACGTGAAGCAGGTCGGCCCGGCGCTCCGCAAAGAGTTCGGGATCGAGAACGTCATGGCGGTTCCCGGGCTGGAGAAGATCGTCCTGAACATGGGGCTCGGCGAGGCGGTCGCCAACCCGAAGATGCTGGACGGCGCGGCCGAGGAGCTGACGGCGATCGCGGGCCAGCGGGCCGTCGTGACGAAGGCGAAGAAATCGATCGCCACGTTCAAGCTGCGGACGGGAATGCCGATCGGCGCGCGGGTGACCCTGCGGGGCGAGCGGATGTGGGAGTTCCTCGACCGGCTGATCAACATCGCGCTGCCCCGGGTCCGCGACTTTCGCGGGGTCTCGGCCAAGTCGTTCGACGGCCGCGGCAACTACACCCTCGGGGTGCGCGACCACTTCATATTTCCCGAGATCGACTATGCGAAGACGGACAAGTCCAAGGGACTGAACATAACGATCGTGACGACGGCCGGACGGGACGACCGGGCCAAGGCGCTGCTCGCCGAGCTCGGCATGCCGTTCGCCAAGTAAGGGGAGTCCAGGAGAAAAGATGGCCACACGTGCAATGCGAATCAAGGCGGCGCGAAAGCCCAAGTTCATGACGCGCACGGTCCGCCGCTGCCGGGTCTGCGGCCGGCCGCGCAGCGTGCTGCGGAAGTTCGGACTGTGCCGCATCTGCTTCCGTTCGAACGCCAACATGGGATACATCCCGGGCGTCCTGAAAGCCTCGTGGTGACGCGATGAAGACCAGCGATCCACTAAGCGATCTCCTGACGCGGCTCCGGAACGGGATGCGCGCGGGACACGACAAGGTCGACGTCCCGGCCTCTCGCGTCAAGGAGGCCGTGCTCAAGGTTCTCGAGGAAGAGGGATTCATCGGTCCGTTTCGCAAGGTCCAGGAGGCCGGCCGGCCCGTCCTGCGCGTGGGGCTCAAGTACGACCCGGAGGGGGAGCCCATCGTGGAAGGAATCGAGCGGGTCTCGCGGCCGGGGCGGAGGGTCTATGCCCGCGCCGACGCGATCCCGAAGGTGCTGGGCGGTCTCGGAGTCTCCATCGTCTCGACGTCCAAAGGGATCGTGACCGACAAGACGGCGCGCCAGTCCCGCCTGGGCGGCGAAGTGCTCTGCAACGTCTGGTGAGGGTAAGGAGAGTTCACCCGTGTCTCGCATAGGAAGAATGCCCGTGGTGATCCCGAAGGGGGTCGACGTGAACGCCGACGAGCGCACCGTGCGCGTGAAGGGGCCCAAGGGGGAGCTGACGAGCGCCATTCCCGAGGGGCTCACCGTGTCGATCGCCGACGGCCAGGTTCTGATCGCCCGCGGGAGCGACGAGCCGAAGGCGCGCGCCGTCCACGGGCTGCTGCGGAGCCTGGTCGCCAATTCCGTCGAAGGCGTGACGAAGGGGTTCACGCGTGAGCTCGAGATCTCCGGCGTCGGATACAAAGCCGAGGTCAAGGGGAAGTCCGTGATGTTCACCCTCGGCTACTCGCACCCGGTCGATTTCCCCATCCCCGAGGGGATCGCCATCGCCGTGGACGCGAAGGCGGGGCGAATGACGGTGACGGGCGCGGACAAGCAACGGGTCGGCCAGACGGCCGCCGAGATTCGCAAGCTGAGGGTGCCCGACCCCTACAAGGCCAAGGGAATCAAGTACGCCAACGAAATCATCAAGCGCAAGGTCGGCAAGGCGGGCGGGAAGTAACTATGAATCGATCGCAAGCACGCACGGAGGCCCGGGGTCGCGTCCGGATGAGGATCCGACAGGTGGTGCGCGGCGCGAGCGAGCGCCCGCGCCTGGCCATCTACAAGAGCGCGCGTCACATCTACGCGCAGGTCATCGACGATGGCAGCGGTTCGACGCTGGCCCACGCGTCGTCGCTCGACCCGGGGTTCCGCAAGGAATCCAAGGCGGGCGCCAACCGCGAGGCGGCCGGCAAGGTGGGTCTCCTCGTGGCCGAGCGCGCCAAGAAGGCGGGCGTCACGAAGGTCGTCTTCGACCGGGGCGGGTACCGATACCACGGCAGGGTCAAGGCCCTCGCCGAGGCTGCGCGTCAGGGCGGTCTGGAGTTCTAGGCATGCATGCACCAGGAAGTGTGAGGTCCAAGCGTGAGCAGTAACCGGGGTCCGCGAGCGCCGCGCGAGCGCGAGAAGGAACGGGACGCGCAGGGTCGCGAGCTGATCGACCGCGTCGTCTACATCAACCGCGTGACCAAGGTCGTCAAGGGCGGAAAGAACTTTTCGTTCTCCGCGCTGGTCGTCGTCGGGGATGGACAGGGACGGGTCGGCTACGGCTCGGGCAAGGCCAAGGAAGTCCCCATGGCCATCAAGAAGGGGATCGAGATGGCGAAGAAGAACATGCAGCAGATCTCCCTGAAGGGAACGACGATCCCCCACACGATCATCGGGGCCTACGGAGCCGGGCGAGTGCTCCTGAAGCCGGCGGCGGCGGGCACCGGCGTCATCGCGGGCGGACCCGTCCGCGCTGTTCTCGAGTCGGTCGGCATCCAGGACATCCTCACCAAGTCGCTCCGGACGACCAATCCCCACAACGTGATCAAGGCGACATTCAATGGACTGCTGCGTCTGAAGAACGAGGAGGAGATCAACCGGCGCCGTGGCCGCGGCGCTGTCGCCGCTCCGGTTCAACCGGGCGAGGAGCGCGCGTGACCGAGTCCGGCAAGAAGACGAAAAAGGACGGCGCCCGGGTCACGGTGCGGCTGGTCCGGAGCGGCATCTGCACTCCCCGGGACCAGAAGGCCACCCTGCGCGGGTTGGGATTCCGGCGCCTCGGCCAGTCCTTCAGCCGCGAGGACTCGCCGGCGCTGCGGGGAATGATCCGCAAGGTCCGCCACCTGGTCGAAGTAACGAAGGGCTGATCCATGGTCGAGAAGAAGAAGACGACGAAGAAGAGACCGACTGTCGCCTCCCGGAAGAGACCCGCCAAGGCTTCCGTGAAGGCGCACGCCAGGACGACCGCTCCGGCGGCCCACGCCCCGGCGCCGCCCGCGGCCCGCGCGGCGAAGACGCCTCGTCCCGCCCGCAAGGCTTCTCCGGCGCCCGCCCGCCCGGCGGCCACCGGAGTGCACGACCTGGCGCCCGCGCCGGGCGCGACCCACTACCGCAAGCGGGTGGGCCGGGGTCCGGGCAGCGGCCACGGAAAGACGGCCGGCCGCGGCAGTAAGGGCCAGAAGTCGCGCAGCGGATACCGCCACCAGCGTGGGTTCGAGGGCGGTCAGATGCCCCTTCACCGGCGCCTGCCCAAGCGCGGCTTCAGCAACATCTTCCGGATCGAGTACGACATCGTGAATCTTTCCGATCTCGACCGGTTCGAGGCCGGCGCGGCGGTGAACCCCGAGTCGCTCGCCGGGCTGCGGCTGGCGCGCAAGAACCGCCCCGTCAAGATCCTCGGAGACGGGAAGCTGGCGAAGGCTCTGACCGTGTCTGCCCATAAATTTTCGGCCTCCGCCAAGGCCGGCATCGAAGCCGCCGGCGGGAGCTGCGAGGTCCTCTCCCGTTGAGCGCGCTCCAGAGCTTCGCGAACATCTTCAACGTGCCCGACCTGCGCAAGCGGGTCCTGTTCACGTTCCTGGTGCTGGCGGTGTACCGACTGGGGGCCCACATCCCGACTCCCGGGGTAGACCCCGCGGCGATCAGCGCCTTCTTCAAGGCGTCCGCCGGCTCCCTGTTCGGCTACCTCGACATCTTCTCCGGAGGCGCGCTGCGGAGGCTCTCCGTCTTCGCCCTCGGGATCATGCCGTACATCTCGAGCTCGATCATCCTGCAGCTCCTGACGGTGGTCTGGCCCTACCTGGAGAAGCTGTCCAAGGAAGGCGAGATGGGGCGCAAGAAGATCACCCAGTACACCCGCTACGGCACCGTCCTCCTGGCGTTCATCCAGGCGAGCGGCATCGCCCTGTGGCTGGAGAAGCAGGTCGCCCCGGGGGGCGTGCCGCTGGTGCCGCATCCGGGATGGGCCTTCCGGCTGATGACGATCCTGACCCTGACGACGGGCACGATCTTCATCATGTGGCTCGGCGAGCAGATCACGGAGCGGGGGATCGGCAACGGCATCTCGCTCATCATCTTCGCCGGGATCGTCGCCAACCTTCCGCGCGCGATCTTCGGCCTGTTCGGCCAGATCCGCAACCAGACGATCAGCGTGATCACGCTCATCGCGGTACTCGCGTTCATGGTCGCGATCATCGCGCTCATCGTCTTCGTCGAGCGAGCGCAGCGGCGGATCCCCGTCCAGTACGCCAAGCGCGTCGTGGGACGCCGCATCTACGGCGGCCAGAACACCTACCTGCCGCTCCGGGTCAACACCGGGGGAGTCATCCCCATCATCTTCGCGATCTCCATCCTGTCGCTGCCGGGGTACCTCGCGCAGATCTCGGGGGCGGACTGGATGAAGCGGGCGGCCACGTCGCTCTCGATGGGACACCCGCTGTACATCCTGCTCTACGCGGCGGGCATCCTGTTCTTCTGCTACTTCTACACGTCGATCGTCTTCAATCCCGCCGACACGGCGGACAACATGCGCAAGTACGGCGGGTTCATCCCCGGCATCCGGCCGGGCAAGAAGACGGCCGACTACATCGACACCGTCCTGTCGCGGATCACGATCGTCGGCGCCCTCTACCTGACCTTCGTCGCTCTCCTGCCGGATCTCCTGAACAACGGGTTCAAGGTCCAGGGGATCCCCGGGATCGGGCCGTGGCTCGAAGGCGTCATGCCCAAGTTCATGACCGAGGGGTTCGGGTTCAACTTCTACTTCGGCGGTACCTCCCTCCTGATCGTGGTCGGCGTGGCGATGGACACCGTCCAGCAAATCGAGTCCAAGCTCGTCGAGCACCACTACACGGGGTTCCTCAAGAAGAGCCGCATCCGGGGACGACGGAGCTGACGATGGGGAGCCCCCTCTGATGCGCGTCGTCTTTCTCGGTCCTCCCGGCAGCGGGAAGGGGACCCAGGCCAAGCTGCTCGCGGAGCGGCTGAAGGTTCCCGCCATCTCCACCGGCGAGATCCTTCGCGCCGCCGTGGCGGAGCGCAACCCGCTGGGGGTCCAGGCCAAATCGGTCATGGACACGGGCGAGCTCGTCTCGGACGATCTGATCGTGGCCTTGATCCGCGAACGCACCCGTCAGCCCGACGCGCGGGACGGATTCATCCTGGACGGCTTCCCGCGGACTCTCGCGCAGGGACGGTCCTTGGACGCGATGCTGGCCGAGGACGGGCACACGCTCTCGGGCGTGGTCAACTTCTCGGTGCCCGAGCCGATCTTAGTCGAGCGCATGCGCGGCCGGGCCGTCGCCGAGGGGCGGTCGGACGACCGGCCCGAAACGGTTCGCGAGCGGCTGCGCGTGTACCGGGAGAAGACCGAGCCGCTCGAGGGCTTCTATCGCGGCCGCGACCTCGTCGTGGACATTAACGGAGTCGGAACCGTCGGCGAGATCTCGGACCGCATCGACCAGGCCCTGACGAGTGCCCGCCGGGCCGGGGGACGCGCATGATCACGATCCGCAGCGAGGAGGAGCTCCTCAAGCTCGAAGAGGCCTCGCGCATCGTGCTCGAAACCCTGGACCTCGTCCAGAAGGCAGTCGTGCCCGGAGTGACGACGGACGAGCTCGACGCGATCGCCGAGGCGGAGATCCGCCGCCAGGGCGCCCGACCCGCGTTCGTGGGCTACCGCGGATACCCCAAGACGCTCTGCACCTCGATCAACGATGAGGTCGTGCACGGGATCCCGGGCCGGCGCGCTCTTCAGCACGGCGACATCATCGGCATCGACTGCGGGGCCGTCGTCGAGGGTTACTTCGGCGACGCCGCGCGAACGCTTCCCGTGGGGAGAATCGACGCCGAGACGGCGAAGCTGCTGGAGGCGACGCGCCGGGCCCTGGCCGCTGGGATCGCCGCAGCGCGACCGGGGGCACGGGTGTCGGACATCGGCGCCGCCGTCGAGGCGGTGGCGCTCGTCAACGGGTACGGCGTGGTTCGCGACTTCGTGGGGCACGGCGTGGGGACGGCGCTCCACGAGGAGCCCCAGATTCCCAACTACGGACCGGGGGGACGGGGGAGCATGCTGAAGAGGGGGATGGTGCTTGCGATCGAGCCGATGTTCAACCTCGGGCGCGCCGAGGTGAGCGTCGATGCCGACGGCTGGACCGTGCGCACGCGCGATCGCTCCCATTCCGCGCACTTCGAGAACACGATCGCGATCGAGCCGCACGGGGCCGTGATCCTGGGGACGGGCAGCCTCGCCGCCGCCCGCGCCGCGGCGGTGAGCGCCTGATGTCCAAAGACGAAGCGATCGAAGTCATGGCCACCGTCGTCGAGCCGCTGCCCAACGCCATGTTCAAGGTGGAGCTGGAGAACAAGCATCAGGTCCTCGCGCACATCTCCGGGAAGATGCGGAAGAACTTCATTCGCATCCTGCCGGGCGACAAGGTCCTCGTGGAGCTGTCGCCGTACGATTTGACGCGGGGCCGAATCATTTACCGGTACAAGTAGGGAGTCACCGTGAAAGTTCGAGCATCCGTCAAGAAAATCTGCGCCAAGTGCAAGATCGTGCATCGCAAGGGAGTCGTGCGGGTCATCTGCATCACGCCCAAGCACAAGCAGAGGCAGGGGTAACACATGGCACGCATCGCGGGAGTCGATCTGCCGCTGAACAAGAGAGTCGAGATCGGCCTGACCTACATCTACGGCATCGGCCGCCCTAAGGCGAACTTCATCCTCGAGAAGGCGGACGTCCGGCCCGACACCCGGGTCAAGGACCTCTCCGAAGAGGAGGTCGTCCGCATCCGCAAGGTGATCACCGACGACGTGAAGGTCGAGGGAGACCTCCGGCGGGACATCTCCGTGGACATCAAGCGCCTGATGGACATTGGCTGTTACCGCGGCGTCCGCCATCGCCGGAACCTGCCGGCCCGGGGCCAGCGCACTCACACGAACGCCCGGACCCGGAAGGGTCCCCGCAAGCAGACGATCGCGGGCAAGAAGAAGGCCACGAAGAAGTAACCGAGAACTCGAGGAAAGACATGGCTGAAGCAACACCGGTAAGCGCGACTCCCGAAAAGGGCGCCAAGACCAAGGGCAAGCGTCCGCGCGGGGGCAAGAAGGAGAAGAAGAGCATTCCGCACGGCCAGGCGACCGTGGCGGCGTCCTTCAACAACACGATCGTGTCGATCTCGGACCAGGAGGGCAACATCCTGGCGTGGTCCTCGGCCGGGCGGATCGGGTTCAAGGGCTCCCGCAAGGGCACCCCGTTCGCCGCCCAGCTCGCAGCGGCCAACTGCGCCGAGCACGCCAAGGAGCACGGCGTGCGGTCCGTGGACGTGCGCGTGACCGGCCCGGGGGCGGGCCGCGAATCGGCGATTCGGGCCCTCCAGGCCAACGGGATCGACATCAAGTCGATCAAGGACACGACGCCGATTCCGCACAACGGGTGCCGCCCGAGGAAGCGCCGGAGAGTCTAGGGAATACGCCCTCGTTCTGAGGGCTGAAAGCCGACGGCGGATTGCCCGAGGCTCGTCTGTAAACCGGCGCTCGATTCCAGCCGGGAGGAAGGACGCAAAACCAAACGAGGGATCGAGGAGGTTTAGGGTTTGGCCCGTTACAGTGAATCGGTTTGCCGGCTCTGCCGGCGCGAGGGAATGAAGCTGTTCCTCAAGGGGGACCGCTGTTTCAAGGACAAGTGCGCAATCGAGCGGCGCAACTACCCGCCCGGCCAGCACGGCCGCCGGCGGTCCAAGCTGCTCGGCTACGGGATCCAGCTGCGCGAGAAGCAGAAGGTCAAGCGCATTTACGGGCTCCTGGAGAGCCAGTTCCGGCTCGCGTTCGTGCGGGCGGAGCGGCGCAAGGGAATCACGGGCGCGAACCTGCTCGAGGAGCTCGAGCGCCGTCTCGACAACGTGGTCTATTCCCTGGGCTTCGCGGCCTCGCGCGCGCAGGCGCGCCAGCTCGTGCGGCACGGCCACGTCGCCATCAACGGCAGGAAGGTCTCGATTCCCTCCTTTCGCGTGTCGAAGGGACAGGTGATCTCGATCAAGCAGAGAACCCGTATCAACGAGCAGGTCAAGTCCTCCGTCGAGACCGCCCGCGCCCGGGGCGTCCCGTCGTGGCTCGACCTGACCCCCGAGTCGTTTTCCGGCACGGTCGTCGAGCTTCCGAAGCGCGAGGACATCAAACTGCCGATTCAGGAGCAGCTGATCGTCGAGCTGTACTCCAAGTAGCCCCGAGAGGAGAGCAAGATCATGACCCTTTGGAAAGGATTCCAGAAGCCCAAGCGACTCGAGATCGACTCCGAGACGCTCACGTCCGTCTACGGAAAGTTCTACGCCCAGCCCTTCGAGCGCGGGTTCGGCACCACCATTGGAAACGCGCTGCGCCGCGTCCTCCTGTCCTCGATCGAGGGGGCGGCGATCACCGCCGTCAAGATCGAGGGAGTCCTGCACGAGTTCTCCTCGCTGCCGGGCGTCGTCGAGGACGTTACCGACATCATCCTGAACCTCAAGCAGATTCCCATCAAGATGCACACGACCGAAGAGAAGCTCCTGACCATCGACGTCGAGCGCAAGGGCAAGGTGACGGCGGCCGACCTCCAGGGGGACTCGGCGATCGAAATCCTCGATCCGGACGCCCCCGTCGCGACCCTTTCGGAGAACGGACGCCTGCGGATGGAGATGCGCGTGTCCACGGGCCGCGGCTACATCTCGGCCGACAAGAACTTCGACGACGACATGGGGATCGGGTACATCCCGATCGACTCGGTGCACTCGCCCGTCCGGCGCTGCAACTACCACGTCGAGGCGGCCCGCATCGGCCAGGCGACCGACTACGACCGGCTCGTTCTCGAGGTCTGGACCAACGGCACCATCTCGCCGACCGACGCCGTGGGGCTGGCGGCGACTCTGCTGCGCGACCACCTCACGATCTTCGTCAACGCCGAGCACGAGACCGCGTTCGAGGGAGCGGGGGACGGCGAGCTGCCGGAGAACCTCGCGGAATATCTCAACAAGTCCGTCGACGAGCTGGAGCTCTCGGTGCGCAGCGCGAATTGCCTCAAGAACGCGGGGATCCGGACCATCCGGGACCTCGTGCAGCGCACGGAGAAGGACATGCTCGAGACCAAGAACTTCGGCCGCAAGTCCCTGAACGAGATCAAGGACATCCTCCGTCCGATGGGCCTGTCCCTGGGGATGGAAATCGAGCCGGTCGAAGCGAAGAGCGAATAGGAACGTTATGCAGCACAATCGAGCCGGGCGAAAGCTCCGGCGCAATACGGCACACCGGCTGGCGATGTTCTCCAACCAGTTGGCTTCGCTCATGACGCACGAGCGAATCCAGACGACGATCAGCAAGGCCAAGGAGCTTCGGCCCCTGGCCGAGCGCCTGATCACGACCGCCAAGAACGATGGAGTCGCCGCCCGCCGGAGCGTCTACCGGTGGATCCCGGATCGCACCACCGTCGCGCGGGTCTTCGAGACGATCGCGCCGCGCTTCGTCGACCGGCCGGGTGGATACACGCGAATCCTCCGCCTGGGAGCCCGGAAGGGAGACGCGGCGGAGGCGGCGATCCTGGAGTTCGTGGACTACAAGTTCGAGCCCAAGGACCGGGCTCCCCGCAAGGAGTCCCTGTCGGATCGCGCCCGGCGCGCCTCGGGCGGCCGGGTCGAGACGGTTCGCAAGGAAAAGGCGGAGGGCGACGCCGGGGCGGAGTCCCGCGAGGCGGGGCAGAAGGCGCCGCGCAAGGGCGCCTCGCCCAAGACCGAGCGTGTCAAGCCGGCGTCCAAGACCGCTCCGAAGAAGGGTCCCTCGCGGACGGGTCCGTCGAAGCGGGGCGCCTAGCCGTCGCTCCTCGCGGATCGCGCTGGTGCGCGACCGCTCCGGGCTCCCGCATCGCGAACTTCCACCCTCCTTCGTCGGGTGACTATTCGCGATGCGAACGACAGTGACATTGGGGCGTGGAATGGGGGAGGCATTGGCGAATCCCGTGATGGAGAGTTTCGCCCGTCTGGATGGCCGGAGGGCGCGGTTCGCCGCGATCGGGTGGGGGATCTTCCTGCTGACGTTGACGTCGTGGCCCTCGCCGCCCGAAGTCCCGGTCGTCTCGGCGATCCCGAACTTCGACAAGTTCGTCCACGCGTTTCTCTACGGGGTCGAGGGATTCCTGCTGTACCGCTCCGTAGCCTGGCCGCCCGCCTCCCGGTCCATCTGGCTGCGGGCCCTGGCGATCGGCGGCGCTCTGGCGATCTTCGCGACGCTCGACGAGATCCACCAGTACTGGATCCCCGGGCGATCGATGGAGGCTCTGGACGCGCTCGCGGACACCTTCGGCGGCTTCGTGGGCGCGCTGTCGGCCGCGGCCCTCGGGCGCGGCGCCGGAGCGGTGGATGTCGTGGGCAGGTCTTGAAGCGGCAGCGCCCCTGGAGGCCGAGCGGAATTACGGTTTGGGCGTCTCGGTCTCCTCGATCTTCACGTACCGGCCCGCGGAGAGATCCTCCACGGTCTGGATCGTTCCCGACGGCCAAAAGATCGTGAGCCTCCGGATCGCCTTCTCCGATCCGAGGCCAAAGAGGACCCGGGGATCGGAGGAGGAGAGGTAACTGTTTCCGGCCTGGACTAGGCGCGTCAGCTTCCGGCCCGCCGGCGTCTCCCCGACCAGCCGCGCTCCGATGCCCTGCCGGTTGGACTGGCGGCCGAGCAGCTGAACGCCCGCCCACTGGCCATGGCTCCCGTCGTTGCGAAGGAGCTGCAGCGGCCCCCCGGAATTGGAGACCGCGATGTCTGAGTCGCCGTCGTTGTCGTAGTCGGCTACGGCCGAGCCCCGGCCCACGAGCGCCCGGTCGAACGCCGACCCGCAGGGGCGCTCGTGAAAGTGGCCCGTGCCGTCGTTCCACATCAGCAGCGGCTTCTGAGCATAGGTCGTGCCCTGGCGCCGGGGCTTCTCGTAGACGTGCCCATTGGCGACGAAGGCGTCGAGGCGGCCATCGTTGGCGAGATCCAGGAGATTCAGGCCGAAGCCCACGAGGTTCCAGGACGGCGGTCCGAAACCGGAAGAGAGCGAGAGGTCGTCGAAGACTCCGGAGCCGAGGTTGTGGTAATACTCGTTCGTCTGCTCTTCCCAATTGGCGACGAGGATGTCCGGAAGGCCGTCGCCATCGACGTCCCCGGAGTCGACCCCCATGCCTCCCTGCGGGTTGCCCTCGGGATCGAACCCGGTGCCGGAGGCAACCGAAAGGTCCTCGAAGCGGCCGCCGCCGAGGTTGTGGAAGAGAAAGTTGATGACCTCGTCGTTGGCGACGTAGAGGTCGGGTTTGCCATCGAGATCGACGTCGACGAACATCGCGCCGAGCGCCTTGCCGACCTTGTTCGACAGGCCGGCGTCGCGCGTGATGTCGCGGAAGGTGCCGTCTCCGGCGTTCCGGTACAGCAGGTTCGTTGTGCCAGGGTACACCATCGGCGGGCAGTACGTGCGCTCGCCCGTTTCCACGTTTCCGCAGAAGAGCTTGTCCTCGCGCGAGTCATCGACGTAACGCCCGAGGAAGAGGTCGAGACGGCCGTCGCCATCGACGTCGCCCCAGGCCGCGGCGGAGAAGAAGCCCGTGGCGGAGGGGAGCCCCGCCTTCGCGGTGACGTCTGAGAAGGTGCCATCTCCGTTGTTGTGGTAGAGGAGGACGCCCCCCCAATTGGTCACGAGCAGGTCGGTCCAGCCGTCGTTGTCGTAGTCGGCCGCGAAGGCTCCCATGCCGTACGCGGTGTCGTGGAGCTTCGCCTTCTCTGTCACGTCGGTGAAGGCGCCGTCGCCTTGGTTGCGAAAGAGCCGGTCCTGCGCCCGGGAGCTCCCGCCGGGCGGGAACGGGCCCGACTGGACGACGTAGAGGTCCATCCACCCGTCGTTGTCGAAGTCGAGCCATGCGAGGCCGGAGCCCATCGTCTCCACGAGGCGATGCTCGCGCGTCGCCCCGCGCTCGTGGACAAAGGAGAGCTTCGTCTCGGACGCGACGTCGACGAAACGGACCGGACAGTCGCCCGGAGAAGCGGCCAGGGCGAGCAGCAGAGCGATCATGGCTCTCCCAGCACTCGCTCGCGCTCGGCCGCGAGCTGGGCCTGGATCCTGACCTCCTCGGGCTGGAGCTCCCGGGCGCGCTCGAGAACGTGGACGGCCTCGCGATGCCGGTTGAGGCGGGAGAGCGCCTTCGCCCGGCCCCTCAGGACCTCGAGGCCTTCGGGCAGAGACTCGAAGCGCGCTAGGGCCGCGGCCGCCTGCCCCCGGGCGAGCTCCGACCACGCGAGAAGGATCTCGCTACGCCGCGATTCGGTCTCGAACAGGGCGCGCTCGGCGCGGGCGTAGAGGGAGCGATGGACCTCGAGCTCTCTTTGGCCCTCCTCCGTCCGACCCTGGCGCACGAGGAGGCGACCCAGCGCGTAGTGGGGAGAGGCGAGCTCGGGTAAGAGGGTCACGGCCTTCCGGTACGCCCTCTCCGCGTCGGCAAGCCGTCCGGCCGCCTCCTGCGCCCGGCCCAGGTGCAGCGCCGCGATGGCGTCGCCAGGCTTCAAGCGCGCGGCCTCCTCGAGCTGCGACAGCGCCAGCTCGGCCCGCCCCTGAGAGAGAAGAAGGCGCCCGAGATCCAGCCGGAGGTTGGCGGAGTCGGAGTGCACGAGCAGTGCGGCCTCGAAGGCGGCCTCCGCCTCCTCGATTCGTCCCGCCTGCCAGAGGGCATTCCCGAAGAGGTCGAGCGTCTCGACGTCGCGGATCCCGAGGTCACCCGCCCGCGCGAGCTCCCGTGCCGCGTCGACGAAGCGCTGCTCCTCGAAGAGCGCCCGTCCGTAGCGAGCGTGTAGCTGGCCCGCGTCCGGGAACTCCTGGATCGCGGCGGCCGCGATCTCGTCGCCCCGGCCGGTCTTCCCGGCGGACCAGAGGTATTCCGCAAAATCCACGCGATGGCGGGGCTGTTGCGGCTCGAGAACGAGGAGCCTCTCGTAGACCGGGGCGGCCCGCTCGTCTTGCGAGGCGGCGTAGGCCTCCGCCAGCGCCACCAAGGGGCCGACCTCGCCGGGCTTCAGCGCGGCGGTCTTCTCGAATTCGCGCGCGGCCTCGATGTTCCGGTTGGAGGCTCGCAGCGTGAGCCCGTAGATGTACCTGGCCTCGGCGTTCTGGGGCGCGAAGGCGGCGGCGAGGCGCCCCTCGTCGACGGCTTCGCGCACTTTCCGCTGGGGCAGCAGCGCGAGCGCGAGGTTTCCGTGGGCGCGGGCGTTGGACGGATCCGAACGGACGATCTCCCGCAAGGCGCTCTCCGCGCCCACGAAGTCCTTGCGCTCGAGCCGCTTCTCCGCCTGCGCCAGCTCGTCTTGCGACGCCGATGAGGCGGCGAGGACGAAGACGGCGGCCCAGGGCGCGGCCACGCTTCGCACGGACGCATTCTAATGGAGCCGACGCGGGAGGGGTGAGCCGGGGCCAGGCTATTTCTTGAAGAACCCGCCGCCGCCCTGTCCGGCCGCAGTGCGCTGACCGCCTTCGGCCAGGACCAGCCGCTGGTTCAGCTCCTTGATGCGGTCGTTCAGCAGGGCGATCTTTGACTGGAACTCCCGGCTGATTCGCTCGTTGTCCGCCTTGAGCCGATTCATCTCCCCCTCGGTGTCGGAGAGAACCTGGTCCCGACCCTCGACGGCCCGGCGCTGCTCGCGGAGCTCCATCTGGTACTTGTTGACTTCCTCGTCCTTCTCCGTGAGCCGGAGCTTGAACTTGTCTTCCTGCTCCTCGTAGAGCCGCTTGATCTCGAGGAGCTGGGTGATCTGTGAGAAATCGCCGTCGGAAGCCATGAGTCCACCTCGCTGGTTTTCCTCGATCTGAGGGAAGAGCTTGCGCAGCTTCAGGGAGAGGTCTTCGGGGTCGGTCGAGAGCTCCATCGCCTTGGCGTAGGTGATGCGCTTGTTGACGAGCAGGGCGATGAGCGACTGGTTCATCGACTGCATCTTGTAGTAGTTGACGGAGTTCTCGATCTCCTCGTGGATCTCCTTCACCTCTCCCGCCAGGATGTGTTTCGCGATCTTGGGAGAGTTGATCATGATCTCGACGACCGGCGCTCGGCCCGTCCCGTCGGAGGTCTCGATCAGGTTCATCGAAACGATCGCCTGCAGGACGATCGAGAGCTGTGAGCGAACCTGCGCCTGCTGCTCCAGCGGGCAGGAGTCGATGATGCGGTCGATCGACTGGGCGGCGCTGTTGGTGTGGAGCGTCGAGAACACCAGGTGACCGGTCTCGGCCGCGGTGATCGCGGTCTGCATCGTGTTCCAGTCCCGCATCTCGCCGACCATGATGACGTCGGGATCCTGGCGGAACATGTTCTTGAGGGCCTCGTTGAAGCTGGGCGCGTCGGTGGAGACCTCCCGCTGGGAGACCGCGGCCTTTCCGTCGGCGAACAGGAACTCGATCGGGTCCTCGATGGTGACGATGTGCACGGGCCGCTTCTCGATGATCGAGCGCATGACGCCCGCCAGGGACGTGGACTTGCCCGAGCCGGTCGGGCCCGTGATCAGAACCAGCCCCTTCGGGAGGTGGACGAAGCTCTCGAGCACCTCCGGCAGGTTGAGCTCGGAGATTGAGGGCAGCTTGAAGGGGATGCGCCGGAAGACCGCCGCGAACGAGCCGCGCTGGACGAAGATGTTGCACCGAAACCGCGCGACGCCCGTCAGCCCGTAGCCGACGTCGACGGACTGGTTGCGCTCCAGGCGCTCCCGCTGGGCGGGGGTCAGGATCGCCAGCAGCATCTCCTCGAGATCCTTGGGCTGGAGGGTGTCCGCGTTCAACGGGATCAGCCGCCCCTTGATCCGCAGGAGGGGCGGCCGCATGGGCTTCAAGTGGAGGTCCGAGGCCTCCTTCTTGGCCATGAACTTGAGCAATTCAGCCAGTGTCAATGTGCAGAGATTATAGCCGGTGCGGGGCGTTTCCGCCCTGTCCGGAGAGCCAGTTTCGGGCCTCGCGTCGGTTGCGGACCGTCCCCATGGCTGCCGCCAGCCGGACTCGGGCCAATAGCTCGCCGAGGCCGGGCCCCGGCGCGACGCCGAGCCAGCGCAGGAGATCGTCGCCGTCCACCGGCACCTGTCGGACCGGCCGGCGCCCCAGCCGGCGCAGCGCCGCCGCCCTCCGCGCAGCGCGGGAGCCGTGCATCGCCACCAGACGGAGCGCGTCCGGAGCCAGGGATCCAGCGTCCAGGATCCATTGCCAGGATTGCGCGCGGCCGCTCACGGCCAGGGCCCGGGCCGCGAGCTCGAGGGTCCGGGACACGTCCCGGGCCTCGCGATGGGAAACCCGCCGATCTCGGAGCCAGCTTCCTGCCGCCACCGGCGAGAGATCGAGGGCCCGGGCGATCCGGGCCAGCCGAAGCCGCCGGCGACGGGAGGGCTCCAACCCGCGCAGCGTGCGGCTCTCCAGAGCGCGCAGCGACCGCGCCGCCCGCCCGGCGCGAGCGGGGGTCAGCCTCAGACCCAGGCTCGCGGGCAGGATCCCCGCGCGAAGCGCCCAGGCGATGGCTCCGGCGGCCGAGGGCGCTTCGAGGAGCTTCCCGAGCTCGGAGGCGATGCGCTCGGAGGCGACGCGCCGAAGGCCTCCGGCCGCGCGTCGGGAGGCCTCCGTCGCGGCGCGGTCGGGCCGGAGCCCGTGGGTCGCCATCAGCCGGGCCGCCCGCAGCGCGCGCAGGGGATCCTCCCTCAGGTTGCGCGCCGCGACGCTTCGGAGCCTCCGGGCCGCCAGGTCCCTCCGTCCGCCGAACGGATCGAGGACATCTCCCGTCGTCAGAGACACCGCCATCGCATTGACCGTGAAGTCGCGGCGGCCCAGGTCCGCGGCGATGGAGTCGCCTTCGATCTCCGCGATGTCCAGCGGGCGCCGCCCGGCCACGCGAAAGACGCGCGGGCCCGGCCGTCCGCGCGACACGAAGATGGCCCTTCCGAACCCCCGCCGCTCCAGCTCGAGCGCGAGGCCCTCGGCGTCCCGCGCGACCGCGACGTCGATCTCGGGCGTGGAGGCCCGGCGGAGGAACGCGTCGCGGACGGCTCCTCCCACGATCCACGCCTCGTTGCGCCCGCCTGAGACGAGGCGCGACAGCGCGCGGATCTCCGGACGGCGACGCAGGGCCGCGATCGTCCGGGAATCTTCGTCGGTACGCGCCGACATCATCCCAAAGCTCCGTCTGGCCGCGCCGGGCGGCCGCAAAAGGGTCTACAATTTTGAGGATGTCATCCGCTTCCCGCGTTGTCACGCCTCAGGGCGTGCGAGAGATCGCCTCCCTGGCGCGGCTGCGGCTGGCCGAGGGGGATCTGCCCCGCTGGAGCGAGCAGCTCTCCCGCGTGGTCGAGTACATCGACCAGCTCGAGGGGATCCCCGAGGAGGCCTTCGGCGCTCCCGCGGCGGGAGAGCCGACGCTGTTGCGAGAGGACGACCCCCGTCCCGGCGGCGGTGAAGCGGCGCTGGCGGCCAACGCGCCGCGGAGGCTCCACGGATACGGCGTGGTCCCGCGCGTCGTCGGACCGGGAGGCGGATGAGGCCTTCGGAGCGCCGTCCCGTTCACAGAGAAGGAATTCCTTGAGCGCTTTCCCCGGGGTCGTCGAGACGGCCGAAGCCGTCAACTCCGGCCGCCGCCGCGCCGAGGACGTTGCCCGGGAGTCTCTGGCGCGCATCGGGGACGGGGATGGCCGGATTCGGGCGTTTCTCGAGGTCACCGGCGAGCTGGCCCTCGCTGAGGCGCGGTCCGTGGATGCGCGGATCGCGGCGGGCGAGCGCCTGCCGCTGGCGGGCGTCCCGCTCGCGATCAAGGACAACATCTGGATCGCGGGGAGGACGGCGACCTGCGCGTCCCGCATCCTCGCCGGGTTCCGGCCCCCGGGCGACTCGACCGTCGGCGCGCGCCTTCGGCAGGCGGGCGCCGTGTTCGTGGGACGAGCCAACATGGACGAGTTCGCTATGGGCTCCTCGACGGAAAACAGCTCGAGCCACGTGACCCGAAACCCCTGGGACCGGGAGCGAATCCCCGGAGGCTCCTCGGGCGGAAGCGCCGCTGCGGTCGCGGCCGGATTCGTCCCCGGAGGATTCGGCTCGGACACGGGAGGGTCCATCCGGCAGCCGGCCGCCTGTTGCGGGGTCGTGGGCTTCAAGCCGACATACGGGCGCGTGTCGCGATCGGGCCTGGTCGCGTTCGCGTCCTCGCTCGATCAGATCGGGCCGCTCTCGCGCTCGGTCGCCGACGCGGCGCGCCTCTACGGAGCGGTCGCCGGCGCCGACCCGCTGGACTCGACCACTTCGGCACTGCCCGTCGGAGACCCCGAGGGCGCGCTCGAGCGGGGCGTCCGCGGCCTGACCGTGGGATTCCTGGAGGAGGCGCAGCTCGAGGGGCTCGATCCCGAGGTCGCGGCCAACCTGGAGGAGTCCCGCCGCATCTTCCGCGACGCCGGAGCGCGGCTGATCCCGGTCTCGGTGCCGCGGGCCTCGGTCGCGATCGCGATCTACTACGTCTTGGCGAGCGCCGAGGCCTCCTCGAACCTCGCGCGCTTCGACGGTGTGCGCTACGGCCCCCGGGCCTCGGAGGAGAGCCTCGTCTCCCTGTACGTCGAGAGCCGGACGGCCGGGTTCGGAGCCGAGGTCAAGCGCCGCATCCTGCTCGGGACCTTCGCGCTCGCCTCGGGGTATTACGAGGCGTACTACGGGCGCGCGTTGCGGGCGCGGCAGCTCCTGCGCGAGGACTTCGCGCGGGCTTTCGCCTCCGCGGACGTGATCGTCTGCCCTTCCATCCCGGCCCCCGCCTTTCGAATCGGGGAGAAGACGGCGGACCCTCTCACCATGTATCTCTCGGACATCTTCACGGTCCCCGCGTCGCTGGCGGGCCTGCCCGCCATCTCGGTGCCGTCGGGACTGACGCGCGGGGGCCTTCCGCTCGGCATCCAGGTGCTCGGGCCCGCGTTCGCGGAAGATACGGTCTTCGCGGCGGCTCGGGCGTTCGAGATCGGCGCGGAATTTCCGGATGGGCTCCCTGGCCTGGAGGCTTAGACGCCTGTTCGTGGCCGCGGGGATCGCCGCGGTGGCGGCGGCCGGGGCCGCGCCGCGCGAGAAAACGGTGATCGTCTCGCCGGAGATCCGGGTGACGATCGCGACCGGGGACGAGATCACGCTGGTCGCGCGGCCCCTGCCGGGCGAGGACCTCGATCGCTTCATCAGGCGCCTGACGGACGATCCCGCCACCAAGAAGGAGATCCTGGCGTCCAACCAGGGGCTCAGGAAGCGACTGCGCAGGGACAGCGTGGTCCGAGTTCCGTACCGACTCCTCTCCCCGGCGTTTCGGAAGATCGCGATCGAGGCCCTCTATCCGGAGGACCGCCCGACCGCCGGCGGCTGGGAGCATCACGTCGCCGGGCTCTCGGGGAAGCCGGAGACCCTCTGGAGGATCGCGGAGTGGTTCACGGGCGACCCGGGGAAGTATCGGGAGATCCGGGAGGCGGGCGCCATCCCGTCGCTGGAGACGCAGTCGGGGCAGGTCGTGCGGATCCCGGCGGGCCTCCTGCTGAAGTCCTTCCGCGAGGCCGTGGCCGCGGCGCCCGCGGCGGAAGCGCCGGCGCTGGAATTCGGGGAGGACGCGGCCGGCAAGTACGCCGTGTATCGTCTGAAGAAGGGCGAGGCGCTCTACTCCGCGGTCGTCGTGCGCTTCACGGGACGGGTCCACGCCGAGGACGTCAACGCGAAGGCGACGGAGATCGCGCAGCGCAGCGGGATCGACGACGTCCACGCGATCCCCGTCGGATTCCCGATCAAGATCCCGGTGTCCGACCTCGCGCCGGAGTTCCGCGCCGCCAACGATCCGGTGCGGATCGAGGAGGAGAACACGCGGCTGGAGGCCTCGCAGTTCACCAACAAGGTCCAGAGCGCGGACCTCGCCGGCGTGACACTGGTCCTGGACGCCGGGCACGGGGGGCGCGACACGGGCGCGATCGTTGACGGCATCGAGGAGGCCGCGCACGTCTACGACATCGCGTGCCGGTTCGAGCGGGCGCTCAAGGCGCGGACCAGGGCGCGGGTCGTCCCCACCGTCGCGGCGGGTTCGCCGTGCGCCGCCGGCTCCGCGGCCGTCGCGTCCAGCCGCGGCGCGCGGGTGCTGACGAGCCCGCCCTATCCCATCGAGGACGCGGCGACCGGCGTGAACTTTCGCTGGTATCTTGCCAACTCCGTCCTGCGCCAGTTCCGCCGCGACGGCGGCACGGAGGACCGCACCGTATTTGTCTCGCTCCACGCCGACTCGCTGCACCCGGCGGTGCGAGGCACTATGGTCTACGTTCCCGGCGAGAAGTTCCTGAACGGCAGCTTCGGCAAGTCCGGCGAGCCCTACGAGTCGCGGCGCGAGGTGAGGGAGTCGCCGCGGGTGAGCTTTTCGCGGAAGGAGAAGATCGAGGCCGAGGGCGTCTCGCGGGACCTGGCGGAGCACGTCGTCGCGGCCTTCCGGGCGGCCTCGCTTCCGCTCCACGCGTTCGAGCCCATCCGCCGCAACGTGATCCGCGGAGGGCGCGAGTGGGTCCCGGCCATCCTGCGGTACAACCGGATTCCAGCCCGCGTGCTCGTGGAGGTCTGCAACCTGAACAACCCCGAGGACCGAAGGCTCCTGCAGAGCGCCGCCTATCGGGAGCGCGTCGCGGCCGCCCTCGTGGACGCCCTCGTGGAATTCTTCGGAGGCCGCGCGCGCGAAACCTGATTCTTGGGAACTTCTTGGGGAGGCCGGAACGCCCGCGGGCGCCGGCATATACTTTCGTCCGGGTCGATTGCGGAGGGAGCCATGCGTTTTCGGTCGGTGATCCTCGCGGCTTTCGCGGCCGCGACTCTGCTCGCGGCATCGGCTTCCGCCCAGGACTGGCGGGGAGGCAAGGCCCGGGTCGAGGGAATCGTCAAGAGCTCGAAGGGCGAGCCGGTCGAGGGCTGCAAGGTCTCGCTGCGCTGGGGAAGGAGCACCCACGGCGGCCCCGACCTGACCACCGACAAGAAGGGACGATGGGCCATCTTTGGCCTGGTCGGCGGATCCTGGGACGTCGACTTCGAGGCCCCGGGTTACGCGGCCAAGAAGATCTCGGTGGAGCTCCAGGAGAGCGGCCGCAATCCCGCCGTCGACGTTCAGCTGGAGCCGCAGGGCTCCGCCCCGGCGGCCGCGGCCCAGCAGCAGGCCATTCTGGTCGGAGGCAAGAAGGTCTCGAAGGAGACGGCCGAGGCGATCGAGGCGGGCAACGCGGCGCTCTCGGCGAACCAGTTTGCGGTGGCGCGCGAGAGCTATCTGAAGGCGCTGGCCGAGCTCCCGGACAACTCGCCGCTGCTCCAGCGCATCGCGGCCGCGTACCTGGCCGAGGGCAACGCGGACGAAGCGCTGCGTTACGCGCGGCAGGTCACCGACAAGGACCCGGTAGAGGCCAACGCCTGGCGGATGATCGCTGAGATCGAGCTCCAGCGCGGAAACCTCGAGGCCGGCAGCGCCGCGCTCGAGAAGGTCCCCGCCGAAAAGATCACCAGCGCCCAGCCGTACCTGAACATCGGCATCCTCTGGATCAACCGGAAGAATCCCGAGCAGGCGGAGCCCGCGCTCGACAAGGCCATCGCGATCCAGCCCGGGCTGGCGGAGGCGTACTACTACCGGGGCCTGACCCGGATGCAGCAAAAGAAGAACGCCGGCGCCAGGGCCGACTTCCAGAAGGCGCTCGAGCTCGCTCCCGACGGCGCGGACGCCAAGGACATCCGGGACCTGCTGAAGTCGATTCCGTGATTCCGACTCGCCCGTCCCGCGCGGCGGTCGGGCTCGGGCGGATCAGGGTTCGGCTTCCGGGCCCCCGGGGCGCCGCGGCGATGGCCGGGAAATTCCTGTTGCTCGGCGCGCTCGTCCTCTCGAGGCCGCTCCCGCTCGCGCTCGGGGCCGAGAAGCCCGGTCCCGTGCGAGAGACGGCGGACGTCGCGCTGGTCGAAGTGCCCGTGCGGGTTTTCGGGCGCGACGGAAACCCGATCCGGGGCCTGACCGAGGGGGACTTCCAGGTCTTCGACGACGGCCGCAGGCAGGCGATCGTCGGTTTCGACGCGGTGGACCTGGCGGAGAAGGTCGTCCCCGGCGGCGGCTCGCCGGTGCCCGCGCCCGCGCGGCGCCGGTTCCTGATCCTCTTCGACTCGTCCTTCGCCCAGCCCCGCTCCGTGGTCCTGGCCCGCCGGGCCGCGCGCGAGTTCGTGCTGGAGGGGATGGGCGCCGCGGATCTCGCGGCCGTCGCCGTCTATTCCGTGGAGCGCGGAATGCGACTGCTCGTCACGTTCACATCCGACCGGGCCCAGCTGGCCCACGCGCTCGAGGCCCTGGGGACCAAGTCGATCCCTTCCCGGCTCGATCCACTGGCGTTCGCCTTCGAGCGGCCGACCCTCGTTCTCCCGGGGTCGCCGGACCTCGCCGGCAGCGGAAAGGCCGGAGCGCAGGCGGCGCTCGCGGATAACCTCCAGACGCTGGGCTCCTTGAACGCCGCACGATCGGACGAGTACGAGCGCGGTCGGGTGCGCCACCTCATCCAGTCGTTTCGGGATCTCGGCCAGGCCCTCGACACTGTCCCCGGCCGCAAGGATGTCATCTACCTTTCCGAGGGCTTCCGGAACCGCTACCTGGTCGGCACGCGCGAGAACGACCAGGAGCGCCAATGGCTCGTCCAGGGCGAGCAATGGAAGGTCGACTCGGACAAGCGATTTGGCAACTCGCCCCTCCGGGCCGAGCTCTCGTCGATGGGCGAGCTCCTCCGACGGTCGGACTGCGTCATCCACGCCGTCGACATCGGGGGCATCCGTCCGGCCGGCGACGCGGAATCCGGGTCCGCGTCTGTCGCGCCGCGGGAGACCGAAAACTCGCTGTACGAAATCGCCAGCAGCGCGGGCGGAGACGTCTTCCGCAACGCGAACGATCTGAGGGCGCAGCTCGACTCACTGGTGGCGCGGACCAGCCTGGTCTACGTACTCGCGTTCCGTCCCGACCGGTCCGCCGGGGAGGGAAAGTTCCACGAGCTCAAGGTCAAGGTTTCCACGCCGGGCTCACGGGCTTCGGCGCGCCCCGGATACTACGAGCGGCGCGGCTTCCGCCTTTCGTCCCCGTTCGAGCGCAGCCTACGAGCCGCCGACGTCATCGCCAACGAGATCCCCGTCGACCAGATCGCCGTGCGCGTGCTCGCGACCCCATTCGCGAGCGGCGAGCCCGCGGCCTCCGTACCGGTCCTCCTGGAAGTGGGAGGCGACGGCTTCCTGGCCGGCCAGGAGGGAGCGCGCGCGACCGCGGAGATCTACGTCTACGCCAGCGATTTGGAGAATCGCCTCACGGACTTCTTCACGCAGGCGATCGGCATCGACATCGCACACGGCCGCGAGCGGCTCCAGGCCGGCGGGATCCGTTACTCGGGCGAGCTCCGTCTGGGCCCCGGCCGATACCGCCTGCGGGCGCTCGTGCGCAACGCCGATACCGGGCGCATGGGGCTTTCGGTGTCCTCGCTCCTGGTGCCCGCATTTGAGTCCGACGAGCCCTACCTGCTCGCGCCGGTGTTCCTCGAGGGCCCGGGCGACTGGCTGGCGGTCGAAGGCCGCCGTCCCGAAGCCGGCGGATCGGTCCGCCCGAAGGAACACCCTCTGCTCGCGCTTGCGGGCGGGGGCTTGTCGCCGACGGCCGAGGCCCGGATCCAACCGGGCACTCCCTCGAGTGTCTGCGTCGTCTCGTACCACTTCGGGGTTCCCGGAGAGGACGAGCTTCGGGTGGGCAACCAGATCGTGGCATTCGATGGCAAGCCGATCCGCGAGGGAACGCTGGAGGTTCTGCGCCAGTCCAAGGCGGCGTCGGATGGACGCCGGCTCATCTTCCTCGCGTTCACGGCCCCTCCGGATCTGCCCGCCGGCCGCTACGGGCTGCGGATCTTTCTTCAGGACGCCTCCGGGAGAGCTCGACAGGCGTGGACGCCCTTCCGGGTTCCGTGAAGCGGGCCGGCATCGGGCTGCTCGCCGTCCTCGGATGGGCCGACCCCGGGGCGAGGCCGGCGCCGCGAACGCCTGCGGAAAGCGCGATCGCCGCGCTCCACCGGCGCGCGCAGACCGCGTCGCGAGGCACACCCGAGGCGCGGCTGATCTCGGCGCAGCTCGAGGAGATCGGCCGCGCGTGCCTCGCAAAGGGGGAATCGGGCCGGGCAGTCGAGCTTCTCGGAGAGGCGTACGGCCTGGACGAGTCCAACGGCGTGGCGCTGGCCGAGCTGACCCTGGCGTACGTCCGGGTCGAGGACTACGAGGCCGCATCGTTCCACGTGCGACTCGCGGAGGCCCGGGTCGAGCGAGCGCCCCCGGAGATCTACGCCGTCCTCGGCGACGTCTACGAGGGACTGCATCGACTGCCCGACGCCGTCGCGGCGTGGAGCGAGGCGGTTCGCCAGGGCGGACAGGACCCGCGAATGTTGCGGCGCCTCGCGCGGGCGCGGGACGAGCTCGCGGTGGCCTCCGGCCAGCGGTCCCTGAGCTCGGAGAATTTCACGATCTTCGCCGAGCTCGCGGTCTCCAACCCGCTGATGGAGAGTGTCGCCGAGCGGCTGGAGACGATCTATCGGGAGCAGTCCGCGTTCTTCGGCGCCCGGCTCGCGAAGAGGCAGGTGGTCGTGCTCTACGAGGGCCGGGCGTACTTCGCGCTGGCGTCCGTCCCGGACTGGGGGTCGGGCGTCTACGATGGCAAGATCCGCGTCTCGGTTCCATCCGGGGTGCAGGAGGCGGACGCTCTCTCGGCCGTGCTCGCGCACGAGCTCGCGCACGCGCTGATGCGGCAGGTGTCGCGAGACGGTTCGCCCGGCTGGCTCCACGAGGGGCTGGCTCAGTGGCTCGAGGGCCGCCGGATTCCCCTGCGCGATCTCAAGCGGGCGATCGGCGCGCGGCCGGCGGAGTCCATCGACGCGCTGGAGGCGGGATTCGGATCCGAGCTGGACCGGCCGCACGCCCGAACGCTCTACGCGGAGAGCCTCTCGATCGTGGAGTACCTCGTGGCGACTCGCGGCGAGGGAGCGCTCGCCTGCGTCGTCTCGCGAGCGGGAGAGGAGGGCTCGTTCCTCGAGGCGCTGAAGAGCGAGGCGGGCCTGTCTCCGGACGAGCTCTACGGCCGGTGGAGGGCTTGGGCAAAGGTCTGATCCGGATTAGGGGGCGGGGGCCGGCGCGGGACTCTCGTTCAAGAAAGCGACCCAGGCGGGATCCGTCGCGATCGGGAGGAACGTCGGGTCGGCGCGCAGCATCGATCGGTCCAGCCGCCCCTGCCCCTCCAGGGGCCGGAGCGCCGCCACGGCGGCAGTGGCGTTGCCGGAGCGGGAATAGACCTCGGCCTCGAGCTCCGCCTTCTTCCAGCTCTCTCCGACCAGGGCGCGCGCGCTCTCGATCGCCCTGACGGCGGCCGCGGAATCGCCGCGGTTGCTTTCGATCACGGCCAGCGTGGCCAGGGTGTCCGGGTCCGGACCGGTCGCCTCGAGATAGGCGCCCAGCCGGGCTGCCGCCTCGGCGTTGTTGCCCTCGGCGAGCGCGATCAGGGCCAGCTCCTTGCCGGCCCCGGGCGCGGGCGGGTTCTCCGCCAGCGCCTTTTCGAAGTGCGCCTTGGCGGCCGCGGTGTCGCCAGCCGCGCGCGCGGCCAGCCCCATCTGGTACTCGACGGCGGTTCGCGGCGCGCCGGCCTCGGCCGCCTGTTCCCACGCCAGCCGGGCGCCTTCGCCGTTGCCCTCGCCCTGCTGCTCGAGAGCGACCTTCTCGAACTCCCTCCAGCGCTGCGGAGGCAGCGTCTCGACGAGGCCGTACGGCTCCTGGTAGGCCCGGCGGACCGCGAGCGCCCCGTCGATGAGGAAGAGAGCCGCGGGCACGGAAGCGGTCAGCCAGAGAAGCGGGCGGCGCTCCCTCGGGAGCCTCCGCGCGAAGGCCCACGCCACCGCCAGGACGGCGAGAAGGCCGAGCAGCCTGGGGAGCGCCTTGAGACGGACGTCGCGCGTCAGTTCGCGGCGGACGACGGGACGGGGCCCCAGGAGACGTCCGACTTCGGCGGCGAGCGAGAGACCGGGATCGGTCAGCACGATGTCCTCGATGGCCCACCCCCGGGGCGTGCGCACGACCGTCCAGCGGGTCTTCAGCACGCTCGAGCCGTAGTGAATTCCCATGGAGACGAGAACGGGCGTCTCCGATCCCGATGGAACCGAGACCCAGCGGACATCGGAGCTCGCCCCCGCGGCCGGAGCCAGCGCCTCGGCGAAATGATCCCGAACCGTCGAGCGAAGGATCTCCTGCTGCCTGGCGCTCAACCCGCCGAAGACCGCGGGTCCGATCAGGCGGCGCAGGATCCCGTCGGCGTCGATCGCCTCGAAGAACAGCTTCCTCGGCCCGTGCAACGCGGAGAGCGCGGCGCGACGCGTGAACTCAGCGGCCTCCTCCGGCGACGTCGAGCCGCCCTCCTGCGCCCGCAGGACGGCGCCGCTGAGCCCGAACGCGAGGATCGCCAGGGGAGCGAAACCGAGCCGGCGCCTCACGGGCGCTTCCGAGTCAATGGCCGGTGGCGGTCTCCGTGGAACTCGGCTTGGCGAAGATCCTCAGCGTCATGGGAACGCTCCCGATGCGCAGCTGGTCGCCGTCGCGCAGGGCGATCGCCGCGGTCAGCCGGATCCCGTTGACGAAGGTGCCATTCTTGGATCCGAGGTCTTCGAGCGTCGCCAGCCCCGACGTGACCATCATGCGGGCGTGGCGCCGGGAGACGCTCTGGGCGTCGATCCACACGAGCGAGTCCGCGCCCCGGCCGAGCACGTTCTCCCCCTCGGCGAGCGCGATCTCGCGGTGGCCCCAGAGGAGTCGAAAGACGGGGTCGCCCCGGCCCGCGGGGCTCCCGTCGCGGCGCGCGGCGGCGGCGGCCCCCGAGAACGCGTACCCGTAGCCGTAGACGGTCCGGATGAACTCGGGCGCGCGCGCCTCGTCGCCGATCGCCGCGCGGATCTCGGCGATGAGCGTCGGGAGATTCACCTCGGAGACGACGGTGTCGGGCCACAGCCGCTGGTGCAGCTCGGCCTTGGGAATGGCGCGCGGCCGCGACTCCAGGAGCACTTGAAGGAGCCGAAAGGCCTTGGGGGAAATCGGCACCGGCTTCCCGTCCCGCAGGAGGGCTCGACTCTCGGAATCGAGTCTCAGGCTCCCGAACCGAAACGTCATGCGCCAACGAAAACACTATAACGCGCCGACGAGTTCCCCGGAGGGACACAAGCGCCGGTCCGCGGGACCAGGCGCCTGCCCAGGATGTCGGAATCCGAACCTCAGACGGAGATCGGCTCGAGGCGGGACACCCGGGGCGAGAGCGACTCGGACCCGCGCTCCGTGCAGACGACGTCGTCCTCGATGCGAACGCCGAAGCGGCCCGGCATGTAGATGCCCGGCTCGGACGTGAAGGTCATCCCGGGCTCGAGGACGGTGCGGTCGTGGCCGACCATGTACGGCGCCTCGTGCACGTCGATGCCGAGGCCGTGTCCCAGGCGGTGCGTGAATTGCTCGCCGTAACCGGCGCTCTCGATCACGCGGCGCGCGGCTGCGTCGACCTCGAAGCAGGGCACGCCCGGAGCCGCCTTGTCGATCGCCGCCGACTGCGCGTCGAGCACGACCGACCACACCTTGCGGTACTCGTCGGTCGGCGTGCCGTAGTAGGTGGACCGCGTGATGTCGTAGTAGTAGCCGTCGGGCTTGTCCCAAGCGTCGATCAGCACGGCCTGGTCGCGAGCGAGGGCGACGTTTCCCGAGGCGCCATGGGGCAGTGCGGAGGACGCTCCGAACTGCACGACGTTCTCCCCGCCGACGACCGCGGAGATCTCCGACTCCAGGCAGCCGGGCTTGAGCGACTCGAACGCCCGGCGGAAGCGGGGAATGGCCACCGCGATGGCGCTGCGCATCAGATCGATCTCCTCGGGGGACTTGATCATCCGGAGGGCCGCGAACAGCGAAGCCGCGGACACCGGCCCCCAGCCTCCCCGCGCCCGGAGCAGCCGCTCCACGTCGTCGTAGGCTGTCGAGGGCTCGACCGCGAGCGTGCCGGCGGACGCCGGGAAGAGCGATGCGGCGCGGGCGAAGGGGTCCTCGGTCTCCTCCCACGTCACGACGCGATCGACGGCCGACATCCCGCGCAGCCGCGTGGCCTCGAAGGACGGGCAGATCACGATCGGGTCCTGGTCCGGGAAGAGAAGGAGGGCCGTCAAACGTTCGCTTCGGTGGAAATCGATGCCCGTCAGATAGTAAAGGTTGGATGACGGGGTGGCGTACAGCGCATCGGCCTTCAGGGTGGCCAGGCGCGAGCGCACGGTCTCGAGGCGGCGGAGGTAGATTTCACGCTTGGTCGGCATGGCGCGGATGCTAGCAGAGTCCATCGGGCGCTCGAGCGGGGCGCGGCGCGGCCGATTGGCCGCCCTGGCGCTCGCGTTCCTCTTCGCGGGCAGCGCGTGCCGCAACGCGAGCCTGGTCTCGCGCGGCGCGCCGGTCATCCTCATCTCCGTCGACACGCTCCGAGCGGATCACCTTCCGGCCTACGGCTACCGGGGCGTCGAAACTCCGCACATCGACGCCCTGCGCAAGGATGCGGTGCTCTTCGAGAACGCGTACTCCCATGTCCCCCTGACGCTGCCGTCCCACGTCTCGATCTTCACGGGACAGCTTCCCCCGCAGAACGGGGTGCGGGACAACCTCGGCTATGCGCTGAAGAAAGAGCCGCCCACCATCGCCTCGGCGCTGAAGGCGGGGGGATACGCGACGGGAGGCGCCGTCTCCTCGATCGTCCTCTCGCACGCCACGGGCGTCTCGCGCGGCTTCGACTTCTGGGAGGACTCGGTCGAGCCCACGAAGGTCAACCAGTCGCTCTCCCGCGTCCAGCGCCGCGGCGGAGAAACCGAGGCGGTGCTGGCCGGCTGGATCGAGACGCACGCGAAGGCGCCGTTCTTCGCGTTCCTGCACGTCTTCGAGCCCCACTCGCCCTACGAGCCGCCCGAGCCCTACCGGAGCCGATACAAGCTCCCCTACGACGGGGAGATCGCGGCCGCCGACGAGATCGTCGGACGCCTCATCGCGTTGCTCCGGCAGCGCGGGCTCTACGACGGATCGCTCGTCATCTTCCTCTCGGATCACGGGGAGGGCCTCAACGACCACGGGGAGGACGAGCACGGCGTGCTCCTCTACCGCGAGGCGATCCACGTCCCGCTGCTGGTGAAGTTCCCGGGGGGGCGGCGCGCGGGGGAGACCGTGCGCGCGCCCGTGGCCCTCTCCGACGTCTTCCCGACGATCCTCGAGGTGACGGGGCTCCCGCGGCCCGCGGGCCTCGCGGGGGAGACGTTGACGGCGGCGCTCGCGTCGGGGTCTCCGGCGAGCGGCTCAGCGCGGCGCATCTACAGCGAAACGATCTATCCGCGCCTGCACCTCGGCTGGAGCGACCTCGCCTCGCTGACGGACGACCGGAATCAGTACATCCAGTCGCCGCGCCCCGAGCTCTACGACATCGTCGCGGATCCCGGCGAGAAGCACGATCTCGCGCCGGGCCTGCCGCCCGCGTTCCGCTCGTTGTCGGCCGCGCTCCTTCGCATCCCGCGGCCGCTCCAGGCCCCCGGCAGCTCGGATCCCGAGCAGGTCCGGAAGCTCGCGGCGCTCGGCTACATCAGCGCGACCTCCGCCGATCTCGAGCGCAAGGATCTTCCCGCGCCGAGGGATCGCATCGGGGCCGTCGCGCTGCTCAAGGACGGCTTCGGCGATCTCCAGGCCGGCCGCTACGCGGAGGCGGCGCAGGCGTTCGAGGCGCTTCTGAAGACCGACCCGGGCATGACCGACGTGTGGCAGCTCTACGCGGAGTCCTGCCTCAAGCTCGGACGCGACGCCGACGCCCTCGCGGCGCTCCAGACGGCGGCGAAGCTCGCGCCCGGAAACCCGCAGGTCCTGATGGCCCTCTCGGACTTCTACCTTGTGACGGGCAACTATGCCGAGGCCCGGCGGCACGCCGAGCTGGTGGGGGAGTCCGGCCCGGAGAATGCGCACGTCAACCTCGCGCGCATCGCGCTTGCGCAGGGAGACCTCGAACAGGCGGAGCGCGAGTCGAGGGCCGCTCTTCAGGTATCGGCTTCGGGCCGGATCCCGCACCTGATCCTGGGACGGGTCGCTCGCGACCGCCGGGACTACGCCGGCGCGCTGGCGGAGCTGGCCCTGGCGGCCAGGCCGCGGGGGACCGAGGGGCCGCCGCCGCTCCAGAACCTGAGCTTTCTGCGCGGGGACTCGCTCGCGCGGCTGGGACGGGATGCGGAAGCGGAGCAGGCGTTCCTCGAGGAGATCCGGGACTTTCCGGGCAACCCGTCCCCCCGGGCCGCCCTGGCGATGCTCTATGCCAGCCAGGGGCGCGAGGCCGACGCGCGGCGGTCGCTGTCGGACCTGGTCGCGCAGGTGCGGACGCCGGAGGCCTTCTTCGCCGCCATCCGGACCTACGAGGTTCTGGGCGACCCGCACGCGGCGTCGGAGCTTAAGGCACGGGCCGCCCACGCCTTCCCGGGCGCGCGGGAGCGCAAAGAGACGGGCGGGTAGGCGGGAGCCTTATTTCCGGAGGTCGCTGCCCGTCATCTCGGGGGGCGCCTCCAGGCCGATGAGGCCGAGCATCGTCGGGCCGACGTCGGAGAGCGCGCCGCCGTCGCGCAGGGACGCGCGATCCGCGCAGAGGATGAGCGGCACCGGATTGGTCGTGTGCGCGGTGTGTGGCTCCCCGGTCACGGGGTCGATCATCTGCTCCGCGTTGCCGTGGTCCGACGTCATGAGGAGCCGCGTCTTCGTCTCCGCGCACGCCGCCTCGAGGATGCCGAAGCAGCGGTCGAGGGTCTCGACCGCGGCGACCGTCTCGACGATCTTCCCCGTGTGCCCAACCATGTCGGCGTTGGCGAAGTTGACCACGAGCGCGTCGAAGCGCCGTTCCCTCAGGGCCCGCACCGCCTCCTCCGTCACCTGCGGCGCGCTCATCTCCGGATGCAGGTCGTAGGTCGTTCCCTTCCAGGACGGGACGAGAACGCGCTCCTCTCCGGGGAACGGCTCCTCGACCCCGCCGTTGAAGAAGTACGTCACGTGCGCGTACTTCTCGGTCTCGGCCAGGCGCAGGTTGGAGATCCCGGCCCGCGACCAGACGTCCGCGAGGATGTTGGTCAGGGGGCGGGGCGCGAAGGCCGCGGGCAGACGGAACTCCTCCTTGTACGCGGTGAAGCCGAGGAAATGGACTATCGGCGGCTGCGGCCGCGGGAACTCGGCGAAGTCCGCCTGCGTCAGCGCGCGCGTGATCTGCCGCGCGCGGTCCGCGCGAAAGTTGAAGAAGATCAGGGCATCGCCGTCGCGGATCGCCCCGACGGGCTCGTCTCCCTCGGTCACGACGGTCGGCTGGATGAACTCGTCGGACTCGTCGCGTGCGTAGGCGGCCCGCACAGCCTCGTCGGCGCTGTCCGCGCGGAGCCCCGAGGCGAAGACGAGCGCGGCGTAGGCCCGGGCCACCCGGTCCCATCGACGGTCCCGGTCCATCGCGTAGTAGCGGCCCGAGACCGTGGCGATCTTGCCGCCGGCCTTCGCCAGCGCGGGCTCGATCCGGGCGAGGAGTCTCCGCGCCGAGCGGGGCGGTGTGTCGCGGCCGTCCGTGAACGCGTGGACGCGCACCCGGGGCACGCCGAGCCGCGACGCCATCTCCAGCAGGCCGAGCAGGTGCCGCTCGTGGGAATGGACGCCCCCGTCGGAGACCAGGCCCATGAGGTGGAGCGTCGCCCCCTTGCGCTTCGCATGATGCATTGCCGCGATCAACGCGGGGTTCTCGAAGAACGATCCGTCGCGCAGAGCGAGGTCGATGCGCAGGAGGTCCTGTGGAACCATGCGGCCGGCGCCCATGGTCACGTGGCCCACCTCCGAGTTGCCCATCACGCCGTCCGGGAGCCCGACGGCCTCGCCCGACGCCTGCAGCAGGGTCCAGGCGTAGCGGGCCATCCAGCGGTCGTAGATCGGGGTGCGGGCGCGCGCGATCGCGTTGCCCTCGGACGGGGGGGCGTGGCCCCAGCCGTCGCAGATCAGCAGGAGCACGGGCGCCGCCTTCGGGTCGCGGGCCGCCGGAGCTCCGGTTCCCGGCCCGGCGGTCAATCCCCTCCCATCAGGTGGGTGTAGAGAACGCGCGCCACCTCGGCCACGCTCCACGCGGACGCGAAACAGCCCCGCGGCGCGTGCGGCGGGTCTCCGTCGAACGTCTCGGAGATGAAGCCCAGGCCGGCCTCGCGCACGTGCGCGCGCAGCGGCGCCAAGAGCGCGCGCATCGTGCGGCGCGAATCCGCCGTGTTCCCGAAGACCCGGAAGTGGGCGTCCGCGAACGGGCCCATGAGCCAGGGCCAGACGGTTCCCTGGTGAGCCGCCCGCAATCGCGTGCTCTCGTCGCCGTCGCACGTCCCCCGGTAGCGGGAGTCCGCCGGATCCAGTGTGCGCAGCCCGAACGGAGTCAGGAGACGGCGCCGGACCGTCCAGTACACCGACCGCGCGCGATGCGGCGGCAGGAGGTCGTCCGTCAGCGAGACCGCGAGCAGCTGGTTGGGGCGGAGGCTCGCGTCCGGCCCGCCCTCGCCGATGACGTCGTAGAGATGACCTTTGGGGGCGTTCCAAAACGCCTCGTTGAAGCGGCGCGCGACGTGCCAGGCCTCGGACTCGAGCTCTCGCGCCCGCGCGGTCTCGCCGGCGAGCCGCTCCAGCCGGGCCGCGCTCTTCAGCGCCGCGTGCCAGAGCGCGTTGACCTCCACGGCCCGTCCCGCCCGCGGCGTTACGGGTACACCGTCCACGATCGCGTCCATCCACGTCAGCGCCCGTCCCGGCGCGTTGCCCACCAGGAGGCCGTCGGGCCCGGCGCCGATTCCCCACCGCGTCCCGCGCTTGTACGCGTCGACGATCGAGCGCGTCACGCCCAGGAGCGGCGGCGGCTGTCCGGGAGAGCGCCGGTTCCGGCTGAACCATTCGACCGCGAGGATGAACCAGAGGGAGGCGTCGATCGAGTCGTACTCGGCCTCGCCTTCCTCGCCGGAAAAGTGGCTGGGAATCAATCCCTCGCGTCGGGAGGATGCGAACGAGTTCAGGACGCGCGCGACGAGCCCCGTGCGGCCCGTGGCCAGGGCGAGCCCCGGCGCCGCGACCATCGCCTGGCGCCCCCAGTCCGCCAGCCACGGAAATCCCGCGAGGATGGTCGAATTGCCCTGGTCGGCCTCCACCAGGAAGGACTCGGCGCGGCCTGCCAGCTCATCGAACACTGTGTCCCGGGTGCGCGCGAACGTGCGACGGCGCCGGCTCTCCAGGTCGAAGAAGTGATCCGGATCGGACGCGATCTCGTGCAGCGAGAAGAGCAGGAAGGCGCGCGCATCCGGCCGCAGCGTCCACTCCCATTCGAGCGGGCTCCAGAGGTCCTCCTCGGCGTCGTATCCGCGCGCGGCCTCCTGCCTGTACCGGAAATGGCGATACCACATCGGGTCGAGCCGCGTCTGTGCAAAGACGCCGCGCAGGAAGAGGCGGGGAAGGTACGCGACCGGCCGGACCCAGGAGGTCTCGCCCCGCACCTCGGTTTCCGCGTTCCAGTCTCCCATCTCATGCTGGAGCCGGTGCGACCCGCGGAACGCGAGCAGCGGCCGGACGCGCAGGGTGAGCTCGGTCGAGCCGCGGTTGACGTAGCGGACGATCGTCAAGGAACGATCGCGCACCATGCAGAGGGATCGCTCCAGGGAGAACAGGCTGGTTTCGTGGAGCCAGGTGGGGAACGGCTCCATCCGAAACCGGGCGAGATTGCGGGAGCCTTCTGGGTGAGTCGCGTTGCGATAGACCTGCGTCGAGATGCCGGTCGTCACGTCCCGGGCGGTGACGAATTCATCGCATCCGGACACCAGCATCCAGCGCCTCCGGGGCGGAGGGATCGCCGGGACGTACCAGCCGTGGTATCGCCGCGTCCGCGCCCCCGCGACCGTTCCGCACGCGAACCCTCCCAGGCCGTCGGTCTCGAGCCATTCGAGCGCGAGGTCGCGACCCTCGAGCTCCCGTCGGGGCCATTCGAGGGGCTTGCGGGCTCCCCGGTACAGCGCGATCGCCTGGTCGGTAGACACGTTCGATCTGAACCTCGAGGCGATTCTCTATCAGATGAACGTCCGAGTGGGACGGCGATGCGCGCGTAATAAGATCGGAGCCCTGGGAGGAGGATTCTTGAGCACGGTGCGCAAATCCCTCGACGAGCTCTGTGTCGACACCATCCGGACGCTGTCGATCGACGCGGTGCAGAAGGCGAACTCCGGGCACCCCGGCCTCCCCCTGGGCGCGGCGCCGATGGCGTACGTCCTGTGGCAGCGGTACCTGCGGCACAATCCGAGAGATCCGCTCTGGCCCGACCGCGACCGGTTCGTCCTCTCCGCGGGGCACGGCAGCATGCTGCTGTACAGCCTGCTGCACTTGACCGGCTACGACCTCACGATTGACGACCTGAAGGCGTTCCGCCAGTGGGGCAGTCGCACCCCCGGCCACCCGGAGGTCCATCTGACGCCCGGCGTCGAGGCCACGACCGGTCCTCTCGGACAGGGCGCGGCCAACGCCGTGGGCATGGCGATGGCGGAGCGCTGGCTGGCCCATCGCTTCAATCGTCCGGGCCACGACATCGTGGACCACCGTACGTTCGCCCTCGTCAGCGACGGCGACCTGATGGAGGGGATCACGTCCGAGGCGAGCTCACTCGCGGGGCACCTCGGGCTCGGGAAGCTGACCTTTCTCTACGACGACAACCACGTCTCACTGGACGGACCGACCTCCTGGAGCTTCACCGAGGACGTCCCGCGCCGCTACGAGGCGTACGGCTGGCACGTGCAGCGGGTCGAGAACGGCAACGAGGACTACGAGGCGATCGACGCGGCGATCCGCGCCGCGGTCTCGGAGGAGGGGCGGCCGAGCTTCATCGCGGTCCGCACGACGATCGGCTTCGGGTCTCCCCACAAGGCCGGGAAGAGCACCGCGCACGGGAGCCCGCTCGGCCCGGAGGAAGTCGCGCTGACCAAGAAGGCCCTGGGGTGGGAGTGGACCGAGCCGTTCTTCGTTCCGGACGACGCGCTGCGGCAATTCCGCTCGGCCGTGGACCGGGGGGTCGGGGAGCAGGCGGCCTGGGAGCGGCGGTTCGAGGCCTTCGCGACGGCGCACCCCGAGCTCGCGCGGGAGTGGCGCACGCAACGCAAGGGCGCCCTTCCGGAGGGCTGGGAAGCGGAGCTGCCACGCTGGAAGCCGGGGGAATCGATCGCGACCCGCGTCGCCGCGGGAAAGGCGCTCAATGCGATCGCGCGTCGGGTGCCCTGGCTCCTCGGCGGCGACGCCGATCTCTCCGAGTCCACCAAGACGAAGATCGAGGGCGCGGAGGACTTCGACGGCCAGACCGGCGCGGGCAACAACATCCACTACGGCGTGCGCGAGCACGCGATGGCCGGGATCGCCAACGGGATGTCGTACCACGGCGGGGTGCGTCCGTTCGTCGCGACCTTCTTCTGCTTCTCCGACTACATGCGCCCGTCGATCCGCCTGGCCGCGCTGAACCACCTCTCGACGATCTTCGTCTGGACCCACGACTCGATCGGCCTCGGCGAGGACGGACCCACGCACCAGGCCGTCGAGCACCTGATGTCCCTGCGCGCGATGCCGCACTTCGCGCTCCTGCGCCCGGGCGACGCCAACGAGGCGGCCGAGGCGTGGCGGGCCGCGATGGAGCACGGCGAGGGCGCGGTGGGGATGGCGCTCTCCCGCCAGAATCTGCCGGTCCTCGATCGCTCGGGCGCGAAGGGCGACGCCTCGCGGGGGGCCTACGTCCTGGCGGAGGCGAGCGGGGGCGCTCCCCGCCTGATTCTGATCGCCACGGGCTCGGAGGTCCAGCTCGCGGTCGCCGGCCGGGAGCAACTGGAGGCCGGAGGGGTTCCCACCCGCGTGGTGTCGATGCCGTGCTGGGAGTTCTTCGACCGCCAGCCGCGCGAGTATCGGGATTCCGTGCTTCCGCCGGAGGTGCCCGCCCGCCTCTCGATCGAGGCCGGCGTGACCCTGGGATGGCAGAAGTACGTGGGCGACCGCGGCGGCTCCATCGGACTGGACCGGTTCGGGGCGTCGGCGCCGGGCGAGGTGGTGCTCCGGAACCTCGGCTTCACCGTCGAGCACGTCGTCGAGTTCGCGCGGGGCCTGGTGCGATGAGGATCGCGATCGGTTGCGATCACGCGGGCTTTCCCCTCAAGGGAGAAGTCGCGGACCTCGTCGCGGGGCTCGGGCACACCGTCGAGGATTTCGGCGTGTTCTCCACGGACCCCGCCGACTATCCGATCTACGCCCGGAAGGTCGCCGAGGCGGTCGTCTCGGGCCTCTGCGACCGGGGCATCGTGCTCTGCGGCAGCGGCGTCGGCGCGTGCGTGGCCGCGAGCAAGGTCCCCGGTTGCCGCGCCGCGATGTGTCACGACACGTTCTCCGCGCGCCAGGGCGTCGAGGACGACGACATGAACGTGCTCTGTCTCGGAGCGCGCGTCATCGGGCCGCTGCTCGCGGCCGAGTGCGTGCGCGCATTTCTCGGTGCGAAGTTTTCGGGCGCGGAACGCCACGTCCGGAGGCTCGCGGAGATCCGGGAGATCGAAGAAGACGCGCGGAGGGGTGTTTTCGACGCGCAGGGGGGAAAACGATAGTGAGCAAGAATCCACTTCAGAGGCTCGGAGAGCTCGGCCAGAGCGTCTGGTACGACTTCATTCGCCGCGACCTCTACCAGGGCCCGGAGCTCAAGCGTCTGATCGACGAGGACGGGCTGACGGGAATGACGTCCAACCCGACGATCTTCCAGAACGCGATCGCGAAGTCGGCGCTCTACGACGAGGACATCAAGCGAGGCCCCGCCGGCAAGGACCCCGCCGCGATTTTCGAGTCTCTCGCCGTGGCCGACGTATGCGCGGCGGCCGACATCTTCCGGCCGGTCTACGACGCAAGCGGCGGCGACGACGGATTCGTCTCGATCGAGGTCGGCCCGCGCCTGGCGCGCGATACGCAGGGGACCATCGTCGAGGCGAGGAGGCTGTGGACCGCCTGCGGCCGACCCAACGTCATGGTCAAGATCCCCGGCACCGCGGAGGGCGTGCCGGCGATCCGGCAGTGTCTCTCGGAGGGGATCAACATCAACGTGACGCTCCTGTTCTCGGTTCCCCGGTACCGGGAGGTCATGGAGGCGTATCTCTCGGCGCTGGAGGAGCGGGTCGCGCGCCAGCAGAAGGTGGATCGGATCCGATCGGTGGCGAGCTTCTTCGTCTCGCGGGTCGACACCAACGTGGACAAGAAGCTCGACGCGCTCGTCCGCGCCGGCAACCCGAAGGCGGCCGCGCTGCGTGCCAGGCTCGGAATCGCCAACGCGCGCATCGCCTACCAGGCGTTTCAAGAGGTCTTCGACGGACCGCGATTCGCCGCCCTGAAGGGCGACGCCGCCCGCCTGCAGAAGCCACTCTGGGCGTCGACGTCCACCAAGGACCCGTCCCTGCCCGATCTCTACTACGTCGAGGCCTTGATCGCGCCCACGTCCGTCGACACGATGCCTCCGGAGACGCTGCAGGCCTACCGCGACCACGGCGATCCGAAGATCCGCATCGCCGACGACCTGCCGGGAGCGCACGCGGCGTTCGCGGACCTGACCGGGCTCTCCATCGACTTCGGCCAGGTCGCGAGCGAGCTCGAGGTGGAGGGCGTGAAGAAATTTTCCGACTCCTTCGACGGCCTCCTCCAGACGATCGCCGAGAAGGAGCGGTCGATGAGGGTGGCATGAATCTGGAGCCCGACGGCGCCGCGGCGCGTTGCCGTCAGGCGGTCGCCCGGCTGGAGGCCGAGCGCGCGATCGATCGCGCGTGGTCCGGGGACGGCTCGCTCTGGAAGGCCGAGGCCGTCATGCGGCGGTCGATCGAGAACGCCCTGGGATGGCTGACGATCCCCGATCGGATCGCCCCGACGCTTCCGGACCTGCGGGAGTTCGTCGCGGAGGCCCGCGACGGGACCGAGCGCGTGGTTGTGCTGGGAATGGGCGGATCGAGTCTCGCCCCGTACGTGTTCAGCGAGACCTTCGGCTCGGCCGCCGGATATCCGCGAGTCGAGGTCCTCGATTCCACGGAGCCCTCGGCCGTCGCGGCGACCGCGGCGCGGAGCGACCCCGCGCGCACGCTGTTCATCGTGTCCTCCAAGTCGGGCACCACGCTGGAGCCCAACATCTTCTTCGACTACTTCTTCGAGCATGCGACGCGCGAGCTCGGCGACCGCGCGGGCGAGCGGTTCCTCGTGATCACGGATCCGGGATCCGCCCTCGAGAAGGTGGCTCGCTCCCGGCGCGTGCGGCGGATCTTCGCGGGAGATCCCCGCATCGGGGGACGCTACTCGGCGCTCTCCAACTTCGGCCTCGTGCCCGCCGCGTTCCTGGGCGTCGACGTGGTCGAGCTGGTGGGGCGCGCGCGGACGATGGCGGAAGCCTGCCGCGCCTCCGGCCCGCAGAACCCGGGACTCCTTCTGGGCGCCGCGATCGGCGCCGAGGCGCTCGCCGGCCGCGACAAGCTGACGTTTTCCATCGGACCGCCGGCCGACCGCTTCGGCATGTGGCTCGAGCAGCTCATCGCCGAGTCGACCGGCAAGGAGGGCCGGGGCATCCTGCCCGTGGAGGGCGAGCCCCTCAGCGGGCCCGAGGCCTACGGCTCGGATCGATTCTTCGTTCGATACGACACGAAGGGCCGCAACGATCCGGACGCCGCCGCGCGTCTCGACCGCCTCGTCGCAAACGGACACTCCGCCCTGTCGTTCATCCTCCAGGATTCCCTGGACCTGGGGGCGGAGATGTTCCGCTGGGAGTTCGCGACCGCGATTGCGGGCCAGCTCCTGGGAATCAACCCGTTCGACCAGCCCAACGTCCAGGAGGCCAAGGACCGCACGGAGGCGATTCTCTCCGGCCTCCCGGGGGCCGCCGCGGGGCCGTCTGCGAAAGGGGTCGACGAGGAGGAGCTGGCGGGCCTGCTCGCGTCGCTGCGCCCCGGCGACTACTTCGCGATCACCGCGTACCTGAACGACACGCCGGAGACCGAGGCCTCGCTGCAAGGAATCCGCCTCCAGGTCCGAAACGCGAAGCGTGTGGCCACGACCGTCGGGTACGGCCCGCGGTTCCAGCATTCGACCGGCCAGCTCCACAAGGGCGGACCGGCGAACGGCGTCTTCCTGCAGGTGACCTGCGATCCGTCGCTCGAGGCGCGAATCCCGGGACGGCCGTGGGGCTTCGATCGAGTCGTCGCGGCCCAGGCCGACGGAGACCTGGCCTCGCTCCAGTCCCGCGGCCGACGAGTGATGCGCGCGCACCTCCCGAAGGACGTCGCGGCCGGCCTCCAGGACCTCGCCGGCGGCATTCACCGTGCGCTGCGCGCATGAGCGCTCCCGCTCCGGAGACGTCCTCTCCGCGCCGCGGCGATGAGGCGATCCGCCCCCCCGTCACGCTGGTGATCTTCGGGGGGTCGGGCGACCTGGCGCGGCGCCTGCTCGCTCCGGCGATCGCGCACCTGAATCGGGACGGCGCCCTTTCTCCGGACTTCGCGATCGTCGGAATCGGGCGCACGCAGTACACCGACGAAGCCTTCCGCGCCCACCTCGAGGGCGGGGCCCGCGAGTTCACGCCGCCCACGCAGGGACGGGCCGGCGACATGCCGGCCGTGGTCCGGTATCTCGCCGGTAACTTCGAGGACCGCGAGCTGTATCGCGCGTTGAAGAGAGAGCTCGAGGCGATCGAATCGCGTCGGGGCGGCCCCCGCAATCGCATCTTCTACTTCGCGACGCCGCCCGACGCCGACGAGACGATCCTGAGCGCCCTCGGGGAAGAGGGCCTGGCGAGCGTCGACTCCGGCTGGGTTCGCGCCGTGGTCGAGAAGCCGTTCGGCCACGACCTGGACTCCGGGCGGCACCTGAATCAGGTGCTGCTGTCCGTCTTTCCCGAGAAGCAGATCTATCGGATCGACCACTACCTCGGCAAGGAGACCGTCCAGAACATCTTCGTTCTGCGGTTCGCCAACGGAATCTTCGAGCCGCTCTGGAACCACCGTTACGTGGATCACATTCAGATCACGGTCGCGGAGTCCGTCGGCGTGGGACATCGCGCCGGCTTCTACGAGAGCGCGGGCGTCCTCCGGGACATGTTCCAGAACCACCTGATGCAGCTCCTGACCCTGACGGCCATGGAGCCGCCCGCGGCGTACGAGGCCGACGCGATCCGGGCGGAGAAGGTGAAGGTGCTCGAATCGATCCGGCCCTTTCCCGAGGACGCGATCGACGAGTGGGCGGTCCGCGGACAGTACGGGCCGGGCGTGGTCGCAGGCCGCAAGGTGCCGGGGTACCGCGAGGAGCCGCACGTGGACCCCCAGTCGACGACGCCGACCTACGCGGCCGTCCGCATCGCCATCGACAACTGGAGATGGGGGGGAGTCCCGTTCTATCTCCGTTCGGGGAAGCGCCTCGGCAAGCGCGTCACCGAGATCGCGATCGAGTTCAAGACCGTGCCGCATCGCTTCTTCCACCGCGCCTCCGGGGAGCTCCTGCCGAACGTCCTCCGGCTTCACATCCAGCCGGACGAGGGCGTCTCGCTCAAGTTCGGCGTCAAGGTCCCGGGCTCGGTCCTCCAGATCCAATCCGTCTACATGGACTTTCCCTACTCGAAGCTGGGCGCTCCGATCGCGGGGGGGTACGAGCGCCTCCTGCTCGACGTCACCCACGACGACCAGACCCTCTTCATCCGCGGCGACGAGGCGGAGCACGCCTGGGAGGTGCTCACGCCGCTCCTGAAGGCGTGGGAGCGCGTGCCGCCGCCGGACTTCTCCAACTACGCGGCCGGGACGTTCGGCCCCGAATCCGCGGACCGCTTCCTCGAGCGCGACGGGAGGCGCTGGAGGACTCTCTAGCGGCGGCCGGGTCCGAATGCATCGCACTCCGAACGCCCGGTTGCCGCTCGCGGTCACGGTCGTCTCCGTGGCGCTCGCCTACGCCTTTTTCCTGGAGGGGTACCCCGCCCTGATCTACGACGCCTGGGGCTACTACCAGCTCAGCGAGATCCTCCGCACGAAGGGTCTGGCGGCGTGGCCGGTGGAATTCCGAACCTACGGGTATCCGCTGTTCCTCGCCGCGGTGTCCGGTTTCCGGAGCCTCTCGCAGGAGACGCTCCGGCTGGCCGTCTTCGGGGCGCAGCTCGCGCTGTACCTCGCGACGTGCGCTTTCCTCGGGAGGAAGGTGGCGGCGGTCTTCGAGTCCGAATCGATGGGGGCGTGGGTCTTCGCGATCGCCGCGCTCAACCCCGTGCTCCTCCTGCACACGACCGAGCCGCTGAGCGACCTCCTCTCCGCGGTCTTGATCGAGCTCGCGTTGCTCCTGTCGTGGCGGGTGAAGGGGGAACCGCCGGGCGTGCGCACGCAGATCGTGCGGCCGCTCCTCGCGTTTTTCTGCGCGGCAGCGGCCACGGAGGTGCGTCCCGCCAACGTCGCGGTCGTGGCGGCGCTGGCGGCGGTCTGGCTCGTCCGCGCCGTCCGGTGGCGGGACCTGCGCCCCGCCAGCGCGGCGGCCGCGATCGCCGGACTCATTCCGCCGCTCCTGCCGCAGTTCTTCATCAACTACCGCGTCTTTGGCCGCGTGACTCCCCTCATCGTGCAGAGCCTCTACCGCCTCCAGATGCAGTGGGGAATGGGCGCGCTCAAGTACGGCACGCTCGTGATCCCGGGAAGGTCGCCGTTCCTGACTTACGTCAACCCCCTCTATCGGGGCGACCCCGACCCCGTGAGCTTCCTCCGGCATCACCCCTTCCGCTACCTCGCGACACTGGCGCTCCACGCGTTCGCGATGCTCGACTACGACCTCCCGTTCACCTACATCACGGATCTCCACCCGTGGTACCGGTGGCCGCTGAGTCTCCTCACCTATGCCGGGATCGCCCTCGCGCTCCTGGGGCTCGCGCTCTCCGTGCGGCGCGCGATCCTTCGCCGGCGGCTCGACGAGTCCGACTTCGCCCTCGGCAGCATCGTCCTGGTCGGCGCCGCGTACCTCGTCCTCTACCTGCCGGTCGAGGTCGAGAACCGCTTCGGCCTCACGCTCGTGCTCCTCATGACACCGCTCGTCGTGGTCGGCGGAGCCTGGCTTCTCGAGAAACGCGGGCGGCCCCTCGCGCGACGGCTCGCGGTGGCCGCGGCCGGAGCGTACGTTCTCGCCAGCCTGTCGGTCTCCGTCTGGATCAGCGGGTTCCAGAGGAATCCGTACATCCCCCATCATCCGGCCAACGCGCAGGTGATGGATCCGGCACGGGCGCCCGCGCGCGCCGGGACCCCCTTCGCCGGGTCGCCTTCGCCGGCGCCGCCCCGGTAGCGGCTCCGGGCGCTGCGCTACGCCTCTTTCGCCTCGCCGCCCCGGGCCGCCTTGGCCTGCGCGATGACCTTCTCCTGGAGCGCATGCGGGACCTCGGCGTAGTGGGAGAACTCGAGGTGGAACGACCCGCGTCCCTGCGTGATCGAGCGTAGCTGCGCGCCGTAGGTCAGGAGCTCCGCCATCGGGACCTGCGCCTTGATGACGGTGTCCTCGTCCGCGGCGTCCATGCCCTGGACGTGCCCGCGCCGCGAGGAGAGGTCTCCCATCAGGTCCCCGACGTACTCGTTGGGCGCGCTGATCTCGACGTGCATCACCGGCTCGAGAAGCGTCGGCTTCGCCTGCGCCATCGCCTCCTTGTAGGCCAGGGCGCCGGCGAGCTTGAACGCGAGCTCCGAGGAGTCGACGTCGTGGTACTGGCCGTCGTACAGGGTCACGCGGAAGTCGACCATCGGGAACCCCGCCAGGAAGCCCCTGCGACGGACCTCCTGGATACCCTTCTCGACGGCGGGGATGAAGTTGCGGGGGATGGAGCCGCCGTAGATGTCGTCGACGAACTCGAAGTCCTTGCCGCGGGGCAGCGGCTCGACGCGGATCCGGCAGTCGGCGAACTGCCCATGTCCGCCGGTCTGCTTCTTGTGCCTCCCGTGCGCCTCGGCCTTCCGGGTGATCGTCTCGCGGTAGGGGACCTTCGGGGGATGGAGGATGACCTCGACGCCGTAGCGCTTCTTCAGCCGCGCGACCGCGATCTCGACGTGGAGCTGCGAGGCGCCGGCCAGGTGGAACTCCTTGGTCTCCTCGTCCCGCTGGAAGGCGAGCGAGGGATCCTCCTCGATCAGCTTGTGCAGCGCGGTTCCGATCTTGTCCTCGTCTCCCTTGGCCTTGGGCTCGATGGCGTAGGCGATCGACGCCTCCGGCACGGAGAGGGGCGGGATCACCACCGGCGAATCCTTGGCGGTCAGCGTGTCGCCGGTGAACGTGTCCTTGAGCTTGGCGACCGCCACCACGTCGCCGGCCATCGCCTCGGGAACGCCGACGTGCTCCTTGCCCTGCAGGAGGAAGAGCCCCGAGAATCGCTCGGGGGTTCCCTTGGTCGCGTTCCAGTACGTCCCGTCGGACTGGAAGTGGCCGGAAAAGACCCGGAGGTACGAGATTCGCCCGGCGAAGGGATCCGAGACGGTCTTGAAGACCTGCGCCACCGCCGGGTCCTTCTCGTTGTGGAACAGGACGACGGCCTTGCCGTCCTTGCCCGTGCCCTCGACCCGGCGGGTCTCCGGGGACGGCAGCAACGCGACGCAGGCGTCGAGGATGCGCAGGATGCCGATTCCCTGGGCCGACGACGCGCAGAAGACGGGGAAGACCTTGCGCTCGACGATCTCGTGCCGTAGCCCCGGAAGGATGTCCTGGGCCTCGAGAGTGCCCTGGGCGAAGAACTTCTCCATTAGCTCATCCTCGCCCTCCGCGACCAGCTCGACCAAGCGCTCGTGCTCCGCCTTGGCGCGCTCCGCGATGTCCGCCGGGATCGGCCCGTCCACGCGCTTGCCGGTGTCGTGGAAATGGGCCTCCATGCGGACGAGGTCCACCGTTCCGCGGAACGACTTCTCCTCGCCGAAGGGAATCTGGAGAGCCACCACCCCGCGCCCGAACTTCTTCTGGAGGGATTCCATGACCCGGTCGAACGAGGCGCGGTCGCGATCCATCCGGTTGACCACGAACATCACAGGCCGCCCGAACTCGGCGGCGAACTTCCAGACGCGCTCCGTCTGGACCTCGACACCGGAGACGGCGTCCAGAACGATGAGGGCGGAGTCGGCCGCGTAGACGGCGGACCGCGCCTCGGGCGCGAAGATGCCGTAGCCGGGAGCGTCGAGGAAGTTGATTCGCGTGTCGCGATGGACGGCGTGGGCGCAGGAGAGGTTGATCGAGATCTTTCGGTCGATCTCCTCGGCGTCGAAATCCGTCGGACAGGTCCCGTCCTCGATCTTGCCGGGCCGGGTGGTCGCGCCTGCCGCGTACAGGAGGGCGGAGACGAGGGTCGTCTTCCCGACGGTGTTGTGGCCGACGACGGCCACGTTGCGCAGCTGGAGGGCGCTGAGTGCTTTCATGGCGCCGGATTATATTGGCTCGGACGCCACCGAAGAGAGAAGGGAAAGCCCGGCGGCACCCTCTCCCGGGAAGCCGCCACGCGCCGCCACCGATCGAGCCCGCCCCGCGCAGGCGCGCTCGAGGACCACATAGGCGAAGACGCCGAGCGCGGCCAGAAGAACACCGACGAGAAGCAGCGCCGCGGCCACCGCCTTGCCGCTCGTCAGCCGGCGGTCGTCCGCGGTCACGGCTCGCGAACGGGCCCCGAAATCGCCGAGAATGGAGCCCCCATGACGGCCCTCTCGTGCGTGGCGATCGCGATCGCGTTTCTCCTGGCGGTGGCGCTGCTCGTCTTCGCGGGGATCCTACTCGGGTGGGTCATTCCCGGAATCCTCGAGCGGGCTCGGTCGCGGCGACCCGATCCTCCCCGCAATACAGATTGAAGCCTCCCTCGCGGAGAAACCCGACGAGCGCCATGCCCGAGGAGCGGGCCAGGTCGATCGCGAGGGACGAGGGCGCCGACACGGCCGCGACGATCGGGATTCCGGCGGCGAGCGCCTTCTGTACGATCTCGAAGGACACGCGGCCGGACACGCACAGGATCGAGTCGGAGAGGGGGAGCCGCCCTTCCCGGAAGAGCGCCCCGATGACCTTGTCCACGGCGTTGTGCCGCCCGATGTCCTCGCGCGCCGCGATCATCGCTCCGGAGAGGGTGAAGACTCCGGCGGCGTGGAGACCGCCGGTCTGGCCGAACGTGGCCTGAGACTGCCGCAGGATCCCGGGGAGCGAGAGCAGGACGTCCGGCGAAACCGACGCGGGGGACTCGACCGACGGGAACTGGCCCCGGATGGATTCAATCGAGCCCTTTCCGCATAGCCCGCACGACGAGCTCGTCAGGAGGAGCCTGCGCGCCCGATCCAGCTGACCTCCCGCGGCAGCGGTCGTCCGGACGAGGACCACGTTGCCCTCTTCCTCGGGCGACCGCGTCTCGCGGCAGTGCTCGATCCGGACGATCTCCTCGGGTCGCGAGACGATCCCCTCGGTGACCAGCCATCCGGCGGCGAGCTCGTGGTCGTGCCCCGGCGTTCGCATGGTGACCGCCAGGGTCTGGCCCCCGACCCGGATCTCCAGCGGCTCCTCGACCGTGACGCGGTCGGCTCGCGGGCGCGGGCCGCCGTTTTCGTAACGGACGATGCGATCCTCGCGGGAGGCGGGATCCGGGGGGTCCATGGACGGGAGAATAGTCCGTTTGGGCCCCCGGACCCCTCCGCTTCACGGCAACCTGTTAGAATTTCGCGGACTGGGCGTCACCGGGTACGGCCGGGTCCAGGTGCGCCGAGCCTGGGAGGGGATTCGTTCCAAATCGATGGCCGATAAGGTAGCCGCGGGGCCGCGCATGGGAAAGCTCGGCCGCTACGAGGTCTTGAACGAGCTCGGCAAGGGCGCGATGGGGATCGTTTACCTCGCCAAGGACCCCGTCATCGGCCGGATGGTCGCGATCAAGACGATCCGCGTGTCCCAGGGCGGAGACGACGACTCCGAGTCCCGCGAGTTCCGGGAGCGCTTCGTGCGGGAGGCCCAGACCGCCGGCATCCTGTCGCATCCCAACATCGTCACGATCCACGACATCGGCGAGGACACGGAGAGCCGCACCTCGTTCATCGCCATGGAGTACATCGAGGGGCGCAACCTCAAATCCCTCCTCGGCGACAAGAAGAAGTTCAACTGGGACGAGATCGCGGACCTGATCGCGCAGATCGCGGAGGCGCTCGACTACGCGCACCGCAAGGGCATCATCCACCGGGACATCAAGCCCGCGAACATCATCATGACGACCGACGGCAAGATCAAGATCACGGACTTCGGGATCGCAAAGATCGCGTCGTCCAACTTGACGACCACGGGGCAGTTCCTGGGAACTCCCAACTACATGTCCCCCGAGCAGGTCTCGGGTGCGCCCGTGGACGGACGCAGCGACATCTTTTCGCTCGGCGTAGTTCTCTACGAGCTGCTGACCAATCGCAAGCCGTTCCTCGGCGACAACCTGACGGCGATCTCCTACAAGATCGTCCACGAGGACTTCACGCCTCCGGCCGAGCTTTCGCCCGAAGTGCCTCCCGAGTTCAACTCGATCGTGGCGCGGGCGATGGCGAAGGATCCGTGGAACCGCTATCAGCGGGGGAAGGATCTCGCGCTCGCGCTCTACCAGCTCAAGGCGCATCTCGAGGAGCAGAAAGCGCTGGAGGATCTGGGCACGATGGTCTCGGCCGCGGAAAATCTTCCCACGCTCAAGCTCGCCAACCTCCACGAGATGGCGGCGATGGGTGCTCCGCGCGACGCCGTGGCTCCTTCCGCTCCACCCGTGATGCCGCCCGCGATGCCGACTCCGCGGCCGGCGTCCCCCGAGCCGGTGGACGAGGAAGCCACTCGCGCCAATCCGAGCCTCGAGGAGGCGATGAGCGGGACCGGCCCGGATCTCGCGCAGCCGTCGGCGGAGTCGACCATCCCACGGGCGCCGGCATCCACTCTGGAGGCGGCAGCCCCCATGCCTCCGGCTCCGCAGGAATGGAAGAAGCTCGCCCGCGCCGAGGTCAACTCTCGCTGGTTCTGGATCGTCAGCGCCGCGGCGCTCGCGCTCTTCGTGCTGATCGCCGGCTGGGTCGCGCTGCGGGCGAAGTCCGCCGCTCGGCCGACCGTCGAGCGCGACGCGGCCATGGAACAGGAAGTCCACGAGCGGCGCGTGGCGCTGGAGGAGGGGAAGCGCCTCTTCGCGGCCGGGAGCTACGAGGAGAGCCTCGCGAGGTTCCGTCAGGTCCTCGCGCGCAGTCCCAACAACCAGGAGGCGCGCCAGTACGCCCAGATGGCCGAGAACGCGGTCACGGGGCGCCAGCAGGAGCAGCAGAAGGTCCAGCAGGCGGCGCAGCTGGTGGACGGCGCCAAAGCCGCTCTCTCCGAGGGTCGCAACGACGACGCGAAGGCCGCGGCGGAGCAGATCCTCGCCCTCGACGCGAGCAACGCGGACGCGCTCGCCATCCGCGATGAAGCGGACCGGAAGGTCGCGGAAGCCCGGGCGGCCGCCGAGGCGAAGAAGAAGATCGCGCGCGGCAAGGAGCAGCAGCTGGCGAAGAAGAACCTCGTCGCGCCTTCGCCCGCTCCGGTCGCGGGTCGCGCTGTCGCGGCGCCTCCCTCCCAGGGACCGGTCCCCGCGGCGGTCCCCGGCAGCGCGACCCTCCGGCTGACCTTCCAGCCTCCGATCCCTGAGGGCCACATCATGGTCGCCGTCAACGATCAGATCCTCCTGAGGAAGCCGTTCTCGTTCAAGAAGAACGAGAGCCGACTCGTCACCGCCAGCCTGACGGTTCCCTCCGGAGCCGCGGCCGTCAAGGCCTGGTTCTCGGGGCCCAACATGCCCTCGCTCTTCGCGACGACCAACGCGCAGTTGAACGGCGGCGACGCCCGCACGCTCCTGATCGACTACGCGGGCGGCGGCCTGTCGGTCAAGGTTCAGTAGCTCCCGGTCCCGCTCCGGCGGCCTTTGCAGAAGGGGCCCGGATCGCGTATAAACCACCGACTCGGGGCGTAGCGCAGCCTGGTAGCGCACTCGGTTCGGGACCGAGTGGTCGGAGGTTCAAATCCTCTCGCCCCGACCAATCCTCTAGAATCCCCGGCAGCAATCAGCTGATGACACTCGTCGCCGCTACTCGTCTCGGTCCCTACGAGATCTTGTCGCCTCTGGGTTCGGGCGGGATGGGGGAGGTGTACCGGGCGCGGGACACGCGGCTCGGGCGCGAAGTGGCGATCAAAGTTTTGCCGGCTGCGCTGTCGTCTGATCCCGAGCGTCTCAAGCGATTCGAGAAGGAGGCGCGGTCGGCTTCGGCACTGAACCATCCCAACATCGTCACGATCCACGACATCGGGTCGGAGGGCGGCGTCTCTTACATCGCGATGGAGCGTGTGGAGGGATCGACGCTGCGGGAGATGCTCGCAAGCGGGTCGATCGCGATCAAGAAGCTGCTCCAGATCGCGCCGCAGATCGGCGACGGGCTCGCCAAGGCACATGAGGCCGGAATCGTGCATCGGGACCTGAAACCCGAGAACGTCATGGTGACGAAGGACGGCCTGGTCAAGATCCTGGACTTCGGCCTGGCGAAGCTGACGTCCACGATGTCGGGCAGCGATGAAGCCTCGAACCTGCCGACGATGACCGGAACGACCCCAGGTGTCATCGTGGGAACCGTCGGCTACATGTCGCCGGAGCAGGCGAGCGGGCAGTTGGTGGACTTTCGGTCCGACCAGTTCTCGTTCGGTTCGATGCTCTACGAGAT
>JBBRFL010000023.1:0-54269 GCA_038224325.1 Thermoanaerobaculia bacterium | reverse complement strand
CCCGAGCGAAGCGGAGGCGACGTTACTCCGTGAGCTTCCGGTAGGCGTCCAGATACTTGTCGTGCGTGGTGCGAACGACGCCCTCCGGGAGCGAGGGCGCGGGCGGGCGCTTGTCCCACCCCGTCGATTCGAGCCAGTCGCGCACGAACTGTTTATCGAACGACGGCTGTCCGCGGCCCGGCGCGTAGTGCGACAGGTCCCAGTAGCGCGACGAGTCGGGCGTGAACGCCTCGTCGATCCAGACGATGCGACCATCCAGTCGTCCGAACTCGAGCTTCGTGTCGGCCAGGATGAGGCCCTTCGACAGGGCGTGCTCGCTCGCCCGGGAATACAGGGCCAGCGTCAGGTCGCGGAGCTTCTCGGCCTCGCCGTCCGGAAGGGCGCGCGCCATGGTCTCGAACGAGACGTTCTCGTCGTGTCCCTGCTCGGCCTTGGTCGCGGGGGTGAAGATGGGCTCGGTCAGGCGGTCGGCCTCGCGCAGGCCCTTCGGCAGCGGGATTCCGCAGACCTGGCCGTTCTTTCGGTACTCCGCCCAGCCGGAGCCCGCGAGGTAGCCTCGCGCGACGCACTCGAAGGGAATCACCTCGCACTTGCGCACGAGGACCGACCGGCCGGCGAGCAGCGGCGCGTCGGCGCGGAGCTCCTCGGGAAACCGGGCGATGTCCGTTTCGAGGATGTGGTTCTCGACGTCCGAGAACTTGCGAAACCAGAAGTTGGACAGCTGCGTGAGCATCCTGCCCTTATCCGGAATCCCGGGCGACAGCACGACGTCGAAGGCCGAGATGCGATCGCTCGCGACAAGGAGAAGTGAGGTGCCCAGATCGTAGAGCTCGCGAACCTTGCCCCGTCGGGAGAGCCGCGCTCCGGAGAGGTGGGTCTCGGTAATCGCATCCATGCGCGGCGAACTTAGCATAGTGGCGGGTCTGCTATGGTTGCCACGCCAGGACGGAACTATGCGCGTTCGCTTGACGGAATCTCCCCCGGCGGCTGTCTCGTCACCGCGGATCGCGTTCCTTCACGAGGGAAGGGATCCGGCGGCGGGTCTCGCTCCGGCCGTGCGGGCGGCCGTCCGGGAGGTCGTCCGGGCGACGGGCTTCCGCGGTCGAGAGCGGGAGATCGCCTCGGGCGGTACGGGCGCGAAGGCCTGGACGCTCTGCGGTCTCGGCAAGGCGCCCGCTCCGCCTTCGCGGATCCGATCGGTGCTGCGGAAGGCTGTGCGGGATGCCGCGCGGCGCTCCCGGCGGATGGTGCTCGCATTCGATGCCGGCCTGCCGGAGGCGTCGTTTCGGGCGCTCCTGCCGCAGATCGCGATGGCGGACTACCGGTTCGATCGGTACAAGACCGGCAAGGCGGAGGCGGGAGGGCGACGGGCGGCGGAGGCGTCCGCGGATGTTCTTCCCCCTCGGGGGATTTCCCCGCGCGACCTCGCGGGGCAGGCGCCGCGCGCGCGGGCGATCGCGGAGGCTTCGCGCTGGGCGCGTGACGTGGGCAACACTCCCGGCAATGACCTGGGGCCCCTGGAGCTGGCGAGCGCCGCGAGGGAGCTCACACGGAGCCATGGCCTCAGGTTCTCCGTCCTCGACCGGCGCGCGATCGAGCGCGAGAAGATGGGGGGCCTCCTCGGCGTCAGCGCCGGCAGCTTCCGCCCTCCGGTCTTTCTCGTCGGAGAATACCGTCCCCGAAAGTCGCGCGGCACGGCTGTCCTGGTCGGCAAGGGCATCACGTTCGACTCGGGGGGCATCTCGTTGAAGCCCGCGCTCGCCATGGGCGAGATGAAGTACGACATGATGGGCGCGGCGACGGTCTTCGCCTGCCTGGCGGCCGCGCGGGAGTTGTCGCTTCCCGTGCGGGTCGTGGCGCTCGCGCCCGTCACGGAGAACATGCCGGGGGGAGGCGCGACCCGTCCGGGCGACATCCTGCGCATGCGCAACGGCAAGACAGTCGAGGTCGACAACACTGACGCGGAGGGCCGCCTGATCCTGGCCGACGCGCTGTCCTACGCGGAGAAATTCCGGCCCGACGTCCTGCTGGACTACGCGACGCTGACCGGCGCGGTGGTGATCGCGCTGGGACACGAGTGCGCGGGCCTGATGACGCCGGACGACGACCTCGCCCGGCAGCTCACGGAGGCGGGGGACTCGGCGGGCGAGCGACTCTGGCGCCTTCCGCTCTGGAGCGAGTATCGCGAGAACCTCAAGTCCGAGTGGGCGGACATGAAGAACACGGGAGGCCGCGCCGCGGGCACGATCAACGCGGGAGTGTTCCTGAGCGAGTTCGTCCCGCCGGGGGTTCCGTGGGCGCACCTCGACATCGCCTCCGTCGCCCACTTCGAGAAGGAGCAGGGCGGCTGGCCGGCGGGCGCGACGGGATTCGGAATCGCGCTGACGATCGAGTTCCTGGAGCGCCGCTTCGGCGCTGCGGCATCTTCCTCCAAGTGACCGAACGTCCCGTTGCGATCGTCACGGCCGCCAGCCGCGGCATCGGCGCGGCGTGCGCGCGCGCCCTGGCGTCGCGGGGATACCGGCTGGCGCTGATGGCCCGATCCGAGCGGATCGACGCGCTCGCGGGGGAGCTCGGCGCGGTCGCGACGCGGGGCTCGGTCGATTCGGCGGCTGATCTCGCGGCCCTCGTCGATCGCGCCCTCTCGGAATACGGCCGCATCGACGCCGTCGTCAACAACACGGGGCATCCGGGCAAGGGAGAGCTCATCGCGCTCGAGGACTCGGCGTGGCAGGAGGGCTTCGCGCTGATCCTCCAGAGCGTCATCCGGATGGCGCGCCTCGTCACGCCGGTCTTTCTCCGGCAGCGCGAGGGCGCCGTCGTGAACATCTCCTCGCTCTGGGCGCCGGAGCCCAGTCTCGACGCGCCGATCTCCTCGACCCTGCGGGCGTCGCTGTCGAGCTTCACGAAGCTCTATGCCGACCGATACGCCGCGGACCGCATCCGGATGAACTGCCTCCTGGCCGGATTCGTCGACACGCATCCGGTGCCCGAGAAGTTCGCGAAGGCGATTCCCATGGCTCGGATCGGCACGCCCGAGGAAGTCGCGGGCGTCGCCGCGTTTCTCCTGTCCCCGGACGCGAGCTACATCACGGGGCAGAGCCTCCGCGCCGACGGCGGGATGACGCGGTCGTTCTAGGTACCGCTTCCGCGGTGCAGTCACTTCTTCGGAGGCGGAATCCGAGGCTGCGCGGCCACGGGGATCGACCGCGCGCCGTTCCGGCCGACCGATCGGACGGCGAAGAAGCGGTTGTCCGTCGAAATTCCCGGCAGCATGGTCTCTCCGGCCTCCGGAGCGAACCCGTAGACGGACCACCTTGGATCGGTGGTCTCCCGCCACAGCACCTCGAAGCCGGCGCGTTCGCGGTCTGGGGCTGCGCTCCACGCGATCTTCGCGTCCGGGGTCACCCCGCCGGAGAGGACGACCTCCCGGGGCGCGGCCGGGGCGGAAGAGAGGGATCGTAGGACCTCCGCGTTGGCGCGCGCGACGTCTCCGAGGAATCGGTCGTCCAGGAACCGCGCGAGATCGCCGTACTCCCGGCCGGCCTCGACGCGGGGGGTCTGGTGCTCGTGATCGTAGTTCTCCAGCGCCTCCGTGAATCTCACGGCCGGGAGCCCCGCCTCCACGAACGGGCGATGGTCTCCTCCGCGTCCGAGGCGATCCATCCGGAACACCAGGCGGATGGCGTCGCGCCCGGCGATCTCCTCGATCGCGCGCGCGAGGTCTCGGGAGGGCGAGTCCAAGCCGTCCGGGCCGCCTCCGGAGAAGACGCGGACGCGATGGGGGCCTCCCGGAGCGGGGTCCGCCCCGACGATGTCGTTGTCGAGGAATCCGCCGACCTCGTATCCATTCTCCCCCAGATAGGCGAGGAGTCGCTCTCCTCCCAGCAGCCCCTGCTCCTCGCCGGCGAGCGCCGCGAAGAGGAGCGAGGTCCTATACCGGCCGGGCGCGAGCAGCCTCGCGGACTCGATGGCGACCGCCGTGCCGGAGGCGTCGTCGTCGGCGCCGGGCGCGTCGGACTCCGGATCCATGACCGAGGAGGGCATGGAATCGTAGTGCCCGGCCACGACGAAGATCGTCTTCGCGAGCGAGGGATCCTCGCCCGGAAGGAGCGCATAGATGTTCTCCAGCCGGGCGGGCCCCCGGGTTCGCGGCGAGGAGGCCTCGAATCGGTCGACGACGACCTTCAGCCGCCCGCCACCGCGCTCCGAGATCGCCCGGTATCGCTCGAGGATGCGATCGCGGCCGCATCCGATCCCGCGGGCGGGATCGTCCCAGGACGACAGCGCGTGGCGGGTGCCGCATCCCGCGAGCGCTTCCACGGCGGCACGCATGGAGACTTGATCGACGGCGGCTCGGGAGATTGCGGCCGGGAGCGACGGCGGCGCTCCCGAGGCGGGGCGCCCGCCGGGAGGCTCGGCCGGGTCCTGCGCGAGCAGGCTCGCGCTCCAGGCGAGCGCCGCGAGTTTGACTCGCCCGGACCGCTTTGCTAGTTTGCGCGTCACCATGCCTCTGCGCGACTTCCGGATCGGCTCCGTCGGCGAAGAAGTGTACCCCCGCTACGTGCAGGAGCTCGCGCGGGCTTTCGACGACGCCTCACTCGATCGAAACGTCGTCGTCCGCGACGCCCTCGCTCAGCTCTATTTGGGGCGCGAGATCGCGCACGACGAGGTGGTCCGCGACCCGGGCACGCCCGCGGGAATCCGCGCGCTCGTGGCCTCCTTCGACCCCCGCAACGCCACTCTGGAGGCGGAGTACTACCGCGAGATCGACCTGGAGAAGTGGAGCCGCATCAAGCCGCTGCTCTGGTTCTGGCAGATGTTCGACCATTCGCCGGCCGGGCGCAACGTCCGCCTGGGCACGCAGCTGCGATACATGCTGGCCCAGCGGGTGTTCAAGAAGTGCGGCGCGCGGGTCCGCATCTTCCATGAGCTCGAGCTGTCGTTCGGATACAACCTGACCGTGGGCGACGGCGTTACCATCCACCGCAACGTGCTGATCGACGACCGCGGCGAGGTCGTCATCGGGGACGACGCCTCGATCTCGGACTACGCCAACATCTACTCGCACTCCCACGCCGTCGAGGACATCCACGACGTGACGCTGGCGCGGACGGAGATCGGCGCGCGGGCCCGCATCACCTACCACTCCGTGATCCTGTCGGGGGTCAAGGTAGCCGAGGACGCCATCGTCGGATCGATGGCAGTCGCCTCCAAGCCGGTCGAGGCGGGATGGATCGTCGGCGGGATCCCCGCCAAGCTCATCGCGCGGCGGGGCGCCCCGAAATAGTTCTCGGTTCTACATCCGCAGCCTTCGGTTCTCGGGTCGCGGCCTCCATTCGGGGAACGGGTGACCCTCAACCGATGACTGTAAACTTCCTCACATGCTCCGCCGCCTCACGGTCAAGAACCTCGCGATCGTGGAGGATCTGGAGATCGAGCTGGGCGAGGGGCTGACCGTAATCACGGGCGAGACGGGAGCCGGCAAGTCGATCCTCGTCGACGCGCTGGCTCTTCTGGCGGGCGGCCGGGGATCCTCGGACCTCATCCGGCAGGGGGCTGCCCGCCTGACGGTCTCCGGAGAGTTCGACGCCGATCCGGGCGTTTCGGAGATCCTGACCGAGGCGGGATTGCCCGAGTCTCCGACGGTCCTTCTGCGCCGCGAGCTTTCGCCCGACGGCCGCGGCCGCGCCTTCGTCGAAGACGACCCCGCGTCGGTCCGCACCCTCGGGCGGATCGGCGAACGGCTCGTCGCCATCCACGGCCAGAGCTCCGAGCAGGAGTTGGTGGCGGCCGGGGCCCCGCTCGATCTCCTCGACGCCTTTGCGAACGCAGGCCAGCAGCGCGCCGCCGTCTCCTCGGCGGCCGGGCTCTGGAAGAGCGCCCGCGAGACGCTCGCCACACTGGAGGACTCGCGACGCGAGCGGGGGAGCCGCCTCGAGATGATCGACTTCCAGGTTCGCGAGATCGAGGCGGTTTCTCCGGCGGAGGCAGACGACGCGGATCTCCCCGTCGAGCGCGAACGCCTGCTGCACGCCGATAGGATCCGGCTCGCGGGGGAGACGGCTCTCTCTGCGCTCTCGGAGGACGAGGGATCGGCCGCCGATCGCCTCGGCGAGGCGGCCCGCGCCTTCTCCGAGCTCGCCTCCATCGATCCGCGCGAGGCCGCGCACCGGGACGAGGCGGAGGAGCTCAAGCGTCGCGTCGCGGACCTGGCCGCCGCGGCGCGGGACGCCGCATCCTCGATCGAGGCGGATCCGGAGCGGCTCGGCGCGCTCGAGGCGCGGCTCGAGCAGATCGGGCGCCTGAAGCGCAAGTACGGCGCCTCGGTCGTGGAGATCCTCCGACGCCTGGCGGAGCTGAAGGCCGAACGAGCCGACTTGTCGGACATCGAGGACGCTCTCGACCGCCGGCGATGCGAGGAGGCCACGGCCCGCGAGGACTACTCGGTCGCCGCCGCCCTCCTGACCGAGCGCCGCCGCGCAGCCGCTCCGCGCTTCGCCTCGGCGGTCCAGAAGGAGCTGTCGGGTCTCGCCCTGGAGAAGGCGCGCCTGACGGTTCGCCTGGACGACGCGGAAGACGCGGCGCCCCGGCCGACGGGGTCGGAGACCGCGACGTTCCTCTTCGCGCCCAACGCGGGAGAGCCGGAGAAGCCGCTCGAGAAGATCGCCTCCGGCGGAGAGCTCTCGCGGCTCCAGCTGGCGATTCGAACGGTGGCGGCGGGCGCGGCGGCGGGCGGCCGCACACTGGTCTTCGACGAGGTCGACGCCGGGATCGGCGGACGCGTGGCGGAGGTCGTCGGAAAGAAGCTGCGCGCCCTGTCCGCCGTCGACCAGGTCCTCTGCGTGACCCACGTGCCCCAGATCGCCGCGCTCGCCGACCGGCACTTCCTGGCGGAAAAGCGGGAGCACCGTGGCCGCACCGTGGCGTCCGTGCGCTTGCTGGAGGGAAAGGAGCGCATCGCGGAAATCGCGCGGATGCTCGCCGGCGAGAAGGTGCCCGAGACGGCCCTGAAACACGCGCGGACGCTTCTCGAGGGCGCCGCAAGATGAGCACCCGCGACCCGTCGGGCGATTCCCGCTACTCGCGCTCGATCCTCTTCCCCGGAATCGGGCCGGAGGGACAGCGAGCGATCGGTTCCCGCTCGATCGCCCTCGTCGGGATCGGCGCGATCGGCGCGGCGGCCGCGGAGATCGCATTGCGGGCCGGCTTCTCGCGGCTCACCCTGGTCGATCGCGACGTCGTCGAGAGCAGCAATCTCGCGCGCCAGTTCCTGTTCGACGCGGAGGACGCGGAGCGGATCGCGCCCAAGGCGGAGGCCGCGGCGCGGCGGCTGCGCGAGATCGATCCGGCGGCTTCCGTGACCCCCGTGGTCGCGGACCTGGACCACCTCAACGCGCGGGAGATCCTTGCGGGTCACGACCTCGTGTTCGACGCCTCCGACAACTTCGAAACCCGACTCCTGGTCTCGGACGCCGCGCGTTCGCTCGGGCTGCCGTCGCTTTACGCCGCGTGCGTGGGCGAGGAGGGGCGGGTCTCGTTCTCGATTCCGGGCGCGACTCCCTGCCTGCGCTGCTACCTGGAGTCGCTCCCCCCGGCCGGATCCGGTCCGACGTGCGACACGGTCGGCGTGGTCCCGTCGCTGCCGCCCCTGGTGGCCTCGATCGCAATGGGCGAGGCCCTCCGGTGGGCGGTGGGCGAGAAGCCCGCGCCGGGCCTCCTGACCCTGACGGTCTGGCGCGACGGGTTCCGCTCGCGACGCCTGTTCGAGTCCGCGGCTCCCTCGTCCGCGTGCCCCGTGTGCGCGCACGGACGGTTCCCGGCCCTCGAGGGCGAGGGGAGCTCCGACACCGTCAAGCTGTGCGGCCGCCAATCGGTCCAGATCCGGCGCGCGGACCGCGCCCGTCCCGACTTCGACGCCCTCGAATCGCGCCTGTCCCCGATCGGGCGCGTTCGGCGCTCGCCGCAGCTCCTGAACGCGGACCTGGAGGACGTGAGCCTCACCGTCTTTCCCGACGGGCGCTGCGTGGTCCGCGGAACCTCCGACACGGCGCGCGCTCGATCGATCTACGACCGGTACATCGGGGGCTAGGCCTGCGAAGAATTCGAATCGAGGACCTGCTGGCCTCGCCGGAGCAGGTCGCGGGCCTTGCGGAGCTGCTGCGCGGCGGCGGCGTCGCCGCGGTGCCTACGGAGACGTTCTACGGGCTCGCGGCCGATCCCCGGAACCGAGCCGGAGTCGAGCGCGTGCTCGCGATGAAGCGGCGGGAGGAGGGGAAGCCGCTCCTCGTCCTGTTCGGAGAACGCGGGCAACTCGCGTCCCTCGGCGTGTCGTCGGCTCCTGACGCGCTCGACCGCTACTTCGCGATCTGGCCGGCGCCGCTGACGGTCGTTCTTCCGCTGTCGGTGCCGATCCCGGCCTCCCTCGGCGAGCGAACGCTCGCCGTGCGGCTGCCCGCCCACGTCCCCCTGGCGGCCCTGCTCGCGCTCGCGGGTCCAGTCACCGGGACGAGCTCGAATCGATCCGGGGAGGCTCCCTGCGACACCGCGGACGCGGTCGAGAAGTTGCTCGGAGACGAGATCGACGTGCTCGTGGACGGAGGCGCGACCCCCGGCGGCCCGGCCTCGACGATGCTCGACGCCACGCGCGAGCCGCCCGTCGTGCTGCGGCGCGGCGCGTTCGCGTGGCCTCCGATCGGCGGCGGCGACTCATGCTAGATTGCCCGCTTTCATGGGTATCCTGAAGGAATACGCCGGCAAGCGGCCCCGGGTCGGGGAGCGCGTTTACCTCGCCGAGACGGCCGCGGTCATCGGAGACGTCGTGCTCGGAGACGACGTGTCGATCTGGTACAACTCCGTCGTCAGAGGAGACTGTCACTTCATCCGCGTCGGCGCCCGGTCGAACATTCAGGACAACTGCGCCATTCACGTCACGGTGGGAACGCACCCTACGATTCTCGACGAAGAGGTGACGCTCGGGCACGGCGCCATCGTGCACGGCGCCCACATCGGGCGCGGGGCGCTCGTGGGAATCCGCGCAACCGTCCTGGACGGGGCGGAGGTCGGCGAGTCGGCCTTCATCGGCGCCGGGGCGCTCGTCACTCCGCGTACCGTCGTCCCGCCCCGCACGCTCTGGCTCGGTGCTCCGGCTCGACAGGCGCGCGCCCTGTCCGACGCGGAGGTGGAGGACCTCCGGCACTATCACCGCAACTATCTCGGGTACAAAGAGGAGTACTTCCGGGTCGATGGGGCATGGGCTCGGTGAGCGAGCGCATCCGGGCGCCCAAGGGAACTCACGACCTGCTGCCTCCGACCAGCGAGAAGTTCGCGGCCGTCGAGTCGGCGGCGCGGCGGGTCTTCGGCTCCTATGGATACGGCGAGATCCGCACGCCGGTCTTCGAGAGCACGGATCTCTTCGCGCGCTCGGTCGGTGAGACCACCGACATCGTCCACAAGGAGATGTACACCTTCACCGACCGGAAGGGCCGCTCGCTCACGCTGCGTCCCGAAAATACGGCGGGCGTGGTGCGCGCGCTGGTCGAGCGGGGCATCCAGGACATCCCCAAGCCGATCCGGCTGTGGTACGCGGGCCCTCAGTTCCGTTACGAGCAGCCCCAGGCCGGGCGGTTCCGGGAGTTTCGGCAGATCGGCGTCGAGCTGCTGGGCGTGGCGGGACCCGCGGGCGACGCGGAAGTGCTCTCGATGCTGTTCCGCTTTCTTCGGGAGCTGGGGTTCACGGACACGATCGCGACCCTCAACTGCATCCCCCGGGGATCGGCGCGCGACGCGTTCTCGCAGGCGCTGCAGGATCACGTCCGGCCGCACGCCGGGCGTCTGGGCGCGGAGGATCACCGGAGGCTCGAGGAGAATCCGCTGCGGCTCTTCGATTCCAAGGATCCGGAGGCCCGGAAGATTCTCGAGGGCGCGCCGTCCACGCTCGACTTCCTGGACGAGGCGTCGCGGGCGCACCACGAGGAGCTCAAGCGGCTCCTTCCGCTCTGCGGCGTCGCGTTCGCCGAGGCTCCTTCGATCGTGCGCGGCCTCGACTACTACACGCTGACCGTCTTCGAGATTTCCTCGGCACGGCTTGGAGCCCAGAACGCGCTCCTGGGCGGCGGGCGCTACGACGAGCTCGTCGGCGAACTCGGCGGCCCCCCGACCCCCGCGGTCGGCTTCGCGATCGGGCAGGACCGCCTGGTGGAGGCGATGGAGGCGGACGTCCGGCCGCGTCAGGCCCTCTTCTACGTGGTCCCGGACTCGCCGGAGGATTTTCCCTACGCGCTCGAGGTGGCCGACCAGATCCGCGCAGCGGTGCCAGGCGGCATCGTCGAAACGGACTTTCACGGCCGCGGCATCGGGAAGGGACTCTCCCGCGCCGCCCAGGTTGCCGCCGATCCCGCGAAGCTTCCGTTCCGGGCCGGACCGATCCGCGCCGTCCTCCTCGGTCTGCGCGAGCGGGATTCGAGCACCGTGACGATCAAGGACCTCGCCTCCGGAGAGCAGGAGACCTTTCCCCGCGGCCAGATGGCCGAACGCCTGGACGCCGCGAGGGAGCGATGAAGACGCGGCAACCGTCCGGGACCCTGCGCGCGCCCGACGCCGGACGGGCAGTCCTCCTCAAGGGCTGGGTGGCTCGCCGGCGGGACCTCGGAGACCTCATCTTCCTGACGATCCGGGACCGCAGCGGATTCGTCCAGGCGGTATTCGACCGGCAGAGGTGCCCCGCCGAGGCCGTCGCCGCCGCCGGCGAGGCGCGCAGCGAGGACGTCGTCGCGATCGAGGGGGAGGTCGTGCTCCGCGCCGACGGCCAGCGAAACTCCGAGCTCCCGACGGGAGAGATCGAGGTCGTGGCCTCGAGCCTCGAGTTCCTGGCGCGCTCGAGGACTCCGCCCTTCGTCGTCGAGGACCGGACCAACGCCACCGAGGAGCTCCGCCTCGAGTATCGCTACCTCGACCTGAGGCGGCCGGCGATGCAGAAGAACCTCATCCTCCGCGACGAGATCACGTTCCGGGTCCGCCGCGTGCTCCACGAGCGCGGCTTCGTGGAGATCGAGACACCGATGCTGACCCGCTCGACCCCCGAGGGGGCGCGGGACTTCCTCGTCCCGTCCCGGGTGCATCGGGGCCAGTGGTACGCGCTGCCGCAGTCGCCCCAGCTCTTCAAGCAGATCCTGATGGTTTCGGGATTCGAGAAGTACTTTCAGATCGCCCGCTGCTTCCGCGACGAGGACCTGCGCGCCGACCGGCAGTTCGAGTTCACGCAGATCGACCTGGAGATCTCCTTCCCGACGGAGGAGGACGTCTTCGACGCCGTCGAGGCGTTCCTCGTCGAGGCGTTCGCGGCCGCGGGCATTGCCGTGGAGCGCCCCTTCCGCCGGCTGACCTACCGGGAGGCCATGGACACCTACGGAACGGACCGGCCGGACCTGCGCTACGCGCTCCCGCTCTGCGATCTCACGAAAGCGGCCGCTGGCAGCGGGTTCGCGCCGTTCGAGAAGGCCCTGACGGGCGGCGGCACGGTGCGCGGGATCCGGGTGCCGGGCGGCGCCGCGTTCTCGCGCAAGCGCCTGGACGAGCTGACCGAGCGCGCGCGGGAGCACGGTGCGGGCGGACTGCTCTGGGTGAAGAAGGCGGGGGGGGAAGTCTCGTCGCCCGCGAAGAAAGGCTTGCCGCCCGGGCACATGGAGGCGCTCGTCGAGCGAAGCGGACTCTCCGACGGCGACCTCCTCCTGATCGTGGCGGACCGAGAGAAGGCGGCCCTCGCCGCCCTGGCCGCCCTGCGCGCCGAGGCGGCGCGGCAGCTCCGGCTCGTGGACGAGTCGCGGTACGCCTTCTGCTGGGTCACGGAATTCCCGCTCCTCGGCTTCGACGAGGGCAGCGGCCAGTGGTTTCCGATGAACCACCCCTTCACGGCCCCTCGCGAGGAGGACCTCGATCGCCTCGAGTCGGACCCCGGGAGCGTGCGCGCGCGGGCCTACGATGTCGTCGTCAACGGATGGGAGCTCGGCTCGGGATCGATCCGCATCCATCGCGCCGATCTCCAGGGACGGGTGTTCCGGCGGCTGGGCATCGGGGAGGACGAGGCGCGCGAGCGGTTCGGATTCCTCCTGGAGGCCCTGAGCTTCGGCGCCCCGCCGCACGGGGGCATCGCGCTGGGGCTCGACCGGATTTGCGCCATCGCGGCGGGCGCGACCTCGCTGCGCGACGTGATCGCGTTTCCGAAGACGACTTCCGGAATCTGCCTGATGACCAGGGCGCCGGCGAACGTCCTCCCCGAGCAGCTTCGCGAGCTCGGCCTCGACCCGCCGCGCCGGTCGGACGGGTGAGCGACCCTCCGGCGGCGCGCCGCGTTCCCGTCGGAGACTCCGGGAGCACGATCTGGATCGGGCAGGGGCTGCTCGATCACGCGGGACGACACCTCGCGTCGGCATCGGGCCGTTTCCTGATCGTGTCCGCCCCGTCGGCGGAGCCCCACGCGGAGCGAGTCCGTGCCGCGCTCCCGGCGCCTCCGCTCCTCCACCTGACGTTGCCGGACGGCGAGGGCGCCAAGACCCTGGGGGCCGTCGAGGCGATTGCGGAGGCCGCCCTCTCCGCGGGGCTGCGCCGCGACGACGCCTTCGTCGCCGTCGGGGGCGGCGTGCTGACGGACGTCGTCGGGTTCGCCGCCGCCATTCTCCTGCGGGGCGTGGCCTGGAACGCGATCCCGACGACGACCGCGGGCATGGCGGACGCGGCGATCGGCGGTAAGACGGCAGTCAACCATCCGCGCGGCAAGAATCTCCTCGGGGCGTTTCATCCGCCCCGATCGATCCTCGTCGATCCGGCCTGCCTCGAGACGCTGCCCGATCGGGACTATCGCTCCGGACTGGTGGAGGCGTACAAGGCCGCCTGGATCGCGGACGCCTCGCTCGCCGATCGTGCCGCCGCGGCGCTGCCCGCGATCCGATCCCGCGACGCGACGGCCCTCCTGGACCTCCTCGAAGGTGCGGTGCGGGTGAAGGCGCGCCTCGTGGCCGAGGATCCCGGCGACACGGGACGGCGCAGGCTCCTGAACTTCGGCCACACACTGGGTCACGCGCTGGAGGCGGCCGGCGGATATTCCGACCTGCGGCACGGCGAGGCGGTGGCGTGGGGGATTCGCGCGGCCCTGGAGATCTCCCGCCGACGCGCGGGGCTCTCCGACGGCGATGCCGACGCCGTGCGCCGCGTGCTCGCGGAGCTCGGGCCCTTCCCGCCGCCCGAGCGCCGCCCCGAGCGTCTCGCTCCGCTCCTGGCGCTCGACAAGAAGTCCACGGCCCGAGGCGCGGCCGGCGTGCTTCTCGAAAGGATCGGAACGGCGAGGGTCGAGGAATCGGTGTCCGCGGAGGAGTGGCTCGAAGCAGCCGCTATAATGACGACATCGTGACCGGGCGCTCCGTACCGCGTCGGATCCGCCTATTCGTACTGCTGTCCGGCGCGCTCATTCTGGCTTCGCTCGTTCCATTGCTGGTTTCGGAGGGTGTGTTGATCCTTCGCAACCGACGCACCCTGGAGACCCTCGAGGAGAAGTATCTGACGCGCTCCTCGGCCGCCATCGCCGACCACATCGCGGCGTTCTACGCGGCGGCCGCGCAGCAACTGCGCAAGGCGGCCGACTCCATCCGACTGGTGTCGCAGCTGACGGGCAAGGACCCGTTCGGCTCGGCGCAGGGCCCCGAGATCCTGAGGGCCGTCCTTCGCGGCCAGACCCAGATCGTAGCCATCCGGGGAGTCGACCTGAAGGGCGCCGGAAACTTCGCGGGGCCCGACATCCGATCCTCGGAGATGGACTTCGAGTTTCGCCGCGGATTCGAGTCCTCCCGGGACGGGGTTCGATACGCGGGGGAGCCGTTCGCAGTGGGAGAGCTCGGCAGCGTGGCGGTGCTTGCGGCGCCTGTCGACGACGAGAAGGGCGTTCGGATCGGCGTCGTCGAGGTGCTCGTGTCCTGGCAGCCGATCGTTCGCGAGTTCCAGGACGAGGCCCGGCGCGAGGCCCGGGCGACTCTCGTCGATTCGCGGGGGCGCATCCTGTTTCCGCCGGCGACGGGCGGCCGGGGCTCCCCGCACAGCTCCTCTCTCGTTGCCGACTTCATCCGGTTCCCCGCGCGCTTGACGCGGTCCGAGAAGTCCGCGGCCGGCGACGTGCTCGCCTCGATCGCGCCGGTGGGGGAGCCGCCCTGGGGAGTTCTGGTCGAACGGGACCGGGACATCGCGTTTGCCTCGGTGGACCGGATGGTGCGGGACACCGTGATCTGGAGCGCGGCCTGCCTGACGGGGGCGCTGCTCCTCGGCGTGTTTTTCGCGCGCCGCCTGGCGCGTCCGATCGCGCAGCTGGCGGACTCCACGCGGGCGGTCCGCGAGGGGCAGTACGGCACGCGCGTCGAGGTGACGGGCACGGCGGAGATCGCGGATCTGTCCGAGAACTTCAACCGCATGTCCGAGTCCGTCAAGGAGGCCTTCGAGAAGGTGCAGCGCGCGGCCCGCGAGAACCAGGAACTGTTCCTGGCCTCCATCCGTGCGCTCGCGGCCGCCATCGACGCGAAGGACCCGTACACGCGCGGGCACTCCGAGCGGGTGGCGCGGTATGCCTCGGCGATCGCCAGAGAGATGGGCCTCTCGCCCGACGAGGTCCGCAAGACCCGCCTCTCCGCGCTCCTGCACGACGTCGGGAAGATCGGCATCGACGATCGGATCATCCGGAAGCCGACGGCGCTGACGGACGAGGAGTTCGAGCTGATGAAGGCCCATCCCGCCAAGGGGGCGGCGATCATGGAGACAATTCCCCAATTGGCCGATATCATCCCGGGCATGAAGCACCATCACGAGAAGTGGGAGGGCGGCGGCTATCCCGACGGACTGAAGGGCGAGGAGATTCCCATGCAGGCCCGAATCGTCGCCGTCGCGGACGCGTTCGACGCCATGACCACGACGCGGCCCTACCAGAAGGCGATGGAAGTCACCTACGTGCTCGCGCGGCTTCGGGAAATGGCGAACAAGCGGTTCGACTCCAAGGTGATCGAGGCGCTGGTCCAGTCGCACGCGAAGGGCGAGCTCATTCCGACGGACCGGACCGCCGCGGGCTCCGCTCCCGCTTCCGCCGCGCCGCGCGAAGCCGGGACGGCCGCGTCATGAGCCGCTCCGCCAAGTTGCTGATCGCCGTCGGGGCGCTGCTGGCCGCGGGCGGCTGCACGCGGATCAAACCCAAGTCGACCTCCGAAGTGCTCCTGACCGAGCGCATGGCCCAGGTTCTCCTGCGCGACGGGCAGCCCGTCGACGCCGAACGGGCGTTTCGCGAGTCCCTCAAGTCCGATCCCAAGAATCCCGAGGTCCACGACGGGCTCGGGGTCGCGCTGATGATGCAGGGCCGATTCCGCGACGCGATGCCCTCGCTCGACAAGGCCGTCTCTCTCGCGCCGGAGAACGGATCGTTCCGCAACAACCGCGGGGTGGCGCGCATGGAGCTCGACCAGTACGCGGAGGCCGCCGAGGACTTCAACGCGGCGGAGCGGTCCCAGAATCCGGACGACCGGATCTCGGCCGCCATCAATCGCGGGCGGCTGCGCCAGCGCGAGGGGGACTTCGCGGCCGCCGAAACGGAGTTCACCAACGCGCTCGCCCGCGACCCGAAATCGTTCGCGGCCATGATCGGGCGCGGGGTGGCGCGCGAGTCCCGGAGCGACCTCGAGGGCGCCGCGGAGGACTACCTCGCCTGCGTGAAGCTTGACGCCACCAGCGCGGAGGCGAATCTGCGCCTGGGCCTGTGCCTCGTCTCGCTGCACAAGCCGGAGCTGGGCCTCCGGTATCTCAAGCGGGCGGTCGAGCTCGACCCGAACGGGGACACGGGAGCGAAGGCCAGGCTGCTGATCGATCGGACCCAGAAGAAGCCGGCGTAACACCGGCGCGCGGGACGGCTGCGCGCGCTGCGGGCCTTCTCCGCTGATATCTTCCCCCTCCGCATGACCGACGATTCTCCAGACGACGCCTCGTCCGGGTCGCCCGAGCGCGGCGGCTTCTTCGCGAAGGTGCGCCGCGGCCTCTTCATGACGCACACCGAGATCCTCGAGAAGCTGGGCACCGCGGTCAAGAAGGGCCTGGGAATCGATGAGGCGGTGCTGGAGTCCCTGGAGGAGGCGCTCCTCGCCTCCGACGTCGGCCCCGAGACCGCGTCCGTGCTGACCGACGCCGTACGCGCCCGCGCGGGGAACTCCCAGAGGAAGGACCTCGGAGCGCTCCGGGAGATGCTGCTCGCCGAGATCGAGGCGCTGATCGCATCCGCTCCCCGGGCCGCTCCGCGGGCGGGCGTCCCCCTCGCCGTGACGTTTCTCGTCGGAGTGAACGGCTCGGGCAAGACGACGACCGCGGCCAAGCTCGCGGCCCGCGAGAAAGAGGCGGGCCGGTCCGTTCTGCTAGCCGCGGCGGACACGTTCCGCGCCGGGGCGATCGAGCAGCTCCAGACGTGGGCGGACCGGATCGGGGTGCCAGTCGTGCGCCATCGGGAAGGCGCGGATCCCTCGGCGGTGCTCTTCGACGCGCTCTCGGCCGCGAAGGCGCGTGCGGTCGGGACCCTGATCGTCGACACCGCGGGACGCCTCCACACCAAGAAGAACCTGATGGAGGAGCTCGCGAAGATGCGCCGGATCGCTGCGCGCGAAGTCCCCGGCGCGCCCCACCAGACGCTCCTCGTACTCGAGGCGACCACGGGAGCCAACGGCCTGGCCCAGGCGCGTCGTTTCGTCGAGGCGGCCGGGGCGACGGGCGTCGTACTCACGAAGCTCGACGGGAGCGCGCGGGGAGGAATCGTTCTCGCCATCTACCGCGAGCTCCAGCTCCCCGTCGTGTACGTCGGGGTCGGCGAGACCCTCGAGGACCTCGTGCCCTTCGACCCCTCCGAGTACGCGCGGGCTCTGCTCGGGGACGAGGCGGCTCGGGCGCCGGCTTGAAGATGCGCGCGCCGTCCGTCGACCTACGTCATCTGGATCGCGCGCTGGCGCTCGCCGAACGGGGCCGGAACGGGGTTTCGCCCAATCCCATGGTCGGGGCAGTCGTGGTGCGCGGCGGGCGAGTCGTCGGCGAGGCCTTCCACCGGCGAGCGGGCGGGGACCACGCCGAGATCTCGGCGCTCGCGGCGGCGGGGAAGGGAGCGCGCGGAGCCGACCTGTACCTCACGCTCGAACCCTGCGTGCACGTCGGGCGCACGCCCGCATGCGTTCCGGCCGTCATCTTCTCCGGCGTCGCCCGCGTGATCGTCGGATCCCGCGACCCGAATCCTCGCGTGCGCGGCCGCGGCATCGCGCAGCTCCGCCGCGCCGGCATCGCCGTCGTTGTGGCGCCCGCGGCGTGGCGCCGCCGGGAACACGATTTGAACGAGCGATTCCGAGGGGCGATGACGCGCGAGCGCCCGTTCGTGCTCGCCAAATGGGCCGCAACGGTCGACGGGAAAATCGCGTCGGCCTCCGGCGAGAGCCGGTGGATCACGGGACCCGAATCCCGCAAGCGGGCGCTTCTGTTCCGCGAGGAGTACGACGCCGTCCTGGTGGGCGCGGGCACGGTTCGCGCGGACGATCCGAGGCTGACGCGCCGCATCGCGCCCGAGCGGGCGGTAGAGGCTTGGAGGATCGTGCTCGATGGGCGGCTGAGGGTATCGCCGGACGCCCGCGTCTTCCGGCCTCCCGGAGAGCGGCTCGTCGTCACGTCCCTTCGGGACACGCATCCGAAGGCGCGGCGTCTCCGCGAGCGGGGCGTTCGCGTCTGGAGTCTGCCCTCTCGACGGCGCGGCCGCGTCGACGTTTCGCGCATGCTCCGCGAGCTCGCCGCGCACGGGGTGAGCGGCCTCATGGTCGAGGGCGGAGCCGAGACGCTGTGGGAATTCTTCCGGGCAGGCCTGGTCGATCGCGTGGCGGTCTTCCTCGCGCCGCGGCTTCTCGGCGGGGCCCGGGCGCCCGGCGGGATCGGTGGAGCGGGCTTCGCCCTGGGCGCGACGCCGCGCCTGAGGGATCTGCGTGTCACGCGGCTCGGCCGAGACCTGCTTCTGACCGCGCGCGTCGCGGCCGTCCGCGTCACGTAGACTCCACCGGATGTTCACCGGCATCATCACGTGCATCGGCACGGTGACGCGCCTCGACCGCCGGCGCGGCGGGGCGCGGCTGACGGTGCGCCCGCCCGCCCGCTACCGGCGATTCGGGGCCGGGGAGAGCGTGAGCGTGTCGGGGGTCTGCTTGACCGCGATCCGCCCGGGGAGGGACCTGGTCGCGGACCTCTCCGGCGAGACGCTCCGCCGATCGACGCTCGGCAGGCTTCAGCCCGGCTCGCCCGTGAACCTCGAGCGAGCGCTGCGCTGGGGGGATCTCCTGTCGGGGCACTTCGTCATGGGGCATGTCGATGCGGTCGCGCGGGTCCGCGAGATCGAGGCATTGCGAAACTCCTGGATCGTGAGTCTCGACGTTCCGCGGGGTCTCTCCTCGCTCGTGGTGTCCAAGGGATCGGTCGCCCTGGAGGGCGTCAGCCTGACCGTCGCCGGCCGCGGACGCGGCAGCTTCACGGTTGTCGTGATCCCGGAGACTCTTCGCCGCACGACGCTGTCGCGCCTGACGGCGGGAGACGGGGTCAACTTCGAGGCGGACGTGTTCGCGCGTTATGGTTTTGCCGGAGCGGTGCGGCGTGCGGGAGCTATGCGCCGCCCGCGATGATCGTCTTCGAGGCGGGCTCCGCGCCGGGCGCTCGCGCGGGCGAGGCCGAGATCGGGGGACGCCGGATCACGGGACGGCTCCTCCCGTACGCCGGAGAGTCCGGCGCTCACGAGTTCCGCTTCGATCCCCTCGCGCGCCGCTTCGTCGGGCGAAAGGACGGCGCCACCGTGCTCGTGGGCCCCGCGGATTCGGAAGCGTGGAGGGCAGCCGCCGCGAGGCTGCCTCGAGGACCACTCCTCGTGGGGCCGGCCTCGGTCGCGGAGGGCGTGCGGGGGGCCTACCGCGCGGCCGCCGAGGGGGCCCTCTCCGCGGGATACCCCGCGTTCCTCCTGGATCCGTCGCCGGAGGGCGTCCCGGACCGCGCCGGGGGCGCGATCGCGCTCTGCTCGTTCGCTCCGTCGCCCGGGCGCCGGTTTCCGCACCTGGCCGCCGCCGCCGCGCGGGGCCTGACCTGCGGCGTCGTCCTTCCGTGGATCCCCGGCTGGACGGCCGAGGAGGAAGAGGTCGAGGCGATTCTCGCGGAGGCCGCCGCGGGGGGAGCCGTCTCGGCCACGCCGCTCGTTCCTGACTCCGACGGGGAGTCCCGCCGCGCGATCGTCGAGGCGCGATCCGGCGCCGATGCGCAACTGCCGGACGGCTTCTTCGAGCGCATCCACCACGCCGACTGGTCGCCCGCGATCGCGGATCGCCTCGCGCGCTTTCAGGAGCGCTGCGCAGAGTTCGGCCTCGCCCTCGCTCCTCCGCGACCCGTCGGCCGCGGCGAGCCGGCCGGGAATTCCGCCGCGGCGTCCAGGCTGGAGGAGCTCGCCGACGCCGCCGCGCTCGATGAGCACCGGGCCGCCCTGCTGAGGGCCGCGGTGCGATGGATCGACGAGTCGGGCCGGGACCTCGCGGCGGTCTGCCGGGAGGGCAACTTCCGGAGGGTCTTCCCCTTCGAGGGGGAGATAGCGTCGGAGGCGGAGGAGGCGCTCCGGAGCGGGGGATGAGCGGGCGAGCGGGGATCTACGTCCACCTGCCCTACTGCGCGTCGCGGTGCGGGTACTGCGCCTTCACGGTGACGACCGACGCGTCCTCGCGCTCCCGCTACCTGGAGGCGCTGGAGACCGAGGCGGCCCTCCTCTCCGCGGAGGCCGCGGGCGCTTCCTTCGACTCGGTGTACCTCGGGGGCGGAACACCTTCGCTGCTGCCTCCAGAGTCGATCGGTCGTCTCCTCGAGGTTCTGCACGAGCGATTTCGAATCGACGCGGGTGCGGAGCGGACGCTCGAGGCCAACCCCGAGGACGTGTCGCCGGCCGCCGTCTCGGCCTGGATCGCGGCGGGCGTCAACCGCGTGTCCGTGGGCGTGCAGTCCCTGGAAGACGGGGAGCTCGCGGCGGTCGGGCGCCGACACGACGCGGCCCGGGCGCTCGCCGCCCTCCAGACGCTCGCGAGCTCCGGTCTCGCGGTCTCCGGCGACCTCATCCTGGGCCTTCCCGATCAGACCGCCGACACCTTCCGGCGGAGTGTCGCGGGTCTGTGCGACGCCGGGGTCTCCCACGTGTCGGTGTACCTGCTGGAGACGGAGAAGAGGCGGGAGATCGAGGAGGACCGGCAGGAGCATCCGGAGCGCTACCTCTCGGAGGATCGCCAGGCGGACCTCTGGCTGGAGATGGGCGCGACACTCGCCGGGCGCGGCCTTCACCACTACGAGATCTCCAACTGGTCGCGTCCCGGCAGCCAGGCGCTGCACAACGTCAAGTATTGGACGCGGGCGCCGACTCTGGGCCTCGGCATTTCCGCGCACGAGCTCTGGGGCGGCCGCCGACGCGCGAACGCTTCCCATCTGGAGTCATACGTCGAACAGCTGGGACGGGGGAAACGGCCGCTGGCCTCGGATCGCGCCGTGAGCGCCGAGGAGGCGGGAAGGGAAGAAGTCTTTCTGGGCCTGAGGCTCGCGGAGGGAGTGCCCGAGACGGCGCTCGAGGCGCTGATGGGCCGCTCCGAAGACGCGCGCCTGCGCGACGACTGCGCTAGCTGGATCGCGGAAGGAATCCTGGAGCGCGAGCGAGGCCGGGTGCGGTTCACGGAGCGCGGCTTTCTCATCTCGAACGAGGTCCTGAGCCGCCTCGTCTGAGACGGGCGCCTCGCGCCCGGGATCACCGCGGCGCCGCGTGGCGCTATGGTAAGGTGCCGGAAAACGCTGCGAAGCCGGCTCGACGTGGCTTTCCGCGGTCCATATCGACAAACGAAGCCAGCGGCTCGCTGGACGCGGAAGGGGTAGACGATGATCGGATCTCATGCCCGTGTTCTCCCACGCCACGCCGTCCTCGCCGCTCTGACGCTCGCGGTCCTGGTCCCCGCGGCCCTGATCGCCGCCCCTCCCGCGCCCGGGCCCCTCCAGTCGTCCACGGTCTGCACGCCTGCGGCGACGGTTCTCTGCCTCAACAACGCCCGCTTCCGGGTCGAGGTCCACTGGCAGGACTTTCAGGGGCGAACCGGCCTGGGCCAGGCCGTCCCGCTGACCGGCGATACGGGGTACTTCTGGTTCTTCAGCAGCAACAACATCGAGCTCGCCATCAAGGTCCTGGACGCCCGGGGCATCAACGGCAACTTCTGGGTCTTCTACGGCGCGCTCTCGAACGTCGAATATGACATCACCGTCACCGACACCACGACCGAAGCCGTCAAGACGTACTCCAATCCCGCGCAGCAGTTCGCGAGCGTGGGGGATACGGGAGCGTTCCCCTCCGGGCCGGATGTGGCCGGCGCCGAGGTCCTCGCCGAGGCGAGCTTCGCCGAACGCGAGCTTGCGCTGTCCCCGGAACAGCAGGCGACGTCCTGTGCGCCGGACGCGACGGCTCTCTGCCTGTCGGGCGGCCGCTACCGCGTCGAGGTGAACTGGAAGGACTTCAAGGGCCGGACCGGCCGGGGGCAGGCGGTGGCTCTGACGGCGGACACCGGGTATTTCTGGTTTTTCAGTAGCGTCAACGTGGAGCTGGTGGTCAAGGTCCTGGACGCACGCGTGATCAACCAGCACTTCTGGGTGTTCTACGGCGCGCTCTCCAACGTCGAGTACGAGCTCATCGTCGAGGACACGGAGACCGGAGAGTCGAAGCGGTATCGCAACCCCGCCAGTCGATTCGCCAGCGCGGGCGACACCAGCGCCTTTCCGGTCCCGCCGGGAACGGTCCTTCCCCTCGCCACGGCCGCCGGCACGCCGACTGGGACCGTGTCGACATTTCCCATCGGCCCGGCCGGTGGCTTCCTGGCCAGCGCGGACGGGGTCCTGACCCTGACCGTTCCCCCGGCGGCGCTGACCGGCACGGTCGACTTCACGATTCAGCCGATCACCAACGAGACGCCCGGCGGCTCGGGAATCGGCTATCGACTGGGACCGGACGGGCAGACCTTCAAGGTCCCGGCGCAGCTCTCGTTTCGATACGACGATCCGGATCCCTCGGGAACTCTCGGCCAGGCGCTCGGCGTTGCGTATCAGGATGCGCAGGGCTACTGGCGGTCGATCAAGGCCGTCGACCGGGACGCGAACGCCCGGACCCTGACCGTCTCCACCACGCACCTGAGCGACTGGGGCAACTTCCTGGGCTACGCGCTCTCGCCCCGGAATCCCCATGTCTCGGTGAGTCAGTCGCTGGGCCTCCAACTCGTCTTCTGCAAGAAGATCGAGGAAGACGACCTCGTGGACCTGGTGTCGACGTGCGATCCGCAGAACGGCAGCGTGAGGGTATCCGGATGGGCCACCAACGGGATCGTCGGCGGAACCAGCACGGTCGGCACCGTGGGCCCGGCGGGAGACTATGCCGGCACGTTTACCGCCCCCGACCACAAGCCGACGCCGAGCCTCGTCGACGTGAGCGCCCAGCTCGGCGGCGGGACGGACAAGTACCAGGTGGTCTCGAACGTGACGATCGTGGACGACTCGTGGAAGGGGCCCGCGACGGGCAGCTTCGGCCCCATCTCATTCACGTCGGAGGTTACGTGGACGGCGATCCAATCCGTAGGCAACGTCACCTCGTACAGCCCGAGCGGTACGGTGAACGCCGCCTGGGCGGGTTGCACTCTCAACCCTTCGACGGGGTCAGTGGCTCCAAACGGGGTGGGACTCTTCACCATAGACTCCAACACCGACCCGCCGACCTACGACGGGATCGCCACCGCGGGATGGGTGGCCACCGTCAGCTGCCCGGGTGAAAATCCGTCCACCGGGTTCCTGCCGTACCTCATCTTCGACGCGCGGGGCCTGGTCAGCGCGGACGGAAAGACGATGGCGGGAAGCGGCAAGTCGAGAGACGGGGTCTGGGACCTGACCTGGAACTTCACCCGCCAGTGACGGACCGGGCCCCGGGGCTGAAGCTCCCGCGTCGAGCTCGGGATCCTTCGGGCTCACGCCCTCAGGATGACTGGCGGCGGCGCGCGCCGCCCGTCAGATGAACAGCGGCGCGAGCACGAGCGTGATCGTCGCGAGCAGCTTGATGAGCACGTGCAGCGAAGGTCCCGCGGTGTCCTTGAACGGGTCGCCGACCGTGTCGCCGACGACTGCCGCCTTGTGCGCCGGCGAGCCTTTACCGCCGTAGGCTCCCGTCTCGATGTACTTCTTGGCGTTGTCCCAGGCACCGCCGCCGTTGTTGAGAAATGTCGCCATGACGACCCCGGCGATCGTGCCCACCATCAGCAGCGCGGCGACCGTCTCCGCTCCGACGCCGAACTGCTTAAAGATCAGTCCGACCGCGATCGGCGTTCCCACCGCGACCAGCCCGGGCGCGATCATCTGGCGCAGAGCCCCGCGAGTCACGATGTCGACCGTCCGCCCGTAGTCCGGCATCTCGGTTCCCAGCATGATGCCGGGGTGCTCCTTGAATTGGGCCCGCACGTCTTGGATAACGACGCCCGCCGCCTTGCCGACCGCCCTGATCGCGAGGCCCGAGAAGAAGAAGACGAGCATCGCGCCGATCAGCCCGCCCACGAAGACCTCGGGCTTGGCCAGGTTGACGGAGGTCAGCTCGGCTCCGTAGTTCTTGAGCTCGTCGAGGTACGCGGAGAAGAGGAGGAAGGCAGCCAGCGCCGCCGATCCGATCGCATAGCCTTTGGTCAGCGCCTTGGTGGTGTTCCCGACGGCGTCGAGCCGGTCCGTCTTCTTGCGGATCTCCTCGGGCTGCTTGGACATCTCCACGATCCCGCCGGCGTTGTCGGTGATCGGGCCGAACGTGTCCATCGCGAGGATGTAGGCGGCGGTGCCCAGCATCCCCATCGTCGCGACCGCCGTGCCGAAGAGCCCTCCGCCGGGCAGCGCGGCCGTGCCGATCTTGTACGAGGAGAGGATGGCGACCGAGATCGCGACCACGGGCGGGAGGGTGCACTCGAGCCCCACCGCGATGCCGGCGATCACGTTGGTCGCCGGGCCCGTCTGGGACGCCTCGGCGATCTCGCGGACGGGTCGGTACCGGTACTCCGTGTAGTACTGGGTGATGAAGACGAACACGACGGACGTCAGCACGCCGATCATCCCGCAGAAGAAGTACATCCACCACGCGTCGGGCCGCGCCGGGTTGTAGAGGAGCCACTTCGTCGCCACGAAGAAGCCGGCGATGGCCAGCGCCGAGGTGATGTAGTAGCCGCGGTTCAGGGCCGCCATCGGGTCGGCGTCCTCTCGCGTCTTCACCGTGAAGATGCCGATGATCGACGCCAGCAGGCCGAAGGCGCGCGCGACCAGGGGAAACAGCATCACGCCCACGATGCCGGCGGAGAAGCTCATGTTCTGCTTCTGGAGCGTCGCTGCGAGCGTGGCTCCCAGGATCATGGCGCCGATGTTCTCAGCCGCGGTCGACTCGAACAGGTCCGCGCCGCGCCCCGCGCAGTCGCCGACGTTGTCGCCGACGAGGTCCGCGATCACGGCGGGATTTCGGGGGTCATCCTCGGGAATTCCGGCTTCGACCTTGCCGACCAGGTCCGCGCCGACGTCCGCGGCCTTGGTGTAGATGCCGCCGCCGAGCTGGGCGAAGAGGGCCACGAACGACGCCCCGAACCCGTAGCCCACGATGAGGAGCGGGATCTGCGCCGGCGGGACCTCCGTGAAGTGCGAGACGAGCCAGTACAGGCCGCCGACCCCGAAGAGCGACATCGCCACGACGAAGAGGCCCGAGACCGCGCCGCCGCGCAGGGCGATGCGCAGGGCGTCGTTCAGCGATGTGCGGGCGGCCGACGCCGTGCGGATGTTCGCCCGGATCGAGACCCACATCCCGATGTAGCCGGCGATCACGGAGCAGGCCGCCCCGAGCACGAAGGAGAGCGTGGTCCAGAACGCGAGTCGCAGGGCCGTGGGAACCGGGTCGAAGTCGTGGTGCGCCCGCACGAAGCCGTACAGGAGGAAGATCACCACGGCGAGCAGGACCGCGAGTAGGCCGATCGTGCGGTTCTGACGCCGGAGGAACGCCTCGGCGCCCTCCTTGATGGCGTTGGAGATTGCCTGCATCGCAGAGGTACCGACGTCCTTCTTCAGCACCCACGAAGCCAGGTACCCCGCCACGAAGAGGGAGGCGATGGAGAAGCTCAGGACGAGAGGGAGAGCCAGCTCGAAAGACATGGTTCGGACTCCTGTCTGCGTTGGATTCGCCCCCGGCGACGCCTAAACGGCCGGGAGGATATCAGGGGAGCGAAACGGGTGCTACTGGCCGACCGGAACCGTCTCCATGACGATGCCGATGTTCTTCGCCCCGGCGTTTCGGCAGAGGTCCATGACCTTGACGACCTCGCCGTAGTTGGCCGCGTCGTCGCCGGAGAAGAACACGGTCTTGTTCGCCCGGTTCTTCAGGATCTCGGTCAGCCGCAGACTGAGCGTCTGGGTGTTGACCTCTTCCTTGTTCAGGAAGTACTTGTTCTGGGGCGTCAGGGACACGATGACCAGGTCCGTCGGGGGGGTGCTGACCGGATCCTGGTTCTTCGGCGGAACCTTCACGTCGTACCCCATCTGGAGCAACGGCGTGATGACCATGAAGATGATGAGGAGCACCAGCACCACGTCCACGAGGGGCGTGATGTTGATGTCGCTCTTGTACTCGCCGACTCCGCCGCCGACTCCCATTGACATGTCGCTGGTCTCCTTCGGTTCCTGGAATGCGGGCCGGCCCTTAACCGCCCTTTTGCTTCTTCTCGGCGATCAGGCCGACGTCCTGAAACCCCGCGTCCTTGGTCATCTTGAACACGTCCTTGACGTCGCCGTACTTCAGGCGCTGGTCCGCCTTGATGACGAGCTCCGCCCCGGCGTTGCGCTGGTAGAGCTCGTCGAGCGCCTGCTGGAACTCGGCCTTCGAATATTGCTTCTGATCCATGTAGTAGGCGGGCGGAGAGGTGTAGGCGACGGAGATGAGCTTCTGCTTGCTGTTCTCGGGCTTCTTGTCCGGATTGTCGGTCTGGGGGATCTGGACGCTGACGCCCTTCTGGAGAAGGGGAGTGACGACCATGAAGATGATGAGGAGCACCAGACAGACGTCGACCAGCGGCGTGACGTTGATGTCGCTCTGGACCTTGTCGCGGCGCGAGCCGCCTCCCATAGCCATGAAATCGCTCCTACGCGCTCAGCTGGGCGCCGGCGCCGCGGCGTTTGATGAAGTAGTCGATCAGCTCGTTGGAGGAGTTCGACATCTCGACCTGGAAGCGCTCGATGTTGTTCATGAAGATGTTGAACATCCACACGGCCGGGATGGCGACGAACAGCCCGAGGGCCGTCGTCACGAGAGCCTCGGAGATACCGGCCGACACCGCCGCGATGCCGCCCGAGCCGGTGAGCGCCATTCCACGGAAGGCGTTGATGATCCCGATGACGGTCCCGAAGAGCCCGATGAAGGGGGCCGTCGTCCCGATGGTGGCGAGGCCCGAGAGGCCTTTCTTCATGTCGGCGGTCGTCACCAGCGCCTCACGCTCGATGGCGCGTTCGGCCGCCTCGATCATGTCGTGGCCCTTCATGGCGGCGCCGCCGCTCTTGATGTCGTGCGAGAACTCGTAGAGGCCCGCCGACAGGACCCGGGCGACGTGGCTGTTCTTGAACTTCTTGGAGGCGTCGATCGCCTCCTGCAGCTTGTCCTGCTTGAGGAAGCCGGTCACCAGCTTGGCGTACGCAACTGACTGGTTGCGCGCCTTCCGGTAGTAGAGGAAGCGCTCGAAGGCCACGGTCAGGGAATAGACCGACATGATGATCAGCAGGACCACGACGCACTGCGCGATGATGGTCATCTTGTGCCATAGCTCAATTGGATCGAAACTCATGCCACGCTCCTTCTCAAGTCGTTATCCGAGAAGCTCCCACACCACTCCACATCCTAGTTCAACCGGAACGTCACCGTCACGGTGAGGTAGACGCGAACCGCCCGACCGCCCAGGGTCGCCGGCTTGTACCTCCACTGCTGCACGGCCCGCACGGCCGAGGCGTCGAGCAGCGGGTTGACTGACTTCAAGACCCGCACGTCCTCGACGTTGCCTTCCGCCGTGATGATCGCCTCGAGGATGACAACGCCCTCCATCCGCGCCTTGCGGGCGGCCTCGGGGTAGCTCGGCTCGGTGCGCGAGGACAGCACGGGCGCCTTCACGTCTCCGCCGACCCGGAGCGGCTCGCTGCCGAGACCCGCGCCGGTCCCTCCCTGGATTCCGCCCATGACCCCGCCGGCGACCCCACCCTCGACCCCGCCTTCGACTCCTCCCTCGACGCCGGCGTCCGCCACGGGCTCGGGGGCGGACAGGGGCACGGGAACGGTCTCCGGCATGCTCATGGGCTGCGTCATCTCGGTCGGCTTGACGGGGACCGGCTTGGGCGTGTCGGGGGCCTTGGCCACCGCCTTTGGCGCGGCGGGCGGCGGCGGCGGCGGGGGCGGGGCGGCCGCGTAGAAGGTCACCGGAATTGGCGGCTCGGGCACCTCGCCGACGAACCAGATCGAGGCGCCGAGCGCCGCGCCGATCACGACGGCGTGGATCAGGATCGAGACCGGGAACGAGACGATCTTCTTGGACTGGTCCTTCCGATGAACCGACTCGATCAAGGAGCTTTCGAACATGGTTTAACCCCCCGTCTCAGTGAGACACCGGCACTACTTCGCCGGTTCCGGCGTCGGCGCGTTGGCGGACTCGGCCTTCGCCTTGTCCTGCGCGGCCTTCCGCATCGCCAGCGCCTGCTGGAGGTACTTGTTCGCCGTGTCTGTGTACTCCTGCTTCTTGGCGGGATCCGTCTCGATCTTCGCCTTCTCCCGGTAGAGCAGGTTGATGTAGGAGACGGCCTCGAAGTAATCCGGCTTGAGCTCCAGGGCCTTGTTGAGAGCCTGGAGCCCCTCCTCGACGATCTTGGCCCGCAGGGCGGGGTCGAGGTCGGGGAAGTTGTAGGACCGGTCCCAGGCCTGCACGCCGATCAGGTAGTACACCTCGGGATTGTTGCCTTCGACCTCGAGCCGCTTCTTCAACCAGAGCACGCCGTTGTCGAAGTCGCCCTTCTTGAAATACAGCATCGCCAGCGACTGCATCGCCTTGCTGTCCCTGGGGTCTCGCTTCAGGAGGTCGTTCTGGTAAAAGTTGATGGCGTCGTCGAAGCGCTCGGTGTTGAGGTACATCGACACCAGGTACTCCAGCGTCTTCTTGTCCTCGGGATACGCCTTGGCGTAGGTCTTCAGGTGATCGATCGCCTTCTGCGCGTACTCGAGGTCCTTGGGGTGCTTGGAGCCGGGCTGGTAGAGGCCCATGTAGGCGATACCGATGTGCTTGTTGAGCTTGGTTTCACCCGGGTCCAGGCGAAGCGCCTCCTGGTAGGCAGCCAGCGCGGTCTGATACTGGGCGGCCTTGAGGTATTCGTTGCCCTTCTTGGTCTCCTGCTTGGACTTGATTTTGTTGCAGCCGGAAAGGACGGTGATCGCAAGGAGAAAGAGGGCGGCCGAGGCCGCACGTTGCCGATGGCGTGGCATGCTTCGCTTCGCTCCTTAGATCTTTCGCTTGCGTCCGGGCTGCCCCGGCCCCGCCGGAGGGCCGAATTCTGTTGAATTCCTTTCAACAAAGCAACAGAGTTTTTTGGGGGTTGCGCGCTCGCGTGCGCCGCGGCCGCTCGATCGAGTCGGGGCTCCGGACGAACGATGCGGCGGGGCGGACGGACGCCTCACGGGCCGGCTTCGGGGAATAATGGCGGCGGAAAGCGCTTTGGGTTCTCAGGAGGTCTCCTTGAACCGACTCGTTCCCTCGATCCTCGTCGCCGGCTGTCTGGCCGTCGGGCTGGCCGCGCAGCAGCCGCCCGCTCCGGCCCCCGGGCCCCCCGAGCCGCCGGCGTCCACGTCGAAGCCGCCGGGCCTTCCACCCGTCGTCGAGTCGGTGGACGTTTCGATCACGAATGTGGACGTCGTGGTCACGAACTCCAAAGGGCGCGTCGCGGGCCTGACGGCCGACGACTTCGATGTCCGTCAGGACGGGATCCCGCAGAAGATCACCAACTTCTACGCCGTATCCGGAGGCAAGGTGCTCCTCGAGGACGGCAAGAGTGTTCCCCTCGACGCCCCCGAGTCCGCGGCCGAGGTCCCGCCGGATCTGAAGGCCCACTACATTTTCTTCATCGACAACCTCAACATCCAGCCGCAGAACCGCAACCGGATGTTCAAACGGCTGAAGGAATTCATTCCCCAGGCGATCGGCCCCAACGCCGAGGGAATGGTGGTCACGTACAACCGTTCCCTCAAGGTGCGGCGGCCGTTCACGTCCGACGCCAATGACCTCGTCGCGGCCATCGAGTCGATCGAGCTAGATACGGGGGGCGGGTCGACGCAGGTGGGCGAGCGGCGCGACGCGCTCCGGCGCGTCGACGAGTCCAGAAGCGTGATGGACGCGAACGCGACCGCTCGGACCTACGCGCAGTCCCTCCGAAACGACATCGAGTTCACCGTGGACAACATCAAGTCCACCATCGACGCTCTGGCCGGCGTGCCGGGCCGGAAGAACTTCCTCTACGTCTCGGAAGGCCTGCCGGCCTCCGCGGGATTCGAGATCTTCGAGGCGATCCGCGAGAAGTACAAGGAGACGGCCACGACCCTGAACGAGCTCGACTTCGACATGAACAGCCGCTACACCCAGATCGTGCAGGCCGCCAACGCCAATGGGGTCACGATCTACACGCTCGACGCCTCGGGTCTCTCCGTCGGGGACACGGTTACCGCGGAGAACTCCAGCATGAAAAGCGTGCACGTCAACGACTTCATGGTGCGACAGAACATGCAGGGCCCGATCCGAATGATGGCCGAGGAGACGGGCGGCATCGCGGCGATCAACAGCAACGACTGGAAGTCAAGCCTCGATCAGGTGGCCGCGGACTTCTCCAACTTCTACTCGATCGGTTATCGCAGCGCGCGGGGAGCGGTCGATCGCCCGCACAAGGTCGAGGTAACGGTCAAGAAGAAGGGAATGACCGTGCGCATGCGCCGGAGCTTCGTCGAGAAGTCCGTCGAGACCCGGACCGCCGAGGCCGTGGTCGCCAGCCTGACCTACTCGAGGGCCGAGAATCCGTTGAAGGTCGGCCTCTCCGTAGGCGAGCCCAAGCCCTACGACCGGGAGAACTACCTCCTGCCGATCCGCATCGCGATTCCCATCGCCAAGCTCGGCCTCGTTCCCTCGGGCGAGCAGTACGAGGGGCAGTTCTTCGTGTACTTCGTGGTGCTCGACGCCTCCGGCAAGCAGTCCGATCTGCAGGTTCAGAAGCAGGAGATCCGGATTCCGAACAAGGATTTCACGCTTGCCCAGTCCAAGGATTTCTATTACGACGCCAAGCTCATCGTGGTCCCCGGAGGACAGAAGCTGTCCGTGGGAGTCCGGGACTCGGTCTCGAACCTGACCTCTTACCTCCAGAAGAACGTCTTCGTCTCGGTCCTGCCGAAGCAGGCCAAGCCCGCGGAGCCCGCGGAGCCCGCGAAGCCTCTGGAGCCGGCCAAGCCCGGAACCCGCTAGGCGCCCGGATCGAGTCCCCGCCGGCAGCCGGCAGCCGGCGGCCCGCCTGTCTCATAATCGGGCGCGATGCCGCTTCCGTCCCTGATCCTCTTCGCCCGGTCGCCCGAGCCCGGACGCGTCAAGACCCGCTTGGCCGGAAGGCTGACCGCGGCGGGCGCGGCGGACCTGTACGCGGCATTCCTGGCCGACGCGTCCCGCGTGTATCTCGATCCGGAGCGGTGGGACAGCGTCCTGTGCGCCGAGACCGATCCCCCGGGCGCGCGGCTTCAGGCGCTCTTCCCCGAGCCGTGGGGCTTCGGGGTCCAGGTTGCGGGCGATCTGGGCGATCGTCTGACTTCCGCCTTCCGGCGCGAGTTTCTTCGCGGAGCTCCCACGGCGGCGGCCGTCGGGTCCGATCACCCGTCCCTCTCCCGGGAGAGGGTGGCGGAGGTCTTCCGGCAGCTCGCGCGCGGCCACGACGCCGTCATCCTTCCCGCCGAGGACGGCGGCTATTGCGCCGTGGGTCTCTCCGCGAGCGCGCCGGTCGCCGAGGTGTTCCGGGACATCTCCTGGTCGACGCCCGCCGTGCTCGAGGAGACCGTCGCGCGGATGCGGGGCGCCGGGATGCGGTTTCGCCTGCTCGATCCGGCGTACGACGTCGACCTGCCGGAGGACCTCGATCGGCTGCGTCGCGACCTCGCCGCGCGGGACCCCCGCGAGGAGGACTATCCGACCGCCACGGCTCGGGCGCTGGCCGCCCTGATCGGAGGGACGCCGTGATCCCGGTGCTCGACTCGCGGGGCATGCGCGCCGCCGACGCGCGGGCGATTCGCGGAGGCATCGCGTCCGAGGACCTCATGGAAAACGCGGCGATGGCTCTCTGCCGGGAGCTGACCGGCTTTCGCCGCATCGTCGCCGTGTGCGGGCCCGGCAACAACGGAGGCGACGGTCTGGCCGCCGCCCGGCTCCTCGCCCTGGCGGGCGCGTCGGTTCGGGTCTTCACGCTGCACGATCCCTCCGCCTACACAGGAGACCCGGCGATCCAGCTGACGCGGGCGCGCGGCGTGGGTCTCGCCCCCGTCTCGCTCTCGGGAGCGGGTGGCTTCGTCCGACTCCGGCGCGCGCTGGCGGAGAGCGAGGCGGTGGTGGACGCCCTCTTCGGGACTGGACTTTGCCGCACTCTCGGCGGCGAGGCCCTCCGGGCCGTCGCCGCGATGAACGCCTGCCGGAAACCGATCCTCGCGGCGGACCTTCCTTCCGGGCTCTCCGTCGACGGCGGAGCGCTCCTCGGACCGGCGGTGCGCGCAGCGAAGACGGTGGCCCTCGGCGCGCCCAAGCTCTGCCACGTCCTGCCTCCGGCCAGCGACTTCTGCGGCGTCGTCGTCGTGGCCGACATCGGCATCTCGCGGGAGGCGCTCGAGACCGGGCGCGAGCGGCTCTTCGTCGCGGAGGCCTCGGACGTGCGGGCCCTGTTGCCGCCGCGGCGGTCGAGTTCCCACAAGGCGGAATTCGGAAGACTGGCGGTGGTCGCGGGCTCGCGCGGGAAGGCGGGCGCGGCGATCCTGGCCGCGCGCGGCGCGCTTCGCGGCGGCGCGGGGCTCGTCACCGTGTTCTGCCCGGAGTCTCTGGAGGCTCTCGTCGTGGGCTCGCTCCCGGAGGCGATGACCCGGGCGTTGCCGGAGTCGGGCGGCGGGATCGCGGAATCGGCCGCGCGGGAGCTCGTCCGATCGCTGCGGTCGTTCGACGCGGTGGTGATCGGCCCCGGACTCGGAGAGGCCCAGGGAACCGTGCGCGTTCTCGAGACGTTGCTGCGGGATTCGAGGGTCCCGATCGTCGCCGACGCCGACGCTCTGAACGCCTTCCGGGGACGGCCCGGCGCGTTTGCAAGGCGCCGGTCGGCAACGATCCTGACGCCGCACCCGGGCGAGGCGGGGCGGCTGCTCGGCCTGTCGTCGGGAGCGGTGCAGTCCGATCGCCTTCGCGCGGCCCGGCGCCTGGCGCGCGCGAGCGGGGCGATCGTCCTCCTCAAGGGAGCGAACAGCCTGATCGTCCGCCCCAGGGGGGAGGTCGTGGTGAACCCGACCGGCACTCCGCTCCTCGCGACGGCGGGCTCGGGCGACGTCCTCGCCGGGCTGATCGGCGCGCTCTTCGCGGGCGGGTTGGACGCGGGGGACGCGGCGATGGCGGGGGCGTGGCTGCACGGAGCCGCGGCCCAGACCCTCTCGCTCGCTCTCGGGGACGCCGGACTCCTGGCGCACGAAGTGGCGGACGCGGTCCCGAGGGCGCGCCGCGCTCTGACGGCCGCTCCGGTCCCGCCGGATGCATAGCGGGGAGTCCCTGACCCGGAGTCCCGCCGAGACGGAGTCGCTGGGGGAGAGTCTGGGAGCGTCTCTGAGGGCGACCGACGTGGTCTATCTCCTTGGAGATCTCGGGAGCGGCAAGACGACGCTCGTGCGGGGAATCGCCCGGGGGGTAGGCGCGCGCGAGCGCGAAGTCGCCTCGCCGACGTTCGCCCTCCTCCACGAGTACACGGGCGGGGGGGGAGACGTCGTGCTCCGCCACCTCGACCTCTACCGCCTGGACGACGACCCCCGGGACCTGGCGATCCTGGGACTGCCCGAGGCGGTCTCGGGCGCACCCCTGTGCGTCGAGTGGCCGCGTCGGGCGATCCGGGGGATTCTCCCCGCGACCATCGAGGTGACGATCGAAACCGAGTCGGAGGAAAGCCGCCGGATTCGGATCGTTCGCGGCTGACGGCGCGCCGGCTCGAGGACTGAGCGCCTCAGAAGGCGATGATGAACCCGCCCGTGCCCTCGCCGTTGGTCAGCCAGTTCTGGTTGACGCAGGCGCCCTGCGAATCGCAGAAGACGTGCGAGTGGTCGCCCAGCCAGGTGGAGTACGCGCGGCCGTCCAGGCGGATGCCGAAGTGAGGCGTCAGGAAGACCTTGATCCCGCCGCCGGCGCTTGTGGTGAAGCGAACCTCCGCCGTCGAGCGCGTGTCCTGGACGTTCGGCACGAGGTTGGCCCCGCCCGCCCCGATCGTGAAGTACGGGACGACGCGGCGGTGGCCGAAGTTGATCGTCGCATACGCCAGGAAGTAGTCGATCCGCAGATTTCCGAGCGGCAGGTCGTCGAAGTGCCGCTGGCGCAGGACGAACTGCGTGTCCGTTCGCGAATACTGGGCCTCGAACTCGAGGAGGCTCGTCAGGTTGTAGCCGACGCGTCCGCCATAGGTGACGTCGTCGTCCACGTCGAGGTGGGCGTGGTTGAAGTTGTCGCGGAAGTCCTGATCCCCGGCGAAGGAGCCTCCGAAGAGGTAGCCCGCGAAGGGGTTGATCTCCACCGTTCCGGACCGCAGCTGCGCGCTGGCGGCGGCGGCGCCGGCGAGGGACCCCGCGAGAACGATCCAGGCGATTCGGGTTTTCATGGTCTGCCCTCCCGGGGATCAGACGGACGGGGAGAAGTCGGGTTTACTTGCGGGACCGCAAATGCTTCTCCAGGATCTTCTTCCACCGGTCCTCGACGTTCGGCGCATATCCGACCTGAGAGTCGAGCACCGTGCGGTCGGTCGCCAGGAGAAAGGTCGAGGGAATGCCCCGCGCCGTCAGCGGACCGGCGTCCTCCGGGGAGGCGTAGTAGACCGGAACCGAAATGTTGAATTGCTTCATGAACGGGCTGACCCGCTTCCGGTCGGCGTCCACGTTGACGGCCACGACGACGAAGTTCCGGTCGCTGTAGCTGTCGTACATCCTCTGAACCACGGGAAGCTCCAGCTTGCAAGGCCCGCACCACGTGGCCCAGACGTTGACGAGCACCACGTTGCCCTTCAACTCCGAGAGACGGACGCTGCCGCCCTCGTGCCCGATGAATTCGAGGTCGGGGAACAGCAGCGGGGGAGGAGTCGGTTGAGCGAGCGCGGACGCGGAGGCCAAGCCCAGCGCGAGGGTGAATAGAGTCGTTCGCATCCTGCTCAACGAACGGTCCGCATCGGGGGATTATTCCGTTGCATTGGCTCTTCAGGATAACCGATCCGAGCGACCGGCGACCGCGGGGATAATGGCCCGGCATGGCAAAGGCCCCCCCGATTCTGGCGCGGGTGTTCCGCGGAAGCCGCGTCGAATCGGCCCACCGCGGATCGGTCGCGGTCGTAGACGAGAACGGAGCCCGGATCGCGTCCTGTGGCGACGACTCGGCACCCGTCTTCGCGCGCTCCGCCGCCAAGCCGTTCCAGGCGATGCCGCTTCTTCTGGCGGGGGGCGCGAGGCGGTTCGGGCTCACGGATCCCGAGATAGCGCTCCTCTGCGCGTCTCACGGAGGGGAGCCGCGCCACACGCGCGCGGGCGCCGCGCTGCTGCGGAAGGGCGGCTTCCGCGTGGAGGACCTCGAGTGCGGCGCCCACATGCCGATGCACGACGCCTCCGCCCGCGCGCTGATCCGGGCGGGCGAGGCGCCCAACGCGCTCCACAACAACTGCTCGGGTAAGCACGCCGGGATGCTCCTCGCGTGCCGCCTGCTCGGCTGGCCCCACGTTGGATACACCGACGCGGGCCATCCTCTCCAGCGGACGATCCATTCCCTCCTCGCGCTCTACGCCGGAGTCTCCGAGTTGGACATCACCGTGGCCGTCGACGGATGCAATGCGCCCGTCTTCCGCCTGCCGCTCTCCGCGCTGGCGACAGCCTACGCGCGACTGCTCTCGCGCCGCGTCGCGGGAGAGGATCGCGGGGCCGCGGAGGCGAGAGCGCGGATCGTCACCGCCATGGCGCGACGGCCCGAGATGGTCGCGGGCTCCGGGCGCTTCACCACGGACTTTCTCAGGTCCGGGCGCGGGCGCTGGATCGGCAAGGAGGGCGCCGAGGGCGTGTACGCCCTGGCCTTTCGCGGACGAAAGGCGAGCGCTCCCGCATCCGGCGTCGCATTCAAGATCGAGGACGGTTCCGCCCGCGCCCGCGACACGATCACCCTCGATCTCCTCGGACGTCTCGGCGCGCTCCCCGACGCCGCGCGACGGGCGCTCCGGTCCTACGTGCAGCCGGCGATTCGCAACGCGAGGGGCCTCGACGTCGGCCGCATCGAGGCGGAGGTGCCCGTCCAACGTTCCCGCATGCCCGCGCGCAAGCGGCGGCCGGCGACGAGGGCGCGATAAGCGATAAGGTAACCGCGTGGCCTACGACAATCTCGGCGAGTTCCTGCGGGCGCTCGAGGCGGACGGCGATCTCGTCCGCATCCGGGAGCGGGTGTCTCCCCGATGGGAGATCTCGGAGATCGCCGACCGGTGCGTGAAGGCCGGCGGCCCCGCCCTCCTCTTCGAGAACGTCGAGGGCTCGGAGATGCCGGTCGCGATCAACGCCTTCGGTTCCCGCCGGCGCATGCTCCGCGCCCTGCAGATCGAATCATGGGACGAGTGGAACTCCCGGCTCGAGTTCTTCCTGGACCCGAAACCGCCCGAGGGAATCCTGGGAAAGCTGAGGGCGATCCCGAAGGTGACCGAGCTCGCCTCCGTCTTTCCAAGGACCGTCCGCGGCGGCCCCTGCCAGGACGTGGTCGCCACGGGCGACGCGGTCGATCTGCGCCAGCTGCCGATCCTCACGTGCTGGCCGGAGGACGCGGGACCGTTCATCACGTTTCCGCTCGTCATCACCCGGGATTCCGCGACGGGAGGGACGAACGTCGGTATGTATCGGATGCAGGTCTACGACCGCAACACGACAGGCATGCACTGGCAGAAGCACAAGGACGGCGCCGGGCAGGCGAGGGGCTACGAGCGCGACGGGAGCCGCATGGAGGTCGCTGTCGCGATCGGATGCGACCCGGCGACGGTCTTCTCGGCCCTCGCTCCGCTGCCGCCGGGGGTCTCCGAGCTCCTCTTCGCCGGGTTCCTGCGCGGATCGGCGGTTCCCCTCGTCGCCGCGAAGACCGTGGACCTTCTCGTTCCCGCGGAGGCCGAGATCGTGCTCGAGGGCTACGTAGACCCGAAGGAGCGCCGACGGGAGGGCCCCTTCGGAGACCACACGGGCTTCTACTCGCTCGAGGACGACTTTCCGGTCTTCCACGTTACGGCCCTGACGCGGCGGGCAAGACCTGTCTATATGACCACGATCGTCGGGCGGCCGCCCATGGAGGACGGATTCCTCGGCGAGGCGGTCGAGCGCCTCTTCTTGCCGCTCGTGCGCAAGACGATCCCGGAGATCGTGGACATGCACCTGCCCGTCCACGGGATCTTCCACAATCTCATGATCGTCGCCATCGACAAGCGCTACCCGGGACACGCCCGCAAGACCATGCACGCGATCTGGGGCACCGGCCAGATGATGTTTACGAAGACGATCGTCGTGGTGGACGCCGGCGTCGACGTGCGCGGCGGCCCGGAGCTCCTGTGGAGAGCGCTGACCGCGATCGATCCGGAGCGCGACATCGAGATCGTCCACGGCCCCGTCGACGAGCTCGACTTCGCCTCGCGTCTTCCGTGCTACGGCAGCAAGATCGGCATCGACGCGACGCGCAAGTGGCGGGAGGAGGGCTTCCTCCGGCCGTGGCCCGACCCGATCGTCATGTCCGAGGCCGTGAAACGCCGGATCGACGCGCTGTGGCCTTCCCTGGGGCTTCCACCGCGGACGTGATCCGCTCGCGAGCGTTCGCACCTGCTAGAATCGGTGCCTCGGTATGAAAGCCCTGATAGTCGACTGTAACCCGGACTCCCGAGACGCGCTGCGTCTTGCCTTCGTCGCGGCCGGCTGTCCGACCCGCGGTTTTTCGGGGCTGGCGGAGGCGGAGCGGGCGCTCTCGGATTTCGCTCCCGAGATCATCGTCGTGTCCCTCGACGCCCCCGACGGGGACCCGGAGGCTTTTCTCTCGCGCGCCCGGGATGGCGACCCCCGCCGTGCGACCTTCGTTCTGGTGGATGCTCCGTTGCTGGACGGCGCCGTCGGCGCCCTCTCCCGCGGCGTCCGGGACTTCCTGTGGCGCCCGATCTCCGGAGAGCGCGTGGCGCAGATCGTGGCGTCGGCGTCCGTTCTGCGCGAGCGGGAGGAAGCCGCCGAGCGGACGCGGGTGCGGCTGGCCCGCGCCGAGCTTCGGGACGCGCTGCCGGGCCGCTCGAGCCGCTGGGTTTCGGCGCTCGCCGGGCTCGAGCGGGCCGCCCACGCGCCGGGGCCCGTGCTCCTGACGGGGGAGTGCGGGACGGAAAAGGACGAAGCCGCTCTGGCCCTCCATCGGCTCTCCGCGCGCGGGGCGGAGCGGTTCGCGTACATCTCCGAGGGCGAGTCGCTCGATCTCGCGACGCGGCAGACGGGCCCGGGCACTCTGTTCCTCTCGAACGTCGAGGCCACGTCCATCGGCTTCCAGGAAATGTTGCTGTCCCACGTGCGTGGCCCGCGCCGGACCCGCCTCATCGCCTCGATCGACGAGGATCCGCGAGACTCCGTCGAGGCCGGGCGGATGGCGCGCGCCCTCTACGAGGCGCTGGCCGAGAACACCGTGCACCTTCCGCCGCTCCGGGAGCGGGAGGGCGACGTCGCCGTGCTGGCGCGGCGGTTCCTCAACGACCTGGACCCCGCGCTGTCGCTCGATCCGGACGCCGCCGATGCGCTCCAGGCGCACGACTGGCCGGGCAACACCCACGAGCTCAAGGAGGTCGTGCGCCGCGCCGCGCTCCTGTCGGAGTCCATGATCGGACCGACCGTCGTGCGGTCCGTCCTGGGCCGGGCTCTTCCGCGCACCCGCACGCGGCGCCGGAAGGCTCCCGTCGTGCGGATCGCCGTCGGCGATTCGCTGGCCGACGTCGAGCGCCGCCTGATCTCCAAGACACTCGAGTTCGCGCGGGGAAACAAGCGGAAGACCGCGGAGCTGCTCAAGCTCTCGCTCAAGACGATCTACAACAAGATCAAGGAATACGGCTTGGAGGGCCGCTAGCTGCTAGCCGTCCGTCCGGCGCGCTCGAAGTGCCGGAGGTCGGATTCGAACCGACATGCCCTTGCGAGCGGGGGATTTTGAGTCCCCTGCGTCTGCCATTCCGCCACTCCGGCGACGGTTGCGGATGATAGCCCGAAGTTCCAATCCTCGAGTCGTAGAATCCGCGCAGCGGTGAACCGATAACACTCTGAGCCGGCCCTCGCCTCGGTCCCTACGAGATCCTTGCGCCGATTGACGCGGGCGGGATGGGAGAGGTGTCCCGGGCGCGGGACACGCGGCTCGACCGGACGGTGGCGGTGAAGGTGCTACGCGCGCAGATTGCGTCATCGCCCCGGGTGCGGCAGCGTTTCGAACGGGAGGCGAAGACCGTCTCGAAGCTGTCGCATCCGCACATTTGCGCGCTCTACGACGTCGGGCGCGAGGGCGATACCGAATACCTGGTGATGGAGTTTCTCGAGGGCGAAACGCTCGCGGATCGCCTTAAGAAGGGACCGTTGCCGCTCGAGCAGACGCTGCGTTACGGCATCGAGATCGCGTAGGCGCCGGACCAGGCGCACCGGGAGGGAGTCGTTCATCGAGATCTCAAGCCCGGCACGCGATGCTGACGAAGTCGGGGGCGAAGTTGCTCGACTTCGTTCTTGGCAAGGCCATGGATCGGGGGCCCTCGGATGACCTCACCGTGATGCCGACGCAGCAGGCCCTGGCGCAGGAGGGCATAGCCTCGGCACGATCCAGTGCATGGGCCCGAGCAGCTCGAAGGAAAAGAAACCGATGGGCGCAGCGACATCTTCTCCCTGGGCGCGATCCTTCACGAAGCTGCAACGGTCCGAGAGGCTTTCGAGAGCTCGCCATGCGTCCCTGATCTCCTCGATCCGCGACGAGCCAAGGCCGATCTCGCAGGTCGAGCCGATGGCGCCGCGGGAGTTCCGCGTGAGCGAAAATCCAATCGCGCGCCGTTCCCGACGGTTCGTCGTTATACGATCGCCGTGCCGAAAAGGAGGATTCTCATGCCCCACGTCCGTGTCCCGCTTCGCGCTCTCGTCCTGGCGGTGGCCTTCATGCCGCTCTTCGCCTTCTCTGTGCCCGCCCAGGACACCTACGGAACCACGAGTCTCAGTTATGAGCAGGTTCCCGGGGCTGTCTTCTTCCCGTCGGTGTCCGGTCTGAGCTACACGACGACGGCCGTGAACTCGGGTCAGATCCTCCGCATCGCTGGTGCCGACAGCTCCTATTTCGCGGCCCCGATTCGAATCCCTTCCGGCGCGATCGTGAAGTCTCTGGAGCTCAACGCCTGCGACAACACGGGCGGCGCGGGAGGATTCGTTCAGGGGACTATCGTCCAGACCGATGCCCTCGGCAACACGACCGCGACCCTCAACCCCTTCCTGATGACCGCGGGCACGGGATGCCAGACCGTGGTCAGCGGAGACCTGACGTCTCTCAATATGGTCGCGGACAACCACACCAAACACATCTGGCTCATCGGATTCCTCGATGCGCAGCCGGTGGGCAAGACCGTCGGGCTCGCGGGAATGGCCGTTGGTTACCAGCTGCAGGTGAGCCCGGGCCCGCTGACGGCGACCTTCAACGACGTCCCGACGTCCGACTTCGGATTTCAATTCGTCGAGGCGTTCGCGGGCGCGGGGATCACGGTCGGCTGCACGAGCAATCCTCCGTTCCCTCCTCCGGTCTACTGCCCCGACCGCAACGTGACGCGGCGGGAGATGGCGATCTTCTTCGCCAAGGCGCTCGGGCTTCAGTGGCCGTAGCCTAGGGGCCAGGAGCGGCACGCGATGGGGGGATCTGCGGGTCCCTCGACCGCGACCGCGGCGGCGTACCCGGGCCCGACGTCGAACTCGCGAACGGTCCATGGGTGCGCCTCGCCGGCAAAGTCGGAATCGATCGTCGCGGAGACGCGGTGTGGCGGGAACGACAGGCCCTCTCCCCGTCCCTTGAGATACGCCTCCTTGCGGGTCCAGGCGCGATAGAACGCGCGAGTGCGGTCGTCGGCGCGGGCCCCCGCGCCATCTCGGCGAGCTCGGCCTTCGTTAGCCACAGGCCGGACAACCGCTCGTCGTCCTCCGCGACGGGATCGATCCTCTCGACGTCGATTCCGACCGGCCGCCCGAGGGCGATCGCGTAGACGATCGCGTTCCCGGAATGGCTCAGAACTCGATTCCCGCGGCGTCGCCGCTCGCGTCCAGTCGGGGCTTGCCGAGGGGGCGCCTCAGGAGCTTACGGAGATAGCCGTAGGCGACGACGAAACGCTGCGGTCGTGAGCGAAGCGAAACCGTTCCGAGCGGGCGCGCTCGGCGGGAGAGAGGAGATCCTCAAGACCCAGCGTTTCCCCGCTCCCCTCCGGCAGGCGCGCGCGCCAGAGCTCCAGCTCCGGTGTCATGGGGCCGAACCCGAAGGCCGATTGCGCCGGCCAGCGGCCTCGTCGAGGACCCGGCGAAGCTCCCGGGCCACCACCTGAACCTGCGGCTCGCCGAGCAGCGACAGGTGGTCTCCGGGGACGGCTATCACCTGAACTCCGCCGCCCGCGAGCGTGTCCCATCCCATGGAGGGATACCCGGGATCGTCGACGGCCCGCACACGCGCCCGGAAGAGCTGGACCGAGACCCGGGCGGGAGAGGGCGCGTAGCGGGAGCCGGCGAGGTACCCGGCTTCCTCGACCCTCCGGAAATAAGACGGCAGACGGCTCGTCGATCGCTCGTAGGCCCGGAACGCGAGTTGCCAGAGACGGCTCCGCGTGCGCCGCCCGAGGGTCCGTGTGGTTCTCCGGACGTGATTGATGCGTCCAGGCTCGAGAACGAATCGGCGAAAGTGGAATCGGAGTCGCTCGCGGTATCCGTGGAGCGCGGGAAGCCCTCCGGGGATCCCGAAATGGGAGGCCGGGTATCCGGGCGCGGAGGCGTCGAACAACGAAACGGATCCGAGCTCTTCCCCGGCGGCGGCGAGCTGGCGGGCCATCTCGAAGGCGACGAGGCCCCCGAAGGACGCGCCGGCGAGGTGGTACGGGCCCCGGAAGCCCGCGGCTCGGATCTCCCCCACGTAGTGAGTCGCCATGTCCTCCACCCGGAAGAACGGGGCGGTACGCCCGTCGAGGCCCCGGGCCTGGAGGCCGTACACGGGTTGATCGGTCCCCAGGTGATGGGCGAGGGCGTGGTAGCCGACCGCGTTGCCCCCGACGCCGGGCACGCAGAACAGCGGAGGGCGATCGCCCGCCGGCTGGATCGCCACGAGGGATCGCCACGAGACTTCGCCCGTTCCCGCGAGCAGCGGCGCGAGGGTGGCGACCGTGGGCGCGCGCAGCAGCGTCGCCAACGGCAGCCTCTTGCCCGTCAGCCTTTCGATTCGAGTGAACAGGCGCAGCGCCAGGAGCGAGTCTCCGCCGAGGTCGAAGAAGTTGTCGTGGATGCCGATGGGCCGCACCCGGAGCACGGCCTCCCAGATCGGGACCAGCAGGTGCTCGGACTCATGGACGGGAGTCGCGAGCTCGGTGGCCATTCCCCGGCGGTCCTCGCCGGGAGCGGGCAGCGCATGCCGATCGACCTTCCCGTTGGGGGTGAGCGGGAATCGCTCGACGACCACGAACGCGGAGGGAATCATGAAGTCGGGAAGCGACCGCGCAAGAAAGCTCCTCAGCTCCTCCATTGGGGGAATTCTCAGGGGGTCGACCTGGATGTAGGCGACGAGACGGCGCTCGTCCTGTCCTTCGTCGCGTACGACGACCACGCCCTGCTCCACCCCGGGATGCCGCGCCAGGGCAAGCTCGATTTCGGCGAGCTCGATTCGGAATCCGCGGATCTTCACCTGATGATCCAGGCGGCCGAGGTACTCGAGGGAGCCGTCGGGCAGGTATCGCGCGATGTCACCGGTGCGGTACAGGCGGCCGTTCGGATGCTCGGAGAACGGATCCCGAATGAATTTGCGGGCCGTCAGCTCCGGCCGATTCCAGTAGCCGCGGGCGATCCCGGCGCCGCCGAGCGCGAGCTCTCCGGGAATGCCGACCGGCAGCGCACGGCGCTGGGGATCCAGGACGTGGGCCGTTGTGTTCGCAACCGGCCGCCCGATCGAGACGATTCCGCGCCCGGCCTCCACTCGGGAAAAGGTCGCGTAGATCGTCGCCTCCGTGGGGCCGTACCCGTTCCAGAGCGACGCGCATCGGGCAAGAAGCCGATCCGCGAGGTCCCGGCTGAGCGCCTCTCCGCCGCAGATCGCCCGGATGCCCGGATCTCCCGGCCAGCCAGCCTCCAGCAGCATTCGCCAGAGGGAGGGCGTCGCCTGCATCACGGTGGGTCGAATCTCCGCGATCGCTTCCGCCAGCGCCCGGGTGTCCGTCACGACCCGGCGGTCGATCAGGTTCACGCGAGCTCCGGTAATCAGCGGAAGGAAGAGCTCGAGCGCAGCGATGTCGAAGGAGATCGTCGCGACGGCCAGGAGGACGTCATCGGGGCCCAGGCCCGGGATCGTTCGCGCGGACCAGAGTAGATTCGCGAGCGCCGAGTGCGGGACGCGGACGCCCTTCGGCTTCCCGGTCGAGCCGGAGGTATAGATGACATAGGCGTCGGAGTCGCCGCCGAACGAGACCGCCGGCGGACGGGAATCCTCAGCCGAGATCGCGGGCCAGTCGGAGTCCAGGCACACCCGTGTCGACGAGGGCGCGGGCATCAGGGGAAGAAGCCGTTGAAGGGTCAGCAGGGTCGAGAGCGACGCATCCGCGATCATGAACTCGAGGCGCTCGCGCGGATACGTTGGGTCGAGCGGAACGTACGTCGCGCCGGCCTTGAGGATCCCCAGGAGTCCCGCCATCATCTCGAGGCAGGGCTCGACGAGGAGCCCGACGCGCTCTCCGGGGGCGACGCCTCTTCGCTGGAGGTACCGGGCGATCCGATTGGAGCGATCGTCGAGCTCCCGATAGGTCCACCGCGCGTCCCCGTAGGCGACTGCGATCCGTTCGGGCGTCTGCGAAGCCTGGGAGGCGAACAGCTCGGTCACCCGAGCGTGCGGCACCTCGGCGCGCGTGTCGTTCCAGGATCGAAGCTCCGCGACCTCGGCGTCGGACATCAGGGGAAGCGCGGCGAGCGGCGCCTGGGGCATCGCCGCGATTCCCGCGAGGAGCTGGGCGAAGTGGCCGAGCATGCGAGCCGCCGCGTCTCCCTCGATCCGACCCCGGTCGTAGACGATTCTCAGCGCGGGCTCCGGCTCGAGGTGGCAGTACACGACGACGGAGCATCCGGTCCGTTCAAGAATCTGAAAGTCGCGCGACTGCCACTCGGGCCCCAGTTCCCGCAGGCGGGTGTTGAGACGGGGGCCCTCGAGAACGAGGAGGGCGCGAAAGAGGGGAGTTCCCGCCGGGACCTCGCTCACGCGACGGATCCGGGGAAGAGGGAGCGCCGCAAAGGGCAGGGCGGAATCGGCCTGCTCCCGGAGTCCGCGCAGCCAGGCGGCCACCGAGCGGGACTCGTCGATTCCGGCGCGCACGGGCAACGTGTTGTCGCGATTTCCCAGCGGTTCGAATTCCGAACCGGAAGCCTTCGCTTCGATCGGGGCGCGCACGCCGATGAGGACGTCGGCCTTCCCGGTGTAGCGGTGCAGCAGCAGGGCCCAGGTTCCGCGGAGAATCGCCGCCAGCGACGCGCCCTCCTTCTCCGCCAGCCCGTCGAGCGCCTGGTGCGTCTGGCGGGGAATCGACGTCGTGTGTTCGCCCCAGGTGCGGGGAAGCGTCGAGATCGCGTCGGGATTCCGCTCGATCCCGAGAGGGGTGGGCGCCTGGAAGCCCGCGAGCGCCTCCCGCCAGTACTCCTGCGCTCGCGTGGGATCCGCGGGCGCGAGGCCCGCAACGGATGGCGGGCCGGAGCGGACCGCCCCCGCACGCCCATCCGGCTCCGGCGCCCGCCCAAGGACTTCGCGCACCATCTCGGAGGCGGAGCGCAGGTCGAGCAACATGCGATGGTAGGTCCATACCAGCCGGTTGTCGCGGGCCGAGAAGCGGAACAGGCAGAGCCTCACGAGCGGCGCCCGGCCGAGGTCGAACCCGCGCGTCCGATCCGCCTGCAGCCATTTTTCGAGGAGCGCGGCCCGATCGGATTGCGGCCGGTCCGTCCAGTCGACCTCTTCGAATTCGGCGGCCACGTCGCGAAGGACGGCCGGTACGGGTTCTCCGCCGTCGAGATGAAGCGCCGTCCGAAGCCCCGGGTGTCGGTCGACGACGCCCTGCCAGGCGTCCACGAGCCGATCGGAATCCACCTCCTCCGGGAGGGTTCCGATTAATTGGACGACATCCCATCCCTCGCGGCGTTCCGACGTCCGGCTCGTCCAGGCGGATTCCTGCACAGGCGTCAAGAATCCGGCCGACTCGACACGCGCCGAGGCCTCGTCCCGCTCCCGGGTCTGGCGGGCTCCAGCGCCTTCCATGAACCCTATTTTACGCACTCCGTGTGCCAACTTCCGACGACCTCGCGGGCCGTCGAAGCGCGCGCCGAACTTCCGGTCACATAAGGATTTCCCGGCTGGTCCGGTCCGCCCACGGCCCCGCCGGCCGCCTGCTACGATCGCGCGCTCGAGGAGCTCGATGCGCATCGACCGGTTCGACATGGAACGAACCCAGTGTCTGTACGAAGAAACAGTCCGCTACAACCTCTCGGAAAGCGGGGTGCGGCCCCTGCGTCTGGACGAGCTCGTCCCCGACGCGAAGGGCCGAGCCGGCCTGCTCCAACAGCCGTTGAAGTATCCGGAGTCGAACGGCTCCGAGCTGCTGCGCCGGAGAATCGCGCTGCTCTATCCCGGCGCGGGACCCGAAAACATTCTGGCGACCACCGGCACGTCCGAGGCGAACTACACGACGCTGTGGGGCCTGCTGGAGCCCGGCGATCGCGCCGCCGTCATGCTTCCCAACTACCTCCAGGCCCGCGGGCTCGCCCGCGCATACGGAGGGCGGGCGGATACGTTCCGCCTGAAGGAGACACGAGGGTCCATCCGGCGCTGGGCGCTCGACGTCGAGAGCCTCCGACGTGCCGTCACGAAGAAAACCCGGCTGATCCTGGTGACCAATCCCAACAACCCGACCGGCGCGGTCCTCGACGAAGACGAGATGGACGAGGTCGTTCGTTCGGCGCGGCGCTTCGGGGCCTGGATCGTGTCCGACGAGGTGTATCGGGGCGCGGAGGTCGCGGGAGATGCCTTGTCGCCCTCGTTCTGGGGCCGGTACCCGAAGGTCCTCGTCACCTCGGGGCTCTCCAAGGCGTTCGGGCTCCCCGGTCTCCGGATCGGATGGATCGCCGGTCCCGCCCGGACCGTCGCGAGGCTCTGGTCGTACCAGGACTACACGACGCTGACGCCGTCGATGCTCTCGGACCGCCTGGCCCGCATCGCGCTCGAGCCCGGGCGGCGCGACGAGATCCTGGCCCGAACACGTCGTCTCATCCGAGCGCACCTGCCCCGAGTCGAGGCCTGGATCCGATCCAACATTCCGCTCTTCGACTACATCCCGCCGGTCGCCGGCGCGATCGCCCTGGTCAAGTATCGGTTCCCGATCGGATCCGTGGCCCTGTTCGACCGCCTCCGGCTCGAGGAATCCGTTCTCATCACTCCGGGGGCGCACTTCGGGATGGGCCGGTACATACGCATCGGATTCGGCTACGACGTCGATCGCACTCTGGAGGGTCTGGCGCGGGTGGAGGCATTCTTCGCGCGAGTGTCGCGCGCGCCGAGGATTCGACGGGCCGCCCTGGGGGCCTAGGAAGCGGACGACGGGGCCCTCTTCGATCGATCCTTCGCGGGTCGGGCTTCTTTCCCACACCTTCGCGGCGTACCGCAGCCCCCGCTCGTATCCGCGGCGAAAGTCTTCGGATTCGTCGGCCGCGTCCGGACGGTGGAGCGATGCATCGATGTGGGAGGAATCGGCGGTGCCCCGCGCCTCCGGATGCAATGCGGCCACGAATCCTCGACGGTATGCCGCCTCCGCCGACTCGAAGCGGTCCCCTCTGCCGTAGTGCGCCTTCTCGACGTCCCGGATTCCCACCCACCACGCGTCGCGTCCAGCGACTCCGCCCCGGACTCCACCAGGATCGGGCGAGCCAGTTTCGCCTCGTCCTCTGTCTCCTGTCTCCGGAACGACGAAGACGATCGAGCGCCCATGCGACAACGCATCCTGATAGAGGTAGGCCTCGTGCCGCGGCAAGCCCTCGCGGGTCTTCTCCTCGAGCGCACCGCCCAGAGCCTCTCCCCGTACGATGCCTCCGCGCCGAACAGGGCCGCGCCGCCAGTCCGACCGCCGTGACCGCCCCCACACGCCGGGCACCAGGAGACTCTCGACGACCCGCCCCCAGGCTGAGCTCCGCCGAGGCCCACCCGACGGCTCCGCCGACCGCCTGTCCGACCCCCGGCTGCTCGGTGTCGTCAATAGGCATCGCGTCTTCCGCGTGGGGACCGGACGGGAGAAGCAGGTGGATTCGATCGCCGGGGATCGAATGCCAACGGAGCTTCTGTGCAATGCCGATTGCCGCCGACCGGGATGTCAAAATTCCAACCTCCGGTTCCATGTTCGTCCCCGAGACAAAACGACTAAGAAATGCGCCATCCGACGGCCGAGCGCGAAGGTCGTAAAGCACGGAGTACAGCGGATTTACGCACGGAGGGCCTTGTTGTGATCCTCCGCACATTGTTTCTTTAAGTTGCTGCAACAGCATAACTTCCAGTCCGCCTCGAGTCCCTCGGCGTTTGTCTTTTAGCTCATTTTTCCCTATAATCCGCGGTTCCCGGCACAGCGTCTACCGGCTGGCCCTTTTTGATATTCGAGGAGGACTGTGTGGCATTTAAGGTGGGTGAGAAGATCGTCTATCCGAACCACGGGGTGTCGGTAGTCGAAAAAATCGGCGAGGGTTTTCAGACCGAACCTGTCGCACCGCGAAGCTTCTATCATCTCCGTCTCCTGTCCAACAATTCCCGGGTCATGGTTCCCGTGGGCAACACGACGCTGATCGGGCTGCGTCGCCTGACCCAGCGCAAGGACATCACCGGTCTCATGAAGACGCTCGGAGACGGCCGCTTCTCGGCCACGGGCGACTGGAAAGGCCGGTACAAGCAGAACCTGGACAAGATGAAGTCCGGCGAGCTCTTCGAGATCGCCGACGTCCTCAAGACGCTCAACTTCATCTCGTCCCGAAAGACCCTCTCCTTCCGCGAGAAGAAGATGTACGAGCGCGCGAAGTACCTGATCGTCTCGGAGATCGCCGTGATCAACGGTCTCGACGAGAAGGAAGTGGAGCGGCAGGTGGACAAGGCCCTGGCGCGCTCGGCTCAGAGTCGCGCCCAGTCCCACTGAGCGGAAGCGTTTTGGAGTCCTGCGGGGCGGCGAGAGCCGCCCCGTTTCGTTTCTGAGAGAATGCCGACACCATGGAAGAGCCTCGCCGCAAAGCCTTCTCGGCGCAGTCCGCGGTCGTTCTCCTCGTCGGCGGGCTGATCGGGTTCGCGGCCGGATACTTCGCCGCGGGCGGCGGCCGCCCGGCGCCCGCTCACGAAGCGGCGGCATCGAAGGAAGGGGATCGGATCGCCGATCTCCGGCGGGCCGTCGACCGCGATCCCGAGAACCCCGCGCTCCTGATGGACTTGGGCAACGCGTACTACGATCGGGGGGACTGGGACCGCGCGATCCCGCTCTACGAGAAGGCGCGGCGCAAGGCACCCGGGAATCCGAATCTCCTGTCCGATCTGGGCGCCGCGCACCGCAACCGCGGAGAGTTCGAGCTCGCGGTGTCGTATTTCCAGAAGGCGCGGGAGCACGATCCCGACCACTGGCAGTCGCTCCTGAACTGGGTCCTCGTCGAGGCGTACGATCGAAAGAACGCCGTCGCCGCGCAGCGCGCCTTCGACGAGCTCAAGAAGCGCTTCCCGGAGGTCCCGCAACTCGAACGGATCCAGGCGCAGATCTCCAGCCTGCGCGCGAGCGGATGATGCTGCGCCTGGTTCTGGTCGTCATCCTGGTCTTCCTCTTTCTAACGGTGCTCCGCGGCCTGCGGATCTTCCTCGCCGCCTTCCTTCGCCGCCCGTCGGGGCCGGCTCGCCCGGAAGCCCGGCTCGAGGGGGAGATGGTGCGCGATCCCGTGTGCGGAACCTGGGTTGACCGCCGCCTGGCCCTCCCGGTGCGGCGCGGATCCGAAACCGTTCCCGTCTGCTCCGAGGCCTGCCGGAAGGCGCTGGAGGCCCGATGAAGGGCGGCCTGTTCGAGGACGAGCCGGGCGCGAAGGTTCCGGAGGGTGAATTCGCCCCCGCCACCCCGCTGGCGGACCGCATGCGGCCCCGGTCGCTCGACGAGATCGAGGGTCCCGAGGCGGTCGTCGGGGCCAACGGCTTCCTGCGCAGGGCGATCGCGGAGGATCGGGTGCCCTCGCTCATCCTGTGGGGCCCTCCCGGCGTCGGCAAGACGACGCTCGCGCGCCTGATCGCCTCCCAGACGTCCTCGCTCTTCCTGTCCTATTCCGCCGTCGCGACGGGCGTCAAGGAGATGCGCGAGGTGTTGGACCAGGCCCGGACGATGCGCGCCCGGCACGGAAAGCGGACCATCCTCTTCCTGGACGAGATCCATCGCTTCAATCGGTCGCAGCAGGACGTGTTCCTGCCCTATGCGGAGTCCGGCGACATCGTGCTGGTCGGGGCGACGACCGAGAATCCGTCCTTCGAGTTAAACGGCGCCCTGCTGTCCCGCTGCAAGGTCGTCGTGTTGGAGCCCCTGACGCCCGAGGCGATAGCGCGAATTGTGGAGCGCGCGCTCGGCGACAGCGCGAGGGGACTCGGGGCGCGGAACTTTCGCCTGGACGATCAGGCCCTGTCCTTCATCGGGCAGGCATCGGGAGGCGATGCGCGACGCGCCCTGAACCTTCTCGAGGCCGCGGCGGCCGACGCGGAGGCCGCCAAGGTGAAGACCATTGACGTCGGGCGCTTGCGGGATCTTCTCCAGCGCAAGGTCCTGCTCTACGACAAGGCGGGCGAGGAGCACTACAACCTGATCTCGGCCCTTCACAAGTCCATGCGGGAATCCGATCCGGACGCCACGATCTACTGGCTGGTCCGGATGCTCGAGGCGGGAGAGGATCCGCTCTACATCGCGCGCCGCATCGTCCGGTTCGCCTCGGAGGACGTCGGTCTCGCGGATCCCCGCGCGTTGCGCGTGGCCCTCGACGCCAAGGACGCGTTCGACTTCCTGGGAATGCCGGAGGGCTCGCTGGCGCTCGTCGAGGCGGCCGTGTATTGCGCGCTCGCCCCGAAGTCCAACGCGCTGTACGAGGCGGAGAACGAGGCCAAGCACGACGTCGCCGAGAAACCGGCCGAGCCCGTTCCGCAGGTCATCCGCAACGCCGTGACCCGACTGATGCAGGAGGTCGGCTATGGGCGCGGCTACCGATACGCGCACGCGGAGCCGGAGGGTGTCGGCGGGATCGAGTGCCTGCCGGACAGCCTGCGCGGGAGGCGTTACTACCGGCCGAGGGGATCGGGCGACGAGGCCGAGCTTTCGCGGCGCCTCGAAACCGTCCTCAAGCTCCGGCAGGAGAAGTGGGCGAAGGACGCGGCGGAGAAGGAAAAGAAGAGGAAACGGTGATCCTTATCTTAGGTTTTGGATTTTCGATTGAAATCTAACATCTAAGCCTTAACATCGTCAGACTTCCTCCCGCCGGTAGTTCGGCGCCTCCTTGGTGATGATCACGTCGTGCGCGTGGGACTCCCGAAGGCCCGCGGCCGTGATCCGGATGAGCCGCGCCTTGGTGCGCAGCTCGTCGATGGTGCGGCAACCCGCCAGCCCCATTCCGCTGCGCACGCCGCCCGTGAGCTGGGCGATGAGCGCCTCGACGCTGCCCTTGTAGGGGACCATCCCCTCGATTCCCTCCGGGACGAGCTTGGAGAGCGAACCTCCGTTTACCGAGGCCTCCGCCTCCATGGACTCCTGAAAGTACCGATCCGAGGAGCCCGCCTTCATCGCGCCGAGCGAGCCCATGCCCCGGTACGCTTTGAAAGTGCGTCCCTGGTAAAGGATCGTCTCGCCCGGGGATTCCTCGGCTCCCGCGAGCAGGGATCCGATCATCACGAGGTGAGCGCCGGCCGCCATGGCCTTCGTGATGTCGCCCGAGAACTTGATGCCGCCGTCGGCGATGATAGGCACCCGGGTTCCCCGGGTCGCCCGGGCGCACTCCCGGATCGCGTGGACCTGGGGGACACCGGCGCCGGTCACCACGCGGGTCGTGCAGATCGAGCCGGGACCGATGCCGACCTTGACCGCGTCGGCGCCGCGCCGGACCAGGTCGCGCGCGCCGGCTTCGGTGGCGACGTTTCCGGCGATGATCGGAGTGGACGGGAACCGCTTGCGGACGAGCTGAAGGGCGTCGAGAACTCCCCGGCTGTGCCCGTGGGAGGAGTCGAGCACCAGCACGTCGACCTTGGCGCGCACGAGCTCGCGGGAGCGGTCCAGGACGTCCTTGGTCACGCCGATGGCGGCTCCGACGCGCAGGCGCCCCAGTCCGTCCTTGGCGGCGTTGGGGTACTTGATCGCCTTCTGGATGTCCTTGACGGTGATGAGCCCCTTCAGGCTGCCGGCGCGATCGACGACCAGGAGCTTCTCGATGCGGTACTTGTGGAGGAGCCTCTTGGCCTGCTCGAGCGTCGTCCCGACGGGCGTGGTGATCAGGTTGCGGGTCGTCATGCGGGAGGAGATGGGGCGATCGGGGCGAGTCTCGAACCGCAGGTCCCGGTTGGTCAGAATGCCGACCAGCTTCCCGCGCTGATCGACCACGGGCACACCGGAGATCTTGTATCGCGACATCACCTCGAGCGCCTCGGCGATCGTCTGCTCGGGACGGCAGGTGACCGGATCCACGATCATCCCGGACTCGGATCGCTTGACCTTGTCCACCTCGGCCGCCTGGGCCTCGATCGAGAGGTTCTTGTGGATCACGCCGAGGCCGCCCTGCTGCGCCATGGCGATGGCCAGCCGCGATTCGGTGACCGTGTCCATGGCGGCCGAGATGACGGGGATGTTGAGACCGATCTGGCTCGTCAGGTCGGTTCCCAGATCGACGTCGCGCGGGTGAACCTCGGAGAGAGCCGGCAGTAGCAGCACGTCGTCGAAGGTCAGGGCGAGCGGAATGTCGCGCTCCGCCGGGCGCTTGCGCCGGGTCGCCATCTACTTGCTCACCGGAAGGCCGTCTTCCGCGGGAGCGGCCGCGCCGCGCGCCGGCCCGCCCTCGGCTCCGTGGCACTTCTTGTATTTCTTGCCCGAACCGCAGGGACACGGGTCGTTGCGACCGACCTTCGGGGCGTTGCGCTGCACCGTCTCGACTTTCGCGTCCTGGCCCCCGGACGCCGCCGCGCCGTAGGAGTAGTTCACGTTCGCGGGCGCTCGGCGGGAGGGCATCGCCACGGGCGCGCGCCGCTCGTGGGCCTCGGGCGCCTCCGATTCGCTTTCCCGCGCCACGGGCTGGAGCTTGAAGAGGTACTGAACGATCTGGTCCTCGATACGTTCCTTCATCAGGGTGAAGAGCTCGAAGGACTCCTTCTTGTACTCGATCAAGGGATCGCGCTGGCCGTATCCGCGCAGCCCGATGCCCTCCTTGAGGTGGTCGATGGCGAGGAGATGGTCCTTCCACTGCTGGTCGACGACCTGGAGCATCACGAACTTCTCGTGGGTCCGCATCATCTGGGGCCCTAGAATCGTCTCCTTGCGGTCGTAGACCTGGTGGAGGGCGGCAAGGAGGGACTCGCGGATCTGGTCCCGGCCCTTTCCGGTGTAGTCGAACGAGCCGGCCCGGATGCCGAAGTACTCCTGCAGGTCCACGTCGCCGGCGGCCAGATCCCACTCGTCGGGGCTCTTGTCCTCGGAGAAGTGGCGCGTGAGGACGTAGTCCAGGATCATCTCCGCCAGCTGCAACACTTGGTCGCGGCCCTGCTCGCCGCGCAGGATCTCCCGACGCATGCCGTAGATCTCCTCGCGCTGACGATTCATCACGTCGTCGTACTCGAGCAGATGCTTGCGAGTCTCGAAGTTGCGCGCCTCGACCTGTTTCTGGGCCCGCTCGATCGAGCGAGAGACCATCCCGTGCTCGATCGGCACGCCTTCCTCCATCCCGAGCTTGCGCATGATGTTCTGGAGGCGGTCGGAACCGAAGATCCGCATCAGGTCGTCTTCGAGCGACAGGTAGAAGCGCGACGAGCCCGGATCGCCCTGCCGGCCGCTGCGTCCGCGGAGCTGGTTGTCGACGCGGCGAGACTCGTGCCGCTCGGTGCCGATGATGTGGAGGCCGCCCGCGGCGAGCACGGTCTGCTTGTCGACCACGCAGGACTCCTGCAGCATCGCGAGGCGACGCTGGAACTCCTCGGGGTCCTGGATCTCCTTGAGCTCGTGGGAGGCGACCGCGTCGGCATTGCCTCCGAGAACGATGTCGGTGCCGCGGCCCGCCATATTGGTCGCGATCGTGACGGCGCCCGAGCGCCCGGCCTGCGCCACGATCTCGGCCTCCTTCTCGTGGAACTTGGCGTTCAGGACCACGTGGGGCACCTTGCGCTTCTTGAGGAGCTCGGACAGGCGCTCGGACTTCTCGATCGAGACCGTGCCGACCAGGACAGGCTGTCGCTTCTCGCGCAACTGCACGATTTCGTCGGCCAAGGCCTCGTACTTCTCCCGCTCCGAGCCGTAGACCATGTCCTGGTTGTCCTCCCGGATCATGGGCATGTTCGTGGGGATGACGACGACCTCGAGTTTGTAGATCTGGTGGAACTCCGACGCCTCGGTGTCCGCGGTGCCGGTCATGCCAGCGAGCTTCTCGTAGAGGCGGAAGTAGTTCTGCAGCGTGATCGTCGCGAGGGTGAGGTGCTCCTCCTGGATCGCGACGCCCTCCTTCGCCTCGACGGCCTGGTGCAGGCCCTCGCTCCAGCGGCGGCCCTCCATGATCCGGCCGGTGAACTCGTCGACGATCTTCACCTCGCCGTCCTGGATCACGTAGTCGTCGTCGCGGTGGAAGAGCGACTCGGCCTTCAGCGCCTGGCTCAGGTGGTTGACGAGCTGCATGTTGCTCGCGCCGTAGAGGTTCTCGATCCCGAGCGTCTGCTCGACCTTCTCGATCGCCGACTCGTGCGGCGAGACCGTCTTGTGCTTCGGGTCGTACTCGTAGTCGGCGTCGCTCTCACCGCTCTTCTCGCCGGGCTGCAGCTCGTGGCCGCGGAGCTGCTTCGCGATCCGCGCGAAGTCGTAGTAGAGCTCCGCCGCGGTCTCGGGCTCGCCGGAGATGATCAGCGGCGTGCGCGCCTCGTCGACGAGGATCGAGTCGACCACGTCGACGATCGCGTACTCGTAGCTGCGCTGGACGAGGCCCTCGCCCGAGACAGCCATGTTGTCGCGCAGGTAGTCGAAGCCGAACTCGGAGTTCGTGCCGTAGGTGACGTCGGCCGCGTAGGCGGCGCGCCGGTCGTCGAAGGCCATCATGTTCTCGATGTGCCCGACGCTCATCCCGAGCCGCTCGAAGACAGGGCGATTCCACTCGGCGTCGCGGCGGGCGAGGTAGTCGTTGACCGTGACGAGGTGGACGCCGTTGCCGCGCAGGGCGTTCAGGAAGAGCGGCATCGAGGCGACGAAAGTCTTGCCCTCGCCGGTCTTCATCTCGGCGATGTCACCCTCGTGCAGGACGATGCCGCCCATCATCTGGACGTCGAAGATGCGCTGGTCGGACTCGCGCTTGCGCG
>JBBRFL010000022.1:0-55702 GCA_038224325.1 Thermoanaerobaculia bacterium | reverse complement strand
CGCTCGCTCTGGGAGGTCGACGCGACGGTGGTGGACCTGATCCCCAACGGGGCGGCCGCCGCGACCCGCGGCGCGTCCTGGATGGCGTCGCTCTTCGACCAGTACTTCGTGGACGGGCTCGTCAACGGGCTGGCAAACACTTTTGCCGCCCTCTTCCGGCTCTTCCGCAGGGCCCAGACGGGGCGCGTCCAGAACTACGCGCTCATGATGGGCGGGGGCCTCTTCTGCCTCGTGGCGGTGTATCTCCTTTTCCGATGAGGAGCCGATGGAACAACTGACTCACCTCCCGATCCTCTCCATCGTCACGTACATCCCGCTCCTCGGAGCGCTGGCCATCGTCTTCCTTCTCCCGAAGGAGAAGACCGCGGCGATCCGCGCGTTCGCGACGCTGGTGGCGGTGGTGGACTTCGCCGTCTCGCTCCCGCTGTGGTGGGCGTTCGACCGCGCGCGAGACGGCTACCAATTCGTCGAGCGGGCGTCCTGGATCCCCTCCCTGGGGGTCGAGTACCGCTTCGGGATCGACGGCATCTCCCTCGTGCTCCTCCTGCTGACGACCCTGATGGGGGTCATCGCGATCGTCTGCTCCTACACGGCGATCGTTGATCGGCAGAAGGAGTACTACGTCCTGCTCCTCCTGCTGCAGTCGTTCATGATCGGGACGTTCTGCTGCCTCGACCTCTTCCTCTTCTACGTTTTCTGGGAAGTGATGCTGGTGCCGATGTACTTCCTGATCGGCGTATGGGGGGGCGACCGGCGCCTCTACGCGGCGATCAAGTTCTTCCTCTACACCCTGGCGGGATCGGTGTTGATGCTGCTCGGAATCATCGCGCTCTACTTCTACAACACCACCGGAGTCCTCGGGTACAGGGGCATGGGCGCGGCCCCGACCTTCTCGATCGAGAAGCTGACCGCGGTTGCGGCCGGAATGCCGGCGGAGCTCCAGATCTGGCTCTTCTTCGCGTTCTTCTTCGGATTCGCGATCAAGGTGCCGATGTTCCCGTTCCACACCTGGCTGCCCGACGCGCACACCGAGGCGCCGACGGCGGGCTCGGTCATCCTCGCGGCGATCCTCCTGAAGATGGGCACGTACGGCTTCGTTCGCTTCTCCCTGCCCATGTTCCCCCTCGCGGTCCAGAACAGCCGGGTCACCGGCGTGATGGTGACGCTCGCGATCATCGGTATCGTCTACGGAGCGATGGTGACCCTCGTCCAGAAGGACATGAAGCGTCTCATCGCCTACTCATCGGTCTCGCACCTCGGCTTCGTGATGCTGGGCATCTTCGCGCTGAACATGTCCGGCATCCAGGGCGGGATCCTCCAGATGGTGAACCACGGCATCTCGACGGGAGGGCTCTTCCTCCTCGTGGGCGTGATTTACGAGCGGCGCCACACCCGGCAGATCTCGGAGTACGGCGGGCTCGCGAAGCCGATGCCGATCTACGCGACGTATTTCCTGATCATGGCCCTCTCCTCGATGGGCCTGCCGCTCCTGAACGGCTTCATCGGAGAGTTCGCCATCCTGCAGGGGGCCTTCGCGCGCAACTTCTGGTGGGCCCTCTGTGCGGCCACGGGGATCGTGCTCGGTGCGGCGTACCTCCTGTGGCTTTACCAGAGGCTGTTCTTCGGCGAGGTGACCAACCCGGCCAACGCGAAGCTCCCGGACATGACGCTGCGCGAACAGCTCACCCTCGCGCCGCTCGTCCTCCTCGCGCTCTGGATCGGCCTGTACCCGCGGCCCATCTTCGACGTGATCCGGCGCCCGTCACAGAAGATCGTCCAGGCCGTCGGAGGACCTGTCGCCGAGGCCCCGGCGATGGCCGCGCGGTTGCCCGCGGCCCCGGCGGCCGGAGACGCCGCGCGCCCATGAGCGTCGCGTTCCGGGCCTCGGACTGGATCCTCCTGTCGCCCGAGATCTTCCTGACGGCGGCGGGGCTCCTGATCCTCTCCCTCGCGGTCGCGTTCGGAAAGGCCCGGGAGGAATTCCTGAGCTTTCTCTCCGTGCTGGCGATCGCCGTGACGGGGATCCTCGTGGTGTTCGTCGCCAACCGGCCCGACCGCGCCACGCCCATCCTTGGGGGTGCCTTCGTCGTCGACAACTTTGCGTTGTTCTTCAAGGCGCTCATCCTCGTCTCGCTTCTCCTGACGATTCTCGCCTCCGTGCGCTTCGTGGGCGCCGCCCCCTATCCGGGCGGCGAGTTCTACGCACTACTGCTGTTCGCGGGCGTCGGCATGTTGTTCATGGTCTCGGGGAACAACCTCATCTCGATCTACGTGGCCCTGGAGCTCATGGCGCTTTCGTCCTACATCCTCGCCGGGTATTTCAAGGCGGAGGTCAAGTCGACCGAGGCGGCCCTGAAGTACTTCATCCTCGGCGCGTTCTCCTCCGGCGTGCTCCTCTACGGTTTGTCGCTGGTGTACGGGCTCGAGCGCGTGATGGGGCTGCCGGAGCTCGCGAAGATCCTGGCGTCCGCGGAGCGCTCGAACCTGCTGATGCTCGGCATCCTCATGATCCTCGCTGGCCTGCTGTTCAAGATCGCGGCGGTGCCCTTCCACGTCTGGACGCCGGACGTCTACGAGGGCTCGCCCACGCCCGTGACGGCCTTCTTCTCGGTGGGTCCGAAGGTGGCCGCCTACGGGATCCTGGCCCGCATCTTCTACGTCGCCTTCCCGCGGTTCCACGCCGACTGGGGTCTGATCGTCGCGCTGGTGTCGGCCGCCACCATGATCCTGGGCAACGTCGCGGCGCTCCTCCAGACGAACGTCAAGCGGATGCTCGCGTACTCCTCGATCGCCAACGCGGGGTACGCGCTTCTGGGAGTCCTGGGCTTTCGAACCGAGTGGGGACTCTGGGGGATCCTGATCTACCTGCTGGCGTACACGTTCATGAACTTCGGCGTGTTCACGCTGGTCATCCTGCTCGAGAGCAAGGGATACGCGGGGGAGTCGGTCTCCGACTTCAACGGCCTCGCTCGGAAGAACATGCCGGCGGCAATCGCGATGCTGCTCTTCCTTCTCTCGCTCGCGGGCATCCCTCCGACGGCGGGCTTCATCGGAAAGTACTACCTGTTTGCCGCGGCGATGAAGGCCGGCTACGCGTGGCTCGCCGTGCTCGCCGTCGCGATGTCGGCGGTCTCGCTGTTCTATTACTTCCGGATCGCGGCGGCGATGTTCTTCTCCGAGGCGGCCGGCACGAAGCTGCAGAGCTCCTACGCCCTGACCGCGGTCGTTCTGATCTGCGCCGTCGGGACGCTCTGGATCGGCGTGATGCCCCAGCCGTTCCTTTCGATCCTGAAGACCTGCGTTCTCGCGCACTGATCGCGGGACCGACGATCGACCCGGAGTGGCGCCCTCTCCCGGATCCTCGCGCTACGGTCTGGCCGCGGAGGCGACGACCGCTGGCCTGATGTTTCTCCTGGCGCCCCTGGCCGGATTCTTCCTCGGGAGGTGGATCGGACGCGCGCTGCATCTGGGCCCGATTCCCTCCTGGCTCGGCGCCGCCCTGGGCCTGGTCGCCGCCTTTCTCCACCTCGTCCGGCTGACCGGGCGCTCCTCCCGATGAGCGAGATGGATGCGATCATTCTGCGCGTCCGCCGCCGCGCGATCGTCCTGGGAGCGGTCGCCGCGCTCGGGGCGTTCGCGCTGGGCAGACGCGCGGGGGCTTCCTTGACAATATGCGCGGCCGTGGTAATTTCCAGCTTCCTGGTTCTCGAGAAGGTGACCGAACGGATCGCGACCCGGACGGAAAAGGCGAGGTGGCGAACCCTCGCTCCGCTCCTCCTGGTCACAGCCGCCAGTTTCATGCTCCTCGGCCTGGTTCTTTGGCGGTGGAAGGGCTTCGATCCGGTCGCGGGGGCCGTCGGTTTGTCCATCGTCGTCGCCGCAGTCATCCCGGAGCTCTGGTTGGGGAGGTAGGACCACGTGCAGGAGCATCACTCGTTCCTCTACGGACCGATCAACGCGCTGTTGATCCGGCTGCTCGGAGAGCCGCCAGTCGAGCGGCTGTCGCCCGCCATGGCCCGCTTCTTCTTCCCGGACGGGAAGGAAGCCTGGATTCCCGATCCCGCGATCATGGCGCTCCTCCTGACGGTCCTGATCGCCGTCCTCTTCCCGATGGCGGCGCGCCGCTTCAATCGCCGCAAGCCCGGAGGCGTGCAGAACTTCCTGGAGATGATCGTGTCGTTTCTTCGCGGGCTCGTGGCGGAGACGATCGGGGACGAGGGCATCCGCGGCTACCTGCCGATCATCGGCGCGCTGTTCGTCTTCATCGCCATGGGCAATCTCTTCGGGCTGTTCTTCTTCCTCCAGCCTCCGACGGGCGCGCTCTCGACGACGGTCGCGCTCGCCCTCATTTCCTTCCTCTACTTCAATGCGCAGGGCATCCGGGAGCACGGCCTCGGGGGCTACCTCAAGCACTTCATGGGGCCGATGCTCCTCATCGCGCCGCTGTTCTTCGTCATCGAGATCATCGGCACGTTCGCGCGAATCCTCTCGCTCTCGCTCCGGTTGTTCATGAACATCTTCGGCGAGCACACGACCACGGGCGTATTCGCCAGCCTCGTACCCGTCGTAGTGCCCTGGCCGATGATGGCCCTCGGAATCTTCACGGCCTTCCTGCAGGCATACGTGTTCGCCCTGCTGTCGGCCGTGTACATCGCCACAGCGGTCGCCCACGAGGAGCATTGACGTCCGAAAGACGTGATAGCGTCCGCAAACCATCGCGCCGGACGGCGTGAAAAGAAGGAGAAATTTCGGATGTTGAAGAAGACGGTTGTCTTGTGTGCACTGGCCCTGATCCTGGCACTGCCCGTGTTCGCGCAGGATTCGGCGACGGCTCCGGCCGGCTCCGCCGGCGGCGTGCGCTGGGGCGTGATCGGCGCCGCGTTCCTGCTGGGGATCGGCGCGGCGGCCGGAGCGACGGCACAGGGGAGGGCGACTTCCGCCGCCGCTGAGGCCATGTCGCGCAACCCGGGAGCCGCCAAGGACATTCGGGGCATGACCCTGCTCGGACTGGTCCTGATCGAGTCCCTGGTCCTCTACGCGCTCCTGATCTGCTTCCTCATCTACGCTCGATAGCCCCCATCGGGGCGTCCGGGGGCCCGACCGGCCCCCGGCTCTGTCCTCTTCCGGGAACAATCTGACCACTTCGGGAAACCGCCCGGGGCCCGGGCGCGTACTTCTTCCGAGAAAGCACTAACAATTCGGGCCCCTAGTCCGTAGAGACGACTGAGGTTATTCCGGACCGACACGGCCCCCCGGTGGTCCCAAGGGACAGGCAAGGATCTTGCGAAACAGTAAAATTATGGAAAAATTCAGCTCGTCGTCGCCGATCGAGCCCGGGGTAACGGGCAACGTCACCGCCTGGGACTTCAATTCCCAGGTGATGCCATTCGTCGACTCCCTCTACAACACGGCCTACAGGATGACCCGGTCCGCCGAGGATGCGGAGGATCTCGTCCAGGAGACGTTTTTCAAGGCCTACAAGTACTACGACAAATTCGAGGAAGGCACGAACCTGAAGGCCTGGCTCTTCAAGATTTTGAAGAACACCTTCATCAACAACTACCGCAAGCGCAAGCTGGAGCCGCGTAGCGTCGACTTCGCCGAGATCGAAGACTCCTTCGAGCGGATCGTCCGCCGGGATACCTCCGATCAGCCCGCCGACCCGGAGTCCGAGTTCTTCTCCGGGGTCCTGGACGACGACGTTAAGCGGTCGCTGGAGTCGCTGCCGTACGACTACCGGATGGTGGTGATCCTGGCCGACCTGGAGGACTTCTCCTACAAGGAGATCGCCGAGATCCTGGAGTGCCCCGTCGGGACGGTGATGTCCCGCCTCTATCGGGGGCGCAAGCTCCTGGAAAAGGCGCTCCTCAAGTACGCCCGGAAGCACGGTTATATCCGGGGAGCAGAGCCCACCAAGATGCGCACCCGGCCCCGGCCGGACCCGGCCTAGGGCCTTCGGACGGGCCAGCCCGGGACGACCGCCGTCCTTTCGAGGACGGAATAAGCGGGGGTCGAGCCCCGTTCTTCCGGTCGGCCCAATGGACTGCACCAAAGCTCGCTTTCTCGTCTACGCCTATCTGGATCGCGACTTGCCGCGTATCGACGCCGAGGCCCTCCGCCGCCATCTCGCTTCCTGCCCGCCCTGCGCCGCGAGGTCCCGCTGTGCGCGCGGCCTGTCCCGCATTCTGAGAACCCGGCTCGAATATGCCCGGGCGCCCGTCGGCCTGATGGAAAAGCTCCACGCGGGCTCGGCTCCTCCGGCCGCCCGGTTCCGCTACGCTCCTCTCGGGCTCGCGGCCTCGCTCCTGCTCCTGGTCCTCCCGGTGGTCACGGACCACGTCGGCCCCCGCACGGCGGCAATGTCGCTGGCCGGTCCGGTGGCGATCGCGGCGCCCGGCGGAGTCGTCCCGGTCTCCCGGCAGATGACCGGAACGTTCGTCTGCCTGCAGTGCGAGGGGCGTCACGGCCGGGGCGCCTGCCCCCTCGACGAGCGCGTCCACGAGCTCGGCTTCTGCGCCGACAACGGAGAGACCTTCCGGATGATGACGACCGACGCAGCGTTGACCGCGGCCTCCGTCGGCCAGACGGTCACAGTCGAGGGCGTCACGTTCCCGGGATCCGGCTTCATGCGCGCCAGCCGAGTGGGCTACTAGGGCTCGGACTCCAGCGGCCCGCTTCGCGGCCCAACCGGCGAGAGAGGGAAGGCCGCGAGCGCGCCCTCTCCCGTACAATTCCTACCGATGTCTGAGTGGATCGAGGCGTCCGCGCCGGCGCGCATCGACCTGGCGGGCGGGACCCTCGACCTCTGGCCGCTCCACGCTCTCCACCCGGGATCCGTGACCGTCAATCTCGCGATCGACCTCCGGGCGCGCTGCCGGGTCCGGCCGGGCTCCCGGGGCTTCCGGGTCACCGTTCCCCACCTCGGATACGAGCGCAGCGTGTCCGAGCCCGCGGAGCTCCTTTCCGATCCCCGGGCCGCGCTGGCCGGAGCCCTGCTGGAGGCGCTCGACATCCGCGAACCGCGCCAGATCGAGCTCTCCTCGGACGTGCCGTTCGGCTCGGGACTGGGGGGCTCCTCGGCGCTCACGGTGGCGATGGCGGCGGCCCTCTCCGCCAGCGTCGACCGCGAGTTCGCCGGTGAAGGCCGTGTCGATCTGGTTCGCGACGTGGAGACCCGCGTGCTCGGGAAGCCCGCGGGGGTCCAGGACTACTACCCGGCGTTGACGGGAGGCGTCCACAGCCTCTTCTTCGAGCCCGGCCGCGTCGCCGTGCGGAGGCGGGATCCCGACGTGCCGGCGTGGCTCCGCCACGTGACCCTCTTCGACACGAGCGCGCCGCACGCGTCGGGGATGAACAATTGGGAGATCTTCAAGTCCCGCCTGGAGGGCGACGCGGGGGTGATGCGGGCTCTCGAGGAGGTGCGTCTCGCGGCCCGGGACATGGCGGAGGCCGTCGAGCACGAAGACTTCCCCGCGATGGGGCGCGCCCTCCGCGCGGAGTGGGAGGCCCGCCGGAACCTGGCCCCGGTCGTCTCGTCGCCCGGCATCGAGCGGGTGATCGATCGGGCGCTCGCCGCGGGCGCGTGGGGTGGCAAGGCCTGCGGGGCCGGGGGCGGCGGATGCGTGGTCGTCCTCGCGCCAGCCGATCGAACGCCCGGGATCCGCCGCGTCCTCTCCGAGCTTCCGGAGGGGCGGCTCCTCCTCGTGGCGCCCGAGCGGAAGGGATTGAAGATTGAAGATTGAACGGGAGCGAGAAGCCTTCAGTCGCCAATCGCTAATCAGCTATTTCTTCCTCATCCACCTCAAGCACTTCTCGAGCTCCCCGCGCATCGTTTCGGGCGAATCCGCGCGATACGAGGCGCCGTGGCCGGGGAGAACCCACTCGAACCGGTAGTCGAGCAGCCGCTCCATCGACCGGATGGTCTCGGGCCACGAGTACCAGTTGGCGTCGCGGAAGGCGATCAGGTGCCCCCTCCGGGGGGACCAGGCCAGGTGGTCGCCCGAGAAGAGGAACCTCTCGCGATAGAGAAGCACCGCATGGCCCCGTGTGTGCCCCGGGGTGGGGATCGCGAGGAGGTCTTCGTCGAGGCGGGACGGATCGCTCCCGATGAGCGGGCGCTCGACGCCGCGGGTTCCGAGCGTGATGTCGTCGCGGTGGAGCACGCGCTCGCAGCCGAAGCGATCGCGGAAAGCCGCGTGATCCGCGACGTCGTCCCGGTGCGTCAGGAAGAGCGTCGAGACGCCTCCCCGAGCCGCGAGGGCCTTCAGCAGCGGCCCCGCGGCGCGGGGCGAGTCGACCACGACGTTGCCCGCGGCGCGCTCGATGAGGTAGCTCCACGCCCCGAACGAGCTCTCCGCCGTGAACCCGCAGAAGGACACGTTGTCCTCGATCTTCTCGGGAAATGCCCTCGCTCCGGCCGAGGCGTCGCTCTTATGCGCCGTGCCGATCGACGAGGTCGGGCAGGCCACGAGCGACATGAACGCGCGCAGCCGCTCCTTCTCGTCCGCCGGCTGCGCCCGGACGAAGGAGTGTCCGTCGCCCGGCGCGAAGATGGAGGGCGCGACGCGCCGGCAAGTGTCGCAGTCGATGCAGGAGGAATCGACGTAGAACTCGCCGGCCGCGTTCTCGGGCAATCGCGCCGTGAGTCTCGCCATCAGATGCGGTCGAGCTCCGCGACCGTCCGCTCGTTGAAAACGTTGCCCGTGTTGAGCGTCGACTTGGGCTCGAGCAGCAGCACCCAGCATTCGGCGTCCGCGGCCGGCCGATGCTCGACTCCGCGGGGAACGATGAAGATTTCGCCCTCGGAGACCTCGACCTCGCCGTCCCGCAGCCCCATCCGCAGCGTGCCCTTCACGACCAGGAAGAGCTCGTCTTCCTCTTCGTGGTGATGCCACACGAACTCGCCCTGGAGCTTCACCACCTTGACGTGGAAGTCGTTGACCTCTCCCACGATCTTCGGATGGAAATGGTCGCTGAACGCGGCGAATTTCTCGAGAAGGTTGATCTTGCCCATGGGACCTCCCTCACATCCGGCCCGGGCACGGAATTCCCAGAAGGCCGAGGAGCGCGGACATCTCGCGCTGGAAAATACGAGCGATCGCGAGCCGTCGATTCCGGACCGCGGCGTCGGGCTCCTGGAGGATGGGCTGGCGGTGGTAGAAGTGATTGAACGACTGCGCCATTCCGAAGGCGTGCCGGGCGAGACTCGCGAGCTCCAGCGTCTCGACCGCGCGCTCGGCCACGTCGGGCGTCGAGGCCGCGTCGAGCGCGATCGCCCAGAGGTCGTCCTCCCAGCCGGAGTCCTCGAGCGCGCTCCCCGAGACCTCGTGCGCGATGCCCTTCTCCTCCAGCTTGCGAAAGATGTTTGCGGCGCGCACCAGCGAGTACTGCAGGTAGGGCCCGGTGTCCCCCTCGAAGTTGAGGGCCTCGTCGAAGTCGAACGCGATCACCTTGTTGCGCCCGACCTTCAGCAGGAAGTAACGCAGGGCCCCAATGGCGATCGACCGCGCGTCGGCCTCGCCCATGCCCGCGGCGGCGCCCTCGGTCCTTCGGCTCTCGACCTCGGCGCGCGACTTCTCGAGCAGCAGCTCGACCAAATCGTCGGCCTTGACCCCGAGGCCCTTCCGGCCCGACATCTCGACGAAGGGCTTCTTCTCGTCCTCGGCGGAGAGGCGATACTCCTCGCCGAACCGCTCCGCGAGCTCCCGCGCCGCGCGCGGCGTGAGCGCGACGATCTCGTAGGAAAAGTGGACGGAACGCTCCGCCTCCGCGGTGTATCCGAGGGCGCGCAGGCCCTCCCGGACGACCTTCTGCGGATAGGACTGGCGGACGTCGATCACGTTGAAGACCCGCGCGGCGCGGCCGAACTCGGGGGCCCCGGCGGCGTTGGCCGCGTGGGACGTCCTCCAGATCGGGTGCTCGCGGACGGCGGCGGGAATCTCCTCGGCCCGGACGGCGCTCGAGTCCCAGCGGGGGTCGAAGCGCTCGTAGTCGAAGTCCGCCGGGAGGAGGCCGAACTTCCACAGCTGGTAGGCGATGTCCTTACCCGTGTAAGTGATCGTCCCGTTGGACCGCACGAGGATCTTGTCGGGCTCCTCCATCCCCGCGAACTCCTCGGAGTCCGTCAGCCGCAGAACCCAGCACCCGGCGTGCTTGCCCTCGGGCTCGAGATGGATGGCGCCGGCCTGCTTGAGGAGCTGGAACGCCGTCGCCCAGAACTGCTTGTGCAGGATGTCGCTCTCCCGCGGGAGGAGGTCGTAGGCGATCCCCAGCCGACCCATCGTGGCGACGTGCGAGGACGCGACGGCGTCCACGACGACCGCCGCGATCCGGGCGGTCTCGTTGTCTCCGGCCTCGATCGCGTGGAGGATCTCGTCGCGCCAGGCTTTCGTCTCGGGTCGGTCCGCGTAGGTCCGGCCGACCTCCGCGTAAAGGTCCCAGCACAGGTAGGCGAACCCCTTGGGGTGCGCGGGGTCGCCCGGAAGACGGCGCTCGCGGATGACGGTCTCCGCGGCCGCGAGGGTCGTGATTTCCTGGAGGTGGATCAGACCGGCCACGACGTCGGCGACCTGGACGCCCGTGTCGTCGAGGTAGTTCTGCACCTCGACGGAGAAGCCCAGGTGCCTGAGCGTTCGGACGAGCACGTCGCCGAGCACGGCGTTGCGCAGGTGGCCGATGTGCGCCGCCTTGTTGGGGTTGATGTTGGTGTGCTCGACGACGATCTTGCCCGGCCGCGGGGAAGTGGGAGCGGCGCCGCCGAGGAGGGTCCGCACGATCGCACCCCGCTCGAGAAAGAAGTTGAGGTAGCCCGCCCCCTCCACCCGGGCCTCGCGCACGCCGGCCGGAAGCGAGATCGCACCAGCGAGCTCCGACGCGATCGCGCGGGGGGCCTTGCGCAGCGACTTGGCCAGATCGAACGCGACGGGGCAGGCGAGATCTCCGAGCGCGATCTGGGGAGGGCGCTCGAGGACGACCCGTTCGATCGACGCTCCGAGCCTCTCGCGCGCCGCGGCGCGCACGGCCTCGGTCAGCGAGGCCCGGATCCCTTCGAGCATGGGGCGCGAGTATACGGCGCTAGAATGCCTGCATGGAGTCGGCCGTGGTTCGTTCCGTATCCGTACAGGCGAGCGCCAACGATGCGTTCGACGCGTTCACGCGCGTCTCGGATCTGCTGTCGTGGCTCTGCGAGGGAGCGCTCGTCGGGCTCCGTCCGGGCGGCAACTGGGCCGTCGGCTTCACGGACGTGCGGGGCGTCACGGAGGCGACCGTACTCGGCAAGATCGAGGAGTTCGAGCGCGGCCGCCGGCTGGTGGTCGGCGACATCTCGATCGAGCCGCGAGAAGGCGAGGCCTTGAGCGGCATCCGGCTCGAACTCACGTTCGCGCAACGGCAGGGCGACTGCCTCGTCACCGTCGAGCAGAAGGTCCCCGACGCGGGCCCCGCGTACTCGAAGTACCAGGTCGAGGCCGGCACCGGGTGGGAGTCGAGCCTCGCGGACCTGAAGCGATACCTCGAGGGACCCCGCCGCCGCAGGATTCTCGTGGAAGCCGGGCTGCCGGAGAATTGAGAGTGGCCATGGAGACGGGGAATGACGGCGTCCCGGAGAAGCCCTCCTGCATGCTTTGCGGAGGCACGGGCTGGGTGCTGGACGCCTCGGAGGGGCGCAAGCAGGCGCATCCGTGCGTATGCCGCGGCGCCGCCATCGCGCAGGCGCGGCTGGCTGCGGCCGGCATCCCGCAGCGCTACTGCGATTGCACGCTGGACAACTTCTCCGACAACAACCTGAGCCTGACCCGGGCGCGAACGGCCGCGCGGGAGTTCGTGGAGGTCTATCCCGCGGTGGACGCGGGACTCCTTCTCGTCGGGCCGGCGGGGCGAGGCAAGACCCACCTCGCCTGCGCGATCCTCTCGGAGCTCGTGCGGACCAAGGGGGTCACGGGCCTGTACGTGGATTTCTCGGACCTCCTGATGAAGATCCAGACTTCCTTCCGTCCCGATGCCGACCTTTCCAAGGAATCCGTGCTGACGCCCTATTCGGACACGGAGCTCCTGGTCTTGGACGAGCTCGGGGCGTCCAAGCCGCACGCCTGGGTCCTGGACGTCCTGTACAGCCTCCTGAACACCCGCTACAACCGAAAGAAGCTGACGGTGGCAACCTCCAACTTCGAGGACGAGCTCGAGCCCGGATCGGCGGAGCGGGAGAAGCTCGAGGACCGCATCGGGTATCGGTTGCGCAGCCGTCTGTACGAAATGTGCCTCCTCGTGCCCCTTCGCGGAAACGACTTTCGCAAGGACGTTCTCGGCACACGGATCCGGTCCCGGTTTTGAGGCAGCGCGCGCGCGCCCGCGCGGGGCGCCTCCTCCTCCTGGCGCTGCCCGGGCTCGCCGCCTGCTCGACGGTGCCGACGCCGTCGCCGACCCCCGCTCCGCGCCCGCAGGCCGTCTCTCCCGCCGCCGGGCCTGTCTCCGTTCCGCTGCCGAGCCTGCGCGCGCCCGTGCCCGAGCTCGCGGCTCCGTCGGGCGTGGCGTACCGGGTGGGGCTCCGGAGCGACCTGACGGAGCTCGCGCTCGGCGCGCCCGGCGGTGTCTGGATCGTCGCGTCCGGGCCGCGCGCCCAGCTCCTCGAGGGTCCGATCGTTTTTCGTCCGGCCGGCGCGGCCACGGCGGGTCCCGCGTTCCAGATCCAGGTGGGCGCCTTCTCGCAGGAGGAACCCGCGCGCCGCCTCGCCGACCGCCTCGGAGCCGGCGGCTCCGTGCCCGCGCAGGTCGCCTTCTCGGCGGACCGCGGGGTGTACCGCGTCCTCCTGGGCCGCTACGCCTCGCGGGCCGAGGCGGACGCCGCGGTCGAGCAGCTCAAGTCGTCCGGGCAGGACGGCTTCGTCATGCCGGGCGGGGCTGCTCCTTCCACCGCCTCCGCGATCACCGTGTCCGGGCGCGGCGGCGGCCCGCTCGAGCTGCCCTCTCCCGTCGACGTCTTCCCGCCCGCGCCGGACGTTCGCGTGAGCGCCGACTCGGTCGCGTATCGGGGAAGCCTGCGCATCCTGATCAATCCGCGGGGGACCCTCAACCTGGTGAACCGCGTGGACCTCGAGGAGTATCTTTACGGCGTCGTGCCCGCGGAGATGGGACCGAAGCGGTTCGACGCGATCGAGGCCCTCAAGGCGCAGGCGGTCGCGGCGCGGACCTACGCGCTGGCGCACCGTGGGCAGTTCGACGCGGAGGGATACGACCTCTGCGCCACACCCAAGTGCCAGGTGTACGGGGGATTCCCCGTGGAGGATCCCCTGACGCAGGCCGCCGTGGACGGCACCCGGGGCCTCGTGCTCGCGTACCAGGGGCAGTTCGCCGACGCCCTCTTCGTCTCCACGTGCGGCGGCGCGACGGAGAACGTCGAGAACGTGTTCTCCGGCGGGCCCGTCCCGTACCTGGTGTCCGTCGACTGCGGCGAGCTCGCCGCCTCGGAGCTCGCGGGAGCGACCGTGCCGCGGGGCGAGAAGACGGAGGCGCGCTCCGGCCTCGAGTGGCGGGGCTTCGTGCTGCGCCGTCAGGCGCCGCGGAGCGGCGCGCCGCGCGCCGCTGGCCTGGAGGGGGCCCAGCGCCTCGCGGGCGTGCCTCGCCGGGGCTCCCCGCCCGCCCGCCTCACTCCCGCGGCGGTGTACCCGGCCCTCATCGCGGCGTTCGACCTCGCGCAGGCGCGGGACGTGCACCTGACGCCCCGCGACCGGTCCTACTTCGACGAGCGTCCCTCGCCGCTCGCGCGCCTCTCCGGCGACGCTCGCTCGGCGTACGAGTTCCTGCTCCGCTGGCGCTTCGCGGGGGGCGAGAGCCTGCCTCCCGCCGACCGCGACCTGACCGACGAGGAATACGCGGGCCTGCTATTCTCGATCGCGCTCCGGCTGTCGGGCGTCACGGAGGGCTCCGGGCGGTTCCTGTCCCGCGAGGGCTCGCACCTCTGGGTCAAGGCGGCCGATGGCCGCCAGGGCCTGCCGGTGGACCCCGAGGTTCCGCTGGCCCGGCGGGCGGGCGATCGCTACTATGTCTCCTCCTCCCTGACCCTGCGCGCGGGCGACCGGCTCCGGTGGTGGAAGAGCGAGTCCGGTCGCGTGCTCGGGCTGTGGGTCGAGATGGATTCGGTCGGACCGACCTTCGAGCGCGAATCCGCGTGGACGGAATGGGTGCGCCGCGTTCCGGCGAAGGAGCTCGCGCGCCGCATGGCGGGGCGTATCGCGGGCACGGAGGTGCGCGAGATCGAGGTGACGAAGCGCAGCGCCTCCGGTCGCGCGATCGAGATGCGGGTGCGGACCGACGCGGCGGAGGCGACCTTCCAGCGATTCGACCTGCGCCAGGCGGTCGAGATGCCCGAGATGCTCTTCACGGTCTCGCGCGTCGAGGGTCCCCAGGGCGAGAGCGAGTTCCTGTTCCTCGGCCGGGGCTGGGGCCACGGGGTCGGGATGTGCCAGAACGGGGCGTTCGGGATGGCGCTGGCGGGCGAAACCTACGACCGGATCCTCAAGCACTACTACACCGGCATCGAGATCGTCCCGGCGAGCGCCGTGGCCGCGAGCGCTCCCTCGACGCGCTGAGCCCTCCCGCGCCTCCCGCGGGCTCCTGTAAAATGCGGCTGTGAGCACGGTGGTCTCGGCCGAACGCGACGCGATCCTGCGAACCCTCCGCGATTTCTGCGAGGCGGAGATCCGACCGTTCGTGATGCGCTGGGACGAAGCGCAGGAGTTTCCGCGCGACGTGCTCCGCAAGCTCGGCGAGCTCGGCTTCCTCGGGGTGCTGTTTCCCGAGGAGTACGGGGGCGCGGGCCTCTCGTACATGGACTATCAGGCGATCGTCGAGGAGATCTCGTCCGTCGATCCGTCGGTGGCGCTCGCGCTGGCGGCGCACAATAGCCTGGGCTCGAACCACCTCTTCCAGTTCGGAAACGAGGAGCAGCGCCGGCACTACATGCCTCGGCTCACTTCGGGCGAATGGCTCGCGGCCTGGGGCCTGACGGAGGCGGAGGCGGGATCGGATTCGAGCGGCACGAAGACGACGGCGGTGCGAGACGGCGGCTCGTGGGTCCTGAACGGGTCCAAGAACTTCATCACCAACGCGTCGGTCGCTCGCGTCGCCGTGCTGATGGCGGTCACGGATCCGAGCCAACGCAATCACGGCATCTCCGCGTTCATCGTCGAGCTCGACAATCCCGGAATCCGCGTCGGGAAGAAGGAGAACAAGCTCGGCATGCGGGCCTCCGACACCTGCACGCTCGTGATGGAGGACTGCCGGATTCCGGAAAAGAACATCCTCGGCAAGGAGGGGTCCGGCTGGGTGGACTCGATGCGGATCCTGGACGGCGGGCGCATCTCGATCGCCGCGCTCTCGGTGGGGCTGGCCCGCGGCGCCTTCGAGGCCGCGCTCTCCTACTCGAAACAGCGCCGGCAGTTCGGGAAGGCCATCTGCGAATTCGAGGCGATCCAGTTCTATCTCGCCGACATGGCGACCGAGATCGACGCCGCGCGCCTCCTGACCGAACGGGCGGCGGCGGCCAAGGACGCGGGAAAGTCTGTCACCCTGCTCTCGGCGCAGGCCAAGCTGTACGCGTCCGAGATCGCGGTCCGCGTCACGGACCGGGCGATCCAGATCCACGGCGGATACGGGTTCACGAAGGATTACCCGGTCGAGAAGTTCTACCGGGACGTCAAGCTCTGCACCATCGGCGAGGGGACGAGCGAAATCCAGCGGCTCGTCATCGCCAAGCAGCTCCTTTCGAGCGAGTCGTGATCCCGGCCGTGGGCGCGGCCACGGAAGAGCTCGCCCGGGGAGTCCTCGCCGGCCAGGCCCGCCCGATCGGGCGCGCGATCTCGGAGGTGGAGCGCGACTCCGGGTCCGTTCCCGAGATCCTGCGCCTCCTCTTTCCCCGGACGGGGCGCGCGCGCATCCTGGGCGTCACGGGGCCGCCGGGCGCGGGCAAGTCGACGCTGGTGCAGAAGCTGGCCCAGGCTTATCGGCGCCGGGGAAGCACCGTCGGCATCGTCGCCGTGGACCCGTCCTCGCCCTTCACGGGGGGCGCGATCCTCGGGGACCGGATCCGCATGTCCGAGATCTACACGGACCCGGGCGTATTCATCCGCTCCATGGCCACGCGGGGCACTCTCGGCGGGCTCGCCCGGGCCACCAGCGACGCGGTGGACGTCCTCGACGCCGCCGGCTTTGAGACGATCCTCGTCGAGACCGTGGGCGTGGGACAGGACGAGATCGACATCGTCCGCGCTGCGGACACCATCGCCGTCGTCCTCGTGCCGGGGCTCGGCGACGACATCCAGGCGATCAAGGCGGGGATCCTGGAGATCGCGGATGTCTTCATCGTCAACAAGTCCGATCGCGACGGCGCGGACCGGACCGTGTCCGAGCTCTCGATGATGCTGGACGTCTCCCCGGTGAAGGACTGGCGGCCGCCCGTCGTCCAGACGTCGGCGACCAGCGGAGCCGGCGTGGCCGAGGCGATCGAGGCCCTCGAATCGCACGGCGCGTATCTTGCGCGGTCGGGGGAGGCGACGGCGCGCCGCGCGATTCGAGCGCGCTCGCGGCTCCTCGCCCTTCTCGAGGACCGGTTCCGGCGCGCTGTCGAGTCGCGCGCTCCCGAGCCGGACGGGCTCGAGGAAGCGGTGCGAGCCGTCCTGGAGCGGCGGGAGGACCCCTATTCCGCCGCCGGTCGTCTCTTCGGCGCGATCGTCGCCGCGTCCCCGCAGGCGAGATCCGGGCGAGCGATGTGATCGCCTACAAGATCGACCATCTCGGCGTGGCGGTGACGTCCATCGACGACGCTCTCGGGGTCTACCGCGCGCTGGGGCTGACCGAGGAGAGGCGGGAGACCGTCCCGAGCCAGGGCGTGGTGGCCGCCTTCCTCCCGATCGGCGAGAGCCGCATCGAGCTCCTCGAGCCGACCGGTAAGGACTCGCCCATCGCCCGATTCCTGGCGCGCCGTGGCGAGGGGATCCATCACGTTTGTTTCTCGGTGGACGATCTCGACCGGGCGCTCTCGGAGCTGGCGTCCCGGGGCTTCCGGCTGGTGCATTCCGAGGCCGTTGCCGGGGCCGACGGGAAGCGCGTGGCGTTCCTCCATCCGGAGGCGGGCCACGGCGTCCTGATCGAGCTCTCCGAAAGGAGCCGCGCATGAGGATCGGCGAGTACATCCTCATCCAACTCGTCAACCCGCGCGAGAAGTTCTGGGGCATCCTCCGCGACCGAGACACCTCCGGAATCACGGTCCGGGGGCTGTCGCTCGAGGGTTTCGAGGGCTGGCTCCACGAGATCGCCAGGCGCGAGATCGTCACCGTCCTGCCGGCCACGGTGTTCTTTCCGCTCCACCGTGTCGAGCGGATCTTCCTGGACGAGACGGCGGGGGACTTCGTGTCGTTCGCGGATCGATTCAAGCGAACGGTGGGCGAGGACGCGCGCTACTACCTGACGCCGATGCCGGACATGGAGAGCTCCTAGGCGTGAAGCGTGCCTAGAGCTCGACGTTCCGGACGAAGAAATCCGCCGCCGAGATCTGACCGTTGACGAGCAGGCGCGACTGCTCCGGCGACATCTCGACTGTTCCCGCGGGCTCGCCCGACGATGTGGTCATGACGATCTGGATCGTCGTCAGAACGCCGCGGCTCGATGGATCCGACAGCGCCCGTGCCGCCGCGCTCAGCGCGTTGAGGACGGCCTCCTCGGTGTTGGTCGTGACGAGCAGGCGCGTCTTGCCGCGAAAGTTCGCCAGCTTGTATTGGCTGATGCCGGCGCCCTCGAAGATCTTGCTGAACGCGGACTGCAGATTGGCGTCCACCTGCTGGAACGAGGAGCCCGAGCCGTCGGCCGCGGTCTTGTCCGATTGGGACGGCAGGCCCATGCGGGGCTTGGTCTCCCGGATGTAGTCCTGGAGGCGGGGAGAGGCGGGGGGGGCGCCGACGGGTGTCGGCTTCCGGCCCTCCGGCGTGTCGATCGCGACGACGTTGCCGAAGTTCTCCTTGTTGTACTTCTCGGACCCCTCGACGTCGATCTGGTCGAGCTGGATCGCGGTCACGGTGCCGTTCTCGAGCGTGATAATCGCGCGGTTTCCCTTCACCGTGTACTTGATGCGCGCGAAGATCAGCGACCCGTCCTTGAGCTTGACGACATAGGCCAGCGCGGCCGACGACAGGATCAGCAGCGAGAGAAACGCCATCGCCAGGCTCTTCCGCACCATTCACCCTCCGGGATATCGGCGCGCCGCGTTTGACACGGTGCCGCCGGCACTCAGATGATAGCACCCGCATGTTGATCGTGATGGATTCGTTGGCCACCGCGGAGGACATCCGCCGCGTCGTGGCCGCGGTGGAGGGCCACGGCCTCCAGGCGCACCCGATCCCCGGGGCGCAGCGGACCGCCATCGGCATCACGGGCAACCGCGGGAGCGTGGACCGCGCCGCCTTCGAGAATCTCCCGGGCGTCCTCGAGGTCATTCCCGTCTCCGCTCCCTACAAGCTCGTCTCGCGCGAGGCCAAGCGCGAGAACAGCATCGTCGACGTCGGAGGCGTGCTCGTCGGCGGGGAGCGGCTCGCCGTGGTCGCCGGACCGTGCGCCGTCGAGTCCGAGACGCAGGCCGTCGAGATCGGACGGAGCGTCCAGCAGGCCGGCGCCACGCTGTATCGGGGCGGCGCCTACAAGCCGCGCACCTCGCCCTACTCGTTCCAGGGCCTCGGAGAGGAAGGTCTCCGCATCCTCTCGACGGTCCGCCGCGAAACGGGACTGCCGATCATCACCGAGGTCCTCGACACCGAGACCGTGGATCTCGTGGCCGAGCACGCCGACTGCCTCCAGGTGGGCGCGCGGAACATGCAGAACTTCTCCCTCCTGAAGAAGCTCGGGCGCACGCGCAAGCCGGTGCTTCTGAAACGGGGCATGTCGGCCACGCTCGAGGAGCTCCTGCTGTCGGCCGAGTACCTTCTGTCGGAGGGCAACTACCAGGTCATGCTCTGCGAGCGGGGGGTGCGCACGTTCTCGGACCACACCCGCAACACGCTCGACCTGTCGGCCGTGCCCTACGTGCAGCGCATCTCGCACCTGCCCATCCTGGTCGATCCGTCCCACGGCACCGGCAAGCGGGCGAAGGTGCTCCCGCTCTCGCGGGCCGCGGTGGCGGTCGGCGCCGACGGCCTTCTGATCGAAGTCCACAACGACCCCGACCGGGCGCTCTCCGACGGTCCGCAGGCGATCCTCCCCGAGATGTTCGAGGAGCTGATGCGCGAGATCCGCCGGCTCGCGCCCGTGGTCGGGCGAACGGTGTGAAGGCGCTTCTCGTCCTGGAGGACGGCGCGACCTACGCGGCCGACGCGATCGGCCGGCCGGGAACCGCGTTCGGGGAGATCGTCTTCAACACCGCCATGAGCGGGTACCAGGAGGTCCTGACGGATCCGTCCTACTCCGGGCAGATCGTCGTGATGACGGCCGCGCACGTGGGCAACTACGGGATCCGGGCCGACGAGGCGGAATCCGACCGGGTCCACGTCTCGGGCTTCATCGCGCGCGACTTCCCGACGCGGTGGAGCGGCAGCGACGGGGAGATGAGCCTCGCCGACTACCTGGCGGCGAACGGCGTCCTCGGGCTCCACGGCCTCGATACCCGGTCGCTGGTCCGCCGGATCCGGAGCGAGGGCGCGATGCGCGCGGGAGTGTCCACCGAGATCGGAGATCCCGCGGACCTTCACGCCCGCGTCGTCGCTTCGCCGCCCATGATCGGAAGCGACCTCGCACTCTCGGTGTCCCCGTCGAGCGCCCGGGTGGCGCCCGGAGGCCGGGCCCGCAAGAAGTTCCGCGTGGCCGCCGTCGACTACGGCATGAAGCGCAACATCGTCCGCCTCCTCCAGGCGGGGTCGTGCCGGGTGACGATCTTCCCCGCGGCCGCGTCGGATCGGGACATTCTCGAGAGCCGTCCCGACGGCATCTTCCTCTCCAACGGCCCGGGAGATCCGGCAGCGCTCGCGGGACCGATACGGACGATCGAGAAGCTGGTCCCGACGGGCGTCCCCATCTTCGGAATCTGCCTCGGGCATCAGCTCCTCGGCCTCGCGCTCGGGGCGCGCACGTTCAAACTCAAGTTCGGACACCGCGGCGCGAACCACCCGGTCCAGGACGTCGCATCGGGCCGGGTCGCGATCACGTCGCAGAATCACGGCTTCGCCGTCGACCCGGAGTCGCTGGCTCCGGAGATCGAGATCACGCATCGCAACCTGAACGACGGAACCCTCGAGGGCTTCCGGCACCGCACGCTCCCGATCCTGGCCGCCCAGTTCCACCCCGAGGCGGCGCCGGGTCCCCACGACGCGAACGCGCTCTTCCAGACCTTCCTGGACGCGATGGGGCACGCGCGGAAATGAGGTCGCTCGCGCTCGAGGTCGCGGTCCGGTACCTCAAGTCGCGCCCGTCCCGCCTGGTCTCCTCCGTGTCGCTCCTCTCGATCGCCGGGATCGCGCTGGGGGTGGCTGCTCTCGTGGTGGCCATGGGCCTGCTGTCCGGGTACCGCGGCGAGATTCGCGAGAAGCTGATCGGCGCCAACGCCGAGGTCGTGGTGTTTCCCATGACCGCTGGGGGCGACCGCGATCCCGGGGCCGTGCAGCGCCGCATCGCCGGCGTTCCGAGGGTGCGCGCGACCGCGCCCGTGATCTACCAGACGGGCGTAGCGAGCTCCGCGGCGACGCCCGACGGAGCCGACGCCGTCCTCAAGGGGATCGATCCCGCCGTCGAGCGCCGCGTCTCCGAGCTCTCCTCCTACCTGCCGGACGCCGAGCGCGCTCTCGCGCCCGCGTCGGCGAGCGTCCCGGCGAGCGTCGCGATCGGCAGCGAGCTCGCGCGCCGTCTCGACGTGCGCGAGGGAGACGCGATCCTCCTCGCGGTCCCGGACAACTCGTTCGCCGGGCGCCGGTTCGCCCCCCGCAGCGGCCGCTTCCGGGTCGGCCGCGTGTTCCACACGAGCTTCGCGGAGTACGATTCGGAGTGGATCTTCCTCGACCGCGAGGAGCTGCGGCGGCTGGCCCGCATGGCCGGCGGCGCCAACGTGATCGAGGTGCGCCTGGACTCCATCCGGGATACCGAGACGGCCGCTCGCGCGATCGGGGCGGCCGCGGGCAACGGCTACTCGGTCTCGGACTGGCGCTCGATGAACGGTGGGCTCTTCGCCGCGCTCGCGATCCAGCAGACGACGCTGTTTTTGGTCATCGGCCTGATTGTCGCCGTCTCGACGTTCAACATCGTTGCGACGCTGGTGATGACGGTCCAGGAGAAGAAACGGGACATCGGCGTCCTGACGACGCTCGGGGCGGAGCCGGCCTTCTTCTCGCGGGTCTTCCTGGCTCTCGGAGCTCTGCTCGGAGGGACGGGCGTCCTGGCCGGGGTCTTGCTGGGGTCGCTGATTTGCTGGGCGACGACCCGTTTCCGGCTGCTGTCGTTTCCGCCGGGAGTGGCCGAGATCTACTTCGTCTCCTACATCCCGTTCCTGGTTCGCTGGCGAGACCTGGCGGCCATCGTCGGCTTCGCGGCCGCCGCGATCCTCCTGGCGTCCTGGGTCCCGGCGCGCCGCGCCGCCGCCATCGACGTCGCCGACGCGCTGCGGTACGAGTAGCTACCCGGGGGCGGAGGCGCGCTTCGCCACGAACGCCTTTTGCCGCCGGATTGCCTCCGCCCGAATCGCCGCGAACTCCGGGCGGTTCCGGACCGCGTCGAAGGCGCGCGACTTGTCCATCCCGACCTGGCAGAGGTAGTTGCTCTCGACCGCGGCGCGGAGCACGCGCAGGCCCGCGTCCGGGTAGCCGGCGGCGCAGAACAGCGTCGCGAAGAAAAACTTGGATTCGGAGTCCACGTCCGCGAGCGTAGTGGGCTCGAGCCGGGCGGCCATGGCGTCACGGGCGGCCTGCGTTCCCGTCCTCAGCAGAAGCGCTCCGATCTGGGCGCCGCCCGCCGCGGCGGCGACCCGGCCGGCTTCCTCGAACCGGCCCTGGCTCATCAGCAATCCGGCCTCGTGGGTCTTCGTCCAGTTCGACCCGGCATCGAGGCGGTAGAAGTCGAGTGCCCGTTTCCAGTCGCCGTTCAGCTCGAACGCGGCGCCGCACGACCGGTGGCCGGTGTCGTGCGGGTCGGCGGCCAGCGCGGCCTCGCACGTCTTCTCCGCCTCGGAGATGACGCCCGCGTATCGAAGAACGTAGGCGAGGGTGAAGCGGGCGCGTGCGTCGAGGGGACGCCGCTTCAGGAGCTCGGCGGCCCGTCGGTAGGCGTCGACGAGCTCGCCCCGTTCCGTTTGGTAGATGATTAGCCGAGCCGACGCGTTCAAGAGGTCGGGGTCGAGCGTGAGCGCTCGCTCCTGCGCGGCCACGGCTCGGGCGAAGAGATCCGCCTGCGCCTTCCGATCGAGACCGGCGCCGGTCGGCGTCTGCGCGTTCGAAGCGGCGTAGTAGGCGCGGTGGCCAAGCTCGGAGACGGCCGGGGCGAAGTCGGGGTCGAGGCCAACCGCGCGCTCGAGCATCGCCATCGCCTGCCGATTCGGCTCGGGATCGCTCGAGAGGGGTTTGCTCCGCAGATACAGGTCGTAGGCCTCCGCATTCTTGGGCCGGGTCGCGGCCTCCGAGGCGGCGCCCGCCCCGCCGACGATGGGAAAGAGCCCCGTGCGCAGGCGCGTGGCGATCTGTTCGCGGAGCCCGAGGAGATCGCTCGCCGAGGTGCTCGAGCTGTCCCGCCAGAGCAGACGGTTCGACTCCGTGTCGATGACTTCGAGCGTGACGCGGAGTTGGTCGCCCTCTCTCTGGAAGTGGCCCGTGAGCACGTCCGCGACGCGGAGTTCGCGTCCGGCGGCCTGGGGATCGACGTCGGTCTTCGCGTACTTCTGGGTGGCCGCGAAGGGCCGGATCGCGAGCGTCGGAATGTACGACAGCGTCGTGATGACCTCGTCCGGAAGCGCGAGCCGGAGGTGATCGATCGACGGATCCGCGCCCAAGTTCTGGAAGGGCAGGACCGCGAGGGTGATCTGAGCGCCCGCCCCGGTCGACGCGGCCGGTCTATGACGCGCCGCCCACCAGCCGGCCGAGGCGACGACGAGGACCGTCGTGACTGCGGCTAAAGCCTTCCAGGGAATGCTCGGCGTCGGCGTCGGGGTTGCGGGCGCACGTTCGGCCGACCGGCCCGATTCGGTGTCCCGCTTGAGTCGCTTCAGGTCGGTCTTCAGCTCCGCCGCGCTCTGGTAGCGCAGGTCCCGGTCCTTCTCGAGCGCGGTGTTGACGATGCGCTCGAGCTCGGGCGGCAGATCGGGGTTGAGCCGCACCGGCGAGACGGGCGCCTTGTTGAGGATAGCGTCGAAAACGATCGCCGTCGTGTTGCCCGCGAAGGGCTGGCGCCCCGTCGCCATCTCGTACAGGACCGCGCCGCAGGAGAAGACGTCCGTGCGCGCGTCGAGCGGCTCGCCCCGCGCCTGCTCGGGGGACATGTAGGCGACCGTGCCGATCGCGCTGCCCGGGCTCGTGAGGTTTTCCTCGGCCATCGCGGTCGGAAGCGCCGTGTCGCCTCCCCGGCCGCCGGAGACGGGATCCGCCAGCTTAGCGAGGCCGAAGTCGAGCAGCTTCGCCTGGCCGCGCTTCGTGACGAAAATGTTCGCTGGCTTGATGTCGCGGTGCAGGATGCCGCGCGCGTGGGCGGTCTCCAACGCGTCGGCGACCTGGGTCCCCAGTTCCAGCAGCGACTCCAGCTTCAGGGGTCCCGGCCCCAGCCGGTCCCGGAGCGTCTCTCCCTCGAGCAGCTCCATCGCGATGAACGGACGGCCCCGGTCCTCGTCGATGTCGTAGATCGTGCAGATGTTCGGGTGCTGAAGGGACGAGGCGGCCCGGGCCTCGCGCTGGAGCCGCTCGAGCGCCTGGTGGTCGCGCGCGAGCTCGTCGGGCAGGAACTTCAGGGCGACGCGTCGGCCGAGCTTCAGGTCCTCCGCCTCGTAGACGACGCCCATCCCGCCGCCGCCCAGTTTCGAGACGATGCGGTAGTGCGAGACGGTCTGGCCGATCATGGTTGGCGAATCGCGGGCTCCAGGGGATTCTATCCGTTATACTCGGGGTCCACCCTTTCCAGAGAGGTCCCGCCATGTCGAAGACGTTCGTTCGACTCGCAACGCTCCTCCTCGTCGTGTTCACGGCTTCGAACCTGAACGCGCAGACGTGCGGCCCATGGCGATGGGCCAATCCCAAGCCCCAGGGCAACGCACTTCAGGCGGTCGCCCACGGCAACGGCCAGTACGTGGCCGTGGGGCGCGCGGGCGCGATCGTGGGCAGCGCGGACGGGCTGACATGGGAGACGCGCGCCTCCCAGACGACCGACGACCTGCTGGACGTGACCTGGACGGGGTCCCTCTTCCTCGCGGTCGGGGGCCGCGGCGCGGTGCACGTCAGCCCGGACGGCGTCGCCTGGGGCACGCGCCTGTCGGGCGCCGGCGTCGATCTCCGGCGGGTGGTCTGGAACGGCGCGCAGTTCGTGGCCGTGGGGGATCAGGGCGCGATTCTGACGAGCCCCGACGGCTCGTCGTGGACGGCTCGCGACTCCGGCACGACGTTTCCCCTCTCCGACGTGGCTTGGAACGGGCGGCGCTTCGTCGCGGTGGGACAGGGCGGCTCCGTCGTCGAGAGCACGGACGCCGCGCGCTGGAACGCGGTCGCCACGGGCACTCGCGATTCGTTCTCCGCGGTCGTCTGGACCGGATCGCAGTTCCTGGCCGCGGCCCTCGGATTTCCCTACGAGCCGCGGACTTACGGGAGCGCCGACGGACGCTCGTGGCGAGTCCTCTCCGCGCGGCCGTCCCGCGAGCTGCGGCGCCTGACCTGGAACGGTTCGCAGCTTCTGGGGGTCGGCACCGGCGGATCCATCGTCGCCTCCGGAAGCGACGCCGCCCTGCGAGCGGGCGACTCCGGAACGTCCCTCGATCTGAACGGCCTCGTCTCTGGACCGTCGGGATTCGCGGCGGTGGGAGCACGGGGCACGATCCTCTTCAGCGCGGACGGAGTGTCCTGGAGCGACCGCACGCCCGGGCCTCGCGCCGCCTTTTCCGACGCCGCCTGGAACGGGACGACCTGGGTGGCGGTGGGCGAGGCGGGCTCGATCGCGACGAGCGCGGACGGCGAGACCTGGACGCCTCGATCCTCGGGGACCTTCCGATGGATCCTCGGAGTCGCGTGGAACGGGCGCGTGTTCGCGGCCGTCGGGGAGGCCGGTACCATCCTGACGAGCCCGGACGGCTCGTCCTGGACGTCGCGCTCCGGAGCCGAGGGCCAGCTGCTGACCGGGATTCTCTGGGATGGGCGGCGATTCGTGGCGGTCGGGAGCGGAGGCGCCGTGGTGACGAGCGTGGATGGAAACACGTGGAGCTTCGGCCGGGGAGCGGGGCAGAACCTCGTGTACGCCGTGGCCTCGAGCGGCTCGCAGTACGTCGCGGTGGCGGGTGAGACGACGGGCTCGATCTACTCGAGCCCCGACGGGTCCACCTGGACGCGGCGGGACCGCGGGGGAGTCGAGGCTCCGCTTTATGACGTCGTCTGGAACGGCGCGGAGTTCCTGGCCGTCGGCAAGCACGGGCGGGTCGTTCGGAGCGCCGACGGCGTCGATTGGGTCGAAGGCTTCGCCGGATCCGACACGTCCTTCTTCTCCGTGGCGTGGAACGGTTCCGCGTTCGAAGCGGTCGGCGAAGACGGCGCGGCGGCCGAGAGCGTGGACGGCTGGGGCTGGACCGCGCGGGATTCCGGAACCTCGTCCGATCTCTTCGGGGTCGTGTGGGCGAACTCGCGTCTCCTGGGTCTGGGCCGGGGCGGCGCGATCCTCGAGGGGAGCTGCAGCTCGGTCCAGCGCCCGACGCGCGCGCTCGAGCGGACCGAGTAGCGCGACTCCCCGCCCTGCCGGGCCGTGCGGAGTCGGGCGGCTATACTGCCGCCCCGGTGGGGAAACGCCTCGACATCCGAAGCATTCTCGTCATTGGATCGGGCCCGATCGTCATCGGGCAGGCGTGCGAGTTCGATTACTCCGGGACCCAGGCGGTGCGCGCCCTGCGCCGCGAGGGGTACCGGGTCATCCTGGTCAACTCCAACCCCGCCACCATCATGACCGACCCAGAGTTGGCCGACGCGACCTACGTCGAGCCGCTCACGCCCGAGTTCCTGGAGCGGATCGTCGATCGGGAGCGGCCGGACGCGATTCTTCCGACCGTCGGCGGTCAGACCGCGCTCAACCTCGCTCTGGCGCTGGCCGAGCGGGGCACGCTCGAGCGGTACAACGTGGAGCTGATCGGCGCCAACGAGCGCTCGATGCGCCTGGCCGAGGATCGCGACCTCTTCAAGAAGGCGATGCTCGAGATCGGCGCGGAGGTGCCCCGTTCCGGGCGGGCCCGCACTCTGGCGGAGGCTGAGTCGATCCGGGAGGAGATCGGCCTGCCGCTCGTGATCCGCCCCTCGTTCACGCTCGGGGGATCGGGCGGGGGAGCGGCGCGTACCCCGGAGGAGTTCCGCCGGATCGCCGCTCTCGGGATCGCGGAGTCTCCCGCCCACGAGGTCCTGATCGAGGAGTCCGTCGAGGGCTGGAAAGAGTTCGAGCTCGAGGTCATGCGGGACACCGCGGACAACGTCATCGTGGTGTGCTCGATCGAGAACTTCGACGCGATGGGAGTCCACACGGGCGACTCGATCACGGTCGCGCCGCAGATGACGCTCTCGGATCGCCAGTACCAGGCGATGCGCAACGAGGCCAAGGCGGTGATCCGCAAGGTCGGCGTCGACACGGGGGGATCGAACATCCAGTTCGCCGTGGACCCGGTCAGCGGCCGGAGGGTGGTCATCGAGATGAATCCGCGCGTCTCGAGGTCCTCGGCCCTGGCGTCGAAGGCCACCGGATTCCCGATCGCGAAGATCGCGGCCCTCCTCGCCGTCGGCTACCACCTCGACGAGATTCCCAACGACATCACGAAGAAGACCCCCGCGTGCTTCGAACCGTCGCTCGACTACGTCGTCGTGAAGATCCCCCGCTGGACGTTCGAGAAGTTTCCGCGCGCCGACGCGCGCCTCACCATCCAGATGAAGTCCGTGGGCGAGGCGATGGCCATCGGGCGGACGTTTCCGGAGGCCCTCGGAAAAGCGATCCGCTCGCTCGAGATCGGCCGCGACGGGCTCGACGACGGGCGCGGTGCGATCCCTCCCGAGGAGCTCCGCCGGCGGCTCGCGGAGCCCACGGCGGAGCGCCTCTTCCACCTGCGGCGGGCGTTCGCGGCGGGGATGGACGTGGACGCGATCGCCGCGCTCACCCGCATCGATCCCTGGTTCCTGGACGGCGTCCGCCGCATGGTGGAGGCCGAGGACGTGTTCGACGGCAGGGACCTCGCGGGAGTCTCCCGCGAGGCGCTGCGGGACGCCAAGCGCCTCGGCCTGTCCGACGGCGCGCTGGCGCGCCGGATGGGATGCGCGGAGGGTGAAGTCCGCCGCCGGCGACGCGAGCTCGACGTGATCCCCGTGTTCAAGACCATCGACACCTGCGCCGCGGAGTTCGAGGCGCAGACGCCCTACTTCTATTCGACCTACGAGGACGAGAACGAGTCGGTTCGCACCGCGAGGCCGAAGGTGGTCATCCTCGGCGGAGGACCCAACCGCATCGGCCAGGGCATCGAGTTCGACTACTGCTGCGTGCACGCCTGCTACGCGCTGTCGGAGGCGGGCTTCGAGACCATCATGGTCAACTGCAACCCCGAGACGGTCTCCACCGATTACGACACGTCCGACCGTCTCTACTTCGAGCCGTTGACCTTCGAGGACGTGGCCGCGGTGCTCGACCTCGAGAAACCCGACGGCGTCCTCGTGCAGTTCGGAGGACAGACCCCGCTCAAGCTCGCGCGGCCGCTGGAGGCGGCGGGATATCCGATCTGGGGAACCTCTCCGGAGTCGATCGACCTGGCCGAGGACCGGGGCCGCTTCGGCCGGCTCCTCGAGACGCTCGGCCTCGCGGCGCCGCCGCACGCGGAGGCGCGTACCCTCGACGAGGCGCTCGAGGCCGGACGGCGAATCGGCTACCCGCTCGTGGTCCGGCCCTCCTACGTCCTCGGCGGCCGCGCGATGGCCGTCGTGTTCGAGGAGTCCCGGCTCGCCGCCTACGTGGAGGAGGCGGTGCGCAGCTCGGGCGAGCATCCCGTGCTGATCGACCGGTTCCTCGACGACGCGATCGAGCTCGACGTCGACGCGCTCTGCGACGGGACGGAGACCTGGATCGGGGGGATCCAGCAGCACATCGAGGAGGCGGGAATCCACTCCGGCGATTCCTTCTCGGTCCTGCCGCCCTGGAAGGTGCCGCCGGCCCTGCTCGAGGAGATCCGCGCCGCGACGCGGCGGCTGGCCGGCGCGCTCTCGGTGCGCGGGCTCATGAACATCCAATTCGCGATCCAGCACGGGAAGCTCTACGTGCTGGAGGTCAACCCCCGCGCCTCCCGTACGGTCCCCTTCGTGTCCAAGGCGATCGGCGTTCCGATGGCCCGGGCGGCGGCTCTGCTCGCGGCCGGAAGGTCGCTGTCCTCGCTGCGGCTGCCGTCCGAGCGGGATCCGGTCGACTTCTTCATCAAGGCGCCGGTTTTCCCCTTTCGGAAATTTCCGGGGGAGGACGTGCTGCTGGGTCCGGAGATGAAGTCGACCGGCGAGGTGATGGGGATCTCGCCGCGGTTCGGCGACGCCTTCGCCAAGGCCTGCGAGGCGGTCGGGTCCCCGCTGCCGCTTTCGGGACGGGCGTTCCTGACGGTCAATCCGTACGACAAGGCGTCGGTGATCCCGATCGGACTCGAGCTCACGGACCTGGGATTCGCGCTCTGCGCAACGGAGGGCACGCGCGAGGCGCTGCGGGAGGCGGGCGTAACGTCCGAGCACGTGTTCAAGGTCAACGAGGGAAGGCCCAACGCCGTAGACCGGATGGAGGCCGGGGAGATCCAGCTCGTGATCAACACGCCGCTCGGCAAGGAGTCGCGGTTCGACGAGGCGGCGATTCGCGCGACCGCGCTTCGGCTCGCGATTCCGTGCCTCACGACTCTGTCGGCGGCGACGGCCGCCGTCGAGGGCATCCGCGCGCGGCAGGAGGGCGCGACCGGAGTGGCTTCTCTCCAGGATTACCACCGCGGATGACGCCTTGACCGCGGAGGCCGCTCAGCGCCCGGGCGGCGGCGTTCGTCTCTGCCTGCTCGCCGCCGCTCTCGGCGGCTTCTTCGAGATGTTTTCGCGGGGCTTTCCGCCGGGATCCCGGGACCGGCTGCCGCTCCTGGTCTTGTCGCTCGGCATGGCGCTGATCAGCGCGTGGAGCCCGCAGCGGGGACTCGCGCTGTTCTCGTTCCTCTTTCCGCTGGCCGGAGCGGGAGACCGCCTGTTCGGAGGCACCGACGCGATCGCGTGGCCGGTCCTCCTCTTCGCCGGGTTCGCGGCCGGATGGACGTTTCGATTCCTGTACGACTTCGAGAGTGCGCCCGACCCCTCGACCGTCGATCCGGCGATCCGGGCGCTGGTCGCCGTCTGGACGCTCGCGACGCTGCTCGCAGTGATCCGGGCCCGCACGCTGTGGGCGTTCGGGCGCGGGCTGTCCCTGCGTGCCGTCAACGGGGAAGGGTTGCTCGACGCCGCCGCAATCCACGACAGCCTCATGTGCTTCGCGGTGCTGGCGACGGGCGTCGGGTACTTCTTCATCCTGCGGCGCGCGGGCGCCGGAGCGCGCTCGGTCGCGCTGTCCGCGGCGCTCTATGGCGTCGCCCTGTCGGCGGGCCTCGCGATCGCCCAACGCGGGGGCCTCGCCCCCCCGGAGACGAGCGCGTTCTGGAAATTGACGGGCCGGCTATCGGGCGGGGCCGTGGATCCCAACGCGCTCGGACTTCTCTGCGGCCTGTCGCTCGTCGTGGCGCTGGCGCGCGCGCGCTCGGATCTGCGGCGGCGGTGGGGTTGGGCGGGCATCGCGCTGATGCTGACGGCGGGGCTCGTTCTCTCGGGGTCGCGCAGCGGCTTGCTCGTCTCGGGCCTGGGGCTCCTCGCCCTCGTCGTGGCCCGCGGAGAGCCCGCCCGCCGCCGGCTCGTGCTCTCCGCCGCGATCGTCGCCGTGCTGGTCGGCGTCGCGGTCGTCTCGCTCAGGCGCCTTCCGGGGAGCACGGGCTTGCGAATCTCGGAGCTGCTCAACCCGGACCTATCCGTCGAGTACCGGGCCTCGGCGCGTCCCCTCCTCTGGTCGAGCGCGCTGCGATTGTTCGAGCGTCATCCTCTCGCCGGAGCGGGGCTCGGGGCGTTCTCCTGGCAGCTCCCCGATCTGCTCGCGGAGCGCGGCCGGGCGCTGCCGATCCGGGACAATCCGGGGAACGCCTACCTGCAGGCTCTCGCCGAGACCGGCGCAATCGGCTTCGCTCTGACGGTGGCGCTGGCTCTCGCGCTGTTCGGGTTCGCGTGGTCGGGAGCCGACGGAAGAGGCGCGGCGGTGGCCGCCTTCCTGGTCGCCCTGCTCGCGGGGTCGCACTGGTTCGCACCGGACGTGGCGCTGCTCTTCTTTCTCCTTGCGGCGCTCGCCGCGCCGCGATCCGTTGCGCGCCGCCCGGGGCCCGGCGGGCGACTGCGGATCATGCTGGTTGCCGCCTACGCGATCGCGGTGGTCGTCGCGGGACTGTCCACCCTGCGCGCCGACGTCGCCTTCCGCCACCGCCGCGGCATCGGGCTCCACGCCCGGGAGAGGGGCGTGGGCGGCGCCTTCTATTGGACGCAGCGGCGCTTCGCGCTCCGGATCCCGAAGGGTTCGACCATGCGAATGACCCTCGCGCACTTCACGCCGGAGAGCCGGAGCGTGGAGCTGACCGCCGAGTCCTCGGGACGGCGGGTGTACGCGAAGACGCTCGCGCCGGGCGAAGGAGTCGCGCTGATGCTGAGCGGCGGCCCCGGGGAGGACCGCGTGATCCGCTTTGCGATCTCCCGCGCGTTCGTCCCCAAGGAGCTCGGAGTCTCGTCGGACCGGCGGCAGCTCGGGCTGGTGGCGGTGTTCCCGGACGCGCCGTAACGTGGAGTTCCAGCTTCACCCGTCCTCGCCCCGGGGGGCGGTCCGCCGCGTCTCGCTCGGGCCCCGCGGGGAGGCGCTGGCCGCCGCCGGGGCCGGAGTCGCCGCGTTTCTCGCCCTGTCGCTCTGGATCACGGTTCCCGTCACGGTTCGCCGCGTCCTGCGCGACCGCGAGGAGGCCTCGGCTCGGGACCGGGAGTTGGACGCCCGTCGGGAACGCGAGGGGCTGGCGATGCGCGCGATCGGCGTCCGGGACCGCGCTCTCGACGCGGGCGACCGGTTGAGCCGCATCGCGTTTCTCTACGGGGTCGCGCCGCAGCGCTGGCCCCGGGCCCTGAACCCGGAGACGGGCCTCCTGTCCGGCCGGGATCCGGCGTCCCTGACGCAGGGGTGCGGCCGTTATCTCGTGGCGCTCGAGCGGGGCCGCGTCCTGCTCGAGGCCGCCGAGTCTGACGACGCGGATCTCGCCGCGCGGACTCCCTCCCGTCTTCCGCTCCGGAGCGAGCTCGTCGAGCCGTCGGCGCTTTTCGGGCCGCGTGTGTCCCCCTGGACGGGGGGCGAGGAATTCTTTCCCGGCGTCGATCTCGCGGCGCCCCTGGGCTCGCCCGTGATCGCTCCGGCGGCGGGCACCGTTCTCTTCACCGGCCGCGCGGACGCAGCGGCGAGCCGGCTGGCCCGGTTCGGTAACCTCGTCGTGGTCTCACACGGTTCCGCCGGCGTGACCCTGTACGGGCACCTGTCGCGCGTGGACGTGCGGCGCGGCGATCGCGTCGCGCGGGGACGCCTCCTCGGCTCCGTCGGCGCTACGGGCCGCGCCGCCTCGCCGGGCCTGCACTACGAGTACTGGAGAAACTCCGGCGGCGGCCGCCTGGAGCCGACCGATCCACTGTTCGCGATCCTGGACCGGCGACTGACGCGGAGCGACGCGTCCCTCGAGCGGATGCGGGCGACCTCGGCGCCGGGCCCGATCGAGCCGCCGCCACCGTCGCCGTAGCTGCGCTCGGGAGTCTGCTCCCGGAGCGCGCACCGGCTCGCGGCTCGGCCGGACGCTGCCTCGACTGCGAGCCTGACCCCCTCGCTCCGCTCCGGCTCCCGCAACGCGAGTCTCGGACTCTGGGCGGGCCGCTTTCGCGGCCCAACCGAAGGGGATGGCTTTGTCTCCGAAGTCCGCTCTCCCTCGACTTTTCACTCCGAGAATCTCGACGGGAGGCGCTCTCCTAGATCGAGGCGCTCGGCCCACGCCGCGTCGACAGTCGGGGGTCCAACGAGAATTGCTCCGGGGTGCCCCGCCGGATCTTCGCGAACTCGGGGTGCTTCGGGTTGAGAAGGAAGTTTCGCTCGCGCGGGACGACGGCGGACGGCACGGAGAGGACAAGCGTCCGCGCCGAGTCCGCCCAAGCGCTTCCGATCCGCGCGAGGGCTTCGGGCGCGGGGAGGCGGCGCCAATCGCGGGGAAGGGTCGAGAGCTCGAGGCGCTCGATCTTCACCGAGTCCGGGATGTCGGCGGAGACGGCGACGAGATCGTGCGGGAGTAGTCCCGGATCGCAGTGGACCAGGATCTCGATGGCGGCGAGCGAAAGGCTCTCGGAGGTGTAGACCATGGGCGTGCCGCGGCGATTCCATCGCCCTCCGGCCCGGCGTGCGCCTTCGCCATCGAAGGCCGCGTGCTCCCGCTTGCAGAGACGCCAGACCCGCACGGTCGCCTCAGCTGTAGACGCCGTGGGCCAACCGCAGGAGGACGTCCTCGACTTCCTCCGCTCCGAGATCGGTATCCAGCCGCGACAGCGGCGTCGTGCCTCCCAGCGCGCGGTTCTCCGCGCGGAGCCACCGCGTCGCCGGATCGCGCCCGCCCAGGACCTCCTGCGCGAGTGTCGCGATCCGTCCAAGCCGGAACAGCCGGTCCGACTCGTCCGGCGACAGGCGGCTCTGTCGCTTCCGACGGGCGAGGGTGCGCGCCGGGATGCGAAGGATCGTGGCCGTGTCGTCGCCGCCGAGCCCGAACCCCGACGCGACCGCGGAGAGCGAGGCGAACGGAAGACCGACGCGGAGCCGCTCCCGCAGCTCGTCGAGAGATCGCGCGTGGAGTAGCCGGGCTCCTCCGAGGTTCCGGATCACCTGCGGGATGGCGGCCGAGCCGCGAAGTGATGCCATATGGCAGTTAGCATTATGCCACATGGCAGCCGGTCGGAGGCGCGCGACAGGGGGTGGCTCGGATGGCGGGTCACGGGGACAGGATGCCCGGCGGGGTCGGACAGATGAAGTCCCCGGGAAAGGGGTCCGCGCCTACGCCCTCGGGAACCGGCCGACGCGCTCCCGGTGAGCCTCCAGTCGCGAGACCACGTCCTCCATCCGATCCCCGCCCGTGAGCTCGAGGAGCGCGTCCGCCAGCACGAACGCGAGCATCGCCTCGCAGATGACTCCGCAGGCGGGCACCGCGGTCACGTCGCTGCGCTCGTAGGCCGAGCGGGCGGGCTGGCGCGTCTCCAGGTCCACGGAGTCCAGGCCGCGGGCCAGCGTCGAGATCGGCTTCATGTAGGCGACGACGAGGATGTCCTCACCGTTGGTCACCCCTGCTTCGAGGCCCCCGGCCCGGTTGGTCCGGCGCCGGAGCCGGCCCTGCGAACCGACCTCGATCTCGTCGTGCGCCTGCGAGCCGGGCCCCCGCGACGTCTCGATCGCGGACCCGAACTCCACGGCCTTGACCGCGGGGACCGACAGGAGAGCCTGCCCGATCCGGCCGTCGAGCTTGCGATCCCACGACGCGAAGCTCCCGAGACCCGCGGGGATCCCGCGGGCACCCACGAGGATCGAGCCGCCCAGAGTCTCTCCGCTCTTGCGGGCCTCGTCGACGGCGGCCACCATCTTCGCCTCGAAGCCCGCGTCGACGGCGCGCAGCGGGGAATCCTCGCGCACTCGCTCGAGAGAGGAGAAGCCGCGCTCGGCGGCGCCCCCGACCCCGCCGAGGGACAGGACCCCGCTCGCCACCTCGATCCCGCACTCGCGCAGGAGGAGCTTGCAGACGGCGCCCGCCGCCACCCTTGCCGCCGACTCCCGCGCCGAGGCCCGCTCCAGTACGTCCCGCAGATCGGAGGCGCCGTACTTCATACCGCCGGCCAGGTCGGCGTGGCCGGGGCGAGGGCGCGTCAGACGCTTCTCGGCCGCCGCCACCGGATCGACCGCGAGCGGGCCCATGACCTTCTCCCAGTTCGCGTAGTCCCGGTTGGGGATTCCGATCGCAACGGGGAAGCCCAGCGTGAGGCCCCCCCGGATTCCCCCCTCGAACTCGGCCGCGTCGCTCTCGATTTTCATGCGCCCCCCTCGGCCGTAGCCGTGCTGGCGGCGAGACATCTCGCGGGAAACGAAGGCGGGATCGATCCGCAGGCCCGCGGGAACCCCCTCCAGGATCGCCGTCAGCCGAGGGCCGTGGGACTCACCGGCGGTGGTCAGGCGTAGAGACACGGATTGAGTTTACCCTCGGCGCCTCCGCGGCTCCCGAGTTCGGGATCCTTCGTCGCTGCGCTCCTCAGGAAGACACCGCAGGATTGCGTTTCAGCGGTACTCTCGCATCAATCCGCATCGATCGCGCAGAAGCGCGACGCGCGTGGGCGACGCGTAGGCGACGTTAGTTCGGAATCAGCCCGTCCAGGACGTTCGGGGCAACGAGGGCGGTGTAGGAACCTTCGGCGACGTCGGACGTCGTCCCCGCCGTCTCGTGACCGGTCCCGGCGAAGAAGAAGAAGAGCAGCGCGGCGGCCGCCGCCAAAGCCAGGCGCGCCCGGACGCGGCGAGCGCGATCGCGGGCCACCGAGCGGACCACGGTCTGGACGAACTCCGCTTTCGGGACGAAGCAATCCTCCTGCGTCTCGGGCCGCGGCAGCTCTTTCCAGGCCCCGGCGATGCGCGCCTCCAGACGGCAGGCGGAACAGGTGAACAGATGCCCCGAGTCGGAGCGGGCGTCGCGGCAGTCCTGGACGGTCATGGCCTCTTCTCCCGGAAACGAGTTCGAATTTTCTTGCGCGCTCGGTGCATCCGCACGCGGACCGAAGTCAGAGTGATCTCGAAACGCTGGGCGAGCTCCCGGTCGGAGACGCCCTCGAGCTCCCGGGCGATCATGAGCTCCCGATCCAGGAGCGAGAGCTCCGCGAGGGCGGCCCGCAGGAGGTCGCTGTCCTCGTGTCGAGCTTCCTCGTCGCAGCGAGCCGGCTCGGCGCCGGACAGGCCGGACTCGGGCCTTCGCCGGCGCATCAGGTCGATCGCGCAGCGGATGGCGATCGTGCGCACCCAGGCGCGGAAGTTGGATTGCGGTCGATAGCGGTCGAGGGCCCGGAACGCCCGCAGGAACGCCTCCTGCGCCACGTCCTCCGCCAGGGCCGAGTCTCCGGTCACCCGCCGCGCCGCGGCGAGCGCCGAGGGAGAGGCCAACCGGACCAGCGCCTCGATGGCGGACTGGTCCTGAAGGCGGGCCCGGGCGACGAGGGAGTCCTCGTCGACGCGCGCGGCGACCCCGGCCCCGGCCTCGGGGACCGGAGACGGAGACGCGGAGACCAGGCGCAGGGTCAGTTGGCGCCTCGCAGGAAGGAGTCGAGCGACTTGAGTGCCTCGTCCCCGTGATCCCGCATGCGGGAGTGGATGGTCACCATCTTCTTCTGCTGCTGCGACGTCAGGAGCGGCCAGACCTCCGAGCGGATCCGCGCGAAGAGGATGGCGCCGTCCCCGTGCGCGTTCCCGAGGTTCTGGGCCCGTGAGCGGATCGCGGCCTCGTCGGTCGGCTCCGTCAGGATCGCGTCGGCGAGCGCCCGGCGCGAATCCATCCCGGCCTTGACGTGCGTCTCGATCTCGTCGGCGTGCGCCCTGAGGATGGCCCGAATCTGGCTCTGCTGCGTGTCGGAGAGGTCGAGGTCCCGGGAGAGACGTTTAAACATGCGAGGGGCCCCTCCGCCGCCCATGTGTCCGCCCATCTGGTGCGCGACGAGGCGGCCCGCGAAGAGACCCGAAACCGCCAGCACGCCGATCCCGACGGCGATCAGGATGGAGCGGCGGCTGTTGTGGATGCTCATGGAATCCTCCCTGTTCACCCGATAAAACGGTCGGCGCCGCCCAAAGATTACACTCCCTGCGTGGAGCGGAAGTACGTCCTCAAGACCCCCGCCCGGTTCAAGGCTTACCGGGTGGATTACGACCGGGAGCTCAACGACGAGCAGCGCGAGGTGGTCCTGGCGGGAGGGGGTCCGATCCTGGTCATCGCCGGGGCGGGCTCCGGCAAGACGCGGACGCTCGTCTATCGGGTGGCGCGCCTCATCGAGTCGGGCCACGACCCCTCCCGCATCCTCCTCGTGACGTTCACCAACAAGGCCGCCCGGGAGATGCTGCGCCGGGTCGAGGCGCTGCTTTCGATCGACGTCCGACGGATGATGGGAGGCACGTTCCACTCGGTCGGAAACCGGCTGCTACGCCGCTTCGGCGCCCGAGTCGGGCTGGCGGCGAACTTCACGATTCTGGATCCGGAGGATTCCCGCGAGATGCTGGAGGCGGCCACGTCGGACCGCCAGATTCGGACCCTGGAGCAACGGTTCCCCAAGGGGGATGTCCTCCTCGACCTGTACTCCTACACCGTCAACACGGGGCGTCCCTTCTCCGAGATCCTGTTCGAACGCGCGCCGCACTTCGCGGCCCTCGAGACGGACATGGTTTCCGTCTTCCAGCGTTACCGCGAGCGGAAGCGGCTCGGGAATGCGTGCGACTACGACGACCTTCTCCTGCACTGGAAGCAGCTCCTCGAGGAGAGCCCCGAGGCCGCCACGCAGATCACGGCCTCCTACGATCACATCCTCGTGGACGAGTACCAGGACACCAATTCGCTCCAGGGACAGGTCATCGACCGGATGGCGCAGGTCAAGAAGAACCTGACGGTCGTGGGCGACGATGCGCAGGCGATCTACTCGTTCCGCGGCGCGTCCTTCCAGAACATCCTGGGGTTCCCGCAACGGTATCCGGATGCGCAGACGTTTCGCCTCACGCGCAACTACCGCTCGACCCCCGAGATCCTGGCCCTCGCCAACGCGTCGATCGCGTGCAACGCTCGGCAGTTTCCCAAGGATCTGCAGGCCGCGCGGGAGTCCGGGCCGCTGCCGGCCGTCGTCGCGCTGCCGGACATCCCCGAGCAGGCGCGCTTCGCGGCGCAGCGCCTCCTCGAGTGGCACGACGAGGGCGAGAAGCTGCAGGACCTCGCGGTCCTGTATCGAGCCCACTACCAGGCGCTCGAGCTCCAGATCGAGCTGACCCGCCGCGGCATTCCCTATGAAATCCGCTCGGGAACACGGTTCTTCGAACAGCGCCACGTCAAGGACGTGCTCGCCTTCCTGCGCCTTATCGTGAATCCCAAGGACGAGCTGTCCTGGAAGCGGGCGCTCAAGATCTTTCCGCGCATCGGCGAGCGCTCGGCGTCGGCGGTCTGGGAGGCGATCGGCGCGCAGCCGGATCCTCTCGTCGCGTTTCGTTCCCTGCAGCCGGTCGGTGCCGCGTTCGGCCGCGGAGCGGAGGCGGCCCTCAAGCCCTGCCGTTCGATGCTCTCCCGGCTCGACTCACCGTCGATCCGATCCTCGCCCTCGGAGGCGATCCGCGCGGTCGTCGAGGGCGTCTACCGGGACTTCGCCCGCGCGAAGTTTCCCAACGGAGACGCGCGCCTGGACGATCTCGAGCAATTCGCTCAGTTCGCGCAGGCCTACGATTCGCTGCCGTCCTTCCTGGAGGAGGTGACGCTTTTCAACGAGCTCTCGGGCGAGGACGTGGTCGCCGGAGACGCGGAGGACGACCGCGTCGTCCTCTCCTCGGTGCACCAGGCGAAGGGCCTCGAGTGGAGCCGCGTCATCGTGATGGGCCTGTCCGAGGGGCGTTTCCCGAGCTATCGCTCCGCGTCGACCGAGGAGGGCCTCGAGGAGGAGCGCCGCCTCTTCTACGTGGCCGTGACGCGGGCCAAGAACGAGGTGGCGCTGACCTATCCAATGCTGGCCCGGGATCGGTACGGGGTGGACGTGATCCTGGAGCCTTCGCGTTTCCTCGCGGAGTTGCCGGACGGCGTCTTCGAGCGCTGGACGGTCGAGCTCCAGCCGTCCGCCGACGAGGAGGAAGCTCTCCCCGAGGGGCCGGTCAACTGAGGGGCGCGGAGGTTGCTACAATGAGTGCGCCGGGGGGAACCTTGAAAGACGACATCTATTCCGCGATCTGCCGGGAGGCGTTCGAGTCGCGCCAGCGCGACGTCATGACGTTCGTGGACAACGGCATGGCGGGGATGTCCGGGCGCCTCGAAAAGACGCTGCTCAAACTTCCGCCGGGCTACTTCCTCCTCGGCCTGGGCCCATACAACGCGGGGCTCGTGAAGCTCGACTTCGAGGAGCTCCTGATCGGCCGAGAAGTTCCGGAGTTCATCGGCGTCGGCATGCCGGTGTCCGGCTTCCGCGTCTCTTCGCCAGACGCGTTCCTGAACGTCGAGGTCTCCCGGCTCCACGCGAAGGTGGTCCGGCGCATCGAGACCGAGGGGCCGCGCTACCGCCTGATCGACATGCGCTCGACGTGCGGAACCTACCTGAACGGCGATCCGATCCCGGCGCCGGACGACCTCGGCGGATCCTCGGAGGACGACTGCGCGCGGCCGCTTCGCTCCGGGGACTTCTTCTCCCTCGGGCCCTCGGCCGTCAACCTCTTCCTGTTTTTTCAGAAGTAGCTGACTCCGCGCGCGCCAGCGCCTCCTCGCCCACATCGAAGGCGGACGGAACGATGGAGACGAACCCCGCCTCGTCCCAGACCCCCATCGTCCGGAGGGGGGGCCGATAGACGTGCAGCGATACCGCGCGGCCCGTTTCGGGGGCGAGCCGGTGGAGCACGGTCGGGCCGATGTCGGAGAGGTCTCCCTCCGGCCGCGTGCGGGAGTCGCAGAGCGAAGGCCGCAGGTCCGGCGTCGAGAACCGCTCCTCGCGCAGCGCGCCGGTCAGGATCGCCATGCCGCCCATCACGCCGCGGTGGTCGTGGATGGGAGTTACCTGCCCGCTGCGCCAGGCGATCAGCATGACCTCCCAGTCGTCGCAGAGAGCGATCGGATGGCGCATGTATCGGTCCGCCGCGAACTGGACCCGATCGAGGTATCGCTCGGTCTCGGCGAGGACCAGTTCGCACAGCGCCGAGGGGGTCGGGCGCTCGGGCCGCGTAGAGGCGTCCCGGATGACTTCTTTCACCGCGTCCGAGAAGGTCACGGGCGACATTGTAAGACGCCACGAGGCCTCCGTGCTATCGTCCGCGGCTCATGAAAATCGCGGTGGTGCCCGGCGACGGCATCGGCGTGGACGTGACCGCCGAGGCCCTCAAGGTCCTGCACGCCGTCAGCGATCGCCGTTCGATCCCCCTGGAGGCGGTCTCGTTCCCCTGGAGCGCCGATCACTACCTCGCGACCGGAGAGACCGTCCCGAAGGGCGGCTTCGAGGACCTGTCGCGCAATTACGACGCGATCTTCATGGGCGCCTTCGGCGACCCGCGCGTCCCGGACATGAAGCACGCCGCGGAGATCCTCCTGGGGGCCCGGTTCCAGCTGGACCTCTATGTGAACTTTCGCCCGGTCCGATGCCTGGACGACCGGCTCTGCCCCCTCAAGGGATTCGCCGCGCGGGATATCAACTTCGTGGTCTTCCGGGAGAACACCGAGGGCTCGTACGTGGGAGCGGGGGGCCACCTGAAGAGGGGAACCCCCGATGAGGTGGCCGTACAGGAGGACGTCTCCACTCGCAAGGGCGTCGAGCGCATCCTCCGCTACGCTTTCGACTACGCCCGGCAAAACGGCCGCAAGCGCGTCGTCATGTCCGACAAGTCCAACGCGATGCGCTTCGTGGGGGACCTCTGGCAGCGCGCCTTCGCCGAAACCGCTCGGGAGTTCCCGGAGATCGAGGCCTCGCACCTCTACATCGACGCCCTGTGCATGCAGATGATCAAGGATCCCCGGCAGTTCGACGTGATAGTCACCAACAACATGTTCGGAGATATCGCGACGGATCTGGGCGCGGCGCTGCAGGGGGGGCTCGGCATGGCGGCCTCCGGAAACATCCATCCGGGCCGCGTCTCGATGTTCGAGCCGGTGCACGGCTCGGCGCCCAAGTACGCCGGGACGGGCAAGGCCAATCCGTTCGGGGCGATCCTGACGGCCGCGCTGCTGCTCGAGCACCTGGGGCACGCCCCGGAGGCCCGCGCGGTCGAGGACGCCGTCGGAGCCTGCGTCCGGGACGGGGAGGCGACGGCCGACGTCGGGGGCCGGCTTTCGACGTCCGCGGCCGGGGACGCGGTGTGCGGAAGGCTCGCGATCTGACCCAAGCGCCCATCGATCCACGCTTGCTCCCCCTGATACAATCCTTCTTAAAGGAGAGATCGAAGATGGTTATTTCTTCTCGCAAGGTGATGGCCGTCGTCGCGGCGGCGTTTCTCGCAAGCGCGGTCTCCAGCGCGAAGGGCTCGGACCGCAGGTTCCTCGACTCGGACGACGCCAAGGAGCGGGACGAGCCGCAGAAGTTTCTCCCCGACTACGACAAGCTCGAGAAGGGCAAAGAAGCCGACTGGGTCTACTTCCCGGAGGGCTCGCTGTCCAAGTACAAGACGGTGTCCGTGTCGGAGTTCGATCACACTGGCCGCGGCGGCGAGTCGCGCGAGGCGGCCCGGGACGGCAAGGATTACATGGAGCAGTGGCTCGACAAGCAGGGCTTCAAGGTCGTCAAGTCGGGCGGAGACCTGCAGGTCGAAGGAAACGTCTTCAACGCGTGGGAGCCGCACGGCGCGGCCCGATACTGGGGAGGTTGGGCGGCCAATCCGGGCGTTGGGCTGGAGGTCGTGGTGAAAGCGGGCGGCAAGGTCGTCGGCGAGATCCGGCACAAGGCCAAAGGCTCGACCATGCGCGACGCGGTCGAGAACGGCCTGGAGGACGTCGGCAAGTCCATCGCGAAGGGGAAGTGACCCCGGCGCCATGGCCTTGTAAAACTTTGATTCGCAACAATTTATCGAGTTTCGACGGGGCCCGGCCGCAATGCCGGGCCCTTCTCGTGGTACCGTTTGCCGCCTCAAGGAGCTGAGCCCATTCCCGACCAAAATCACGCCATAACCCTGCCCGAGACCGGGCTGGCCGCACTCTTCGGAATCGCCGACGAAAATCTCCGCGCCATCGAGGACGCCTTCCGGGTGCACCTCCAAGCGCGAGGCAGCGAGATCGCGGTCCTCGGGGAGGGGCCCGCGGAGGATCAGGCCCGCCGGTTGATTTCGGGGCTCACGGACCTCCTCGCCGCGGGCTACCCGCTGAAGGTCAGCGACGTGGCGACCGCCATCCGGGTGGTCAAGGAAGACCCCGGGGTCTCCCTCATCGACTTCTTCACGGACAGCCCCTTCGGGCCGAGCCTCAAGTCGGTCGTGACCGTCCGCAACATCAAGCAGAGGATCTATGTCCAGGGCATCGACCACCACGACCTTGTCTTCGCGATCGGGCCGGCGGGCACCGGAAAGACCTACCTTGCCGTCGCGATGGCGGCCGCCGCGCTGCTGGAGAAGAAGGTCAAGCGCATCGTGCTCGCGCGCCCGGCGGTCGAGGCGGGAGAGAAGCTGGGCTTCCTGCCCGGCGACCTGGTCGAGAAGATCAACCCGTACCTGCGACCCCTCTACGACGCGCTCTACGACATCCTCGGCTACGATCGGACGGCGAAGCTGCTGGAGCGGGGCATCATCGAGGTTGCCCCCATCGCGTTCATGCGCGGCCGCACGCTCAACGACGCCTTCATCATCCTGGACGAGGCGCAGAACACCACCTCCGAGCAGATGAAGATGTTCCTGACGCGGATCGGGTTCGGCTCGAAGGCCGTCGTCACGGGGGACATCACCCAGATCGACCTGCCGCAGGGCAAGACGTCCGGGCTGAGAGAGGCCCAGCAGATTCTCTCGAGAGTCGAGGGGATTCGCTTCGTCCTGTTCGACGAGCGGGACGTCGTGCGGCACACACTCGTGCAGTCGATCATCACGGCGTACGAGGCGCTGGACCGGGAGCGCGAGGCGGTCGCCGCGGGAGCGAGTCGCGGGCCTGCGCGGCCCCTCGAGCCGGCGGACGGCGGACGGGGAGCTCTCCGGTCCCCCGAGCCCCCCGCGCCCGCGCGCTGAGGCGATTTCGATGGATGGCGAAGCGCCTTCGCGGCGCACGACGATCACTTTCGAGCGGCCACCGGCGCCGCCGCCTCCCGCTCCGCGGAAGCTGCGCGTTCGAGTCCGCCCGCTGCTCTGGGCCGTGGCCTACGTCCTGGTCACGACGTTCGCGTTCGCCCCGACACTTTCGTTTCGCGACGCCCCGCCGACCCCCGGCACCATCGCCACGCGCGACGTGGTGGCTCCGCGCGACCTGATCGTTCTGGACCCCGACGCGACCGCCCGGCGGCGCACGGAAGCCGCGGCCGAAGTTCTTCCCGTCTACGACGGCGACGGCCTCGCCGCCGCTCGCTTCGAGGAACAGCTGCGGTCCTCGTTCGCGCGCGCACGCGCGATCGCGCCCCGGGTCCGCCCGCGCGGGCGGCTGACGTCCGAGCTGCGCGACGCCTTCACGCTTCCCATCGGAGACGAGGCGCTCGCGGCGCTCGCGGAGCGCGGCTTCTCCCGGGAGCTCGAGGACCGGTTCGTCGCGATCGGCCTCGACCTCTACCGCGCCGGCGTCGCCGATCATCGCGGGCTCTCGCCGGAGGCCCGCGGCCGCGGCATTCTCGTCCGCGACGGCGCGTCCGGCGGGGAAGCCAGGCGCCGGGAGACCGGCACCGTCGAGTACGGGACGGAGGCGAAGGCCGCCGTGACGGCGCGGCTTGCGGAGTTTCATTTCGCGGAGCGCGAGCGTCTCGAGATCGCCGCATTCCTCGCCGCTACCCTGCGGCCCAACCTCACCTACGACAGCGTGCTGACGGCGCAGCGCCGGGCCGCCGCGGGCCAGTCCGTCGAGAGCGTGTTCACGCGGCTCCCCCGCGGAAAGGTCATCGTGCGGCGGGGCGACGAGATCACGCCGCGGACCTCGCAGTGGGTCGCCGCCGTTCGCGCGTCGGCGTCGGATCCCTCCTCGTGGGTCAAGATGACCGGGATCCTGATCCTCCAGATCCTCGCGGCGAGCGCCTTCTGGGTGGACTCGCGCCGGCAGCGGAGACGCAAGCGCGAGCGCTCGGCGGGCGTGGTGTTCGGTTCCGTGCTGGCCACGGGAATCCTCTTCTCGCTCGTCACGCGCGGCGCTTTCGTCCTGGCGCAGGCCCTCTCGCCGAGCCTCGAGAGCGCCTCCGGGGCCGTCAACTTCGCGATCCCGTTCGCGGCGGGGCCGATCATCGTGAGTCTCGTGGCCGGAATGGGCCCGGCGCTGCTCGTCGCGTTGGTGCACGCGGTGGGCGCGGGCGTGCTGATGGGCCTGTCCTTCCCCTTCGCGCTCTTCGCGGTCGTGGGGTCGTTGGCCGGGATCTACGGTCTCGGGAAGCTGCGCGCCCGGAGCGTCCTCCTGGCCATGGGCGGCGTCGTCGCCGCGGGGAACCTCGTGGCGATCGTGGCCATCCATTTCTTGAACGCCGGTCCCTGGGGATGGGAGTTTCTCTACGACGCGCTCGCCGGAATCGCCGGGGGCCTCGCCGTGTCGATGGTGGTGGGCCTCCTGCTGCCGATCTTCGAGCACCTGTTCTCCGTGGTGACCGACATCCGCCTGCTCGAGCTCTCGAATCAGAACCTCCCGCTCCTGCGCACCCTCGCCCTCGAGGCGCCGGGGACGTACCAGCATTCCCTGATGCTCGGGCACCTGGCCGAGGCCGCGGCCGAAGCGATCGGGGCCGACGCACTGCTGGCGCGGGTGTCCGGCTACTACCACGACATCGGCAAGACGAAGATGCCGGACTACTTCATCGAGAACCAGCCCAAGGGATACAACCGCCACGATCGCCTGGAACCCTCGATGAGCGCGTTGATCATCGCGGCACACGTCAAGGAAGGCGTCGAGATGGCCAACCGCGCGAGGCTGCCGGAGCCGATCGTGACCGCCATCCGCGAGCACCACGGCACCAAGCTGATCCGCTACTTTTACCAGAAGGCCCTGACGAAGGCGGACCCGACGCAGGGAGCCGTGCGCGAGACCGACTACCGCTACCCGGGGCCCAAGCCGTCGACCCGCATCCTGGGCATCCTGATGATCGCTGACGCGGTCGAGGCGGCCTCGCGCACGCTGCTCGAACCGACCTCCGCGAACATCCGGTCGATGGTGCACACGATCGTGGACGACTGCCTGCGCGACGGCCAGTTCGACGACTGCGACCTCACGATGCGAGACCTCGCGATCATCATCGACGCGCTGGTCCACACGGTCACCACCGTGTTCCACCACCGCATCGACTACCCGGGATTCGACTTCAACCGCGAGCGGGCGAAGCGCCGGACGTCCGAGACCACCGTCGCTCCGGAGACCGCCGGCCCGCGGGCCGTATAGGCCGCGCCGTGAAGGGCCCGGGACGCTGATGCGAGTCGACGTGCAGGCGCGAGTGGCGGGGGCTCCGCCGGCTCCGCGGGTCCGGAGGGTCCTCGGGCGGGTGGCTCGGGCGACGCGCGCGCCGGCGGCGGAGGTTTCGGTGCTCTTCTGCGCCAACGCCCGCATGCGCACGCTGAATCGCCGCTTCCGCGGCATGGACCGCCCGACCGACGTGCTGGCCTTTCCCGCCGGAACCGGCAACGGCTTCCTGGGCGACATCGTGATCTCGGTGCCGTACGCGGCGAGGGAGGCGCGCCGGCGCGCCGACACGAGCGCGCGGGAGATCGATCGCCTGCTCCTCCACGGGTTCCTTCACCTGATGGGCTACGACCACGAGACGGACTCGGGAGAGATGGACGCGATCGAGAAGAGGCTCCGGACGCGCATGGGGCTCGCGCAGACGTCGGCCGGGAACGGCTCCCGGGGGCGCCGCCGATGATCGCGCTCCTCCTCGCGGGCTTCTGCTACGCGACGTTCCTCCTCTTCGAGACGTTCGCGCTCGCGCTCGACCGTCTGTCGCCGATCAAGGTGCGCGGCCTGCTGGAGGAGCATCCCGAGCGGGCGCGCCTGCTCTCCGGGGCGGGTGAGGTCGAGATCGTTCGGACCACATCGAAGGTTCTCGTGCAGGTGCTCCTGCTGACGGGTCTCCTGACCACGGTTTCGGCGCTCGAGACGTTCCAGGTCCACCGGCCCTGGCTGTGGGGCGGGCTGTGCTTTGTGGTCGGCTGGCTCCTGACCGAGATCGGGCTCCTCCGTCGCGACGCCAATCGCGAGCCCGAGAAGATCGTCGCCCGCCTCCTCCCCGTAATCACCGCGGCCTCGTGGCTGCTCTTTCCCATCGCCTACTGCATCCGCCGGATCTTCGCGGGGCGCGCTCCGGCTCCCGAGAAGCCGCCCGAGGCGACCGAGCAGGAGGTGCGCGCCTACATCGACGTCGGCCGGCAGGAGGGGATCCTCGAGAAGGAAGAGGAGAAGCTGCTGCTGTCGATCGTCGACTTCGGCGACACGCGGGTGCGCGAGGTCATGACGCCGCGGACCGACATCGTCTGGATCGACGTCGCCTCCTCGCTGACCGTGCTGTTCGATCTGTTCGTCGAGTCCAAGTACTCGCGCATCCCCGTGGTTCGGGGCTCGGTCGATACGGTGGTCGGCATCGTTCACGTGAAGGATTCGCTCCAGGTCATCCGCGCCGGCGCCAACCGGTCGATCTCCGAGCTCATGCGTGAGGCCACCTTCGTGCCGGACACCAAGAAGGTGTCCGAACTCCTGCGCGAGTTCCAGAGGCGCCACCTCTGGATGGCGATCGTCGTGGACGAGTACGGCGGCGTGTCGGGGATCGTGACGGTCGAGGACCTGCTGGAGGAGATCGTCGGCGAGATCTCGGACGAGCACGAGGATGAGCGCGAGCCGGTCTCGCGCGCCGGGGAGAACGCCTACTCCGTCTCGGGGAAGGCCAACATCCAGGTCATCCGGGATCTCTTCGGGCGGGGGCCCGAGGAGGAGGAATTCACGACCGTGGGCGGTTTCCTGTCGACGCGGCTCGGCCACATTCCCAAACCGGGCGAGACCTTCCGCGAGTCGGACCTCCGATTCACCGTCGAGGAGGCGGACCGCCGCCGCGTGTACCGGGTCCGGATCGACGCCGAGGAGGGCGTCGCGTCCCCCGCCGTCGGCTCTCCTGCGGAGAGGTCCGAGAAACTGAAGGCCGACCGCTGACCGCCGGGATCCTGAAGGTCGGCGAGATCGCGGTGGTCGGCCGGCCCAACGCGGGAAAGTCGACGCTGGTCAACGCGCTCGTGGGCGAGAAGGTAGCCATCGTCTCGGACAAGCCGCAGACGACCCGCAAGCGGATCCTGGGAGTCGCGCGACGGCCCGGGTGCGAGATCGCGCTCATCGACACGCCCGGAATCCACCGGCCACAGTACCGACTCAACGCGGAGATGGTCCGGGAGGCGACCGAAGCGCTGTCCACCGCGGATCGGATCCTGATGGTGGTCGACGCGGTCGACAAACGGGGGCCCGGGGAACAGTTCATACTCGATCGGATCGCGCAGTCGGGAACTCCCGTGATCCTGGCGCTCAACAAGATCGACCTGCTGCCCCGGGAAAGCCTGCTGCCCATCCTCTCCGAGTTTTCCGGGAAGCACGATTTCCGGGAGATCGTGCCCGTGTCCGCGAAGACGGGCGACAACGTGGAGCACCTGTTCGAGGTGCTCGCCGCGAGCCTGCCCGAGGGGGAATCGGCCTTCCCGGAGGATTTCCTGACCGCAACCCCCGAGAGCGAGTGGATCGCCGAGGTGATTCGCGAAAAGCTCCTGGAGCGCACCCGGGACGAGCTGCCCTTCGCCCACGCGGTCCTGATCGAGTCCGTGCGCGAGGCGGAGGGTAAGCCCATCACGGTCGTGACGGCCTCGATCGTCGTCGAGCGGGAGGGCCAGAAGGGGATCATCGTCGGCAAGGGGGGCTCGATGATCCGCGACATCGGCAAGGCCGCCCGCGAGGAGCTCGAGCGCGAGCTATCGCGGCGGCTCTACCTGGAGCTGACCGTCCGGGTCTCGCCCGACTGGCGCAACGACGAGCGATTCCTGTCGAGGCTTCGCGGATCCGAGGGCGGCTCGTCCGGCTGAGGCGCTCGCGGCGCTCGCGTCACTTTCGGACGGCGTGGCGCAGGCGCTCGGCGAGGTCGTGGAGCGACTCCGCCAGGGACTCCCGCAGGCGTTCCATCTCGGCGAAGAGTGAGGCGTCCGACTCGTGCCGTCGGACGCGGTCCTCCAGCAGGGGAGCCAGTTGCGAGCGGATGTCCTCCGCCTCGCGCCGGCCCTGGTGGGTCTTCTCCTCGAGGGTGGACTCCAGCTCGTGGTGCTGGCGTAGCGCGGCCTGCAGCTGCCCGTCGAGCTCGGGCAGCCGGGCGGCGGTCTCGCGAAGCTCCGACAGCTGATTCTCCACCTCGGGAAGACGCGCTGCCGTTTCCCGCAGCGTCGACATCTGGGTCTCGACCTCGGCGAGCCGCGATGCGGTCTCGCGAAGCGCCGCGACCTGGTCCTCGATCTCCGGAAAGCGGCTCGCCGCTTCGCGCAGCGTGGCCACCTGGTTCTCCAGGTCCGGAAGGCGGACCGAGCTCTCGCGAAGGGCCGCCAGCTGGCTGTCCATCTGGGGAACCCGATCTCCCAGGCCCGAGAGAGTGGTCAGGGTTTCCTGGTGGGCGCCGACCTGGTGCACGAGCGTGGTCGTCTGTTGATCCAGGATCTGGGACCGTTCCGTGAGCCCGCGCAGCGCCATGGCGACGTCGTCCGCGTCCTTGCGCTGGTGATTCGCCTCGGCGCGAAGACGCTCGTCCACGTCCTTCAGCCCGGCTTCCAGCACGCGGACGGTCCTCTCCATCTCCGGGCGGCGGGAGATCTCGTGCTCCACCGGGACCAGTCGCTGGAGGAACGATCCCACCGTGTCGTGCAGGGTCGCGATCCCCTTCTCGGCGCTCGCCAGCCGCTCGACGAGATTCGAGAGGTGCTCGCTCGTGGACTCGACGCGCTGGTGCAGAGCCGAAACCGCGTCCGCGAGCCGCGCATCCGGGCGTCGGCCGCTTCCTGCGCGATCGTCCCGTTCCGGGAGGGGTTGATCGAGGGGCTCGGCCTGCGCCACAGCGGGCTCCGGCGGGAGAAAGGCCGGATCGGTCACGGAATCGTGGGAGGGCTCGAACTCGAACTCGCCCGGGAGCTCGATTTCGACCTCGTCCTCCTCGCCCAGGACCTCGGGTTCCGGCGTGGCGGGGGGGAAGTCCGCCCCGACCGACTCCATCGGGATCGTCTCGGACGAGCCCCGCTCCTCGGGCTCGACCGGGTCCAGGTCCAGAGGCTCGGGGACGGCGTACGGGGACGCCTCCTCCTCCTCGTCCACGCCGCGCCCGAGCTCTGTCGTGTCGAACGGCGCCTCGTCGGGGACGGGCGGCACGAGGGAGAGGGGCCGGGACTGCCGGGACACGGGGGTCGCGCCCTGAGACTCGCGGTTCAGCAGGGAGTCCTTCCAGGTCTGCAGATCATCGTGGGCGCCTTCCTCGGGGGGCAGCAGGGCCGCGGCGGCCGCGGCGCTCGCTTCCTCCGCTCGGCGACCCTGCAGGCGGCGAAGGAGATCGACGAACGTCAGCTTCGAGATCAGCTTGAACGTCTCCGTGACGCCGCGGCCGGCGCTGGCGACCGCCTCGACGAACGGGTACGAGGAGAGCCCCAGCGCCTCCTGCATGGCGTCGACCGCCAGGATGTCGGCGAGGTCGCGCTTGTTGTACTGGACCACGACCGGGATGCTCTCGAAGGTGATCTCGTTGGACTTCAGGTTGTCCTTGAGGTTCTGCCAGCTCTCCAGGTTCTTGGGAAGCATCGTCCACTGCGAGTCCGCCACGAACACGATACCGTCGACGCCCTTGAGCACCACGCGCCGGGTCTCGTTGAAGGCGGTCTGGCCCGGGACCGTGGCGAGCTGGAAGCGGATCTTGTAGCCTTTGATGTCCCCGAGCTCGACGGGCAGGAGGTCGAAGTAGATGGTCCGGTCCGTCTGGGTCTGGAGGTTCAGGAGCTTTCCCGCCGTCCCGGGCTCGAGGCGGTCGTGAAGGACCTTCAGGTTGGTAGTCTTTCCGCAAAGACCAGGTCCGTAATAGACGATCTTGGCCGTCAGCTCTTTGGTGGCTGCGTTGTAGATGACCATGGCCTGCCTGTTTTGCAGATCATTTTAGCGCCGATTCGCCGGATTGCGGCGTCTTTTCGCGGCGGCCGTTCTTGACCGGAACCGATCCAGCCCGTAGACTCGCGCGGATTTGACCGAAGAGCTGATCCAAAAAGCCCAGATCCTCGATGCCGACCGCATTCGGCGCATGATCGACCGGATGGCCCATGAGATCGCCGAGCGGCAAAAGGACCTCGCGGGACTGGCTCTCATCGGGATCCGGACCCGGGGCGTGCCCCTGGCGACGAGGCTGGCCGCGCGGCTCGCCGACCTGGTCTCGCAGAGTTTCCCGGTCGGGACCCTGGACATCACCCTCTACCGCGACGACCTCTCGACCGTCGCGCCGCAACCCCTGCTCAAGAAGACGGAGATCGACTTCGACCTCAACGGGCGGACGGTCCTCCTCTGCGACGACGTGCTCTACACCGGGCGGACGATCCGCGCGGCGCTGGACGGGGTGATCGACCTCGGGCGGCCCCGGGCCATCCGCCTGGCCGTGCTGATCGACCGGGGCCACCGCGAGCTGCCGATCGAGGCGAACTACGTGGGCAAGGGCGTGCCGACCGCGAGCCGCGAGGTCATCCAGGTCCTGTTCCAGGAGACCGATGGCGCCGACGAGGTCTGGATCCTGGAGAAGCCGCACTGACGGTCTCGAGCCTTCGCTCCAAAGACCTCCTCGGGATCGAGTCGCTGACTCCCGACGAGATCACGCTTTTGCTGGACACCGCCGAGTCGATGAGCTCGATCGCCTCCCGCGCGATCAAGAAGGTCCCGGCGCTGCGCGGACGGATGGTCGTCAACCTCTTCTTCGAGGCGTCCACGCGGACGCGCTTCTCCTTCGAGACCGCGGAGAAGTGGTTGTCCGCCGACTCTCTGAATTTCTCCGCCAAGGGCAGCTCCGTCGAGAAGGGCGAGTCGCTGCTGGACACCGCCAAGAATCTCCAGGCGATGTCGCCGGACCTGATCGTCATCCGGCACGGCTGCCCGGGGGTGCCGCACTTTCTGGCCCGCCACCTCCGGGCCGGGGTGGTGAACGCGGGCGACGGCGCGCACGAGCATCCGACGCAGGCGCTGCTCGACGCCCTGACGATCCGGCAACGCCTCGGGAGGCTCGAGGGTCTCCGCGTCTCCATCTGCGGCGACATCGCGCACTCGCGCGTCGTGCGCTCGAACATCTGGCTGCTGACGAAGATGGGCGCCCGCGTGACCGTCTGCGGGCCGCCGACGCTCCTGCCTCCTCGCATCGAGGAGATGGGGGTCGAGGCGACGACGAACTTCGACGACGCCCTCGACGGCGCCGACGTGGTCATGATGCTCCGCATGCAGCTCGAGCGGCAGGGGAAGTCCCTGTTTCCCTCGAGCCGCGAGTACTTCCGGCTCTACGGCCTCGACCGAAAGCGCCTCGCGCTGGCGAAGCCCGAGGCGATCGTGATGCACCCGGGCCCGATGAACCGCGGAGTCGAGATCGCCTCGGACGTCGCGGACTCGGATCGTGCCGTGATCCTCGAGCAGGTGGCCAACGGCGTCGCGGTGCGCATGGCGGTGCTCTACCTCATGCTCGGCGGCCATCCCTGGGAGGGCGAGTGAGCGGCGCGCTCCTGATCCGGGGCGGGCGCCTCATCGACCCCGCCGCCGGGAGGGACGAGCCGGCCGACCTCCTGCTGCGCGACGGCGCCGTCGAGCGAGTCGGGGCGGGCCTGGAGGTGGGGGATGCCCAGGTCTTCGATGCGGCGGGTCTCCTCGTGTTTCCCGGGTTCATCGACCTGCACGCGCACCTGCGCGAGCCGGGGCGGGAGTACGCCGAAACGATCGCCACGGGGCTCGCGGCGGCGGCCGCCGGCGGGTTCACCGCGGTCTGCGTGATGCCGAACACGGATCCCGTCAACGACAGCCGCCCGGTGTGCGAATACATCCGGTCCCGCGGTGCGGCGGCCGGGGGGGCGCGCCTTTATCCGATCGCGGCGATCACTCGTGGCCAGAAGGGCGTCGAGCTCTGCGAGTTCGGCGACCTCCGGGACGCGGGGGCGGTGGCGCTGTCGGACGACGGTCGCTGGCTCGAGGACGCGGGACTCTTGCGGAGAGCGTTCGAGCACGCCGCGCTCTTCGGCCTGCCGATCATCCAGCACTCCGAGGACCGCGGCCTCTCCGGCGGCGCTCCGATGCACGAGGGCGCGGTCTCGACCCGCCTGGGGCTCGCGGGCCAGCCCGCGATCGCGGAGGCGGCCGCCGTTTCCCGCGACCTCCTGGTGGCCGAGATGACCCGCGGGAGGCTGCACGTCGCCCACCTCTCGACCGCAAGGACGCTCGAGCTCGTGCGGCGCGCGAAGGCCGACGGCCTGAAGGTCACGTGCGAGGTCACGCCCCACCACCTGGTCCTGACCGACGAGGAGGTCGCGGAGTCCGGATTCTCGACCCGCACGAAGATGAACCCGCCGCTGCGCGAGCCCGCTGACCTCGGCGCTCTGGCGGCTGGCCTCAACGACGGGACCATCGACGCCATCGCCACGGACCACGCTCCGCATCACGCGGACGAGAAGGCCGTCGACTTCGAGTCCGCGCCCTTCGGGATCGTCGGGCTCGAAACCGCGGCAAGCGTCGTCTACGACCGCCTGGTCCGGCCCGGCCTCCTCCCGCTGGCGCGTTTCGCCTGGCTCTTCTCGGCGGGCCCGGCGCGCGTCCTGGATCTTCCGGGCGGTACGCTCGCCGAGGGATCGTCGGCTGACGTGACGCTCTTCGCGCCGGACGCCCGCGGGACGGTCGATCCCCGGAGCTTTCTGTCGAAGGGCCGGTGCACACCCTTCGACGGATGGGAGCTCTCCGGGGCGCCCGCGGCGACGATCGTGGGCGGGACGGTCGTGTGGCAGCGAACCGGCCGGTAAGGGCCCGGATCGGTCGGGTTCCGCGCGGCCTTTCCCTGGCGGCGCTTTCCGCTTTCGCGATCTTCGCGGCTCCGAAGCCGACGCCTGTCCCCGATCACCGCCGGATCGCCCTGCGCGCCCCGGAGGGACTCGTCTCCGCGCAGGAGCTCGCGCGGCTCTCCGAGTGGGCCAGGCGGCGCGGCGTCGAGCTGCAGGCGGGCCCGGACGCGTTGCCCGTCCCCAAGGGCTTCGACGCCGCTTACCTCTCGACGATCCCCGTCTCGGAGCCGATCCGGGGGATCGCGACGGCGTTCCCAATCACCCTCGAGCCGGCGGGCTTCGCGTTCGACGGGCGCAGCTATCACGGCCCGGACGACGCCATCGCGCTAACGGACCCCGCGCGCCCCGCAGAGACGGTCGTTCTCGGAAACTCCGTGCGCGCGGTCACCGATCTCGCGGCTCGCCGCATCTTCCGCCGCGAGCCGGTCGACGCCGACTACGAGGTCGCTTCCGGGGCCCTGATCAAGGCGGGGCGATTCGCGCGGACCGCCGGCCGCCTCGGGATCGACCGCGGCTCGGACCGGGACCAGATCACCGCCCGCGAGCAGTTTCTCGCCGCGCTCGTCCGGGAGAATCGGAACGGGATCGCCTGGGAGCTCCGCGAATCGGAGCGCCACAGTCAAGCGAAGTGGGAGAAGGTCGCCGCCCGTTTCGCGGGCAAGCGGGGATTTACGGTGCGGCTCTTTCCCGATGCGGTCGCCAAGGGCCTGTATACGGGATCCTCCCGGCCCGCGGACCTAGCCTCCGAGGGCGGCCGGTCCTCCGAGGGCGGCCGGGTCCGCGTGGACATCGACGCCTCGGCGCCCGAGGCGCCGGACCTCGTCTCGCCGGTCCTGGCCGCCGCGGGCCTGGCTGCGGCGGAGCCGGCCGCGCTCGATCGCCGGGTTCTCCTTCTCGCGGCGGGGGCGCGCCGTGTCGGGAAGTGGTGGGGGCGGGACGTGCGCGGCTTCGCCGCCTTCGTCCGAGCGGCCGGAGTCGAGCCCTCGGTGGACGAGGTATTGGACTCCTCCGACGACGTCTCGCCGATCCTCGCGGTCGGCGCGGCGGCATCGTGGCTGGACGCCGCGGCCCGCCTGGACGGCGAGCGGTCCGCGGAGCGGATCCTAACGGATCCGAAGGCCGCCGCTCGCGAGAAGCTCTCGCGCTGGAGGGACGCGGCGGCCCGCCAGAACGTGGCGCCGCCTCCGCGCCGCGCCCTGCCCGAGGGATTCCTCCGCGGCATCTCCTACGCGATGACCAATACGCTCGAGGGGGCCTACGTGTCGCCGCGATCCCTCGAGACGTTGAAGCGCCTGCGCGACCTGTCCGCGAACTCTATCTCCGTGATGCCGTTCGGCTTCGTTCCGGACGCCCGCTCCGATCGCATCGCCTTCGTGCACCGCAGTCCCCGGGGGGAGACGGACGAGGGGACCCTGCGCGCCGTTGCGGACGCGCGCTCCCTGGGAATGTCCGCGATGATCAAGCCCCAGCTCTGGATGGGCGGAGGCGAGTTCGTCGGGGGGATCGCGATGGAGGACGAGCGGCACTGGCGCTCGTGGTTCGACGCGTACCGCCGATTCGTCGTGCACCACGCCGTCGTGGCAGAGGCGTCCGGCGCAGCGCTGTTCTGCGTGGGCACCGAGCTGAAGTCCACCGAGGAGCGCAAGAACGACTGGCGGGAGGTGGTCGCGGCCGTGCGCCTGGCGACGGGAGCGCCGCTGGTTTACGCGGCCAACTGGGCGATCAACGCGCCCGCGGTCCTGTTCTGGGATTCGCTCGACGCGATCGGAGTCGACTTCTACGACCCGCTCGCGAAGGTCGAGAAAGCTTCGGACGCGGCGCTCGAGGAGGGGGCGCGCCAGGCCGCGCGGCCCCTGGCGGAACTCTCGCGCAAGCTCGGGAAGCCCGTCCTGCTGACCGAGGCGGGGTATCCCGCCATCAAGGGCGCCTGGATCGAGCCGCACGACGAGAACGCACGCCGGCCCGCGGACGACAAGGACGCCGCGCGCGCGACCGCCGCGCTCTCGAGAGGGCTCTCGCGCGAGCCCTGGCTCCGGGGGATCTACTGGTGGAAGGCATTTTCCGACGGCGCGCCGCCGGCTCCGGGAGAGCGCGGGTACAACTTCCTCGGCACGCCCGTCGAAAAGGCGATCGCCGAGGGCTTCCGCGCGCGCGCGAGCTCGTGACCCGGGATTCATGAGCGCCCTCATCGAGACGGCCATCGAGGCCGCGAGGGCGGGGGGCGAGGTCCTGACCGCGAACTGGCGCAACCTCCCGGAGGGCTCCGTCGAAGAGAAGAAGAAGAACGATTTCGTCACGCACGCGGACCGCGAAAGCGAGACGCGGATCGTCGCGGCCATCCGGGCGCGTTATCCGGAGGACGCGTTCCTCGGCGAGGAGGGCGGCGCGCAGCGCGGAGTCGCGCCCGGCGCCCGCGTGTGGATCATCGATCCGCTCGACGGAACGTCCAATTTCGTGTCGGGTTTTCCGTTCTGGTGCGTGTCGATCGCGGCCCGCGAAGGGAACGAGCTCGTCGCGGCGGTCGTCTGGGATCCTCTGCGGAGCGAGATGTACAGCGCGGAGCGCGGGTCCGGGGCTTGGCGCGACGGCGTCCGCCTGCGGGTCACCGGCCGCGCGGGCCTGGACGGGGCGTTCGTGGCGACGGGTTTTCCGTTCCGCAGCCGCGAGAAGATCGACGACTACCTCTCTCTCTTCCGCGCCGTCTTCCTCGAGGCGCGCGCGATCCGTCGTGCGGGGTCGGCGGCTCTGGACCTTGCCCATGTGGCCGCCGGGGTGTTCGACGGGTTCTTCGAGTTTCGGCTGTTGCCCTGGGACATCGCGGCGGGCGCCCTGCTGATCCAGGAAGCCGGGGGCGTACTTACGGATTTCGACGGGGGCGGCGACTATCTGGAGCGCGGCAACGTGGTCGCCGGATCCTCGGGCGTCGTGGAGGGCCTGCGCGCCGCCGCGAAGGGCATCGTGGACGAGCGGACGATCTGACGGTGCGCCACGCGGCCCGTGTCCTGTGCCTCCTGGTCTTCGCGAGTGTCGGCCTTGGACAGGCTCGGCCCGGCGACCCCGCCCGAGGACGTTATCTCTCGCACGCCGTCTGCGAGTGCTTCGAGTGCCACACGCCCCTGGAGGACAACGACCTCGTGCAGCCGATCGCCTCGAAGCTCGGCGCGGGAGACATTCTCGACAAGGAGCACCGGCAGGTCGCGCCCAACATCACACCCGATCTCGAGACCGGCGCGGGCCGCTGGACTGACGCGCAGCTGATCCGCGCGATCCGCGAGGGGATCGGCCACGACGGCCGCCGCCTCGGATTGTCCATGCCGTACCCCGCCTTTAGCATCCTGACCGACGACGACGTCCGCTCGATCGTGGCGTATCTGCGCTCGCTGCCGCCGGTCCGACACCGGCTGCCGCACTGGATTCCGTTCGACGTCGCCGAGCGGCCGCACGAGCCGCTGCGCCGGCCGGCCACGCC
>JBBRFL010000021.1:0-55979 GCA_038224325.1 Thermoanaerobaculia bacterium | reverse complement strand
CGGGCTCGAGTTCTTCATCGCCGACGACAGCAAGCGCAACGCCGTCGCCATCGTGCGCCGCCGGGAGCGCCAGCGCTTTCCCGAGAGGCCGGGGGGGAAGGACGTCTCCTTTTTCTTCGAGTCGCTGGATTTCACGGCGGTTGAGCGCCGGCTCAACGCGTACTTCGCGGAATTCGAACCCGTGCCGGCCGAGAAGGCGCGCCCGCACCACCACGCCGGCGTGGAGTTCCTGTACGTCCTCAAGGGGCGGCTGGCGCTGCGCGTGGCGAGCGAGGACTACCTTCTCGACGGTGGTGATTCCGTCTATTTCAACTCGACACGACCCCACAGCTACCGGAGTGTCGGCGGCAAGCCGTGCTCGGGTCTCGTCGTGTCCGTGCCATGACGGCTCCGCGCGTCCTGCTGACCGGCGCCACGGGTTACGTGGGCGGACGGCTGCTGGCCGAGCTCGAGCGGCGCGGCATATCGGTGCGCTGCTTCGTCCGACGGCCCGAGGCGCTGCGAGGCCGCGCGGCGCCCTCGACCGCGCTCGCCTCCGGCGACGCCCTCGACGCTGCGGCCGTGACCCAGGCCCTGGACGGCGTCGCCGCCGCCTACTACCTGATTCACTCGATGGGCGGCGAGGACTTCGCCCGTCGCGACCGGGAGGCCGCGCGGATCTTCGGCGAGGCCGCACACAAAGCGGGCGTGCGGCGGATCATCTACCTGGGCGGTCTCGGAGAGGGAACGGGGCAGCTCTCGGAGCACCTGCGCAGCCGCCAGGAGACGGGCGAGATCCTGCGGGAGTCCGGCGTTCCCGTCGTCGAGTTGCGCGCCTCGATCGTTCTCGGCTCGGGCAGCCTGTCCTTCGAGATGGTCCGGGCGCTGGTCGAGCGCCTCCCCGTCATGATCTGCCCGCGCTGGGTCGCCGTCGAGGCCCAGCCGATCGCGGTCGAAGACGTGATCGCGTACCTGGCCGCGGCGCTCGACCTGCCTGCCGGCGCCGAGCGGATCTACGAGATCGGCGGCCCGGACCGCGTGACCTACGGCGATCTGATGCGCGAGTACGCCCGTCAGCGCGGCTTGAAGCGGCTCCTGATCCCCGTGCCGCTGCTGACGCCGCGGCTCTCGAGCCTCTGGCTCGGCCTGGTCACGCCGCTCTACGCGCGCGTCGGCCGAAAGCTCGTGGACAGCCTTCGCAACCCCACGATCGTTCGCGATCCGGCCGCGCTCGCGGCCTTCCCGGTCAAGCCGCGAGGCGTGCGGGAGGCGATCGCCCGGGCCCTCGTGAACGAGGACGAAGCCTTCGCCCGAACGCGCTGGTCGGACGCGGTCTCCTCCTCGGGCCTGTCCGAGCGCTACGGAGGCGATCTCGTCGGAACGCGCCTGGTCGACAGCCGCACGACGTTCGTGCCGGTGGCGCCGGCCGGGGCCTTCGCGCCGATCCGGCGCATCGGTGGAGACGCCGGCTGGTACTACGGCTCGCCTCTCTGGCGCCTGCGAGGGTACCTGGACCTGCTCGCCGGGGGTGTCGGCCTGCGTCGCGCGCGGCCGCGGGCCGATGAGCTAGCCCCGGGCGACGCCCTCGACTTCTGGCGCGTCGAGTCCTTCGAGCCCGATCGCCTGCTGCGGCTGCGCGCGGAGATGAGGGTTCCAGGCCGGGCCTGGCTGCAGTTCGAAACCACGCCGGCCCCGGGCGGCACCGAGATCCGGCAGACCGCCATCTTCGACGCCTCAGGGCTCCTCGGTCTCGCCTACTGGTACGTTCTCTACCCACTCCACCGCCTCGTCTTCGCCGGCATGCTGCGCGGCATCGCCGAGCGCGCTCAGAAACCCGCTGCCTGATGCGATGATCCGGCGCGGCTCACATCGCCGAATCGTCGGCTTCTCGGAAACACGAACGGGCATCCGAGATGCCGCAACCACCGGCGAGCGTGGACGAGTCGAAAGGGAACCCTGCGTCCGAATTCGCGGACGAATTGTTGGCGGAAGCGTGTGGGAGTCGAAGACTCTTGATTCTTCCGAAACGCTCAGGAAATCGGTGACTTCGTCAGCGTCAGAGGTCGTTTTGTCAGCAAGCCGGATGAGGCCTCAGAGAGAGATGTGTGTTTTCCGCTGTACACGATGTATCCGCCTTCGACCCCACGACCGTAGGGCAGCTTGATTCGGTCAGGACGTCCTTGAATATCCGTCGAACCCGATCCTCCGAGATGGACTTCCCTCGGTGATGGAACACGAACGGGCAGCCAAGATGCCTCGCGGCAATCCGCCGCTTGAACAACTCCGCGAACAAGCCAGTCATCGGAAAGTTTGCGGGATTGCCCCTTGGAAACGTTGAGCGCCGAGATGGCGGTCCGTTAACGCTGACCACGCCCTGGGGGGCGAGGCGTATTATCGGTCGGGGAGGACTTCATCAATGAGTTTCCCTTCTGCTCGCCCAGCCAGCCAGCGATCATGAAGCTCATTGGATTCACGTTCACGGTATTGTTTTTCGCTGTCGGCGTTCTGCACGGCCAGTCTGCCAAGCAGGGTGAGCCGTCTGCTGATCCCACGGCGTTCCACTCCCCGATGGTTTTGGAGACCATCTTTGCCCCGGCTGACCCATCTCTTTGGGTTTCGGATGAGTGGATGCCGGAGCGCCCGAAAGCTTGGAAAAAGGAAGTCTTTGGCTCCCCAAACGAGTTCACTACTCCTGAGTACCACGCTCTTGGCAAGTACACCTGTGATGGGCTGTCACTCAGGAGCAGTTACAGCATGGTCAAAGGCACTTGGAAAAGCGGGGTCGTCATGAGCGTCAGACCCAGTGCTGAAGCCAAGGTGAGGGTCAAGATCCATACAAAGGTCACGAACCCCGGCAATGTCCACGACAAGATTGCGACGTTCGTGTTCGAGATATTGAATGGTGAAGAACTCGTTGGCAAAGCGCAGGTTAGCTTTAAGGCGAAACAGAATTGGCATGCAACGCCAGAAGACTCCGAGGCAGAAACCACACTCACCCTGCCAGCCGATGCCCTAAGGAAGAACCCTGCTACGAGGATGCGGATCACGATGACCACGCAGGACTATTGAGATGAAGCGTTTCCAGAGCTTTCAGCGCGACTCTCGCTGTGTCCATGCATGCGGAACGGACGATGTTCGAGTCTGTCGCGGCAGCCTCCTTGTGCCGGAGGCTATCTGTCAGCGAGCTTGTTAGCGAACTGCCCGCCGCTGACCGCCCCCTCGGCGAAAAGAAGTTCCGCCTCCCCCGAAGGTTGCGGCGGCACGAGGCCAACAGTTGGCGGAAGCGTGTGGGAGTCGAACCCACCCGTCCCGGCGCGAGGCCGCGACGCCGACGGATTTGAAGTCCGCGAGGGTCACCGGACCCCGTGCGCTTCCGGGCGGGATTATGAGGCAGGGCGCGGCGGAGGCTCCGGCGTCAGGGTTTGACGGGTGCTTTGTCCCCGCTCTCGTGCGGATCGGAGCCGCCGCCCCGCGTCCACTCGCCCGAATCCTCGCCGGGCTCGGCGGGCGGAGGCGTCTTCAGTCCCTGGGGCGCGGGATTCTCCTTGAACCCCTGGGCATCACGGGGGTTCGGCTTCTTGGCTTCCTCGGCCGATCCTTCGCGATTGATGTCTTCGTCCATGGTTTCTCCCGAGTGAATGAGGAGTCAGGATTCAAGGCTTCAAGGATTCAAGGATAGCCCAGTTCGGGTGCGGAGACCCTGATCCCAGATACACTGGACCCGCGTGCGTTCGAGCGATTTCGAGGGAGCGCTCGCCGCGTTCGGCAGACTGGCAGACGATCGAGGGCCCGCCGCCGGAACCTACACGCGCGTCGAGGAGCCCAAGCGCTGAGCGCCGGTCCATCTCAGGGCGCGGGAGCCTCAGAGCGCGAGCAGCGTGGCCAGGCCGAGGAGGAGGCCCATGCTGCAGACGTCGGTCGCGGTCGTCAGGAAGATGCTGGAGGCCGTCGCCGGGTCGGCCCCGAGCCGCTTGAGGGTCAGCGGCACGAGCGCGCCGGAGATTCCGCTGATCACGCAGGAAATCGTCATCGCCATCCACACGATGAGCCCCAGCAGGAGAGGATTGGCCGTGTGCTGGGAGTGGGCGTAGAACCACATCCCCGCGCCGGCCAGCAGGCCGACGACCGCCCCGTTGAGGAATCCCAGGAAAGCCTCCTTGAGCACGAGCTTCCCCGCCGGCACGGATCGGATGTCGCCGAGCGTCAGGCCCCGCAGGGTCACCGCGAGAGCCTGGCAGCCGGAGTTTCCGGATTGCCCCGCGAGAACCGGAAGGAACGCCGCGAGAACGACGAGGCGGTCGACGGTGTGTTGAAACATGCCTACCACCCCGGCCGCGAGAAAGGCGGTCAGGAGATTCAGCTGCAGCCACGGATGGCGGAAGCGGAAGCTGCGCCACCAGTGCGTCGCCACGCGCTCCTCCTTCTCGACGCCCACCATGCTGCCGGCCTGAGCGCTGATGTCGAACGCCTGCCGCTCGAAGAGGGCCTGGCCACGGACCATCCCGACGAGGACGCCCGCCTCGTCCGTCACGGGATACGCCGGGTAGTGCCGGGTCACGACCGTGCGCATGGCCTCGACGAGCGGCATCCGGGGCTGAAGCGAGAACGGATCGCGCAGCATCACCTCGTCGAGCCGCTGCTCGCGGCCGGCGAAGAGCATCTCCCGAAAGGCCAGCACGCCGATGAGCCGCCCCGCGGAGTCGGTCACGAAGATGTAGGTCACGAGCGCGCGGCGGACGAGCTGGCGCACGCTCTCGATCGCGTCACCGACCGTCGTCTCCGGCCGGTAGACCGCGAGGGGCTGCTCCATCAGCCGGCCGACGCTCTCCTCCGGATACTCGAGATCCGCGCGCCACTGTTCGCCGCGGCCATCGGGAGCCACCGCGAGGATCCGGTCGCGCCGCTCTGCCGGGAGGCGCCCGACAACGTCCACGGCTTCGGCGGGGTTCAGGAGCGCCAGCGCTCGAGCGGCGATGTCGTCGTTCTCGCGAAGCAGCCTCTCCGCCGCTTCCGGCGGTGGAAGCGCGTGCAGCTGCTCGCTCAGCGCCACCATTCTCTGCGCGTCCTGGATGACCTGTCCGGCATCTGCCATCGCCATGCGTCCTCCTCGGTCGGGTCGCGAATCCGGCGACATGATAGTCGGCGTGGGTCGGCGCGCCGGCGAAGAAGCGTCGGCGGGGCGGCGGCCCTCAGGCCTTCGCGCTGAAGCGAGCGAGGGAGAAGAGGGGCTCGGTCGGCGCTTCCCCGAGCACGTTCCCCGCCACGAGCTCTCCCAGGGCCGGTCCGTGCTTGAACCCGTGGCCCGAGCCGCCTCCCACGAGCCAGACGTTCCCGGCTTCGGGATGGCGGTCGACGATGAAGTGGTGGTCGGGCGAGTTCTCGTACTGGCAGACTCGCGACTCGAGCAGCGGCGCATCGGCGAGGGCAGGGAACCGGCGGGAAAGATACTCTCGAGCGGAGCGGATCGCCTCGGCGGATGGCGTGCGGTCGCCTGACGTCGGATCGAACGGCGCGCCGCGCGCGTCGTCCGCGATCTTGAAGCCTCGCCGCTCGTTGCCGGGAATGCCATAAAAAAAGCGCGGCGTCTCCACCCAGACCGGCATCTGGCGCTCGGAAAATCGGGCGTCCCCGCCGGGAGTCCCGAAATAGAAGACCTCCTGCCGGGTGGGTTCGATCCGGCCGCCGACCACGGTGGGAAAGAGCCTGGGCAGCCATGGCCCGCAGGCGAAGACGTATGCATCCGCGGTCAGCCGCGTGCCGTCGGAAAGCGCGACACCATCCAGGCGGCCCCCCGCGATCTCGCCCGGGGAGACCCGGGCCTCGCGGTAGCTTCCGCCCTCGGAGAGGAAACCGCTCAGGACCTCCGCGCAGGCGCGGCGCGCGAGAAGATACCCGGCCTCCTTCTCGAGGAGCGCCCATGCGATCCCGGAGAAGTCGACCTGAGGATAGCGGCGGCCCGCCTCGGCGGCGGACATCTCCTCGTAGGCGAAGCGGAATTCCCGCAGCAGAGGCAAGGAGGCGCGAACGAAGTCGCCCGAGTCGGCCACCATCCAAAGCGCTCCCGTGCGCGTGTAGAGGGTCTTCTTCCAGCGGACCTCGTTTTCGCGCCAGAGCTCGAAGGCCCTCCGCGCCATGGCGGTGTAGATCCTGTCCGGGCCGTAGACGCCGCGGATGACGCGCGTCTCCCCTCCGGAGCTCGCGCGCGAGTTGCCCGGCCCCCAGGTATCGAGGAGCGTGACCTTCGCGCCTCTCCTCGACAGATGCAGGGCCGTCCAGCCGCCGAAGGCCCCCGCTCCGACGACGACCACTCTGGGCCGTGGGCCGCCCCGGGTTTTCGCCGACGGTGTCTTCGAAGGAGCCGGCGAAACGCCCCGCCTCGGCCGCGCCAGAGCGCGCGCGGCCGAGGCGACGGGCAGGAGCGCTAAGAGACTACGGCGAGAGAGCTTCGACATGATCGTCTACCGCGAAAGGGGTCGCGGCGCGAGGAGCCTCCCGAAGTAACCGAGGGAGAAGCCTCGCGCCGCGGGAGCCGGAGCGCAGCGAGCGGCCAAACTCGTGGTCGAGCCCCCGTCCGGGCGAGCCACGCGTCGGTGGCGCATCCAGGCCGTGAGCAAGCGAGGGCGTCGGTCAAAAATCGACCCGACTCGAGATGCCGAATGTCCGCGGTTGATTGGTGAGGTAACCGATGCGGGCGCGAGTGCCACGCTCTCGGTCGAGCGACAGGAGGGCCCGCTCGTCGGTCAGGTTGTTGATGTAGAAAGCCGTGTCCCAAGTGCCGTGGCGGACGCCCAGCCGCAGGTTCACGATGTCGTAGGCCGGCAACAACGGGTTGTACGTGAAGGTGCTCTGCGTCAACGGGCCGCCGATCGTGTTGGCCCCGAACGAATTCAGATCCAGCGTGCCGAGCAGGTCATCGCCGACCTGCGTGAAGCGCGAGCCAATATGCTGGTAAGTGCCGGTCAGGTAGCCGACGAATCCTTGCGAGATCGGCTGCTGGTAGGTGGCCGCGAGAGCCATCTGGAACTTGGGCACGCTCGGCAGGCGTTTCCCGGACTCGATGCCGGACACGACGCTGACCATTCCATCGGGCGCGGTAGAGGTCACCGTGGACCGCAGTGTCGCGTCGGCATAGCTGGCCGAGAGGGAGAAGTCGAAGTTTTCGGTCGGCGCCAACGCGAACTCCAGCTCCCCTCCGACGCTGCGAGCCTTCGGGACGCTGAAAACGAGCCGGGACGAACAGGAGCCCGCGGTCACGACGACCTGGAGGTCCTTGACGTCGAAGTAAAACGCCGAGACGTTGATCGAGCCGCGGCCGCCCATTATCCGAGACTTCGAGCCGATCTCGTAGTTCCAGGCCGTCTCGTCTTTGAAGCCCGGCTGTCCGCCGAAAGTGATCTTGTCAGACTCGGTGCACAGATTCACGTTGAGCGGGTCGTTGATCCCGCCCAGCCGGAAGCCCCGGGAGGCCTGGGCGTTCAAAGTCGTCGAAGCGTTCACTCTGTAGCTCGCGATGAAGCGCGGAGCGACACCGTCGGCCTTGGTGGTGCCTGGCGTCGATTGGGGCTTGCCGTCCGAGCCAGCGCCGAAGACGCCGTCGAAAATCTGCTGCTTGTCATCCTTGTAGTTGTAGTAGCGCAGCCCCGCGGTCAGGCTGAACTGTTTGGTGAGGGCGAAGGTCCCTTCGCCGAAGAAGGCAAACTGGTGCGTCTTGTAGGTGAGGTCCGAGAAGAATAGGGTGTCCTTGGGTGCGACGGTTCGGGTGTTCACGCCCGGCTCCAAAGCCTCAAAGCCCCCCACGAGCAGGTTCTGGCCGTATTTCTTCTTCGCGTCGCTGTAGAAGCCGCCGGCCACCCACTGGAAGGGGCCGTTGCCGCCGGAGAAGCGGAGTTCCTCGGTCCACCCTTTTGCCGTGGTGTGATCGTCCAGCGGTGCGTTGAGCGTGTAGACATTCTCCGGAAAGCCGAAGCTGCCGCCGGTGATGCTGGCGGTCAGCGCGCCCGCATCGCGAACGACGTCGATGTCGCGATGGATGTAGGAGGTGATCGAAGTCAGGGTGACGTCGCCGAAGTTGTACTTGACGTCGAGGTCCCCGAGCAGGAATTTGTCGTTGTAGGGCTCGTCGAGCTGGGTAAAGAGCTGGCGGTCGCCCAGCGTCACCGCAGGCCGCGTCGTCGTGAAGGGATTGCCCAGAATGTTGAAGATGTCGTTGCGGTTCCAGCCGTCCATCTTCACCGTCTGGTAGATGAACCGGGGGGTGATGGTCAGGTTCTCGTCCGGAGCGATCGCGAGCGCCGCCCGCATGCCGGTGCGTTCACCGGAATTGACGTCGTTCTTGACGCTCAAGTCGGGCTGCACCGCGTCCATGTAGCCGGCAAACCGATTGTAGTAGGCCACGAGACGCAGGGCGGTCGTGTCGCTCAATGGCGCGTTCAAACCCACCTTGGCGCCGCCACCCTGGCCGCCGCCTGCGATCGTGTTGCCGGCGATCTCGCCGAAATACTTGTTCACGCCCTGCTCGGGCTGGTTGCTGATGTAGCGCACCGCGCCCGAGAGCGACCCCGAGCCGAACAGGGTTCCCTGCGGGCCGCGCAGCACCTCGACGCGATTCATGTCGAACAGGTCGATGTCCGGCGTGAACAGGAGGAGAGAGATCACAGATTCATCCAGATAGGTGCTTACCTCCTCCTTGGGGCCCGGCTGGTCGCGCGCGATCTGACCCGAAGAGACACCACGCATGGAGATCTGGCTCTGGCCGGGACCCAGGTTCTGCACGCTGAAGCCGGCCACGTTGGCCGCCACCTCCTCGATGTTCTCGATACCGTGCTCCCGCAGGACTTCTTCGGTCGGGGCGGCCACCGAGATCGGCGTGCTGAAGACCGTTTCTTCGCGTTTCATCGCCGTGACGGTGACGTTCTCCGAGACGTTCAGCTCGAGAGCGAGGTCGACGGTGAGGATGCCGCTGGAGAGGGTGACGACCTTGCTCGCTCGGCGATAGCCGGGCGCGTCGGCCTGCACGGCGTAGATGCCGGGTTGGAGATCGCCGAATTCGAACGCCCCGCTCGCGGAGCTTCGAATGACGCGCACGCCAGAGGTCCCCTGGTTCCTGAGCTCGATCGTGGCCCCGACGACCGGAACGCCGCCCGGATCACGGACGGTGCCGGCGATCTTCTCCGGCGTCGTCTGGGCGAGGGTTTTGGTGGCCGAGAGGGTGGTGAACGCGACGCAGACGAGCAGGATCGCAATCCTCCGGTAGGACATCGAGACCTCCTTCTTCAATCGCTTACTGGGCCCGGTGGACGGGCCTTGATACGCGCTTAATACGGCAGCGTTCCCACCCTTGTCAAGAGACACGTCCTTTTAGCGGGCCGCTCCGCGGCCCAACCGAAAGGAGCGGGAACGTCTCTTGAGTTCCCTCTCCTGGATTCTGCCATTCGAGCAAGCTGGACGAGAGGCGCTCTCCCTTTGGCTCGCGGCGAATAGTCTCCGACGAAGGAGGCAGGAGGTTCCGCCGCGGGAGCCGCAGCGCAGCGAGGGGTCAAGGCCACGTCGAGTCCGCGTCCGGACGAGCCGCGGCCGGTGCCGAAGGCAGACCCCCGGCGAAACGAAGGCGACGTTCGGCCCTGCCCTGACCCGCGCGACACGGTGTTGGCGAGGCACAGGCCGCGCCCCTGTGAAAGATCTCCGGTCTGCCCGGAATCACCCCTTGCTTACCGAGGGGAGCGGCCGTAGACTCCCCTAGGAAACCGATATGAGCCCATCGTTGCAGCGGACTCGCTGGGCTAGTGATCCACTCGATCTCGGGAGGCGGCGCCGAGAGGGGGAAGCGAAATGACAATCGGCACAATCGACGAGTCACAACGCAAGGCAGCGAAGGTTGTGGGACTTTTTTATCTGTTTGCACTGCCGCCGGCGATCTTCGCCGAGTTCTACGTACGCACCCGAGTCATCACCCTCGACAATGCCGCCCAAACGGCGCGGAACATCATGGCGCACGAACGGCTCTTTCGACTGGGCACCGCCAGCAATCTCACCGTCTTCGCGCTCGATGTCGTCCTGATCCTTGCTCTTTACGTGGTCCTCATGCCAGTCAATCGCGGCCTCGCTCTGCTGGCCACGGGCTGGGGGCTGGTCGAGACCGCGACCCTGGTCTTCGTCACTCTCAGTGACTTCGACGTCTTGCGGATCCTCAGTGGTGCGGACTACCTGCATGCATTCGAGGCGAACCGGTTGCAGGCCCTTGCGAGGCTGTCGGTCAGCGCGCATGCCGATGCGTACAACGTCGGCCTGGTGCTCGCCGGGCTTCGAAGTACTGCCTTCTGCTATCTGTGGCTCAAGTCCCGCTTCATCCCAAGAGCGTTGGCGGCATGGGGAATGTTGGCGTCCTTTCTGATGGGAGGGTGCGCGTTCTCGTTCATCATTTTTCCCGAGCTTGCGAAGGTCGTCCCGGTTGAGATCTACGGAGCTCCTATCTTCTTCTTCGAACTGACAATGGGTTTTTGGCTCCTGCTGAAGGGATTACCGCCTCCCGGAGCTGCGCCCGAGCCACGAGAGCGTTGAGGAGTTGACATGACGCGCACCACAAACGCAAGAATCGCTGGATTCACGTACCTTTTCTACGCAGCGATCGGTATCGGCAGCGAGCTGCTGATGCATCAGGCGAGGGGCGTTCCCGGTGATGCCGCGGAACTCGCGCTCATGGGCCAGCATGCGACAAACGTGCGCCTGACCATCGTGATTACGCTGCTCGAATGCCTCTCGGCCTTGGTGCTGGCCGTGACGCTGTACGGAATCACGCGCGCCGAGGACCACGAGCTTGCAATGCTGGGCCTGGTCTGTCGCGTTGCTGAAGGCGTGCTCGGTTCGCTCAACAACATCCCGGGCTACCTGGGCCTGCTGTGGCTGGCAAAGGCGGGGGGCGGGACGGGTGCCCCGGACATCCCCACAACGAACGCGCTGCGCGCGTATCTGCTCATGCCGGGCACGAGCGTCCCCCTCGGGGCGTTCTTTTTCGCCGCGGGAGGTTTGATCTTTTCCTATCTCCTCCTGCGCGGACGAATGGTTCCCGTCTCAATCGCCTGGCTGGGCGTGCTCGCGTCAGGGCTGCTCGTGGTGGTACTGCCCCTGCAGCTTGCCGGTTTCCCCACGGGGCCACTGACCGGATACTCCCTGTGGCTGCCGGCGCTCGTATTCCAAATCGTGCTCGCGCTGTGGCTGCTCATCAAAGGTGTCGCCGCGCCGAGACCGAGGCAACCGGCGTGAGATTGCTAGCCAGACTGGAGTGGGCCGTCGAGCGCGTCGGAACGAGGGTTTGAATGGTGGTGGAGCTGAACGGGATCGAACCGTCACGCCTCGCTACGCTCGGGTGACGGTTCCGTCGAACTTCCTCAGGCGGGGGGCGCATGGCGCCCCCCGTGCCCCCCGAGGAGGTCGACGGTTCGATCCAGTCCCATCGCGACGAATGCTCGTGCCGGGGGTTGAAGTCTTGGGTGGGTGATTGGTGGAGCTGAACGGGATCGAACCGTCGACCTCCTGAATGCCATTCAGGCGCTCTCCCAAACTGAGCTACAGCCCCACGCGAGAGAGGGCGGACGATAACACGGCGACCGCCGCTCCGGAAACCGCTCGACCAGTCTCTCGCGGCGCGACTTAACGGCGCCTGAACCCGGGCTTTCAGGCATAATGGACGCAGGCCCAAGCACCCGATGCCACCTGATCCAACCGCTTCCCGCGGCCCCGATTCGCGGGGCGGCTCCCCGGGCGAATCTCTTCGGGTCCTCATCGTCGATGAGAGCCCGCGGGATCGAGAGCTCATCCGCGCGTCCTTGCGCGGGTCCTTTGGGAACGTTGAGACGATCGAGATCGCGGATCCCGGCGAGCTGGACAAGGCTCTCGCCGCCGGCCAGTTCGACGTCGTCCTGGCGGACCACCGTCCGAGCTGGATCGACGCGTTTCAACTTCTCGGACGGCTCCGCGAGCGATTTCCCTATCTGCCCGTGATCCTCTGCACCGGAACCGGCAGCGAGGAGCTGGCTGTCTCCGCCATGAAGGCGGGGTTCGACGACTACGTCCTGAAGCACCCGCACCACTTTCCTCGCCTCGCCCCCGCCATCCGTTCCGCCTACGAGGAGGCCGACCGCCGGCGGGTCGCATACGAGGCCGAGACCCGGTATCGCTCGCTCTTCGAGGGCGTGCCCGTCGGCCTCTACCGCGCCACCCTCTCGGGACAGGTGCTCGACGCCAATCCCGCGATGTTCCGGCTCCTCGGCTTCCCCTCGCGCGAGAGCCTGATGGCCGTCAATCTCCGCGACGTCTACGCCGACCCCAAGTCCCGCCGGGGGATCCTCGAACGGCTCGAGCGGGAAGGCGAGGTCCACGACCTCGAGCTGTCGTGGCGCCGCTACGGCGGCCAGACGATCACGGTGCGCAAGAGCGCGCGGCCCGTTCGCGATTCCTCGGGCCGCCTGCTCCACTACGAGGGTGTCGTCGAGGACATCACCGAGCGGCGCCGCGCCCGCGAGGAGCTCCAGGAATCGAACCAGTTCCGACAGGAGATCATCTCCGGGGCCGGCGAGGGGATCGTGGTCTACGACCGCGAGCTGCGCTACATCCTCTGGAACCGGTACATGGAGCAGATGACGGGGATCGCCGCGGAGAAAGTCCTCGGCCAGAAGACGCAGACCCTCTTCCCGTTCCTGGAGGAGCAGGGCATCCTCGGTCTCCTCGGGCGCGCCCTGGCGGGAGAGACCGCTCCCTCGAGCGACGTCGCCTACTCGATCCCTCAGACCCACCGCGAGGGCTGGGCCGTGGCCACCTACGGACCGCACCGCAACGCCGCCGGTGAGGTGATGGGCGTGATCGGCATCGTGCACGACGTGACGGAGCGCCGACGCGCCGAGCAGGCGCTGCGCGAGAGCGAGGAGCGCTTCCGCAATCTGGCCGACGCCGCGCCGGTGATGATCTGGATGGACGACGCCGCCGGGATGAGCACGTACTTCAGCAAGCCCTGGCTCGAGTTCACGGGCCGCTCGCTCGATCGGGAGTCCGGACAGGGCTCGCGCGAAGGCATCCACCCGGAGGACCTTCCGCGCTTCGTCTCCACCTACGACGCCGCCTTCCAGGCACGCAAGGGGTTTCAGACGGAGTACCGCCTGCGCCGCGCCGACGGCGAGTATCGCTGGGTGCTGGAGACCGCCATCCCGCGCTTCACGGCGTCCGGCGGGTTCGAGGGCTTCATCGGCTCGGCGCTCGAGATCACGGAGCGGCGCCTCGCTGAGCAGAGCCTCCGGGAGAGCGAGGCGCAGCTTCGCGCGCAGCACCAGTTTCTGCGCCGGGTCATCGATACGGACCCCAACCTCGTGTTCGCGAAGGATTGGGACGGGCGGTTCACGCTCGCCAACCACGCGGTCGCGGAGATCTACGGCACGACCGTCGAGAACCTGGTCGGGAAGAGCGACGCCGACTTCAACTCGAACCCGGCCGAGACCGATCACTTCCACAAGGACGACCGCGAGGTCATGAGCACCGGCCGGACCAAGTTGATCGTCGAGGAGCAAGTGACCGATGCCCGCTCGCGGATCACCCGGTGGTTCCAGACCATCAAGGTGCCCCTCCCTCCGGCGGAAGGCGGGCGGGCCCAGGTGCTCGGGGTCGCCACGGACATCAGCGCGCGCAAGCGCTCCGAGAGGCTCCAGTCCGCCCTCTACCGGATCGCCGCGACGACGAGCTCGGCGGAGGATCTCGACGAGTTCTACGCCGCGATCCACGGCATCGTAGGCGAGCTGATGTATGCCAAGAACTTCTACGTCGCGCTGTTCGACTCGGGGACCGAGACGCTCTCCTTCCCCTACTTCGTCGACGAAGCCGATCCCCCTCCCAGGTCGAAGAAAATGGGAAAAGGCCTGACGGAATACGTGATCCGGTCGGGAAAACCGCTCCTGACGGGCGAAGAGGACTTTCCCGCAATGATCGAGAGGGGCGACGTCGAGCTGGTTGGTTCCTGGTCGGTCGATTGGCTCGGAGTGCCGCTCAAGCGCGGCGGCGCCACCTTCGGGGTGCTCGTCGTCCAGAGCTACGATCCGCGGTTTCGCTTCGGAAACGCCGAGAAGGAGGTGCTCACCTTCGTCTCGCAGCAGATCGCGGTGGCGCTGGAACGCAAGCGCGCCCAGGACGCGGTCCGCGAGTCCGAGGAGCGGTATCGCCTCCTGTTCGAGCGCAATTTCGCGGGGGTCTATCGCACCACGCTCGCCGGTCGCATCCTCGAGTGCAACGAAGCGCTCGCACACATATTCGGATACGGCTCCCGCGACGCGCTGCTCGGGCGCGACATCCGCATCCTGTATACCTCCGACGACGACTGGCAAGGCTTCCGGGAGTCCCTGCTGCAGTTCCGAAACCTGACGAACTACGAGATGGTCGGCGAGCGCAAGGACGGCAGCGCCGTCTGGACTCTGGAGAACGTCACCTTGCTCGCCGACGAGACCGCCGGTGAGGTCATCGTCGAGGGAACGGTCACCGACATCACGGAGCGAAAGCTCCTGGAGGAGCAGCTCCAGCAGTCGCAGAAGATGGACGCGATCGGCCAGCTCGCGGGCGGCATCGCGCACGACTTCAACAACCTCTTGACGACCGTGCTCGGGTACAGCGACATGGCCCTGCGCCAGCTCTCCGACGCGAACCCCGTCCGCGCCGAGATCGTGGAGATTCAAAAGGCGGGCGAGCGGGCGGCGCACCTGACCCGCCAGCTGCTCGCGTTCAGCCGCAAGCAGATGTTCGAGGCGCGGGTCGTCGACTTGAACGCGCTGATCACCGACGCGGCGCCGGCCCTCGGGCGGCGGGTCGGCGACGGGATCCGGGTCATCATGGAGCTCGAGCCGTCCCTCGGCATGGTGCGCGCCGACCCCGGCCAGATCGAGCAGGTGATCGTGAACCTCGCGATCAACGCGCGCGAGGCGATGCCGGAGGGCGGCACGCTCACTATCCGGACGCAGAACGCCGACGTGGAAGCGGCGACCGCTCGCCGGCACTTCGGAATCGCTCCGGGCCGGTACGTGACGTTCCGCGTCGCGGATACGGGCGTGGGTATCGACCCGGAGACGCAGAAGCGGGTCTTCGAGCCCTTCTTCTCGACCAAGGAGAAGCCGCACGGGTCGGGCCTCGGCCTGGCGACGGTCTATGGCATCGTCAGCCAGAGCGGCGGGCAGATTTTCATCTCGAGCGAACCGGGCCGTGGAGCCGTATTCTCGGTCTATCTCCCGCGCGAGGGCGCGCCGCGCGCCGCGAGGGCGCCGGACCGTCCGTCCACGCTGCGCATGGGGACCGAAACGATCCTGCTGGTCGAGGACGAGGAGGCCGTTCGCAACCTGACGCGACGACTGCTCGAATCGGGAGGCTACACGGTTCTCCAGGCCGCGAGCGCCGAGCAGGCCCTGGACGTCTCGAAGGGCCACACGGGCCGCCTCGAGATGCTCCTGACCGACGTCATCCTACCGGGCCTCTCCGGACCCGAGCTTGCCCGGCAGCTGCGCGGCCTTCGTCCGCAGATGCGGGTGCTCTACGTCTCGGGCTATCCCGACGACGCGATGGCCTCGCAGGGGATCCTCAAAGCCGGCGTGAGCTTCCTGCAGAAGCCGTTCACCCCGGAGACTCTCGCGCACAAGGTGCGGGAGGTGCTCGACTCGAAGGCCCCCGCCTCGATCGACTCCTGAGCCGCGGTTACCTCTCGGCGGCGGGAATCGTGGGCGTCGCGTCGGAGGGAACCGGCGTGGGAGCGTCGATCTTGAGGACCAGGCCGGCGGGGGTCCGGAGCGCCTCGATTGGAGTCGTGTCGGGAGTCGGCGGCGCGGGCTCGGGAGCGGCCTTTTCCGAACCGTGAGCCGGCCGGCGCGGCTTCGAACCGCACCCGAAGGCGGCTGCGGCGCACAGCGCCAGAACCAGACCGGTCGTCATGGTGAGCTTCATGCGAAGAGGGCTCCTTCAGGCCGCGCGGATTCTATCCGGCTGAGTGTTCGCCGGGACAAATATTGTCGGTTTCCGGCCGCGCCTCGTGCCCGACTTTGGCGGCCGCGCATGGACAAACTCGTGCAAGTCCCTGAAAACGCGGGGCGCCGCTCCGCACGGCGCGCTGGTACGACTCTTGATATCCCCTATTCCCAAGAAGAGTGCCGGCGTGGGAGTATTCCGGCATTGTGGTAAGGGGGGAATCGGCCGATTCCCCCCTTGTTTTTTGGGCCGCAGAGACGCGCGGTCAGTCCATGAAGCGCATCAGCGGCCGCAGGTTCCTTCGCTCGCCGGCTAACCGCATCCAGAGCCCGTCCCCCCGGTCCTCTTCGTCCAGGACCCGAAATCCCGCCCGCGCCGCGGCGATCACCCGGGCGCTCGTGTAGGGAATCCGCACCCGGAATTCCTCCGTTTCGGGCTTCAGACGGCCGTGGATCGCAGCCACGAGGCCTTCGAGCCCCTCGCCCGTGAGGCCGGAGACCCGGAGTCCGGCTCCCCTTCCGGCGCCCGCGAGGTCGGCCTTGGTCCAGACGGGCAGGACCCGATCCCGCGGAACCCCCAGCTCCTCGAACGTCTCGGACGCGACCTTCTCCTCCTCGTCCGCGCGGGGGGAGGACGCATCGATGACGTGCAGAATCAGGTCGGCGTCCCGGATCTCCGCGAGCGTGGAGCGGAAGGACGCGACGAGCGAGGTCGGCAGCTTCCGGACGAATCCGACGGTGTCCACGAAGATCACGTCCGCCAGCCGGCTCGACGCGGCCTTAGCCGCCCGAGCGTCGAGCGTGGCGAAGAGCCGGTCGGCCGCGTACGCGGTGTCCTTCGCGAGCCGGTTGAAGAGCGTCGTCTTTCCCGCGTTGGTGTAGCCGGCCACCGCGACCTGCCGGTAGCGCAGCCGGCCCCGCCGGCGCACGAGCCGGGCGACCTCGATCTTCTTCAGGTCCCCGCGAAGCCGGGCGATCCGGTCGCGGATCTTGCGCCGGTCGAGCTCCAGCTTCTGCTCGCCGGCTCCCCGTCCGCCGATGCCGCCCCCGAGCCGCGACAGGTGCCCATAGCGTCCGCTCAGTCGCGGCAGCAGGTACTGGAGCTGCGCGAGCTCGACCTGGGTGCGCGCCTCCCGGGACCGCGCGTGCAGCGCGAAGACGTCGAGAATCAGCCCCGGTCGGTCGATCACGCGCACTCCCTCGCCCCACGCCTCCTCGAGGTTGCGTACCTGCCCGGGCGAGAGCTCGTCGTCGAAGACCACGAGGCCCGCCCGCTGCTCTCTCGCGGCCTCTCCGATCTGCTTGACCGAGCCCTTGCCGATGTAAGTGGCAGGGTCCGCCGCGACCCGTTCCTTGACGAATCGCCCGACGACCTCGCCGCCAGCCGTGTCCACGAGACGCTCCAGCTCGTCGAGGTGATCCTCGGCGATCGCGCGGGGAATCCCCTTGGGGGAAACGCCGACCAGGACGGCTCGTTCTCGCGGGCGCGATTGCCTCACGCTTCGATTGTAGTTCCCCGGCTATGGTATTGCTTACGCGATGCAGCCGGCTCTGCTCCAGGCCCGCCTCGAGGCGCTGTACGGTTTCTACGGCCCGGAGTCGGTCGGAACCGATCCGATCGTGTTTCCCGGCCGATACGACGCGCCCGAGGATCGCGAGGTGGCGGGCTGGATCGCGTCCGCGTTCGCCTACGGACAGGTGAGGACTATCCAGGACAGCGTCGGAAGGATTCTCTCGACTCTCGGCCCGCGTCCCGCGCGGCGACTCGACGCGATCGGCGACCTGCGTGCCTGGTCGAAGGAAGCGCTCCGGGGCTTTCGCCACCGCTTCCACGGGGCCCGCGACGCGGCGGCGCTCCTCCACGCCATCGCCTCCGCGCGCCGGGAGGCCGGCTCGGTCCGCGCGTTCTTCGAGCGTGAGCTGCGCGAGGAGGATCGCGACGTCGCGGGACTCCTGTCGCGGGCCGTCGGCCGCATCGAGGCTTTCGACTACCGGCCCATCCTGGGGACGCGCTCGATCCCGGCGCGATCCGCCGTGCGATTCTTCTTTCCGGATCCCGCGCGGGGATCCGCGTGCAAGCGCTGGAACCTGTACCTGCGATGGATGGTCCGCAGCGATCGCGTCGACTTCGGCCTCTGGCCCGGGATCCCCACGAGCCGTCTCGTGATCCCGACGGACACCCACGTGCACCGCATCGCCCGTCGGCTCGGGCTGACCCGCCGCCGGACCGCGGACTGGAAGACCGCGCGCGAGATCACCGATTCGCTCGCGCGGTTTGACGCGGTCGACCCGGTCCGATTCGACTACGCGCTGTGCCGCATCGGGATCCTCGACATCTGCGCTCCCGAGGAGAGCCGATGCCGATGCGGGATCTGTCCCGTGCGGGCCGCCTGTCGCGTCGGCCGTCGGCTCGCGCCGGCCCGGGCCGCCGCGCCGGAACCGGAAATCCGGGCGGCTAGGCTCGCCTCGTGAGCACCCGGTCGGTCCTGACGATCACGTTCGCGGTCGCGCTCGCCGCGGTCGGCGCGGTCTGGATCCACTCGCTCGTTCCTCCCGATTCGCCCTCAGGGTCCCTGCAGTTCCTCTCGGCCGCGAAGGAGCTGCCCATCTTCGACCGGGCGGGCCGGAAGACGGATCTCGCGAAGGAGAAGGGCGGGCTGATCATCGTCCACTTCTGGGCGACCTGGTGCCCGCCCTGCGTCGAGGAGCTTCCGGAGCTCTCCCGTTTCTGGGAGCAATACGGGAAGCGCGGGGACATGCGGCTCTATGCGATCTCCGTGAACAAGGACTGGAAGACGATCGAGGACTTCGTAAAGAAGAACCCGAGCACACTCCCCCTGTTCCACGATCCGGGCGGGGCGACCGCGAAGCGCTTCGGCACGACGCAGTATCCCGAGACCTACATCGTCAACAAGAGCGGCCGGGTGCTCTTCCGGGTGCAGGGCGCGGTGAGCTGGTCCGATCCCGCCGTCCGCAGCCGCCTCGAGCAACTGATCGCGTCGTGATGCTCGGCGACCTCCGTCGGGACACGGAGTTCTGAGCCGTCAGTCCCGCGGCTCGCCCGGACGGCGCATCAGGAAAACGAAGAGGACGACCGCCGCAAGGGCCACGATGAGGCTTCCCCAGAAGAGAACGACGTCGAGAGAGATCCGGGGCACGACCCTCTAGCGCCCGCCGGTCGCGGGACGCGCGGGCGGGGACCCGAAGCCGCTCGCCTCGGCCCGGGCCGCGTGGGCCGGGGAGGGAGCCGGCGCGGCGCCTCCGGTCGTGCCGAGCGACCAGACGTAGTCGCGCAGCGCCCGGGTGACCGCCTCGGGGCTTCCCAGGAACAGCCGCGCGTTCTCGTCGCTGCCGAGGAGCTTGCCGAACTCCTCCCGGTCCTTCGCGAAGCTGGGCGCGTCGAGCAGGCCCGCCAGAGGCGAGGTGCGCCGGCCGTCCTCGCCCTTGGGGAAGTTCGTCGGCATGCGCGTCCCGGGCATCCACTCGTCGGGACGGCGGATCCAGTCGGCGATCCAATCGTGGCGCAGACGGGATGCGGCCATCTGGAGGTTCGGCGCCAGCGAGGCGCGGTCGACCCCGGGCCGGTTCATGTCCTCGAGCGACCGAGGGTGGCACTGCGCGCACTTCAGGAGCTCGAAGACGCGCTTTCCGACCGCCCAGTTCGCCGGGCTCGTCACGTAGTCCTGCACGAGGAACGGATACGACGAGCGGTCGAGGGACGCGAAGTAAAGCGTCAGGTCGTTGAGCTCCTGGTCGCCGAACCCGAACGTCGGCATGTGCACTTCCAGCCAGGGCCGGATTTGTCCGGTCTTCGGAGCGCGCAGAAACGCGAAGAGCCAGTCGCTCTGGACCTTGGCACCTTCGCCCTGGATGATCGGCGGCGCCAGGGACGAGTCGGCGACCAGCGAGCGGAAGGACCCCCCGAAGCCCTCGATCACGTGGCAACCCTGGCAGTTGTGGTTCTTGACGATCCGCCGGCCGCGCTCGATCGCGGCTTGAGGGGGCGACAGCTCCCGGACCACGCTGGGCGCTGCGTTCAGCTGCTGGAAGCCGAGGACCGCCGTCAGCGCCTGGTCGAGCTCGTGGTCGGTGAACCGGAAGTTGGGCATCCGGAGCTTTTCTTCCCAGCCGCGCGCGCGGTCCCGGTCGTAGATGCGCGGCGCGTGAAGCTTCGTTCGGAACCAGTCCTGCCGCGTGTGCGGGATGTGGATGAAACCGAAGTCCAGCCGGTGGACGGCCTTCGACCCTTCCTCGGTCAGCTCGGTGCCGATCGGCTTGGCGTCCTCGAACCCCGGAATGGCGTGGCACGCGTAGCACCCGTAGTGCGCGATCAGGTTCTTGCCGGCGTACACCTCCCGGCCGTGGAGGTCCATCTTCCCGAGCTCCGCCTTCGCGTCGAAGAGAGTCTTCGTGGACATCTCGAAGTAGAGGGCGATCTGGTCCAGGACCTTCTCGTCGGTCTTCGGGAGCGCGACCGTCTCGAACGCGGGAGGCGCCTTGAGCGTCGACAGGTATTCCGCCACGTCCAGCGCGTCCTCCGGAGTCAGTCGGAGGTTCGGCATCTTGGTATCGGGGTTCCACTCCTTCGGGTTCGAGATCCAGTGGTAGATCCAATCGCGCGAGGCCTTGGATCCGATCCCGGCCAGGTTCGGCCCGAACTGCCGGTAGGTCCCCGTCAGGTCGCGCAGCGCCGCCGGGTCCACCAGGTGGCAGCCGTAGCAGCCGCGCTCGGAGAGTAGCTTCGACCCGCGGGGCGCGTCGCCGCGCCCGGCGACCGCCGGCACCTCCGCCGGCCGCGCGCGATCGAACAGGTACGCCACGATCGCGTTGACCATCGTGTCGTTCTCGACCCTCCCCTGCTCGTTCATCTTCTTCTGGGCCGCAGTCGGCGCCCGCGGCCCGGAGACGTCGACGAAGTTTTCCTGGTAGAAGAAGGTCGGCATCCGGGTGTTCGAACGGAAGGACGCCGGGTTCATCACCCAGCGGGTCGTCCAGTCGCGGGTGACCTTCGAGGCGACCTTCTCGAGCGAGGGGCCGACCTTCGGCAAATGCTGCTTCTCGAGGCCGTCGATCCGATGGCAGCCCCAGCAGCCCAGGGTCTCGACGACGCGCATGCCCGCGTCCAGGGTCGGGGCCTCGGGGAAGTTGGTCTCCGAGGCGTGGCAGCGATAGCAGCCCGCCTCCGCGTACTTCAGCGGCAGGATCGGGTTCTCGTTGAACTTGTCGAACTCCCAGTCGTACTTGCGCGTCCAGCGCCGCTCCTGGTCCTCCGTGACGGGAGAATGGCCCGCCGACCAGAAGGACGTCGCGCGGTCGCGGCCCCCGTGGCAGGGCGTGCAGCCGAACGAGGTCGAGGGGTGCATCGACTCGCTGCCGACCATGCGGTGCATCCGGGGATGCGTCCGAAAGACCGTCCGGATGTGGGGATCCTCGAACCCCTTGCGGTCCGCGGCGACGTGGCACGTCGTGCACCGATCGACCCGCGGGATCCGCATGAAGTTGACGTTGATGAAGTGGTCGGGCAGCTGAACCTGCTGCACCCGCAGGGAGGGGTTGACCATGTCCAGGATCGGCGAGTTTCGGAGCTGAAAGAGCGTGTCCTGCTTCAGCGTCCCATACTTCTGCCGCGTCAGGCGGAAGTCCGCGGTCCGCTTCTCGATCGTCGTCTCGATCTCCTGCTTGCGCGCGTTGATGCGGTCGATGTCGGCCTGAATCCGCGCCTGATCGCGCTTGAGCTCGGCCAGCCGGAGCGTGCGCTCGTCGAGCTCCCGGACGATCCGGTCGAGCGATTTCTTGACCCCCGGCGCGGAGCGGGGCGAGTTGGCGAGCGCATCCTCGTACTGGTAGCGCTGCGCGTCGAAGGACGCCTTCGTGAACTTGTACTGTTGGTCCGCCAGGTAGATCTTCGGATCGAGCGGCTTGAGCTTCGCGTCGAGCGCCTTCAGCTGCGCGCGGTGCCCCGCGATCTCGACGCGGGCGGACTTGAGGCCCGCGATCAGCCTGGTGTGCTCCTCGTCCAGGGCCTTCTGCCGGGCCGCGAGCGCCGCCTCACGGGTCAGCTTCGCGTCCAGGCGCATGAACGTGCGCTGCATCGTCTTCCAGTCCCTGGTGTAATCGGCGACGATCATCAACACGAACACCGCGGTCAGGATCGCGCCCGTCCAGAAGAACGAGCGGTTGAGCCGCGGGATGTTGTAGTGGTGATCGATCGGCTCGGCGGGAGGCTTGCGCGGCATGTCAGCGAGTCCCGGTCGGGGTCATATGTTGAACGCGAATTCCGGGATCGAGACGATGTACTTGAGGTTGAAGATCCAGCGCAGGTACATCTTGATCGGGAGCGAAAGCATCATCAGCCCGAGCGTGACCCCGATCAGGTAGCGCGGGGTATCCATCTTCTCGAAGAACCGCCTCAGGAGCGTCTTGGACAGGAGCAGCGGCAGCGCCGCGATGTAGAACCCCACCAGCACGAGCCCGAAGATCTCGCGGAACAGCCAGAAGTTCGGCATGCTTCGCTTCAGCAGCTTGATCCAGATGATCTCCGAGAGGTTGATGTTGTTCAGGGGCACGAGCTTGTTGATGTCCCAGAACTCGTAAGGACCGAAGAAGTTCCAGTTGGGGCCCCTCAGGAACGTGCCCAGCACGATCAGCACGCACCACAGCACCAGGAAACCGACCAGGAAGATCGTGATCTCCCAGCGCCGCTCGCGAAAGGTGAAGTACCCGTTCCCCTTCGGGTTTGTGTCGATGTAGGGAATCGCCATGAGCCCGACGATGATCAGGGAAGGCAGCACGACGCCCGCGAGCCAGGGATCGAAGTACACCAGCATCTCCTGGAGCCCCAGGAAGTACCAGGGCGCCTTGGCGGGATTGGGAGAGTCCGTCGGGTTGGCGGGCTCCTCCAGCGGCGCCTTCAAGTAGATGGACCAGACGATCATGACCGCCATCACGACGACCAGGCAGATCAGCTCGACGTACACGAGATCCGGCCACGAGAAGACCTTCTGCGCCGAGTCCTCGCCCTCGATCGGCGGCCGTCCCTGCGCTATGCGCCGGTCGTTCTCGTACGCCTGGCTCATCGCGAACCAGAAGAAGAAGCCCACGAGGAAGATCATGCCGACGATGGGCACGTTGTCCGGAAGCGTCGCGACCTTGTTGAAGTTGGGGTCGAGGTAGGACAGGGCGATCCCGCCCGCGAGAATGGCGAAAAGGATGATCCCGCCGCGGGGCGTCCAGACGGGCCTCCAGTGGATGAGCAGGACGAGACCGATCAGCGCCGCCGTGACCAGATACTGCGGCGCCGACAGGAAGTCGATCGCGTTCTTGACGAAATTGACGAGGAACATGGCTCGCTAGACCGGACCCGAAATCCCGCCGTCCTTCCGGACGCGCCAGAAGTGCACGGCCATCAGGAAGGCTGCGACGAGCGGGATCCCGACGCAGTGGAGCACGTAGAAGCGCAGCAACGCTCCCGCGCCGACGAACCGCCCGCCCAGGAGCCCGAACCGGGCGTCGTTGGTCGAGGTCACGAGCTGGATGTCCCCGATCTTGAGCAGGCCCGTCCCCGGTCCCTGGATGCCGATCAAGGGCGTCGCCGACGCCATGTTGGAGCCGACCGTGATGGCCCAGATCGCGAGCTGGTCCCAGGGCAGCAGATAACCGGTGAACGAGAGGAGCAGCGTGAGCACCAGGAGGATCACGCCGATGACCCAGTTGAACTCCCGAGGCGGCTTATAGGACCCGGTCATGAAGACCCGGAACATGTGGATCCAGACCGAGATGACCATGGCGTGCGCGCCCCACCGATGCACCTCGCGCATGATCCCGAAGGGAACCTGCTCGCGCAGATCGAGGATGTCCACGAAGGCGTACTCGACCGTCGGCCGGTAGTAGAACATCAGGAGCAGGCCGGTGAACGTGAGCACGAGGAAGAGGAAAAACGTGATTCCTCCCGCGCACCAGGTGTAGCGCATCTTCACGCCGGACTTGCGCGTCTTGACGGGATGGAGGTGGAGGACGACGTTGCCCAGCATCGCCAGCACGCGCTTGCGGTTGGTGTTGGGGATGCCGACTCGGAAGATCGATTTCCACAGCTGGCTCGAGACGACGGCCTGCTGGAACTGACGCCAACGAAAACCCAAAATCGAACCTCCGGTCAGGATCGAGGACGCAGAAAGACGTTCCTACGCCATCTTGATGAAGGCCTTCGGATCGCTCCACTGCCCTCGTTCGTAAAGGTACCGCATGGCCTTGTCGACGATGATCTGCCCGTCTTCCGGAGAGACGGAGATTTCCGCGCGCTCGAGGGGCCGGGGGGCCGGACCCTCGAAGTTGATTCCCGAGACGTAGTAGCCCGAGCCGTGGCACGGGCACTTGAACTTGTTCTGCGCCTGCAGCCAGTTGGGCGTGCATCCCAGGTGCACGCAGACCGCCACGAGCGCGTAGATCGAGTTGGTGTCGCGGACGATCCACACGCCGAACCGCTCCTTCCAGCGTTCGTCCACTCCCAGGCTGTAGGTCGAGGGCTCGCCAGCTTTGAAGCGGGTGGGCGGTTCGAAGAGAACGTTGGGGAACAGGAACCGGACCGTCGCCGTCAGGCCCGCCACGGTCGCCGCGGCGAAGCCGGTCCACGCGAGCGCCATCCATTTCAAGGTGGAACGCCGGGTGACCCCGTCGAGCGTGACGTCGGGCGGGGACGAGGGCAGGCGGTTGGGGGCCGTTGACATCGACTCTCGGACCGTCAGCCTACCAAAACCGCGTCCGCGGGCTCAAGGCGTTTCGCGCTCCGGCCCCGGGTGGCGTCGGCCGCCTTGCGCGCGGCCTCGCGCACGCGCAGGTTGGGATCTTCCCGCCCGAGCTTCTCCAGAAGCGGAAGCGTTTCCGGGTCTCGCAGCAGGGACAGCGCCTTCAACGCGTTGACCATGGCCGCCTCCGCCTGATCGCTCGTGAGCTGCGCCTGGCGCGCGAGCGCGCCGCGGTCGATCATCGAGCGCAGGACGGGAAGGCCCGATCCGTCGGAGAGCTCGGCGAGCGCGATCGCGGCGTTCCAGCGAACGTCCGCCACGCGATCTTCGGCGAGGACCTTCAGCCGCGCGACGGCGCGGCCGTCGTGAAGCTGGCCGAGGACGTACGCCGCCATCTTTCGGGCGCCCGAATCCTCCGATCGCGAGGACTCCAGCACCGTGTCGACGCTGGCGGGGTCGCCGATCTTCCCCAGCGCCCAGACCGCGTAGAGGCGGGTGTCCGGGTCCGAGTCCGCCGCCGCCTTGCGCAGCGCCGGCAGCGCCGAGCGGTCCCCCAGGCGCCCCAGGACGAGCACGAGGTAGCGCCGCACCAGCACGTCGTCCGGCCGCCGGGGCGTCAGCGATTCGAAGATGCGCAGGGTCTCGGCGGCCAGCGACACGCGCTCCTCCGGCGGGAGATTGGGGAGCGAGCGGGACAGCTCGAAGGCCGCCTGCCAGCGCCGGTTGGCGGCTCCGCCTCGGACCTCCTGGAGGTAGTCGCGCGGGCCGCGCCTCTCAAACGTCATGAGGTTGAAGACCAGGAAGATCCCCACCGCGGCCACCACCACAACGAGCGGCAGGAGGAAGAACCGGGCGAGCAACCGCCCGGCGCCGCGCGGTTCCTCCGTGAACTCTTCTTCGTCGGGTGGCGGCGTTTCGGTCACAGGACGGGCAGATACCTCTTGGCTTGCGTGATCGGATTGGGGACGAAGATCGCGTCCTTCTCGCAGACGGTCTCGCAGAGCCGGCACGACACGCAGGGCCCGGCGTCCACCTCCGCGATCTTGTGGAAGGTCTCGTGGAGCGGATCCTCGATCAGGTAGATGCAGTCGAACGGGCAGATGTCGATGCAGAACTCGCAACCCGTGCAGAGGTCCCGGTCCACGATGGCCTTGGGGATGTCCTTGGGCCGCATCTTCTCGACGAGCTCACCCTTCTGGTCCTGGATGCAGGACACGGGGCAGTAGCGGGCGCAGACCGAGCAATCGATGCAGCGGTCCGCGTGGATGACGTACTTCTCGCTCCGATCGCCCGTGATCGTGTGCGTCGGGCACTTGATCTCGCAGACGCCGCAGCCGATACAGGTGTCGGTGATGAAATGGGGCATAAATCGCGCCGTGGCAACCCCTTAAGGGGGGTTCCTCCACCCCAAAAAGTATCACAGAGCGTCCGTCTTTTCCCGCCCCCGCCGCGAACTTTCGGGGGAGGCCTGCGTTAGGAAGATGGGAGACTTGACCAATGAAAGAAGTTCGGGCGGTCGTTCTGGGTCTGCTGGTCGTGGTCCTCGCGGCGATCGCGCTGGCCTTCTGGCGCCGGCCGGCGCCGGAGTTCAAGCGCATCCAGGAGTTTCGCGTCGAGGTTCGCAAGAAAGACGGCGACTCGACACGCCGGGCCTCGTTCACCGTCCCCACCACTCTGCTCGCCCGGCTCGCCAAGCTCGCGCATCTGGACTCGATCGGCGGCGACATCGCCTCGGATTGGGGCCGGGGAAACGTGACCGTGCGCGACGTGCTCGACGCGGCGGACCGAAGCGAGCCCGGCAAGCCCGGAGTCATCGAGAAGGGCGACACCAAGATCGAGGTGGCGTCCGACGGGGAGCAGCTCGCGATCGACGTCCACGACGGGTGGGACAAGAACGTGCACGTGAAGCTACCCCGCAACATCATCGAGGGCCTCTCGAACGAGCACAGAATCTCGACCTCGGAGATCCTGCGGCGGCTCGACGGCCTCGAGGCGGGCGACGTCGTGACGATCCGGGACGCCGACAGCGAGGTCACGATCACCGCGGTGCCGCGCAAGCACCCCCGTCTGCACATCTCCTAGAGCGACGCCCGGGATTTGAGGGGGTATTCTTCCGCGGTGCCGAACCGTCTCGCGAAGGAACAGAGCCCCTATCTCCTGCAGCACAAGGACAATCCCGTCGACTGGTTCCCCTGGGGCCCGGAGGCGTTCGACCGGGCGAAGTCCGAGGATCGGCCGGTGTTCCTCTCGATCGGATACTCGACCTGCCACTGGTGCCACGTCATGGAGCACGAGTCCTTCGAGACCCGGAGCGTGGCCGACGCGCTGAACCGGGACTTCGTCTCGATCAAGGTCGACCGCGAGGAGCGGCCCGACGTCGACGACATCTACATGCGGGCCGTCCAGATGATGACGGGCGCCGGCGGATGGCCCCTGTCCCTTTTCCTCACGCCCGAGGGCAAGCCCTTCTACGGCGGGACCTACTTCCCTCCGGCCGCCCGGTTCGGACGGCCCGGATTCGTGACCCTGCTCGAATCGATCGCGAACGCCTGGAAGACCCGCCGCGAGGAGCTCGAGACGTCGGCGACAGAGATGCTCGCCCACCTCGGGCGCGAGGACGAGAGCGCGACTCGCACCGCGCGCGTCACGCCCGCCCTGCTCGATTCCGCGGTGCGCGCCCTCGCCCGGCAGTTCGATCCCCGCGAGGGAGGGTTCGGAGGCGCTCCCAAGTTTCCCCCAGCGATGCGGCTGGAGCTTCTGATCCGCGACTTCCTCCGGACGGGCGAGCCATCCTCTCGCGACATGGTCCAGAAGACGCTCTCCAGGATGGCGGCCGGCGGCATGTACGACCAGGTCGGCGGCGGGTTCCATCGCTATTCCGTGGATGCGCACTGGCTCGTGCCGCACTTCGAGAAGATGCTCTACGACAACGCGATGCTCGCGCGCGTCTACCTCCTGTCGCACCGCGCGTTCGGACGGAGCGAGGACGCCCGAATCGCGCGCGAGACCCTCGACTACCTCCTGAGGGAGATGACGCCGGAGGGCGGCGGCTTCTTCGCCGCGCAGGACGCCGACTCGGGGGGCGTCGAGGGGACGTTCTACGTCTGGAATCCACGCTCCCTGGCGGACGCGGTCGGAGAGGAGGCGGCCCCGATCGTCGCCGCCCGCTTCGGCGTGACCCCTCAAGGGAATTTCGAGGACGGCGAAACCGTCCTGTCGGCGGCGCGAAGCGTTCCGGAGCTGGCCGCGGAGTTCCAAAAGACCGAGCCGGACATCGAGGCAATGCTCGGGGCGGCCCGCGAGCGCATGTACGAAGCGCGCGCGCTGAGGGTGTGGCCCGCCACGGACGACAAGCTGCTGACCGACTGGACGGCGCTCGCGATCTCCGCCTTCGCGCTGGCGGGGCGGCTCCTCGACGAGCCCCGGTACGAGAGGGCGGCCCGCGCGGCGGCGGATCGCATCCTGCGCACATGCGTCCGGGGGAACGAGCTTCTCCATCGCGAGAGGGCCGGTCACGCGGGCATCCCGGGCTTCGCGTCCGACTACGCCAACCTCGTCGAGGCGCTGCTCGATCTCTACGAGGCCACCTTCGAGCCGCGCTACTTCCAGGAAGCGGTCCGCCTGGAGAGCGACTTCCACGACCGGTTCGCGGATCCGCGCGGCGGTTACTTTCTGGCGGGGGCGGGCCACGACCTCCTGATCGTGCGCCCGAAGGAGACCTACGACGGCGCCACCCCCTCCTCCAACTCGGTCGCCGCCATGAACCTCCTGCGCCTGTCGGTCTTCACCGGCGACGAGCGCTACCGGCGGCGGGCGGACGCGCTGTTCGAGGCCTGCGCGGGAGACCTCGAGCGCGCCTCGCCCGCGTTTCCCCGGCTGCTCTGCGCCCTGGACTTCCGGTCCGCGCCGGCGCGGGAGGTGGTCCTGGCGGGAGAGCCCGGCTCCGACGACCTCGAGGCGCTCCACCGCGCCGTCTTCGCGAGCCCGAGGCTCAACCGCGTCCTGGCGCACGCGGGCTCGACTGCCGAGATTCCCGAGCTCGCGCCGCTGACGCGTTCGCGCACCGAGCGGGACGGGAAGGCCGCGGCCTACGTGTGCGAGAACTTCGCCTGCGAGGCGCCGGTCACGGACCCATCGGCTCTCGCGAGCCTTCTGGAACGTTGAGCGGACACGGCGTGGAAGCGCCCGGCACCGGCCTCGTCTTCGACGAGCGCTTCCTGCTTCACAGGGCGCCCTACGAGCATCCCGAGCACCCCGGCCGACTGGTGGCGATTCGGGACCGGCTGAGCTCCGACGGGCTCTCCGCGCGCTGCCGCGGGGTCCCGGCGCGCGAGGCGACCCGCGATGAGCTCGCCCGTGTCCACTCCGCGGCGCACATCGACGCGATCGAGGCGACCGCGGACCGCGCATTTCAGCAGCTCGATCCTGACACGTATGCCTGCCGGGGGTCCGCCGCGGCCGCGAAGCTCGCGGCGGGCGGCCTGATCGACCTCGTCCGCGAGGTGACCGAGGGGCGGCTCGAGAACGGACTGGCTCTCCTGCGCCCTCCCGGCCACCACGCCGAGGCGGACCGCGCGATGGGCTTTTGCCTCTTCAACAACGTCGCGATCGCCGCGAGAGCCGCACGTGCCTCGGGCGCCGCGCGCCGCATCCTCATCGTCGACTGGGACCTCCACCACGGCAACGGGACGCAGCACACCTTCTGGGAGGACCCCTCCGTTCTGTACCTCTCGATCCACCAGTTCCCGTTCTATCCGGGCACTGGCTCGATCGACGAAACCGGCGGCGGGGCGGGACGCGGGCTCACGGTCAACGTGCCCTGGCCGGGCGGCATGGGAGACGCGGAGTACGCGGCGGCCTTCGAGAGGATCCTGGAGCCGATCGCGAGCGAGTTCGCCCCCGATCTGGTTATCGTCTCGGCCGGGTTCGACGCGGCGCAGGGGGATCCGCTCGGTTCGATGCGCGTCACTCCGGCCGGGTACGCGTGGATGACCTCGCGCCTCTCGAGGCTCGCGGGCGGCCGGGTCGTCCTCGCCCTGGAGGGCGGCTACAACCTGGAGGCCATCTCAGAGTCGGCCGCCGCCTGCCTCCGTGTGCTCCTCGGCGAGCGGCCGCCCGCCCGGGAATTCGGAGAGCCTTCTCCCGGCGCCCTCCGGGTGATCGACGCGGCGCTCACGGCGCGAGAACGAGCGTCTTGACAGGCGTGCCCGAGCCGAGCTCGAACATCGTTCCCGCGCGCCACTCGGGGAGCAGGTCCCGGTAGCGGCCGTCGAAGACGTTGCCGGACTGCCCCGGGGGGAACATGAACCGGGCGCGGGAGGGATCGGCCAGATCGACGACCTGCCGATAGCTCGGCCCGTCGGTCATGTCGAAGGAGCCGTCCTGGCGGAAGGCTCCCACGTTGACGGTCGAGCCGTCTCCCCCCTGCCCGGCCTCCAGGTCGAAGAGCCGGCGGAGACCGCGCACCTTGTCGAATACGTCGTGGGGAAACCGGGCGTGGTGCAACCGCTGCCAGCGCCACGCCGCGGGATCCGGGCCGAACGCGAACGTCAGGGACGCGACGGCGTCCTTCAGCGTCGCCGCCTTGAAGACCGCGCAGGTCTCGACCCACGGCGTCCGCACGTCGTCGCACCAGGCGGAATTCGTCGAGAGCGCCTGGATCAGGAACCGTCCCCGGGTCCGCCCCCGGGGGATGTCCTTCAGCTCGTCCTGCGGCATCTTCGCGAGCTCGACGAACCACGCCGCGTAGATCGACGCGGCGGAGGAGTCGGGCGACATCTCGCGGTTCCATCGGCGCAGCCGCTCCAGGGCGTCGCGCGAGGCGGCGTCGCCCGGAACCGTGTCGAGCAGGAGAGGGAGAAGCTCGTCCGCCTGAAGCGACCGGCGGTCGAGTTGGATCGCCGCGACGTCGTCGGCGTTGAGCTTCGGTCGCTCGAGGATCCGGCTCGTGATCCTCCGCGCCCGGTAGGGCTCCGCCCACTCGAGCCCGAAAGAGTTCGGATAGGCGTCCGATGCGACGCGGTTGTTGGCCGCCACGATGTAGCCCCGGGGAGGATCCAGCACCCGGGGCAGATCGTCGAAAGAGACCGTTCCGGACCAGTCGTCGGGGCCCGCTCCGGACACGGGAAGCCGGCCGTCCGCGCGCGGCCGGATCGGCATCGACCCGGACGCCGTGTAGCCGATGTGCCCTTCGACGTCGGCATAGATGAGGTTCTGCGGCGGCCCGCCGAGAAGCCGCGCGCCCGCCAGGAACTCGATCCAGTTCCGGGCGGTGCCGATCGCGAAGAAGGCCTCGGGAGTCCGGTCGCCGTCGTCGAGCCCCGTCCACCGCAGGGCCACCGCTCCTCCGAGCGCGTGGGCACCGTCGAGAACGCCGGAGACGACGGGCCCGTGGACGGAGGCGCGGATCGTGACCGATTCGTCCCTCCCGCCGCGCACCGCGATGGTCTCGGTCCTCGACTCGAACGACCTCCACTCTCCCCGGTGCCGGTATCGCGACGGGTCGCCCGGATCCACGTCTTCGACGAAGAGATCCTGGACGTCGGGCTCGAGCGAGGTCAGCCCCCAAGCGATGCGCGAGTTGTGCCCGATGATCACCCCCGGCAGTCCCGGCAGGGTCGCGCCGCTGGCCGAGTAACCGGGCGCCTCGAGGGAGGCCAGGTACCAGACCGACGGGACCCGCAAACCCAGGTGGGGATCGTTGGCGAGAATGGGCCGGCCGCTCGCGGTTCGGGAGCCGGCGAGCACCCAGGAATTGCTGCCGAGATCCTCGCCGCCGAAGCCGAGGGGTGACAGAGAGTCGAAGGAGCGGGCCAGGGTGGCCCAGGAGGCGGCGGGAAGCCAAAGGTCGGCCGCCGGAGGGAGCGTCGCGGGAGCGGAGCCTCCGCGCCAGTCCTCGTCCGTCACGATCGTGGGCTCCGAGGCCGCGACCGGCAGGAGCTCCCGCGCCCTCTCGGCGCCAACCGCCCGCGCGAAGCGTGCAAGGCGGATCTCGTCGCGGGCGTTTCCGGCCAGGTCCCACGCCATCATCTTTCCCCAGGCCAGGCTGTCCACCGCACGCCAGGGCTCCGGCGAGACGCGCAGCAGCCGAAACTCGATCGGACGCGCATCGGACGACTCGAGGAACGCGTTGACTCCTCGCGCGTACGCCTCCATCAGCCGCCGCGCTTCGGGCGACAGGCTCTTCCACGACGCCACGGCCGCCCTCCGAAAGCCCACGGTCCGCAGGAACGAGTCGGCGGGAATGAGATTCCGCCCGAGGATCTCCGCCAGACGCCCCGCCCCGACCCTCCGCTGGAACTCCATCTGCCAGAGCCGATCCTTCGCATGGACGTACCCGAGGCCGAACATCGCGTCCGGGATCGACCGGGCGCGGATCGTCGGAACGCCGTGGGCGTCGATCTCGATCGAGATCGGAGCCGCGTGGCCCGCGATGCGCACTTCGCCGCTCTCCCGGGGAAACGTCTTCCACACCGCGTATGCGGCGAAGGCGACGCCGGCCAGGCCCAGGACCGCGACGGCGAGAGCGGCCCTCTTCAAGCGGCGCCCGGCAGAGACGCCAGCTGCCGGTCCTGAACCCGGGAGAGGGCGAGCTGTCCGGTCAGCGCGCCGAGCAGGCAGAGGAACATGTCCCACTGCGTGTCCCATGGATCTCCCTGCGTTCCCAGGAACGCGTCCGCAGCCGAGCCGCTGGCGACCGCGGTCCACCATTCGAAGAACTCGTAGAACACCGAGATCGTCATGCACACGCAGGTCACCAGGAAGAAGACCCAGGTTCTCGAACGCAGGGGCGTGCGGCGAAGCAGGATTTCGCGCGCGACCAGCGCCGGAACGAAGCCCTGCGCGAAGTGCCCGATTCGGTCGTAGTGGTTTCGCGCGAATCCGAACGCGTCGCGCATCCAGAAGCCCAGCGGAACCTCCGCATAGGTGTAGTGGCCACCGATCATCAGGATCGACGCATGCGCGAGGAGCAGCCGGTATACGAGGGGGGTGAGCGGGAAACGGCGGTACGTCGCCCAGAGCACCGGAACCCCCAGGAGGATGGGAGCGACCTCCAGCAGCCACGTGAAGCGGTCGCGCGGAGAATCCCCGACAGGAGGAGAAGCGCCGCGCCCACGCCCAGCAGGATGGCCGGCTCGCGGCGACGCGAGGGCAGCGGATCAGTCCTCGGGGAGTTCCCGCGCGTCGCCCAGGAGGTCGGTCAGGTCATAGGACCCGGGCGCGAAGTGCATCGTCAGAGCGCCGGTCTCGAAGTCCGTGCGCTCGAGGGACAGGTCGACCCCCGGGGGCATCCAGTCGTTCAGGTTGACGACCATGATCCGGTCTTCGGGGTAGTACGTGAGGAGTCCGGGCGGCGCCTTCTGCACGAGGTAGGTCACCAGCTGGTCGGGGATCGGGATGATCGCCAGCGCCTGGACCTTGTCGAGCACGAAGGCGAGGAACCCGTCCTTCAAGCGCAGCTGCGAGAGGGAGGCCCTGGCCGAGAACGGCACGCCGAAGCGGTGCACGACGAGCGCGGCCGACAGCTCGCCCGGCGCCACCGTGAGCTTCAGGTCCTGGAGGTCGGGAATCCAATCGACGAGCCGCCGGACGAGCGCGTTCAAAGTCCGCTCATCCAACGTCAGGGAGAGGCCGCTCCAGCGCGCCTTCAGCCGGTCTTCCCCGGTCGGCGTCACCAGGGGCGCCGCCGCGTGTTCGCTCATCGTGACTCTATTTTACCGCCGAACGGCTCCGGAAACCCGACGCGCCGTAGGACCTCCGCGAAACGCGGATCCGAGCGCAGTGGATCCGCTCTCGGATCGACCCGCACCATGACGAGGTTCCAATCCCTCTCCCGGAAGGCTCTTTCGATGAGCTCGAAAGCGCGTTCGAGGTCGCCGAGGCCTGTGTGGAGCAGGGCGAGTTGATAAGAGGAGACGTAGCGCCTCTTCGCGATCTCCTGGAGCTCCTGGAGGGTTTCGTCGGCCTCGAGGCGGCGCCCGGCGGCTGCATAAGCAAGGCCCAGCGTCGCGACGAAGGCGCTGCCCCGACCGGACAAGACCGCGGCCTTCTCGCCTTCCTCAATCGCGGGCCCGTTCATCCCCGTCGCCAGGTAGCTCCACGTGAGCAAATTGTGGAACGGCACGAACGTCGGATCCATCTCGATCGCCGCTTCCAGGCCCGAGATCGACTCGTCGAAGCGCCGCGCCATGAATCGGCACCATCCGACCGACGCCTTGATGGGCAGCGAGAGCGGGTCGAGCTCCTCGGCGCGCGAGACCTCCGCGGAAGACTCTTCGAAGCGTCCCATGACAGCCAAGAAGTTTGCATAGAACTGCCGCGCGTTCGCGTACGCCGGGTTGCCCGCAATGGTCTGTCGATAGTCCTCTTCCGCTCCCGCCCAGTCCCAGTCGTAGTAGAAGCGGGCCACGGCGCGTGCCGCGCGGGCCTCCGAGATCAGCGGGTCCAGCTCGAGCGCCCGTGTCGCCGCGGCCTTCGCCTTCGGGAACGATTCCGCGGGTGCCCGGTGACCGTAGAACCCCAAGAAGTTGTAGCACTCGGCGATGCCGGCGTAGGCCTGCGCGTACGCCGGATCTTCGCCGATGGCCTTCTGAAAGAGCTCGATCGCCTTGCGCAGGCTGTCCTCGGCTCGCTTCTCGAGGAAGAAGCGTCCGCGCAGGTACAGCCGGTACGCCTCGGTGCTCTCGGTCGCTCGGCGCGTGAGAGCGCGCGCCTCATCGCCGGTGACCTTCAGCCGCAGCTTCTCCGAGATCTCCCGCGCGATCTCCTCCTCGAGCGCCAGGATGTCGGAGAGCTTGCGGCTGTAGTTCTCTCCCCAGATTTGCGAGCCGTCCCGCCCGTCCACGAGCTCGGTCTTGACGACTAGGACCTCACCGCGGTGGAACACCCGGCCGGTCAGGACGGCTCGAACCCCCAGCTCGCGGCTCACCGTCTGCGGATCGCACTCCCGCCCCCTGTAGCGGGAGATCGTGCTGCGGGCCATCACCCGCAGACGGGGAAGCTTTGAGAGGCTGTGGATGATGCTCTCCGCGATGCCGTCGGAGAGGTACTCGGCGTCCGGATCACCGCTGACATTGGCGAAGGCCAGAACAGCTATCGACTCGATCGCCGCGCGGCCTCCGCTGGAGGGACCGGAGCCCGACGCAGGCGATGATGCGCTTCCACCAAGCACTTGCTTCAAGGCGAAGTGCAGGTCGCGCGCCGTTTGGAAGCGGCTTTCGGCATTCTTCTCGAGGCACCGCGCGGTGACGTGCTCGAGGCCCGCCGGGAACGCCGCGCCCGTGGTCGTCAGCGCAGCCGGCTCCTCGTTGAGAATGGCCGCCATCGTCTCGGCGGGCGTTCGCCGCCGGAATGCCCGCTCCCCTGTCAGCATCTCGTGGAGCACGCAGCCCAGCGAGAAGAGGTCGGTGCGCACATCGGTCGGGTCGCCCCGAACCTGCTCCGGCGACATGTAGCCGACCGTCCCCAGGATCGTGCCGGGTGTCGTGCCTTCCTGCGTCATCGCCTGGGTCGCGCTCTCCGCGGCCGGCGTCGGCTCGCGCCGGGCAAGACCGAAGTCGAGGATCTTGACGCGGCCGTCCCGGGTCAGAAACAGGTTCTGCGGCTTTAGGTCCCGATGGACGATCCCCTTCGCGTGCGCGGCCGAGAGCCCCTCGGCGACGCCCATCGCGATCTCCGCGGCGCCGCGCCACGGGACGGGCCCGAGCAGCAGGCGTTCGCCGAGGCTCTCGCCTTCGAGCAGCTCCATGACGACGTATGACGTCGCTCCGTCACGATCGAAGTCGTGGATGGCCAGGATGTTCGGATGGGAGAGCGCGGCGACCGCCTTGGCTTCCCGTTCGAACCGGGACAGCGCCGCCGGATCGGCCGCCAGGCGCTCGGGGAGGACCTTGATTGCCACCTCCCGGTCCAGGCGCGAGTCCCACGCTCGGTAGACCTCGCCCATTCCCCCCGCACCCAGCGGCGAAAGGATCTCGTAGGGGCCCAAGCGTATTCCGGCCGAAAGCGACATGGAGAAAAGGCCGATATTCTAGCCGCGAGTCACTAGACGATGTACGCGACCGCAATGCCGACCTGCGCGGACATCATGAGCAGGTACATGTGCGTCCAGGCCGGGTGATTTTCGGTCGCGGCGAGATCCTCGGGGTTCTTGAGCAGCAGGCTCGCCGTGTAGCCGCCCCAGGCCGCGAGCGCGACCCCGAGAACCGTGAGGAGCGGCCGGTTGCCCGTCAGCCGCCAGTCGACCGGCAGCCACGTGAAGACCGGAATCAGCAGCCAGGGTACGACGAATAACGGCGCCATGATCGCGGCCGCGCGCCGAACGCCGAAGCGCACGGGCAGGGTGATGCAGCCGTGGGCGCGGTCGCCCTTCATGTCCGAGAAGTCCTTGGTCGAGGTCGCACCCAGCAGGAACAGGGCGAAAATCCCGCCGATGATCCAGGCCTCTCCCCAAAGCACCGAGGCGACGAACGACCAGCCGGCGACCTTGAGGAGCCCTCCGCGCGTGACGGCGATCGTGAAGTTGGCCCAGAACCAGTGGCGCTTGGTCCGCCCGAAGGTGGGCAGCGAATAGACGAACGTCGCCAGCGCCCCGATGCAGTAGATGAAGAACGCCGCGTGCAGGGACAGCGGCGCCGCGATCCGCGCCGCCAGCGACTGATGCGGATACGGCACGACCAGCCACGTCGGGACGATGCAGAGGACGTAGAGCACGGCGGCCGCCCTCCACGCCCGCCGGACGTCGATCTCGCCGGTCACCAGAGGGCGATCCGGCTTGTTCTGCCGGTCGATCTCGAGGTCCGCGATCTGGTTGACGATGTTCGAGGCGGCGTTCATCGCCGAAGCACACAGCGAACCGATCGCGACCGTCAGGACCACCGCCCAGGTCAGGCAGCGAGAGGGATCGGGGTTGTGGGCCGAGCCGAAGGCGCAGATCGCCCCGGACACGATTCCCAAGAGGGGCGGGAGGAGCGTAAACGGCCGCGCGAGCCGAAGGTATCGCTTCACGGGGCCACGAAGGCCGCCAGCCGGAGCGCCAGCAGGGCCCCGACCAGGGTGTTCAGCGCGTTGGAGAACTCGTGGTCGAGCCGGCCGCCCCGGCTCGCGGTCAGGCTGACGAGCATGCTCTCGGACATCGCGCCGAGGAATCCCCCCGCGACGACGGCGGACACCAGCCGGCCCGGGAGGAGGCCCAGCCGCCACGCGACGAGCCCGATGACCGCGGCGCCGCCGAGGCTCGCGGCGGTTCCCGCCGCCGAGATCGCGCCCGGAGTTCCGGCGGGCCGCGCTCGGAGCGTCAGCGGCGAAACCGCGCGCCGACTCGAGAGCGTTCCGACCTCCGTGCCGAGCGTGTCCGCCAGCGCGGCCGCCAGGGCCGCGGCGTACGCCAGGAGCGGCGCGCGCAGCAGGAGAAGCGCCGCCGCCACGCCGCAATTCGCCACGACGTGCGCCGCGCCCCGCCGTCCCTGGTTGGCCTGCGCGACCGCCGCCGCGGACTTGCGGCGGTAACCCAGCCGCGTCGCGAGCGTCCCGAGCAAGAAGAACGTCCAGAGCAGCGCGTAAGCGCCGAATCCTCCCGCTCCGAGAATCAGGAATCCCACGATGCCTCCCGCGACCGCGCCCGAGCGGCGGACGATGCGGAGAAGGCCCATGCACGCGGCGGCCGCGGCGTTGATCGCGAGGGCCAGCGCCCAGCGCTTCCACGGCACCGTGCCGACGAACGGGGCCGCCGGCCACACCAGGCCCATCTGGTAGATCGCCAGCGCGGTCGGAAGCGCCGCCACGATGTTGTCGTCGATCCCCGCGCGAACCGACTCCAGGAAGGCGTAGATACCGGCCCCGATCACGAGGATCGCGACGGCGTCCGGCTCGAGCCCGCGGCCGCTGACGAAGAGGTGCACGAGCACCGCGGCGGGCCCCGCGACCGCCCAATTGCCGAGAAGGCCCACCCACGTCTTGCTCGGGTTCCACGGGAGGGTCGGGCCGCCCACCGTCTTCCCCAGGATCGCCGCGGCGGGATCGCCGAACGCCATCATCGCCCAGACGGCCGCCGCGATCGGAAGGTAGGGCCCGCGGAACACGAGGATCAGGAGCAGGACCATCGCGGGATACGCGACGATCCCGGCGTCGTGGCGCGCGAGAGCGTTTCGGTAGATGCCGCGGCCGATGCGCGGCATGACGAGCACGTTGAAGAGAAGCGCGGCGAGGGCGAGCGCGGCGCCTCCCCGCCAGTCGAGGAAGCGCAGGGCGAGCGCGAAGAAACCCATGGCGGCGTGGATGCCCTTGCGCGTCCACTCCCCGCGGGTCAAGAGGAGCCCCCGGTCAGTGTCCCGCCGCGGCCGTCCGCGAGGGACCGTTCTCGCCGCCGCGCGCGTACTTGTCGTACCAGGCGACGTATCGCTCGAGCCGGTCGCGCACGTAGCTGGGCTTGTGGATGCCGTGGTGCTGGCCCGGATAGATCACCAGCTCCGTGGGAACGCCGAGACTCCGGAGCGCCTGGTACATCTGCTCTGAGTTGATCAGCGGGACGTTGAAGTCGGCTTCCCCGCAGAGAAACAGCGTCGGGGTCGCGATCCGGTCCGCGTGAAGAAACGGGTAGGACACCTTCAACCAGGCGTCCGTGTTCTTCCACGGCGGCCCCAGCTCCTGCTCGTACTCCCGGACGTACTGGTCGGTGCCGTAGCCCGCCAGGATGTTCGCGCTTCCGGCGCCCGCGGTCGCCGCCTTGAACCGCTTCGTGGAGGCGATCACGTAGTTCGTCATCATCCCGCCGTAGCTCCAGCCGCCGACCGCGAGCCGATCGGGGTCCGCAATCTTTCGCGCCACGGCGTCGTCGACGGCCGCCAGCACGTCCTGGACGTCGACGTGGCCCCAGTCGGCGAAGATCGCGGACTGGAACTTCTCGCCGCGTCCCGAGCTGCCGCGGGGATTCGCGCCGATGACCACGTAGCCGTTGGCCGCGAACCACTGCCATTCGGTCTCGAACGAGCATTCGAACTGCCCCACCGGCCCCCCGTGGATGCGCAGGATCGCCGGATAGGTCTTTCCCGCGACGTAGTCCGGAGGCTTGACGACGAATCCGTGGATCTCCGTGCCGTCGGCGCTCCGGAACTTCGTCTCTTCGACGGAAGCGGTCCGAATCTCGGACATCGCCGCGTCGTTCTGGTGCGACAGCCTCCGCGTCCCTTCCGGGCTCACGGCAAAGATCTCTTCGGGAAACGCCGCGGTCGCCATCGCGATCGCCATGCGGCCGTTCGGGGCGGCCGAGACCTGCGACACGACGCTGCGCCCCGGGACGAGGATGTCGATCTTCCCGCCGCCGGCCGGGATCCTCGCGAGGTGCACGGCCTGATCGTCCTCGAGCATGAACACGATCGACGAACCGTCGCCGGAGAAGTGCGGTGAAAGGACGTTGCGGTCGAGGTCCGGGGTCAGCACGCGGGCGGGGCCCCCGGACGAGGGGACGACGGCGAGCTTGTGGAGGCCGTAGTAGATGAGCTTGTCCGGCCCTCCCTGGACGAATGCGATCGAGCGGCCGTCGGGGCTCCAGGCGATCGGGCTCTCCCAATCCGGTTGGTTGCTCGAGACTTTCTCGTGGGTGAGCTGGCGCGCCTCGACGCCGGTGCGCGGCTCGATCGACCAGAGACTCCAGACGTCCGTGCGGTCGGAGTCGGGGCCCTTCTTGGACACGAAGGCGATCGTCTTCCCGTCGGGCGACCACGCCGGCAGCAGCTCATCGGCGTCTCCGGAGGTCAGGGCCTGCGCCTGGCGGCTCGCGAGATCGAAGAGGTAGAGGTGGCTTCGTTGCTTTCCGAGGTAGCCGCTGCCGTCGGATTTGAACTGGAAGCGATCGATGACGATCGGTTTCCTGGACTTCTTCTTGCCGGCCTCCTTTGCCTTGTCCTTGTCCTTGTCCGCGAGCGCGTCCGGGTCCGCGTCCCGCGCTACCAGGACGAGGCGCTTGCCGTCGGGCGACCAGTCGAGGTCCTCGACTCCGCCCTGAAGGTCCGTCAGCTTCTCCGCCTCGCCGCCGCCGCGCGGAAGCAGCCAGACCTGCGAGGCGTCGTTGTCGTCGGAGCGGTCCGACAGGAAGGCGATGTAACGGCCGTCCGGGCTCCAGCGCGGCGTCGATTCGGATTCCTTGCTCGTCGTCAGTCGGACCGGATCGCCGCCGTCCCAACTCGTCATCCAGATGTCGGCGTCGCTCTTGTCTTCCTTCAAGTCGCGCGTGCGGACCGTGTACGCCACCCAGGCGCCGTCCGGGGAAATCTGCGGATCCGACACGTCCTTCAGCCGAACGAGGTCGTCCAGATTGAACGGGTGGAGGGCCGGGATCGCTCCGAGGCTCCCTGCGACGAAGAAGCCGACTCCAAGCATCCAGCGGCGCATGCGATCTCCTTTGAGTGAACGGTCGGGCTGAGTTTATCCGCAGAACCCGGGCGCGTCGCTGCCGCTAGGCCTCCGGTCGAGCGCGCCGCGCCAGATACTCGGCCAGCGGGTCTCGAAAGTCGCGGATCGGCCGCCCCGTCGCCCGTTCGTACTTGCCCGTGTCGAGCGTCGAATAGGACGGGCGCAAAGCGGGTCGCCCCAGGGCCTGCGCCGAGATCGCGTCGAGCGAAATGTCACTCCTCCCCGCCAGCCAGAGGATCTCCCGCGCGAACTCGTACCACGACACCTCGCCCCGGTTGGCGAAGTGGTAAATGCCCGACGCGCCCGCTTCGAGAAGCGCCGCGATCGCCTCGGAGAGGTCGATCGTCGCGGTCGGGCGGCCGGTCTGGTCGGACACGACCGAGAGCCGCTCCCTTCCCCCCTCGACCTGCTTCAGGATCGCCTCGACGAAGTTCCAGCCGCTTCGACCGAAGAGCCAGGAAGCGCGCACGACCAGGCTTCCGGGCAGACGCAGCGCCTCCTCCTCCCCCGCCCGCTTCCCGCGGCCGTAGGCGGACAGGGGCCGTGGCACGTCCTCTTCGACGTAGGGAGTCCGCTTGGTTCCGTCGAATACGAAGTCCGTGGAGACCTGGACGAGCTGAGCCGACACCTGGCCGCATGCGTCGGCCAGCAGCCCCACGGCCTTGCCGTTGATCTCGGCCGCGCGCGGATCCGTCTCGCAGTCGTCGACCCGGGTGAAGGCGGCGCAGTTGACGACCACGTCCGGCCGCAGCTCGCGGAGAGTGCGGCGGACCGCGCCCTCGTCGGCGATGTCCAGGTCGGACCGGGGACGCGCGAGCACCTCGTGGCCGGCGCTCGAGAGCGCGGGGGCGAGATCCGAGCCCAGCATCCCGGACGCTCCCGTCACGAGGATCCGACGTCTCGGTCGGGGCACCGGCCGAGCCGCGGCGATCTCGGCCGCGTGGGCATCGGAGGAGGATCCGACCGCGTCCATCTTCTCGGAGCCTCCTAGCCCGGCTCCTTGGCCGTCGCCGAAGAGGTGGCGAGTCTCTGGCCGTACTGGGAGCGGTAGAACTCGCGGTAGGCCGCGTCGCGCTCCTTGATCGGCCGCCACCATTCCTCGTGATCCCTATACCACCGGACCGTTTCCACCAGGCCCGTATCGAAGGGAGTGGATGGGGAGAACCCCAGCCGCGCGAGCTTGGACGCGTCCAGTGAGTATCGCCGGTCGTGCCCGGGACGGTCGTCCACGAAGCGGATCAGGCCCTCGGGCTTTCCGAGCTCGCCGAGGACGAGGCGCGTGATCGCGATGTTCTCGGCCTCGTTGCCTCCGGCGATGTTGTAGGTCTCGCCCGGAACGCCCGCGTCGAGCAGGAAATCGATCGCCGCTGCGTGGTCGCGCACGAAGAGCCAGTCCCGCACGTTGCGCCCGTCGCCATAGAGGGGCAGCGGAAGGTCGTCGACGGCGTTGGTCGCGAACAGGGGAATCATTTTCTCGGGATACTGGAAGGGGCCGTAGTTGTTGGACGCTCGCGTCACGACCACGGGCATGCCGTAAGAGGCCCAGTACGAATAGGCGAGCCGATCGCCGCCCGCCTTCGAGGCCGCGTAGGGGTTGCGCGGATTCAGCGCCGACTCCTCGGTGAACGAGCCCGAGGGGATCGACCCGTACACCTCGTCGGTGGAGATCTGGATGAACTTCTGCACGCCGCGCCGCCGTGCCTCCTCGAGCAGAACGAACACGCCCCGTACGTCGGTCTCGATGAACGACGCGTCGCCGAGGAGGGAACGGTCCACGTGCGTCTCCGCGGCGAAGTTGACGACGCCGTCGCAGCCCTCCATCGCGACGCCGACCACGTCGGGGTCGACGATGTCCCCCCGGACGAACCGGTAATTGGCGTGCTGCGCGACGTCGGCGAGGTTGGCGGGATTGGCGGCGTAGGTCAGCTTGTCCAGATTGACGATCGACACCGAGTCGCCCCGCGACTCGAGGATCTGGCGGATGAAGTGGGACCCGATGAAGCCGCATCCGCCGGTGACCAGCAGCTTCATACGATCCCGAGGTCGGAGTTGTCGCCGACCAGGAACCGGTGAACGCGGGGACGTTCCAGGCCGGGATGGATCCGCACGTTCTTGCCGATCAGCGAATCCGCGATGCGCACGGGAATTCGCTCGAGCCGGGATCCCTCGAGCACGATCGAGTTCTCGATCTCGCAGCGGTCGATCAGGCAATTCGGGCCGACCGCGGTGTAGGGCCCCACGAAGGCGTCCCGGATCTCCGACCCCTCGCCGATTACTGCGGGCCCGCGGACCGTGCAGCGCGTCAGGCGCGCCCCGGGCTCGATCACGACCTTGCCCTCCACGCGCGAGTCGGCGCCCAGGGATTCGAGGCCCTTCGCGACGAACGTGTCCAGGATGATGCGATTGGCCTCGAGCATGTCTTCGATCTTGCCGGTGTCCTTCCACCAGCCCGACACGAGATGCGGGTGGACGCTCTTGCCGTGATCGACGAGCCACTGGATGGCGTCGGTGATCTCGAGCTCGTTGCGCGCGCTCGGGCGGATCGCACGCACGGCCTCCCAGATGCAGTCGTCGAACATGTAGACGCCCACGAGCGCGAGGTCCGACTTCGGCGCCCTGGGCTTCTCCGTGAGCCGCACCACGCGCCCGTCGATGAGCTCCGCGACCCCGAACTGTTCGGGATTGGGCACCTTCGCGAGGAGGATCTGGGAGTTGCAACCGAGCCTCCGGTATTCCTCCACGAGCGTCGTGATTCCGTCGGCGATCACGTTGTCGCCGAGGTACATGACGAATGGCTCCCCTCTCAGAAACGACTCCGAGATCAGCACGGCGTGGGCGAGGCCGCGGGGAGAGTCCTGCTCGATGTACGTGATCCGGGCGCCGAATCGCGATCCGTCGCCGAGGGCGGCCTGGATCTCCTCCCGCGTGTCGCCGACCACGACCCCGATGTCCCGGATGCCCGCCGCCACGATGGCTTCCACCCCGTAGAACAGCACGGGCTTGTTGGCCACGGGCACGAGCTGCTTGGCCCGGGTGTACGTCAGCGGGCGCAGACGCGTCCCCTTGCCGCCGGACAGGATCAGCCCTTTCACTGGGCGCGATCATACCGAAAGGGGCGGATATCCGAACCCGACCAGCCCGTCAGGAGAGGCCGAACGTCCGTACCACGAAGGCCGCCGCCTGGGCGCGGGAACCGGGCGCACCGGGACATTAGTCTCCGCCTCCGCATCCGGCGGTGATGCCTTCGAAGGCGAGCTCCTCGATCCAGACGGCGGCGAAGGCATCCGGCGGAACGTCGCCGAAGATCGAACCCGTCGCGGGCGGCGGCGTGTAGTCGCTGCCGTGTTTCGTCTTGAGGAGGAACACGGCCGCCTCCGCTCGGGAGAGGGGCGCGTCGGGACAGTAGTGCCATCGCCGCAGCCCACGGTGATGCCTTCGGAGAACATCTCCTCGATGAAGTCCGCGGCCGCGGAGCCGGCGGACACGTCTCCGAAAACCGTCCGCGTAGCAGAGGCTCAGCGCCCCAGGAGCGAGTCAAGCGACCCGTTGACGTCGAGCAGCGTCCCGATGTCTTTCAGATTCAGGACCAACCGGATGTCGCGGCGCGGCGCGGGCGCGAGGCGAAGCTCGCGCACCTCGAGAAAGATCGTGTAGCAGGAGCCCTTGAACGTCAGGAGCGACCGGTCCTCCTGGAAGAGATGCTGGGTCACGTCGTAGTTGAGGCTCGTGTCGACTCGGAACGACTTGCCGAGATCGAGGCCCCCCGAGAGACGGATCTGGTCCGTGTTGGGAGACACCGATCCAGGCGGCAGGGGCGCCGTCAGGACGGGGCGGCTCCCGAACCAGCTCACGTTGACCGAGTTGGGGCCCCGCACCATGGACGCGGTCACGGACGCCGATGTGATCTGGGTCGCGAACGTGTCGTAGTCGAGCCGGCCGTCGAGATGGAAGAGGCCACCCGACGAGATCCTCAGGATTCCCTCGACGGGCCCGAGCGCGTGCCGCGGAAGCAGGACCGTTCCGGGCGGGCCGAGCACCTGCGCCGGCTCGACGAAGTAGGTCTCAGCGATCTCCAGCGAGGCGATCTCCTCGGACGACCCGACCATGCCGTGGAGAGGCCGTCCGAGGAGGCGGTTGACGATCGCGTAACGGACCTGATTCTGGCCGAGCGGGGTGTCGACCTCGTCGAACGCCGGCAGGCGCTTGGGATCGCCCACGGGAGAGACGTAGTTGTAGTCGACCCGCGGCTCGATGACGTGCTTGAACTTTTGGTACGGCCCGATCTCGACGTCGTAGATCCGCGAGAACGAGGGGCCGACCAGCGAGAGGCCCGCCTCCGCGTAGGAGCGCGTCGCCGACTGGCCGACGAAGTGCGTCTGCTGGTCGTCCGTCGAGTTCGAGTAGGCCGTGAATCGCCCGCCGCCACGGACAGTCGCGGAGAGCCACGGGATCTCCTTCCACGGAAACGAGAGGACGGGATGGAGGTCGTAGCGGCCGTAGGTGCCGCGCGGCAGGTTCGTTCCGCGGTTGACATAGAGGGCGGACAGGGACGACTCGAGGGCGAGGTAGAAGGGGCTGCGGCCGATGGGCGCGGTGCGGTGAAAGAACTCGATCGAGGGGAACCGCTCCTGCAGGACCGTCGAGGAGTAGAACGTCTCGCTCCGCTCGAACCGCAGGTTGAGGGAGTCGGACCCGAAGTTGCGCGTCAGGAACCCCCGCGAGAGGATCTGCCGGGCGGAATTGAGGTCGAAGCTGCGTTCGAGGTCCTGCAGGAACTGCTGATCGGAGTAGTCGCGGATCGAGAGGACGCCCCGCAGCCCGAAGGGCAGGTCGTCCGACACGTGGTCGAGCCGGACCTTCCATCGATTTTCTCGCCGAAAGACATAAGCGCCCAGGGAGCCGTCCTGCAGCGTGCAGAAGCCGTTGGGAGCGGACGGGGCCTCCGCAACGGGCACGCAGACCGTCGCCTGCTGATCGCGAATCACGTATCCCTGAAACAGGCCGACCGATTCGGCGGTGGGTCTCCAGCGCGCCTCCTGACCGACCCCCACGGAGCCGTCCACGTAAGCGTCCACCTGCGTCGTGAGATCGGTCGATCGGCCCGTGACCCAGTAGTAGGAGAGCCCCAGGAATCCCCCGCGCCGCGCGCTGTACCCGATTCCCGGGACCAGCAGGCCGGACGCGCGGTCCTCCTTGGTCGGCCAGACCATGTAGGGCGTGAAGAGCACCGGCACCGTCCCCGTCCGGAACGCCACGTTCTTCATGCGCGCGTAGTCGTCGAGCGTGATCGTCGCCTCCGAGAGCGAGAACGACCACGGCGGATTCGGCATCGCGCAGGCCGTGAAGATGCCGTGGTCGATGCGATACGTCGCCTCCGCGATCTTCTCGATCGTGCGGGCGACGATGTGGTACGTCGGCGGGAGATCCGCGGTGGCGACCTCCAGGAGACCGGTCTTCGTGTCGAGGTGGAAGATCCCCTTTTCTCCCGACAACCGAGTGGGCCCCTGGTCGATGACGACGTGGCCGGTCAGCGTCGCGGTTCGGGTCGGGAAGTCGTAATACGCATGATCGGCGGTGATCTTGATGTCCTGGTACTCGATGACGACTTCCTCGCTGCCCTCCCAGAACACGTCCTTCTCGAAGCGGACGGGTTTCTTCGTGTAGAGGCGAACTTCCCCGCCCTTCTCGGGAGGCTTGAACTTGATCTGGAAGTTCGGCTTCGCCTTGAACCGCGACTCGAACGGATCGGTCTGACCGTAGGGGTCCTGGGCGAGAGCCGCGGCGGTCGAGAGGAGAAACAGGGCGGCGCGCAGGGGGATTCGAATCACGCGTCCATGGACCGGAGCGTCGAGGCGACCCGGAAGGAGGCGTCCGTCTTCGCCCGGATCTCCTCCGTCTCGACGCCCGGCGCCCGCTCGATGAGCTCCAGACCCGCGCCGCCGGGCAGCACGTCGAAGACGCACAGGTCCGTGATGATCCGATGGACGCAGCTCCGGCCCGTGAGGGGCAACGTGCAGCGGCGCAGGATCTTCTTCTCGCCGGACCGGGCCGTGTGCTCCATCGTGACGACGAGCCGTCGCGCGCCCGCGACGAGGTCCATGGCGCCGCCCATTCCCTTGACCATCTTCCCCGGGATCATGTAGTTGGCGATCGATCCCTCCTCGTCCACCTGCATCGCGCCGAGGATCGAGAGATCGATGTGGCCGCCCCGGATCATCGCGAAGGAATCCGCCGACGAGAAGTACGACGCGCCGGGTCGAATCGTAACCGTTTCCTTCCCCGCGTTGATCAGGTCGGGATCCACCTCGGCCTCGCTCGGGTAGGGCCCCAGGCCCAGGATGCCGTTCTCGGACTGGAGGATGACCTCCATGTCCGGCGGAATGTGATTCGCGATCAACGTCGGCATCCCGATCCCCAGGTTCACCGTGAAGCCGTCCCGGAGCTCGCGCAGTGCGCGTCGAACGATCCCCTCGCGGGTCAGCATCGGGACGGAGGGGCCTCCCTCATCCCCTGGCCACGGTACGGCGCTCGATTCGCTTCTGTCGGGGCGCGACGATCATCCGGTTCACGAAGACGCCCGGAGTGTGGACGCACTCGGGGTCGAGCGAGCCGACCTCGACGAGCTCCTCCACCTCGACGATCGCGATCCGGCCCGCGGTCACGGCCATCGGATTGAAGTTCCGGGCCGACTCGCGGTAGACGAGATTCCCGAGGCGGTCACCCTTCCACGCGGCTGCCAGCGAGAAGTCGCCCACGATCCCGCGCTCCAGGAGATAGTCCCGGCCCTCGAACGTGCGGGTCTCCTTGCCCTCCGCGACGAGCGTTCCGGCGCCGGCCGGCGTGTAGAACGCGGGGATCCCCGCGCCGCCGGCGCGCATCCGCTCGGCCAGAGTGCCCTGCGGGACGAGCTCAACCTCCAGCTCGCCGCTCAGGAACTGCCGCTCGAACTCGGCGTTCTCGCCCACGTACGAGGACACCATCTTCCGGATCTGACGGTTCGCCAGGAGCAGCCCGAGACCCCAGTCGTCGACGCCGCAGTTGTTGGACACGACCGTCAGATCCTTCACGCCGCGCCGGACGAGCGCCGCGATGAGGTTCTCCGGGATCCCGCAGAGGCCGAAGCCTCCGACGACGAGAGTCGCGCCGTCCGAAATGTCCTCGACGGCCTCGTCGGCGCCGCTCACGACCTTCTGAAGCATCCCGGCCGATGATAACCGCTCCGCGGAAACGCGATCAGGATCCGAGGCGCGCGACCGCCAGAAATTCGGCGACCTCCAGGTCCGCCGAGGCGCCGGGAAAGGACCGCATGCGATCGAGCCGCGCTCGGCCCTCCGGAGAGGCAGGCAACATCAGCGTGTCGATCTCCGCGATGCGATAGCCGCAGGCCTCGAAGAGGTCCGTCAGCGTCCGGCGGGTGAAGTGGCGCAGGTGCGTCCCGGAGAGGAGGGAGTAGGGCACGTAGTCGAACCGCCCGCGAATCAGGTCGTCGACGATCGACCAGTGTCCGACGTTCGGCACGGAGGCGATGACCACGCCGTCCGGCTTCAGCCAGGGCCGAACCCGGACGAGCGCGTCGGAGGGATCCGCGAGGTGCTCGAGTACGTCGCCGAAGAACACCGCGTCGTACTCCCCGCGCCAGTCTTCCCGAATCGACTCGAGGCGCGCCGCCAGCACCCGATCGTAGACCCGGGCGGCTTCCGCCGCATCCTCGGCGTCCGGCTCGATCCCGACGATGCGCGCGACTCCCCGGGCGCGCAGGGCCCCGGCCGTGGCGCCCCTCGAGCAACCCACGTCCAGCACCGATACCGCGCCCGCGGGAAGCTTTGCCGCGAGGTCTCCCCGCGCCGACGCGTCCATGGCGCCGTACCGGTGGACGTACGCGCCGGGATCGATCGCCGCGAGAAGTCCCCGGGCGGCCGCGCCCTCGGGAATCTTCGCGAGGAGGGACCCGGGCAGCAGACCCCGGAGTACCTCGCGCCGCGCCGCGTACACCGGCGAGGCGGGAGACGCTGCGGCCCGCAGGCCCGGGGCGCCGCGCGCGACCGTCGCGACGGCCTCGGACAGCAGCGTCGGTGTCGAATACAGGAACGGGGGCGCGATCCTCGCCTCCTCCGTCCACGGCTCGTTCGACACCGGAAGAACCAGCGCGAACTCGGGATGCTCGGCCAACGCGCCGATCAGCCGGCGCCCGACCTCCGGCAGGAGATAGGCCTCGGCGTCCGCCTGGACCAGCACGATCGAAGCGTCCCCGGCGGCGTCCGAAACGCGGGGCGCGCGTCCGGGCGTCTCTGTCCGGCGATCCGACGGGAGCTGCCGCGCGTAACGGGAGAGGAGGCGCCACGCCCACGGCGCCTCGGGTCCGAAACGCGGCTCGCCGCCGACGACGAGGTCGAAGGCGGGAAGCGTCAGGCCGTCTCGACCAGCATGGCCGTCGCCTCGCCGCCGCCGATGCAGATCGCGGCCACGCCGCGCTTCTTGCCTTCGCGGCGGAGGGCGTGGATCAGCGTGGTCAGGATCCGCGCCCCGGAGGCGCCGATGGGATGGCCCAGCGCCACCGCGCCGCCGCGCACGTTCACCCGGGCCGGATCCAGGGAGAGCTCCCGGATCGCGGCCATCGCCACCGCGGCGAACGCCTCGTTGATCTCGAAGAGGTCGATGTCGGAGACCGAGAGGCCGGTCTTCTTCAGGAGCTTCTGGATGGCGCCGACGGGGGCGGTGGTGAACCACTCGGGGGCCTGGGCCACGCCCGCGTGAGCCACGATTCGCGCGATCGGGGTCCAGCCGCCGGCCTTCGCCCGCTCCTCGCTCGACACCACCAGCGCCGCCGCGCCGTCGTTGATCTTGGAGGAGTTGGCGGCCGTGATCGACCCGTCCTTCTGAAAGGCGGGCTTGAGCGACGGCATCTTCTCGAGCGGCGCCGCGAAGGGCTCCTCGTCGACGTCGATCCGCGCGGGCTCGCCCTTCTTCTGCGGCACCGAAACGGGCGCGATCTCTTCGGAGAAGAGCCCGCCCTTCGACGCCGCCTGGGCGCGCCTGTAGGACTCGAGGCTGAAGGCGTCCTGCTCCTCCCGCGTGAAGTGATATTTCGCGACGCACATCTCGGCGCACGTTCCCATGTGCACGTCGTTGTAGGGATCCCACAGCCCGTCCTTGATCATCGAGTCGACCAGCACGCCGTTGCCCATGCGCAGTCCCGTCCTCGCCTTCTCGAGAAGGTAGGGAGCGTTGGACATCGACTCCATGCCTCCGGCCACGGCCACCTCGTACTCACCCGCCTCGATCGCGTTTCCGACGTCCATGACCGCGCGCATCCCCGATCCGCAGACCTTGTGGACCGTGACGCAGGGCACCGAGTTCGGGATTCCGGCGCCGAGCGAGGCCTGCCGGGCGGGCGCCTGCCCCAGTCCCGCCTGGAGCACGTTGCCGAATACGACCTGCTCCACTTGATCGGGCGCGACCCGGGCGCGCTCGAGCGCGGCGCGAATCGCGACGGAGCCCAGGGCGGGCGCCGACAGCGAGGAGAGCTTGCCCAGAAAAGACCCCACCGGCGTGCGAGCCGCCGAGAGGATGACCAGATTTTTCATAGGGGGCGGATTCTATCGGTTTTGAGCGGCGCTCGACGCGCCGACGGGGGCGGAGAAGGGTCCTCGGCTGTCATGGACAGAACGACATACGGCAACCGAGCGTCGGTGGATTCTCGACACGGGTTAATCTTCAGGCATGGCCCGAATCCTGGCCGTGGACTTCGGAGAGAAGCGCATCGGCCTGGCCACCTCCGACGCCACCGAAACGCTTGCGACTCCGCGGCTGACGCTGTCCCGCAAGAGCGACGAGGCCGTCCTGCGCGAGCTCGACTCCTTCTGCCGGGAGGAGGAGATCGCCCTCGTCGTGTTCGGGGTCCCTCGGGATCCGAGCGGGTCCGAGACCGCCTTCGCGACACGCATCCGGTCGTTCGCCGCCAAGTTCGCGGCGCGCTCCGAGCTGCCCGTGCGCTTCCACGACGAGACCCTGACCTCCGATGAAGCGGCGCGCCGCCTCCCCCGAACGGCCTCAAAGGGCGAGCTGGACCCGGTCGCCGCCGCGATCCTGCTCGAGGACTATCTCCAGTCCGCGCGAGCACACCGCGGATGAGCACGGGCCGCCGGCTCCTCCGCCTGGGACTCCTCTTCGCGGCGCTGTGCCTCGCGGCCGCGGTGTACTGGTTCCAGCAGCTGGAGAACCCCGCGCGAACCGCCGGCGGGGAAGACGTCACCCTCTTCTTCCCGTTCGGGACGTCGACAAAGGAGATCTTCCGTCGCCTCGCGTCGGAGGGGGTCCTGCGGTCCGCCTGGTTCGCGGAGGTCTACTACCGCGTGGCGCGCAGCGCGACCCCGCTGCAGGCGGGCGAGTACCGGTTCAGCCGCCCGACGCCGCTCTCCCAGGTCATCGATCGCATGAATCGCGGCGACGTCGTCCGGCACGCGATCGTCGTTCCGGAGGGGCTGACGGCCGAGGAGACGTTCGAGCTCTTCTGGTCGCGGGGCATCAGTCGCCCCCAGGCCTTCCGCAACGCCCTCAAAAGTTCCCAGTTGATCGCCTCCATTTCCCGCGGCGCGCCCAACCTCGAGGGATTCCTCTTCCCCGACACCTACGAGGTGACGCGCTCGACGTCCGCTCGCCAGATCGTCGAGACCATGCTGGCCAACTTTCGCAAGCACTTCACGCCCGAGCTCCGGGAACGCGCCCGGGCGCACGGGCTCAGTCTCCGCGACACCGTCACGCTCGGCTCGATCGTGCAGAAGGAAACCTCGCTCGCGCGCGAGGCGCCCGTGATCGCGGGCGTCTACTGGAACCGGCTCCGGAGGAGCATGCGCCTGCAGGCGGACCCGACGGTGACGTACGGGCTGAAGCGCGACGGGCTGTGGTCGGGCACTCTCTATCGGTCGGACTATGGATACGAGTCCCCGTACAACACCTACCTGCACGACGGTCTGCCCCCGGGACCGATCTGCAACCCCGGCCTGGAGGCGCTCAGGGCCGCGGCGGCCCCCGCGAAGACCGAATTTCTCTACTTCGTCGCCGACGGTGCCGGCGGACACATGTTCTCTCGCACGTACGAGGAGCACCGCGACGCGATCGCGGCCGGCCGGCGGCAGCGGGAGGATTCCGCGGCTCCCGCACCGGCGACCCAGGGAAACTCTCCGAGTCCCTGACGCCGGCGGCCGCCGTTCTTGACCGGGTGCGGCGAGAGCGCCACAATCTCCTCAACCCAACCGATGACCACGGAAACGCTGCCACGCCGCTTCGGCAACTACGTTCTCACGGCGGCGCTCGGCGAGGACGCCCTGGGCCGCGAGTACCGGGGGCTGCGTTCGGGCGAGGCGGAGGAATTCGTCCGTCTCCGGATGTTCGATTCGTCCGAGCTGCCTGCGGACGCCCTCATCGACGCGATCGAGGAGGATGGCGAGGTCCATGGGTTTCTGAAGAACCCGGCCGTAGCTCGCGGCGTGGACATGGATGCGGCGGACGGGATCCCGTACATCGCGTGGAACGAGACCAACGGGCGTACCCTGCAGGACCTTCTGACCAAGTGCCGCAATCCGGCGCGCAAGGTCCCCGTCGAGCACGCGCTCCTGATCGTCGAAAAGGTGGCGACGGCGCTGGACCACGCCTATAACACGACGATCGACGGCGATCGCACGCTCCACGGCCTCGTCTGGCCGGGATTCGTGGCGATCTCCGACGACGGCGAGATCCGGCTTGCCGGCTTCGGGCTCGCGCCGGGAATCCTGCCTTCGCTGTCGAGGCCCCGGCTGATGCGGGAGATCGCGCCCTACGTGGCGGCGGAGGCGAGAGAGCATCACGGGATCGGCAAGAACTCCGACGTCTTCTCGGTCGGCGTCATGCTGCTCGAGATGCTCACGGGCCAGCCCGCTCCCGCGGATCCGCTGGCCGCCCTGCGCGGCACGGGCGGGAACCCGCCGCCTCCGATCCTGCCGGAGATCCAGGCGGTCCTTCGCATGACCCTCGGCCCTCCGGAGACGCGCTACGCTTCGAGCGGAGACCTCCGGCGGGAGCTCGGCAAGCTGCTCTTCTCGGGTCCGTACTCGCCGTCGACTTTCAACCTCGCGTACTTCCTGAACGATCTCTTCCGCGACGAGATCGCAGCGGAGACTCGGGCCCGCACCCGTGAGGCCTCCGCCGGGCCTCCTCCGTCGGCGACAGAGGGCGCGGCGCCCGCACAGGGCCGGAGCCGATCACCGACGCCGCTCGCGCGACCCCCTCGGACCGCCCCCGCGCCGGCGCCCCCCTCGCCCGGGGGAGCGACGAAATGCTCGCCTCCCCCGGCCGCTCCGAAGCCGACGGCCCTCCTCCGCAAGCCAGCCGCGTGGGCCGGCATCCTCGTCGCGGGCGCCGCAATCGCCGCGGGCGTCGTCCTCATGCGCCGGCGGCCGGACACGATTCCGGGATCTAACGTGGGCTCGCGGCGGCAGGCGCCCGCGCCCACGGCGACTTTTCTGCCGGAGTTTCTCGTCACGCCCGCGGGGCCGACCGACGCGATGTCCGAGTCTCAGTTTCGGGACGAGGTGTCCCGTCGCCTCGCGCTCGAGATGCAGAAGCTGGGCGCGCAGATGCAGCAGCCGGGCGCCTCCTCCCGCAGCCGCCCGACCCTCTCTCCCGCCGTTGCGGCTCCCGCAACCGTCGCGTCTCCCCCGACCGCCGCCCAGCCCGCGATCGCCGCGCCCTCACCCGTTCCGACCGCGCCCCCGACCCCGGTTCCCGCCGTGGCGGAGCGCATCCCACCGACGGGGGTACCGCCTCCGACGCGACCGGCCGTCCGGGAGGGCGCGCTCATCGCGATGGAGGATGCGGATACCCCTCCGCGCATCCTGAAGATCATCAAGCCCGGCTACCCTCCGTTCGCCCTGCGCGCGCGGATCGGAGGCATCGTGGTCCTCCGCGTGCTCGTCTCCGAACGGGGCCTTCCCCTCCAGGTGGAGGTCATCCGGGGAGCCCCTGCGGGCCTCACCGAGGCGGCCGTCGAGGCCGTCCGCAAGTGGACCTTCGATCCCGCGACGAAGTCCGGCCTTGCGATGCGGACCTGGATGGTGGTCCCGATTCCCTTCGAGCCTTAAGCCCCAGCCCGAAGGCTAGGGCTTGGGCCCGTAGTCGATCGTCTTCAGCGTTGGAGCCTTCGTCCGGAGGAAGTCCTCCATCACCGTGTCCTCGATCCAGCTGATCTCGGTTCCGTCGACGAAGTAGGTCGGAGTGGACTTCACCCCGAGGCGCTGACCTTCCTCGATGTCCTTGCGCACCTCGGCGAGACTCGACTCGCGCAGATAGCACGCCAGGAAATCCGGTCGAGGCACTCCGGCCGCTTCCGCGGCGCTCAGCGCCAGATCGTCGATTCCCGATACCGTCATGGTCGCCTGCTCCGCATAGACGTGCTTCTTGAAGCCGAACATCGCCTGTCCGGCGAAACGGAAGAGGCAGTCGGCGGCGGAGGCGGCCTTGAAGGCCCAGGCGTGGTTGAACCACAGCGGGAAGAACTTGTAGTAGCGCTTGTACGAGAGCGCCTTGGCGTTGGCGTCCAGGAGTGCGTCCATCTGCAGCCCTCGGTATCGGCAGTATCCGCACTCCATGTCGGCGTACTCGACGATCGTTACGGCGGCGTCGGGACGGCCCTGGAATCGGGGGACCGACAGGTCCATGCGGCGCTTGCGCTCCTCGCGGGGGTCCATCGAGAAGTCCCAGAGATTGCCCGCGAGGTATCGCGCGCCGTCCGGCGACACGAAGCCCGGAATCCGCACGGGTCCGAACCCCGACTCGACGGCCATCGCGACGCCCTTGAGCCCCGCGGCGTCCTTCTCGGGCGTCAGCAGCGCCTTGACGCGGCTGCGGTAAAGGGCGGCAACGCGGGCCTCGAGCCACGCGAGATCGGCGTCCTTCTGGACGGGAGCCGGAGCCGGGTTCGTCATCGCCTCCCCGTCGAAGAACCACTTGCCGTCGTCGGTGACGTGGACGGTCTTGTCGATCGCCAGCTTGGGGTACTTGCCAGTGCGCTTGACCTTGTAGGACTGGAAGCCCGGGATTCGATCGGGAGCCTTCTCGAGGGTGATCTTGGAGCCCGGGTCGTACGGCAGGAAGTTCCCCAGGTAGGTCGTCAGCCGCGCCTCCACGGCGCTCCCCGCCTTCGCCGCTTGCGCCCCCGAGGCGGAGGCCCGGCCCCACGCGAGGACCGCCAGCGAGCCCAGGACCCATGTGCGAGTCTTCATCGTTCTTCCCTTCTGGGGCCGTCTCCGTTGGACGCCGGGAGGCCCTTCTGGAGCAGTTGAATGGACTGGACGACCGCCGGTTGTTCGGGCTGGATCGCCAGGGACTTCCGAAATAGGTCGACCGCCTCTTCCCTCCGGCCGAGGCAGGTCTGGAAGAGAGCCAGGACGTTGAGGGTCTCGGGAGCCTTCGTCGCGGACTCGAATCCGGAGACCGCTTCGAACGCCCCGGGGCAGTCCTTTCTCTGGAAACGGTGGAGCCCGAGATCGCGTGCGAGCTCCTCGCTGCCCGGATACGCGCGATGACCCCTCTCGAGCACCTCCCCGGCGGGACCGGGCTTGCCCTTTTCGCGATACTCGGCGGACCAGCGCCGCAGCGTTCCCTCGGGGTCCGCGTGTCCCGCCTCGAGGGATCGGAAGAGCCAGTCGAGCGCCTTGCGGTCGTCGCCGCGCTCGCGATAGAGGACGGCGAGATTGAACTGGGGCGAGGCGTAGGCGGGGCGCAGGGCGAGCGCCTTCTGAAAGGCCGTTTCCGCGCCGGACAGGGTCTTCGTGGTCTCGCGGAGGTAGACGCCCAGGTTGTTCCAGCCGCCTTCCGTGACGCCCGGCGCGCTCCCGCCCGAAGCCGCCAGCGTCTCCGGCTCTCCGCCGGAGAGGTAGCCGAGCGCGCGGAGACTCTTCGCGTACTCGCTCGCCTCCTTCGGGGAGATGCCATCGGCCGCCACGCGACGCACCGCGATGGTGCCCCGGAGATCCCTCCGCTCCGGCGCCGCCAGTCCCGGGAACGCCTCGCGCAGCACGATCCCCGTCGCGCCCCTGTCGATGGGAAGCCCGGCGAGGGCGGACACCGTGGGGGCCAGATCGAAGACGGACGCGGATCCGCGCTCGGTGCTCGGGCGGACTCTCGCCCCGTACGCCGCGAAGACGCCGTCCATGCGGTGCCAGTACGCCGCGGTCGAAGGGTTCAGGGACGAGCGTTCGCAGGGACGCTCCTCTCCCCACTTGAACCCGTGGTCCGAGTTCACGATCAGGGTCGCCCCGTCCTCCTGCGCCCGACGCATCCACTGACCCAGGATCGAGTCGACCCGCGCGTAGTACTCGTCGACGACGTTTCGGTAGCGCGCGAAGTCCTCCTCGGAGACGCAGGACATCCTTGGAGGAACGTACGGAGAGAAGACGTGCCCGATCGCGTCGGTCCCCTCGAGGTAAAGCATCATGAGGTCCGGCAGGTTCTTGTCGTAGAGGTCTCGCGCGATGTGCTGCAGGACGCGCGTCGAGCCCACGATCCGGGACAACGCCATCAGCGGGTTCTCGAGCCCCGCTCCGCTGTCGCGGGCGCGCTGGATCTCCTCGTCGGAGGCCGCGACGAATCGCCGCAGCTCCGCGCCTCCGACCGCGCCGTCCCGCGCCAGGACCTGCTCGACGCCCGGCGACAACGCCGCGGGATAGGTCGCGCCGGCACGCGGGAGTCCGACGAACATGATCGGGCTGACGTGGTCCGAGACGAAGAATCCCGTGACCTCCTCGGCCGGATGGCTCGCCCACCATCCCACCACTCCCACCGATCTCCCCGACGCGCTGGCCACGTTCCAGATCGCAGGCACCGCCCGCGATCTCCCCGA
>JBBRFL010000020.1:0-58675 GCA_038224325.1 Thermoanaerobaculia bacterium | reverse complement strand
CTCTCCCGATTCGCCCCGGCCATGGTCGAGCCGCTGGCCGATCCGATCACGATGGTGGAGCTCGGCTGCGGCAGCGGCGAGAAGCTAGCGATGCTCGCCGAGAGCCTGCGCAGCCGGCGCAAGCGGGTCCTGGTGCACCTGATCGACATCTCCGCGGACGCGCTCGAGCTCTCCGAGCGGACCCTCGGACGCTTCGACCACGTTTCGGTCGTGGGACATCGCGCCACGTACGAGGAGGGATTGCGCCACGCCGAGCGGGATCGTCCCTCGACCGGCACCATGCTGGTCCTGTTCCTGGGATCCAACATCGGCAACTTCGACCGCCCGGCCGCCAGCGACTTTCTCCGGCAGATCCGAAGCGGATTGCGCGCGGGCGACGCTCTCCTCCTCGGCGCCGACCTCGTCAAGCCCGAAGCCGATCTCGTGCTCGCCTACGACGACCCTCTGGGCGTGACGGCGGCGTTCAACAAGAACGTGCTGGCGCGGATCAACACGGAACTCCTCGCCGACTTCGACCTGTCGGCGTTCGACCACCGCGCCGTCTGGAACGCCGCGGAACGCCGCATCGAGATGCGCTTGATCTCGAGGAGGGCGCAGGTCGTCCGCATCCTGCGGGCCGCCTGCGAGGTCACCTTCGCGGAGGGCGAGTGGATCTGGACCGAGAGCTCCTACAAGTACCACGCGGACGAGATCGTGGCGCTCGTGGGCGAGGCGGGCTTCCGCTGCCATGAGCAGTGGATCGAGCCCGACGCCCGGTTCGCGCTCACCTTGTTCGCCGCGGAATAGCGGCGAGTTCTCAGCGCGGGGGGCTTCGAGGCTCCGGAGCCTTCTCCGCGCTTCCCGAGCCCTCGCCGCCGGGGGAGGACTGGCCCGGAGCGCTTGCCGCGGCCGAGCCGGCGGTCTTCCGGGGGAGGACGGGCAGGGGAGGCGGGGCCGATGCGCGAAGGCGCCGAGGACCCACGATCGGCAGAGGCGGAAGCCCGCTCGCCTCGACCTCCGGGCTCGCCGCCAGCCGCAGCGGCGCCCAGCGCGAGCCGCGATCCAGGCTCTTCATGACGCCCAGGTGCGTTGCCGCGTAGAGCGTCGAGGGAGACTGCGGGTCCATCGCCATCGCGGTCGCGTAGAGGTCGGGCACGAGGGGGCGCCAGCTCCCGCCCGCGTCAAGACTCTGGAAGATGCCCGAGGCCGTCCCCGCGTAGAGCGTCCCGGCCGTCTTCGGATCGGAAGCGAGGGCGAGGATGTTGACGCTCGTCAGCCCCTGGTTGTGGGGCGTCCAGAGCGCCCCGGCGTTGACGCTTCGATAGAAGCCCTCGTGGGTTCCCGCGTAGACGGTCTGCGGAGACGCCGGATCGATGGTGATGTTCCAGACCGTCGCGCGCTTGAGACCGTTGGTCAGGTGGGACCACTTCGCCCCGCCGTCGGCGGACTTGAAGACCCCCTCGCTGTTGGTTCCGACGTAAATGACCCCGGGGGTGACGGGGTCGAGCGTGATCGCGGTGACGCAGATGTGCGCCGTCGGTGAAGTCGATTCGATCCAGCTCTCGCCGCCGTCGATGCTCTTGAAGAGGCGGCCCGATTCGCTGCCCGCGTAGACGGTGGACTCGGCGTGCGGATCGACGGCGACCGCACCGACGTAGCGGGCGGTCAGGCCCCGGTTCGCGGGGCTCCACCGATCGCCGCCGTCGAGGCTCCGGAAGACGCCTCCCGTGTCGGTCGTGGCGAACAGGGTCCCCGGCCGCCGCGGATCGATCGCCAGCGACAGGACCGCGCGGCCCTCGAGTCCCTCGCCGCGGGACTGCCAGCTCCGTCCGCCGTCGATCGTCTTGTAGACCCCGCGCGCCGTGGAGGCGAAGAGCGTCGACGGGGACTCCGGTTCGAGCACGAGGGCGGTGACCAGGCCCCCCTCTCCCTGGAGGACCCAGCCGGTTTCCTGCGCCGGGGCGGCCGCCGCGCCGATCGTCGCGCCCACGATCATCGCCGGGAAAAACTGCATTGCGCGACGCCGGAAAGCCAACGTTAGAGCTCCTTCGACGGGATCGAGGCGCTGATCGTACACCGGCGACGACTCGGTTGACCCCTCGAAACCGCCGGTGGTAGCGTGCACGCGCTCTTTTTCTAGGAGGTGCTTCTGAAACGCCCGATCGCACTGCTCAGCCTTCTTGCCCTCGCGTCACCGGCCCTCCCCCAGGAACGGGTCGATCTGGACACGATCACCCGCATCCGGATGGAGGAGTTCACGCACTCCCAGGTGATGGACACGGCGAGCGAGCTGATGGACCGGATCGGGCCGCGGCTCACGGGCTCTCCCCAGGTCAAGGCCGCCAACGAATGGACGCGCCAGAAGCTGGCGGAGTGGGGGATGGCCAACGCCCACCTGGAGACATGGGGCCCGTTCGGACGGGGTTGGAGCTACGAGAAGTCGACGGTCCGCCTGCTGACTCCCGACCACGCGGAGCTGACCGCACTGCCGAAGGGCTGGACGCCGGGCACGCATGGTCCGATCCGCGGCCGGGTGGTGCACATCGCCATCAAGTCCAAGGAGGAGCTCGACAAGTTCAAAGGTCAGCTCGCCGGCAAGATCGTGCTCTACGGCGATTTCCCCAAGATGGACGCTCACGACAAGCCGGAGGTCGAGCGATACGACGAGAAGTCGCTGGCCGACGTCTTCCAGTACGAGGCGCCCGGCGGCCCGCGGCGCTACAACCGCGACGAGTTCATCAAACGCGCGGAGCTCCGGCGCGAGGCGGACAAGCTCTTCGAGGCCGAGAAGCCGCTGGCGATCATCGACGCCGGCCGGGGCGACCTCGGCACGTTCAACGTCCAGGGCGGGGACTGGAAGAAGTCGAAGCCGATCGCCTCGCTGACCGAGCTGTCGATGGAACCGGAGCACTTCGGCCGGATCGCCCGGCTGGCGGACCGCGACGTTCCCGTGGAGCTGGAGCTCGACGTCGTCACCCGCTTCATCGACGAAGACCAGATGCAGTGGAACACGATCGCCGAGATCCCGGGCTCGGACAAGAAGGACGAGGTCGTGATGATCGGGGCGCACTTGGACTCCTGGTATGGAGGGACGGGCGCGACGGACAACGGCGCCGGAACGGTCGCGACGATGGAGGCGATGCGCATCCTGAAGGCGATCGGCGCCAGGCCGCGGCGCACGATCCGGATCGGCCTGTGGACTGGCGAGGAGCAGGGGATCTACGGCTCGGAGGCCTACATTGCCCAGCACTTCGCGTCCCGCCCGCCGAAGACCAAGGAGGAAGAGGACCTTCCCTGGTACCGGCAGAAGGTGAAGTGGCCGCTCACGCTCAAGCCCGAGCACGCGAAGCTGTCGGCCTACTTCAACCTCGACAACGGCTCCGGGAAGGTTCGCGGCATCTACTGCGAGGACAACGCGGCCGTGGTCCCCATCTTCGAGGCCTGGCTCGCGCCGTTCAGGGATCTGGGCGCGACGACCGTCACCATGAACCGCACCGGCGGCACGGACCACGAGTCCTTCGACGGGGTCGGGCTGCCGGGCTTCCAGTTCGTGCAGGATGCCCTGGACTACGAGACCCGCACCCATCACACCAACATGGACGTCTACGAGAGGCTCCAGAAGAACGACCTCATGCAGGCCTCCGTGATCCTGGCGGCCTTCGCCTACGACGCCGCGATGCGGGACGCGATGCTCCCGCGCAAGCCGGTCCCGCGGGAGGAGCCCGAGAACAAGGACGAGAAGAAGGACGACAAGAAGGCGGAGCCCGTCAAGGGTCCCGTCGTGAAGGCCGAGGAGCCGCCCCGGCCCTCGCCCACGCCGGCGAACTAGCCACCGAAGTGGCCCGGGCCGGCGGTTTCGCGGGCCCGTTTGACTCGGCGCGGGAGAAGTCCGTACGATGGCGTCAGCCTTGGCCAGAAAAACTCGAACGCTCCGCCTCCTCGCCCTGACCCTCCTCGGGGTGGTTGCCGTATGCACGGACGGAAGGTCCGACGAGCGGGTGACGCGCACTTCGCGCCCTGTCCGGCTGCTCCGTCAGTGGGAGGAGTCGGTGAAGTCCGGCGGGCGGGAGCACGCGAGACGAGTCGTAATTCTGTTCGACTACGCGCGCGGGGTGGCGATCCAGGAGTCGCGCAACCTGAAAGGGACCCTCATCTCGAGCCGGAAGATCACCGAAAGCATGCCCGCGCCTTCGCCCGAGGAGATCGCGGAAGCGTTCGCGATCGCCCGCTCGAGCCCCGGGCTCTCGTCCCTCTTCGGGCGCTTCGCGATCGTGACGGAGGGCGGGTTCCTCCTTCAGGAGAGCGTGGGCATGCCCTGCGGCCCCGGGAGCCGTTGCCTCCACGTGTTCCTGCTCTCCGCCGATCGGTCCGGGCTCATCCGGCGCGTCGTCGTGGACCTGACCAACCGATCGATCCCCTACTCGGTCTACACGCCGCCGTTCGTGACGCACGGCCGATGAGACGAACACCGTCCGCCGCCTTCCTCCTGGTCGCGGCCGCGTGGCTCGCCGGCTCGGGCGTCCTCCGGGCACAGCCCGTCTGCAACCTGTCGGGAGAGCACCTGATGTCGTGGCCCGATACGGCGCCGGTCTGGCAGTTCTGCTGGCTGCGCCCCGCGAACAGCAGCGGAGGGAACGGATCCGGCCTGGAGATTCGGAACGTGTACTACCAGGGCCACCTGGTGCTCAAGCGCGGGCACATTCCGATCCTGAACGTCGAGTACGACCCGGGTGGGTGCGGCTGCTACCGGGACTGGCTCTACCAGGAGGTCCGGTTTCAGGCGGACAACGTGATCTTCCCGGGCTACGCGGAGCCGACGAGCCCGCCCGTGACCGTCTGCGACAGGGGCGGAGCCTTGGGGGACGTCGGAACCTTCCTCGGAGTCGCCGCCGAGAAGCTCTCGGACCGCCTGATCCTCACGACCCAGGTGGAGGCGGGCTGGTACCGCTACACGATGAAGTGGCGCTTCTACCTGGATGGCCGCATCGAGCCCATCATCGGGTTTGCCGCGGTGAACTCCTCCTGCATCGCCTTCACGCACCGGCACCACGCCTACTGGCGTTTCGACTTCGACGTCGACGCGCCCGGCAACGCGGTCGTTCTGGAGACGGTCCGACCGCAGCTGACGCCGAACCCCGGGGGCCTCATCCCCCCCGTCGTTCTCTCGTCGGAGGTGATGCGCCAGAACACGGGGGAGAACCTGAGCTGGTCGATCTACGATTCGGCCACCGGCCGTGGTTACACCGTCATCCCGGGCCCGGAGGTCGCCCTCCCCGTGGACCCGTTCTCGATCGGGGACGCGTGGTTCCTGAGGTACAAGTCCACCGAGCTCGACGACACGGGCCAGACCGGCACCGACTGCCCGATCAACATCGCCGGTTTCCTCAACGGCGAATCGACTTCGTCCGACGTCGTCATGTGGTACCGGTCGGGGTGGCTCCACCGCGGAAATCAGCTCGACGACTGCGACATGGTCGGGCCCACCCTCGTCCCGTTCGGCGACTGGTCCCCCTAACCGGCGATTCGGAACCTTTTTCGATTCGGCGCGTAGTCGGATGGGGAAGGCCCCTTTCCTTCGGAGGTGCAGCGTGAAACGAGCTCTCTGCCTGGTTTCCCTGACCCTTTTCCTGGCGCCTTCCGCGCGGGCCGCGGACGAGCCCGTCGTCGTCCCGGGAGACGCCCTCGTCGTCGAGGGGGTTCCCAGGATTCCGCGCGCGCTGGCGGAGGAAGTCGGCCGCTACACCGATTTCCGCTCGGCGGGATTCGCGAGCTGGCATCCGAAGCTGCACGAGATGATCATCGCGACACGTTTCGGCAACACGACGCAGGCGCATCGGGTCAAGGCGCCCGGCGCGGCCCGGACCCAGCTCACGTTCTACCCCGACCGCGTCGGCGGTGGGCAGTTCGATCCGCGGACCGGCGACACCTTCGTGTTCTCCAAGGACACCGGGGGCAACGAGTTCTATCAGCTCTACCGGTACGACTTCGCCGACGGGAAGACGACCCTGCTGACGGACGGGAAGTCGCGGAACACGGGCGCGGTCTGGTCCAACGGCGGGCAGTGGATCGCCTATGGCTCGACGCGCAGGACGGGGAACGACGTCGACATCTACGTCGTGGATGCCTCCGAGCCGAAGTCGGACCGGGAGGTCGCCCGGATGCAGGGCGGCGGCTGGGGGGTCAACGACTGGTCGGCGGACGATCGGAAGCTCCTCGTGACCGAGGAGGTGTCGATCAACGAGACGTACCTCTGGCTCGTGGACGTGGCCACGGGGCAGAAGTCCCTTCTGACGCCCAGGGGCGGCAAGGACAAGGTCTCCTACGGCAACGCGGCGTTCTCCCGAGACGGCAAGGGCCTCTACGTCACGGTGGATCGGAACTCCGAGTTTCAGCGCCTCGCGTACATGGATCTCTCGACGAAGAAGGCCGACTTCCTGACCCCGGACACCGCGGACGTGGACGAGTTCGATCTCTCGCGCGACGGGCGCACGATCGCCTACGTCACCAATGAGAAGGGCGTCAGCGTCCTCCATCTCTACGACGCCGCCGCGCGCAAGGAGCTTCCGGGACCCAAGCTTCCGCTGGGCGTGATCTCGGGCGTGCGCTGGCATCGGGACGGAAGCGCGGTCGGGTTCACGCTGGAGGCGGCCCGATCCAACTCCGACGCCTACTCCTGCGACGTCCATACGGGCAAGGTCGATCGCTGGACCTTTAGCGAGACGGGCGGGCTGAACGCCCAGACCTTCTCCGAGCCCGAGCTGGTCTCCTGGAAGAGCTTCGACGGCCGCGAGATCACGGGCTTCCTCTACAAGCCCCCCGCGCGGTTCACCGGGAAACGCCCCGTGTCGATCGAGATTCACGGCGGCCCGGAGGGACAGGCGCGGCCGGATTTTCTGGGCCCGTGGAATTACCTGCTCAACCAGCTCGGTGTCGCGATCATCCTGCCCAACATCCGCGGGTCGTCGGGATACGGGAAGACGTTCCTCAAGCTCGACAACGGCGACCTGCGCGAGGGCTCCTACAAGGACATCGGCGCGCTGCTGGACTGGATCCCCACCCGCCCGGACCTCGACGCGAGCCGGGTCATGGTCGGCGGGGGAAGCTACGGCGGCCACATGACGCTGGCGGTCGCCTACCTGTACAGCGATCGCATCCGATGCGCCGTGGACGTCGTCGGCCCCTCGAATCTCGTCACGTTTCTCCAGAAGACCTCCGGCTACCGGCAGGACCTGAGGCGCGTCGAGTACGGGGACGAGCGCGATCCGAAGATGCGCGCGTTCCTGGAGAAGACGGCCCCGATGAACAACGCCGAGAAGATCCGCAAGCCCCTCTTCGTGATCCAGGGGTTCAACGATCCACGCGTGCCGCGCACCGAGTCCGAGCAGATGGTGCAGAAGATCCGCGGCGTCGGGACCCCCGTCTGGTACCTGATGGCCAAAGACGAGGGGCACGGATTCTTCAAGAAGTCCAACCGGGACTTCCAGTTCTACGCGACGATCGAGTTCATGAAAGAGTTCCTACTCAACTAGACCGTCGCGTCTCGAACTCTGAGCAGCCCGCTTCACGGCCCAACCGAAGGGCGCGAGAATGTCTCTTGAGCTCCCTCTCCCTGACTTTGCTCTCTGAACGATATCGACGAGAGGCGCCCCTCCGAGGGCGACGTGCCTACGGCAATGCCTCTCTGGTTTCCGCGCTCAGGTAGCGGTCCTTCAGATTTCGGTAGGGCGCGCCATCGAGGGAGCGGCGCAGGGCCGAGTCGATCGAATCCCGGACGGGGCTTCCGTCCGGCAGCGGAAAGGCGTAGGCCTCGGACATGAAGATCTGGGGCAGGACCTCGAGCTCGGCGCCGCCGACCCGCGCCGCGTAGTGACGCAGGATCGCCTCGTTGGCCATCACGGCGTCCACCTTCTTCGTGGCCAACGCGTCGAGGGCTTCCCGAAAGTCGGGGTAGAGCCGGTACGGAATTCGATTTCTGCGGAGGAAATCGGCGGACGCGGACCCGTCGAGTGCGCCGACGACGGTTCGGCGAAGATCCTGAGCGCGCCCCCGCTGGAACTCGGCGACGGCGAGGGTCGCCGTCAACCCGGCGGTGAGCATGACGAAGAGAACCAGGCTGACGAGCATCCAAAGGACGGCGATGAAACGGCCACGGACCGTGATCGGCACCTTGTCCCCGTACCCGACTCCGGTCGTCGTCACCCCGGCCCACCAGACGCCGGATCCGATGCCGGCCGCGGGAGCGGCCGGAAATTGAGGATTCTTTCTGCGCTCGGCAAGCCAGAGGGCGAACCCGAAGAGAATGCTCAGAAGAGCGACCGCTCCGATGAGGTGAGCGGCCTCGGAATCGACCAGGCTTCGAAACATCGTGATCAGCCGATCCATGCGAGTCCGCGGCCGGACGGAGACGACGAGACCGGTGTTCAGGTAAGCGTGGCTGAAGTCCACGATCCTCTCCCGATCGATCGTCGTCGCAAATGCACCGGTCCCCACGTCGAGCCGGCGTTCGGAGACGCCCTTGAGGACTCCCTCCTCGGACAATTCCTCGAGGCGGTAGCGCAGGCCGATGTCTGCGGCGATGACCCTCCAGAGATCGACCGAGAATCCGCGCCATTCTCCCGAGGGACTCTTCATCGCGTAGGGCGGCGACTCGAAAACTCCCACGACGAGCTCGCGATCGGGCGGTTTGGGCGCCGGCTGGGCCGCGGCGGTGGCCGCGACGAGGAGGCCGACGACGACTCTTCCGAGCACGAGCTACAAGCGGCGAACCGAAGGCGCCACGCTATCGCTCCAGATACGTGTACTTCGGGAAGACCGCCTCGAACTCGCGGTAGATCGACTGCACTTCGTCCTTCTTGAGAGAACGGCCCGCCACGCGCCGCAACTGCCGGGAGATCGAGTCGAGGATCTCCGTGCGGTCGTAGTTCATGTACTCGAGTACCCGCTCGCACGATTCCCCGGGCAGCACGTCCTCGACGTGGGACGCGCCGTGTTCGTCCACGGTCACGAGCACCTCGTGGGCCTCGCCGAACAGATTGTGCAGGTCCCCCAGCACGTCCTGGTACGCGCCCATCAGGCACACGCCGATGTAGTACGGCTCGCCGTCGCGCAGGCGGTGGAGCGGCAGTGTCTCCTTGATGTCGCGCAGGTCGATGAACTTCTCGATTTTGCCGTCGGAGTCGCAGGTGATGTCGGCGAGCGTGCCGAACTCCGTCGGCCGCTCGTTCAGGCGGTGGATCGGGAGAATGGGGAAGAGCTGGTCGATGGCCCAGACGTCGGGCAGCGACTGGAAGACCGAGAAGTTCAGGACGTACTTGTCCGCGAGCATCGTCTCCATGTCCTCGAACTCTTCGGGAATCTCCTTCAGGCTCTTCAGGTCCCGGTGGATCCGTTCGCAGATCTGCCAGAATAGGACCTCCCCCTTGGAGCGGTCCTCCAGGGAGAGATGCCCCAGGTTGAAGAGCGTGAAGAGCTCCTCCTTGTACTGGAGGGCGTCGTGGTAGCTCTCGCGGAGGGTCTTCGCGTTGACCGAGGCGTAGATGCTGGACAGCTCCTGCAGCACGGTCGGGTCCGCCGCCGAGACCGCGACCCGGCGCCCCTGCTCGATGCGGTCGGCCACGTCGAGCACGTTCGTCACGAAGACGGAGTGGTACGCCGTGACGGCGCGCCCGGACTCCGTCACGAGGATCGGCGCGGGGACCTTCTCCTCCTCGCAGATCTGCTGCACGGTGTAGACGACGTCGTTGGCGTACTCCTGGACGGAGTAGTTCATGGAGGAGTCGAACGCGGTCTTGGATCCGTCGTAATCGACGCCCAGGCCGCCGCCCAGGTTGAGGTACTGGATCGGCACGTCCAGCGCGCGCAGTTTCGCGTAGACGCGGCCGGCCTCGCGGATCGCCTCCTTGATCTTGCGGATGTCCGTGATCTGCGAGCCGATGTGGAAGTGCAGCATGACCAGGCAGTCGAGCATCTTTCGGGACTTGAGGATCTTGACCGCCTCCAGCATCTCCGGAGTCGTCAGTCCGAACTTGGCCGACTCGCCCCCGGACTTGGCCCACTTGCCGGATCCGCGCGCGTAGAGCTTCGCCCGCATGCCGAGCAGGGGCCGCACGCCGCGCGCCCGCGCGACCGAGAGGATGCGATCGAGCTCCGAGACCTTCTCCAGGATCAGGACGACCTTCTTCTTCATCCGCACCGCGTTCAACGCCATCCGGATGAACGTCTCGTCCTTGTAACCGTTGCAGGTGATGATGCTCTCCGGGGAGAGGTCCGCGGAGATCGCGGCCAGGAGCTCCGGCTTGGACCCGGCCTCGAGCCCATAGCCGTAGCGGCGACCGGCCTCGACGATGTGGTCGACCACCACGCGCTTCTGGTTCACCTTGATGGGAAAGACCCCGCGAAACACGCTCTGGTAGCCGTACTCGTCGATCGCGCGTCCGAAGGCGTCGTTCAGGTTCGCGACCGCCGCCGAGAGGATCTGGGGAAAGCGGACGACGATCGGGGTCGAGATGCCGCGCAGGGCCACCTCGTCGATGATCTTCTTGAGGGACACGCTCCGGGAAGCCTCGCGCGTCGGGCGGACCTCGAGGTCGCCCCGATCGGAGACGTGGAAGAAGCCCTTTCCCCAGTGCGGAATCCCGTACAGGGCCGCGGCGTCCCCGAAGCGATGGGCGTCGGGTCGCGAGCGGGCCGGCGCGGATTTTCCGCGGCGTACGGGGCGGGCGCTTGCCATGCACGAATCCTACGGCAGTTTGCCCGCCCCCGCGAGCGGCGACTCAGCGCTTGATCTTGTTGCCCAGATCCTCGATCGCCTCGCCCACCTTACGCCGCGCGGTGCCGAGTTTTTCGCGGGCCTGCCCGAGATCGCGCTCGTCGGCGCCCTCCTTCTCGAGCTCGGCGTCGTTGGTCACGATGCCCGCGGCTTCCTTGATCCGTCCCTTGAGATCCTCGCCCTTGCCCTTGAGTTCGTCCTGGTTCATCGGATGCCTCCACCCGGGGGATCTGCAGCTTCCGTGCCGGCCCGAGGGGGCCCGCCGCGAATCACGACCTCCCGGATCGCCGAGGGGATCGGGATGTTCCGCCGTTTCAGCATGTCGTGGACGCCGAAGTTCAGCGCGCTGACGAGGGCACCCGGGCGATCGACCATCGTGCTGGTCCAGCACAGGAGCTCGAAATGGAGCGCCGAGTCGCCGAATGCGCGGAAGCGGACCGCGGGCGCGGGCTCGGCGAGGACTCCCTGGCACCCTCGCGCCGCCTCGAGCAGCGCCTCCCGGACCGCGGGGGGATCGGCGTCCGTGGCGACCGCGACCGCCGTGCGGCAACGGTAGAGGTTGCGCCGGTAACTGCGGTTCACGATCGTCTCGCTGATGAAGCGCGAGTTCGGAACGATCAGGTGCACGTCGTCGTTGGTGCGCAGGACCGTGGCCCGCGCGCGGATCTCGGTGACCTCGGCCGTCACTTTGTCGATCTCGATCCGGTCGCCGACCTGGATCGGGCGCTCGACGAGGAGGATGAGCCCCGCCACGAAGTTCCTGACGATGTCCTGGAGGCCGAAGCCGATTCCGACGCCGAGGGCGGCGCCGAACGCCGTGAGGGTCGTCGCCCGGATTCCCACAGTCTGTAGCGCGACGAGCGCCCCGAGGACGAGGACCACGTAGCCCGTGAATCGGCCGAGCATGTAGCGCACGCCCATCGAGAGCGGCGTGCGAGCGAGCAGGCGGTTCGTGACGAGCCGGCGCGCCAGCCGCGCGAGCAGGTAGGAGCCGACGAGGATGAGGAGGGCCGCCGCGAGGCTCGCAACGGTGACGGGCGTGTCGCCGATCCGAAAGAGACGGTAGTCGAGCACGCCCCCCAATCCGCGCCTCCCGAAAGCCTAGGGCTTCCCCATGAGGTCGAGGACCACGACAGCCAGGGCCCCGGACCCGGTCCTGATCGTGGGCTCGGGGTCCGGCGCCCAGAGTGAGGAGTGCAGGCCGGGCAATTGCGTCGCGTCGCCGTGGACGGCCTCGAAGCGTTTTCTCTCCGTGCCGCCCAGCCAGAACATGACCGACGGCACCCTCGCGGCCCGTCCGAACTCCCCGAAGTCCTCGGCCCCCATGATCGGCGGGAGCTCTACCACGTGGGCCGTTCCGAACGCGGTCGAGAGCGCCTTGCGGATGCGCCCGGTCAGGGCGGGATCGTTGAACGTCGCGTCGCCGCCCGAGTCGAGGGTCACGCGCGGCTCCCGCGGCGCGCCGGCGGCGGCGGCCTCGGCCTTCGCGATGCGGACGATCGCCGCGAGCGTCCTCTTGCGGACCTCGTCCTTGTAGGTGCGAACCGTCAGCTGGAGCTTCACCTCGTCGGGGATGACGTTGTACCGGGTGCCGCCATGGATGGAGCCGACGGTCACGACGGCGGGGTCGAGCGGGTTGTTCTCGCGCGAGACGATGGACTGGAGCGCGACCACGGTTCGCGCCGCGATCAGGACCGGGTCGATGGTGTTCTGCGGGGCGGCGCCGTGTCCGCCGCGGCCGTAGATCGTGATGTCCACGGAGTCGACGTTGGCGAGCGCGTAGCCGGACGTGTAGCCGATTTCCCCGGCGGGCAGCCGGGGATCATCATGAAGCGCGACCGCGAAGTCGGGTTTCGGGAAGCGCGTCAGGAATCCGTCCCGCAGCATGTTGCGCGCCCCGGCGCCGCCCTCCTCCGCCGGCTGGCCGACGAGGACGAGCGTGCCGTGCCAGCGGCTCCGGGCCCGCACGAGGAGAGTCGCGGCTCCGACGAGCGAGGTGACGTGCACGTCGTGGCCGCAGGCGTGCATGACGGGCACGGTCGTGCCCGAGTCGTCCCTGGCCGTGACCCGGCTGGCGTAAGGCAGTCCCGTCTTCTCTTCCACCGGCAGCGCGTCCATGTCCGCACGCACGAGGACCGTCGGGCCCTTCCCGTTCTTCAGCACCGCCACGACGCCGAACCCGCCGACGTGATCCGTCACGTCGTAGCCGAGCTTCCGGAGCCGCTCGGCCAGCTTCGCGGAGGTCTTCTCCTCGTGCAGCGAGAGCTCCGGGGCCCGGTGCAGGTCCTGGTAGAGCGCCTCGAGGTCCGGGTAGATCGACGCGAGGGGCGCCAGGGCGGGGGAGCCGGAGGCTGCGGGCAGGGCGAGCAGTCCGGCGGCGAGCGCGGGCGCGGCGAGGATGTTCAGCATGGGGGAAGGATCGTACACTGCTCGCGATGGCGGGCGGGAAACGGGTCGGGACGATCGCGAGCCTCAAGGCCGCGCTGTCGTCCCGGCGGATCGGCGCCGTCACCCTCCAGTCGTTCTCCTCGGGTCTGCCGCTCGGCCTCGTGTGGATCGCGCTGCCGGCGTTCCTGACTTACCGCGGCATCGACATCAAGACGGTCGGGCTCTTCTCGCTCGCGCAGATGCCCTGGAGCTTCAAGTTCCTCTGGTCTCCGCTGATGGATCGGTTCGGGCCGCGGTTCGGCAAGATGGGCCGCCGCCGCTCCTGGATCCTCTGCTGCCAGCTCCTCCTGATGGTCTCGATCCTGGGCCTCGCCGCGTTCTCGCGGGCGGACGTGGGCGTGATCGCGATGGTCGCCCTGCTGATCGCGTTCGCCTCGGCCTCGCAGGACATCGTGATCGACGCGTACGCGGTCGAGGTCCTGGAGCGATCCGAGCAGGGCGTGGCGGTGGGCGCCCGCACCGCGCTCGCGCGCACGGCGCTCCTGTTGTCGGGCGCGGTCACGATCACCATCGGCCAGCGCCTGGGCTGGCCGCCGGTCTTCGCGGGCCTCGCCCTCCTCTTCGTGCCGCTCGCCGCGATCGTCCTGTGGTCGCCCGAGCCGGCCGTGGCGGCGCCCTCGCCGCGCACGCTCCGCCAGGCGGTCTTCGATCCCTTGATCGACCTCTTCCGTCGCGCGGGCGCGCTTCCCATCCTCGGCTTCCTGGTGCTCTACAAGTTCGGCGAGAACCTCGCGACGGCGCTGACGCGGCCGTTTCTCATCCTCAAGTGCTACGCGCCGGAAGACGTCGGGCTCGCGACCGCGACGATCGGCTTGATTGCGCTGATCGCGGGCACCTTCCTCGGCGGCGCCTCGACCGACCGGATCGGGTTGACCCGCAGCCTCTGGCTCTTCGGCGTCATCCAGGCCGTCGGCTTCCTGCCCTACATCGCCGTGGACCAGATGACGCCGGGCTCCCCGTGCGCGGGCGGCGTCTCGGGCCTGGTGCAACCGCTGGCGCATCGCCTGGTGATGCTGTCGTCGGTCGGGTTCGAGAACTTCTGCCAGGGCATGGCGACGGGGGCCTTCGGCGTGATGCTCCTGCGGATGACGCAGAAACAGTTTTCCGCCACGCAGTACGCCCTGTTCTCGAGCATCTTCGCCCTCGGACGGATCTTCGCGGGGCCCGTCGCGGGCTTCACCGTCGACGCCATGGGATGGACGCCGTTCTATCTGGTGGCCACGGCCGCCTCCATTCCCGGGCTCCTGCTTCTCCAGCGATTCGCGCCCCTGGGGAGAATGGAGCCCGCGCTGGATGCTCTCGAGCGCGTGGATCATCGGCCGATCGCGCGCTCGCGCCTCGCGGCGGCGAGTCTCGCGAGCGGACTGGCCGGATTCGCGGCCGCCGTTCTCCTGGCGACGATCCTGTCCGCCTTCAAGGCCGCTCGCGTGGCGCACGCGTCCGCGCTCGATTTCTCCGCGGCGCTCCACCGGGTCCTCACGCCGGCGAGCGTGCCCGACTGGATCCGGATGGCCGCGCTGCTCGTCGTGGGCCTCGCCTTCGCCCTGGGAGCCGCGGCGTACCTCGCCGCGCGTCACGGAGTACTCAAAACGAGACGTTGAGCCGTCCCGGGGAGCCGGTTGGTGACAGAATGGCCACCAGGTTCCTCACAAATCTTGGACCAGCGCCTCGCGACCACGAATTGGAGCATGGTGCTCGCCGCGGGGGAGGCCGATTCGTCACGGTCTCGCCTGGCGCTCGCCGCGCTCTGCGAGACCTACTGGTATCCGGTCTACGCATTTCTGAGGCGGCAGGGGTGCGTGACGGAGGAGGCGCGCGACCTGGCCCAGGGTTATTTCCTGCACATCCTGGAGAAGGGCTCCCTCCACCAGGTCCGACCCGAAGCGGGACGTTTTCGCTCGTTCCTTCTCGCCTCGGTGAAAAACTTCCTGTCCAACGCGCTGGACCGTGAGCGAGCCCTCAAGAGGGGAGGAGGGCGTTCGCCGATCCGGCTCGAGTTCGGCGCGGCGGAGGGCCGGTACGAGACGGACGTGGCCGACAAGGCGCTGACGCCGGACCGGCTCTACGAGCGCCAGTGGGCGATGACCGTTCTCGAGCAAGCCATGGAGACCCTTCGCGAGGGTTTCGCGCAGTCCGGCGACGCCGTCCGGTTCGATCGGCTCAAGGGCTATCTGACGGGGGAGGAGCCGGCGGTGCCTTACCGGAAGCTCGCCGCCGAGCTCGCGCTGAGCGAGTCGGCGGTGAAGGTCGCGGTACACCGGATGCGGGTGCGATTCGGGGAAGCGCTGCGCGAGGTGATTTCTCGGACGGTGGCGAGCCCCGCCGAGATCGACGACGAGATCCGATCGATGCTCTCGTCGCTGGCGTAGAGCGCCGTCTCCGATGCCATGACCGTCGCCAGCGCGGACGATTTCGCCGGAAACGAGCGCTTCTCGATCGAGAGCTGCCTGGGGTCCGGAGGCTTCGGGGTCGTTTACCGCGCCTTCGACCGCAAGCGGGAAGGCACCGTCGTGTTGAAGACCCTGCGCCGAGCGGACTCGGACGCGCTGTACCGCTTCAAGCAGGAATTCCGCTCGCTCGCCGACATCGCGCACCCGAACCTGGTGACGCTCTACGAGCTGACCTCCGAGCGCGACCTGTGGTTCTTCACGATGGAGCTGATCGCCGGCGTCAACTTCCTGGACCACGTGCGGGGAAGGCAACCCGGCGCCGGCGAGCGCGGGGGCCCTCCGACCGACGCGACCCTGGCGAACCCGCCGCCGATGGAAAGCGGAGCCGCCCGACAGCTCCTTCGCTTCGGATTGGAACGGACCGAGTCGAATGAGACGACGAAGCCGCTCGAGCGCGCCCGCCTGCGGACGGCGCTTCGCCAGCTCGCGGAGGGACTCCACGCGCTGCACTCCGCCGAAAAGCTTCACCGGGACATCAAGCCCTCGAACGTGCTCGTCACGGCGGAGGGCCGCGTGGTCCTGCTCGACTTCGGCCTCGTCTCCGATCTGGGCCCGGAGGGATTTCTCCACAGCATGCACCTCGTCGGAACCCCCGCGTACATGTCGCCGGAGCAGGCCGCCGGGCGCTCGGTGACCGATTCGAGCGACTGGTACGGGGTCGGCGTGATGCTCTACGAGGCGCTGACGGGAACGCGTCCCTTTCCCGGGGAGTTTCTGGACGTCCTCGTCGAGAAGCAGCGATCCGAGCCGGTGTCGCCCCGCGAGCTCGCGCCCTCGGCGCCGGAGGACCTGAGCGCGCTCTGCAGCCGGCTTCTCCGCAAGGAGCCGGCAGACCGGCCCTCGGAGAGCGAGGTCCTGCGGATGTTGAGCGCGGACCCGGCGGAGGCCACGGAAAGCCGCTCGCGGTCCAGCCCATCGGCGGCCCTCTTCGTCGGCCGGGAGACGCATCTCGGCGAGCTCGAGGCCGCGCTCGCCAAGACCCGGGAAGGAGGGGCCGTCGTCGTTCTCGTCCACGGGAGCTCGGGTGTCGGCAAGACCGCGCTCGTCCGGCACTTCCTCGAGGGACCGGCGGGACGAGACGAGGGCGCCGTCGTCCTAACCGGACGCTGCTACGAGCAGGAGACGGTTCCTTACAAGGCGCTCGACAGCCTGATCGACGCCCTGTCCCGTTACCTGATGCGCCTTCCCCGCGCCGATGCGGAGTCCCTGCTGCCTCGCGACGTGCTTGCCCTGACGCGCCTCTTCCCCGTGCTCCGTCAGGTGGAGGCCGTGGCCCTCGCACGCCGTCGCGTGGTCGCGATCCCCGACTCTCTCGAACGCAGAAGGCGGGGTTTCCAGGCATTGCGAGAGCTGCTCGGCCGATTGGCCGACGGGGCGCCGCTCATCCTCTTCATCGACGACCTGCAGTGGGGCGACGCCGACAGCGCGGCCCTTCTGCTCGACCTCTTTCGGCCGCCGGATCCGCCTCCGCTCATGCTGATCGGCTGTTATCGCAGGGAGGATGCTCCTGACAGCCCGCTGCTGAAGGCATTCTCGCTGCGCCCGAGCGTCTCGGAAGGGCTGGAGGTTCGCGAGCTCGTCGTCGGCGAGCTCGCGCCTCGTGAAGCCGAGGAGATGGCTCGGTCGGTGCTCGCGACGTCGAAGGCGTCTCCCTCCCGCTCCCCGGAGGCCATCGCCCGGGAGTCGCGCGGGAACCCGTTGTTCATCGACGAGCTCGCGCGATACGTCGGCGAGTCTTCCACGCCATTCGTCGGGGGGATCGCCACCGGCGACGACGTGCGCCTCGACGACGTAATCTGGGCGCGGGTCTCGCTTCTGCCGGAAGACGCTCAGCGGCTCCTCGAGACCGTCGCCGTCGCAGGACGCCCCCTCGAACGGTCGGTCGCGCGCCGGGCCGCGGGGCTCCAGGAGGATGACCAGCTCGCGCTGGCGGTGTTGCGCACGGGAAGGCTGCTGCGCGGCTCGGGCGGAGCTCGCGAAGATCAGATCGAGATCTACCACGATCGGATCCGTCAGACAGTCATCTCCCGCCTCTCGGAGAAGGCGCGCGAAACCGTCCATGAGCGGCTGGCGTTTGCCCTCGAATCCTCCAGCGCGCCGGACCCCGAAAGCCTCGCGGTCCACTACCAGGGCGCCGGGTCGCGGGAGCGGGCGGCCTTCTATGCGGCGGACGCGGCGGCGAAGGCCGCGGAGGCGCTGGCGTTCGATCGCGCCGCGCGCCTCTACAAGCTCGCACTGGAACTGGGGACCACGGACCTGGCGATGCGTCAGCAGCTTCGCGTTAAGCTCGGCGACGCGCTGGCCAACGCCGGGCGCGGCGCCGAGGCGGGGCACGCCTACCTCGCGGCGATCCAAGGGGCGGGCGCGGCCGACACGCTCGAGCTCCAGCGGCTGGCGGCCGACCAGCTGCTTCGCAGCGGTCAGGTCGACGAGGGCCTTGCCGTCCTCCGCGAAGTTCTGGACCGCATCGGCATGCGGCTCGCCACCACGCCCCGCCGCGCGATCCTGTCCTTTCTGCTGAGGCGGCTCCAGCTTCGGCTGCGAGGGCTTTCGTTCCGAAGGAGGGACGTCAGCCAGGTGTCGCCCGGGCTTCTGATTCGGATCGATACCTGCTGGTCCGCTTCCCTAGGGCTCTCACTGATCGACACCATCCGGGGCCGGGATTTTCAGATGAGGCACCTGCTCCTGGCTCTCGCCGCCGGGGAGCCTTACCGGGTGGCACGTGCAATGGCCAACGAGGGCGGGTATTCGTCGATAGGCGGCCTGCCGGTCCGACGGCGAACGCAGGGTCTCCTGAAGCGCGCGATGTCTCTCGCCGAGGAGGTCAGGCATCCGCACGCCCTGGGCATGGTCTATCTGAGTTCAGGCATCGCCGCGTACATGGAGGGCCGGTGGAAGGAGGGGTGGGATCTCGATCAGCGGTGTGAGGAAATCTTTCGCGAGAACTGCACCGGAGTGGCGGGGGAGCTCAACCTGGCCCACGTATTCTCTTTGCGGCTGCTCGTCTATCTGGGAAGGCTCCGGGATCTTTCGGAGCGCCTGCCGAAGCTTCAGAAGGAGGCGCAGGAGCGTGGAGATCTCTTCCTCTCGACCAGCCTGGGGACGCGCTTCTCTTACATCGTGAACCTGATGGCGGACAAGCCGGAGAAGGCTCGCCGACAGCTCCACGAAGCTGTGGATGCCTGGTCTCACGAGGGGTTTCACCTGCAGCACTACTTTCATCTCGTCGGAGACACGGAGATTTCGTTGTTTTCGGGCCTGGCCAGGACGGCCTGGCAGGAGCTGCTGGACCGTTGGCGCTCCCTCCAGAGGTCCCGTCTTCTTCAGACGATTCAGGTCTTTCGCATCGAGTCCCATTACCTGCGCGGGCGCTGCGCGGTAGCGGCCGCGAGCGCTCCGGGCGTGACCGGTCCCGATCGGGAGGGGCTGCTTCGCATCGCGTCCAAGGACATCCGCCGCATCGAGCGGGAACGCGTGCACTGGGGAGACCCGCTCGCCCGGCTGCTCTCCGCTGCGGTCGCCTCGATTCGCGGGCGTCGGGACGACGCGAAGGGTCTGCTCGCCGCCGCCGAAACGGGTCTCGAGGCCGCGGACATGGCGCTTTACGCGGCCGCGGCCCGGCGGTGCCGGGGGCTTCTCCTGGGAGGCTCCGAAGGAGAACGGCTGGTGGAGGCGGCGGACGCCTGGATGGGCGGCGAGCGCATCCGCAACCCCGGGCGAATGACGGCCATGCTCTTGCCCGGGCGCTGGTCCGACCGGGAGAGCCCCCGGTAACCTTTCGGGCGTTTCGCTTTTCTTCATTGCAGGAGGCGAACCATGAAGACGATTCTCTCGGTCTGTCGGCCGGTCGGGCCCGCTCTTTTCGCGATCCTTTCTCTTGCCGCGGTGCCCGTTGCGGCGTCCGCTCCGCCCGTTTTTACGCACGGGGTCGCGAGCGGGGAGATCCGGCCGCACCGGGCGATCCTTTGGACCCGGGTGGATCGAGCCGCGGAGGTGAGGGCCGAGGTCTCGACCGCTCCGGACTTTCACGGCAAGGTGCGGCGGGGCCGCGGCGCGGCGACCGCTCGACACGACTTCACGGTCCACATCGAGGTCGAGGACCTCGAGCCCGCGACGCGCTACTACTTCCGATTCCGTTCCGGAGGCAACCTGAGCGAGACCGGGACCTTTCGGACCGCCCCCCCACTGGAGCAGTCCGCGAACGTGCGATTCGCGTGGTCGAGCGACATCGACGGCTCTCCCGTCCCGCCGATCAATCAATTCGAGGCGCTGGATCGGGCGCGCGAGGATGGCATCGACTTCTTCGTCTACAACGGAGACAACATCTACGCCGACAATACCCCCGCCTGCGGATCGGACCTCGACTGCATGCGCTCGCGGTACAAACAGAACCGCGGGTACACGGCTCTGCGATCCCTTTTCGCGGCGGCGGGTTCCTACGCGATCTGGGACGACCACGAGGTCACGGACAACTTCGCGGGAGCGACGGTCGATCCTGCCTCGCTCGAGGCGGGCCGGGGGGCCTTCGAGGAGTACATGCCGATCCGGCGCCACCGCGAAGATCTCGGCTTCTATCGCACGTTTCGCTGGGGGAAGGACGTAGAGCTTTTCATACTCGACGAGCGCTCCTTCCGATCGGCGGAGGCGGACGTCGCCTGCCAGGGAGACCTCCTGCCGACGGCTCCGCCCGACGTCCGCCTTCTGGCCGGCCTGCCGGCCGATCCCCCCGAGGGCTGCCTCGCCGCCATAGGCGACCCGGCGCGCACGATGCTCGGCGAGGAGCAGAAGGAACGGTTTCGGGACGCGCTCGCGGAGTCCGACGCGACCTGGAAAATCGTCATCAACGAGGTCGCCATCGCCGAGCTGTTCGGCGTGCCCTACGACCGCTGGGAGGGTTACGCCGCCGAGCGGACGGAGATGCTCGACTTCCTGCGCGACTCGGGGGTGAAGAACGTCGTCTTCCTGACCGGTGACCTGCACGCCAACATCATCATCGACGTGCGCCAGGGCGTCTTCACCGATCCCGCTCCGCGTGCCAAGGAGTTCATTGCCGGCCCGGTCGCGGAGCACACGCTGTTCGAAGAGCTCGTCGGATTGCTCGGCTCGGAGGACGGGGCGAACGGTTTCATCGGACTCGTGAACGCGTTGTCGGTTCCCGATTGCTTCGAGGCGAACGCCTACGCGTACGGGCTGGTCGAGATCGACTCCGCCACGAAGCAGCTGACGGTCACGCTCAAGAACCCCGACGGAGCGGCGATCTGCTCCTTAGTCCTGCAGGCGCAATCCTGAGCGTCGCGGCGAGGCGCATGGGCCCCTCGCCGCGATCGTCCACCCGACGGCGATCCGCGTCACCGCGGGGTCTTCCGGCCGGGAAGCCGCAGCGGGGCGACCCCCGCGTCATCTCCGGGCGCCCGGACCGCCCACTGGGGCCGAAGCTCCCGGGCGCCGCGGAGGAACGCGTGGCGCACCTCGCCCTGAGGAGTCTCCGTGTTCCAGTGGAGCAGCACGCGGACGCAGCGCTCCAGCGACGCCGGAACGGGGATCTCCCGCCCGCAGAGGAGCGGCACCTCCTCCCACCCCGGCAGCTGGCGCACGGCGAGGGCGGGAAACTCGGCGTCCAGGTCGTCGGTCACCGTGAAGATCGCGCTCGCGAGCTCTTCTGGCCGGAGGCCGTTGCGATCGATCAGGATCCGGAGGAGCTCGAGCGTCCCCTCCGTGATGGCGGTCGCGTCGTTGGCCGCGACCGTCGTGGCGCCCCGGACCCCGCGCATTGCCATCGCGGCGGATTATCTCCGACGAATCTGTTGCAGAATTGCGGCAACGCGTGAAACGCCTCATCGTCAATGCGGACGACTACGGGCGCTCGGCGGGCGTCAACGCCGGGACGCTCCGGGCCCACGCCGAAGGCATCGTGACGTCCGCCACGGTCATGATCCGGGAGGAGGCCGCCGCGCAGGGCTTCCGCGAGGCGTCCGAGTCGGCGCCGCCCCTCTCGCTCGGGCTTCACTTCGTCCTGACCGGCGGTGGAACGCCGGCCTCTCCCGCGCCGGCCGTTCCGGCCCTCGCCCCGGGGGGACGCTTTCGCCGCACCCGGGAGGACCTCCCCGAGAAGATTCCGCAGGAGGAGATCCGGGCCGAGCTGGAGGCGCAGATCCGCGCGTTCGAGGTGCTCGCCGGAAGGCCCCCGACGCACCTCGACTCCCATCATCACGTGGCCCTTCACCGCTCCGTGGGGCCGGTGTTCGCGGCGGTGGCGCGCGAGCGCGGCCTGCCCGCTCGGGCGTCGAGCGGGGAAGCCCTGCGGATGCTGCGCGCCGCCCGCATTCGCACTCCGGATCACTTCATAGACCGTTTCTACGGCGAGAACGCCCGCGCCGGCGTCCTGCGGGAGATCCTGTCGGGACTGCCCGACGGAACCTCGGAGCTCATGTGCCATCCGGGCTTCGCGGACGAGACCCTGCGCCGTACGAGTACCTATGCGGAACCGCGGGAGCGGGAGGTCGCGGTCCTGTGCGACGCCGGGATCCGCGAGATCGTCTCCGCCTCGGGCATCGAGCTCATCGGCTTCGGCGCGCTGTGAACCTGCTAGGATTTCCGGCACTGGTCATCGAGAAAGGATTCGCATGAGGGCATTGGTCGCCGACAGCGATCCGGACCGGCTTCGCCAGCTCGAAACCTGGCTGACGAAGTGGGGCTACGACGTCTCGCCCGCGCGCAATGGAGTCGAGGCCTGGAACCGCCTCTCGACGGAGAAGGAGCCCATCCTCGTCATCCTCGCCTGGACGATGGACGCGATGCACGGCATCGACATCTGCCGCAGGCTGCGGCTCCAGCCGGAGCTGCCGTCCGCCTACGTGCTGCTCGTGGCCGACGGGCGCCAGGGCGCCGACCTCCTCGAGGGGTTGAACGCGGGCGCCGACGATTTTCTCTACGCCCCTCTGGACGCGATCGAGACGCGGGCGCGGGTCCGCACGGGTGCTCGCATCGTGGAGGTCGAGGCGGCGCTGCGCGCGTCGCAGGAGGCCCTCCGCGTCCAGTCCACCCGCGACGGGGTCACGGGGTCGTGGAATCACGGCGCGATCCTGGAGCTCCTGCAGAGGGAGCGCGAGCGAGCGCGGCGCAAGAGTGGCTCGGTCGGAGTGGTGCTCGCGGACCTGGACGAGTTTCGCAAGGTCAACGAGAACCTGGGTCATCCCGTGGGGGACGAGGTGTTGCGCGAGGCCGCCCGGCGCCTCAACTCCTCCGTGCGCCCGTACGACGCGGTCGGCCGGTATGGTGGGGAGGAGTTCCTGATCGTGCTGCCCGGATCCGACGGGCTCGGCGCGCTGACGGTGGCCGAGCGAATCCGCGAGGCGTTCGCCAAGCGCCCCGTTCACACCTCCGCGGGCCCGGTGCCGGTGACGCTGTCCCTGGGCGTGGCCGCGGAGGGCGGAGAGGCTATCAACGACTCGGCCGCGCTGCTGCAGGCTGCCGACTCGGCGCTGAAGCGCGCGCAGCAGGGGGGCCGCAACCGCGCCGCTCTTGCCGACGAGTCGGGGCTGAACATCGACGCCGTCCCGCCCGAGGAGTCTCCCCGGTAGGCGCGCAGGCCGGGGGCGTGCCGGCGCCCCATGGCCGTTGACTTTGCGGCCGCCTTGGGATTCGCTAGACCGCCAAGGAGCCTCCCACAATGTCATTGGTCGCGCTCTGGGTGATCATCGCCCTGGGAGCGGGCATTCTCGAGGTCGTCGTCCCGGCCTTCGGGTTCGTGTTCGTCGTGCTGGCGGCGCTGCTCGCCGCGGTACTGGCTCTTCTAGGGTTCGCGCTGACGGCCCAGGTCGTCGTCTTCGCCGCGGCGACGCTGTTGTTCCTTCTGGTGCTGCGGCGCTTCTTCGTGCGTCGGCTGCGCGGCGGCCCCGGCGTTCCGTCGCGGACGGAGGCGATTTCGGGAAAGGTGGCCGAAGTCACGGAGGCGATCGACCCGGTGCGCGGGTCGGGGCGGGTCATCGTGGAAGGGCACGACTGGGCCGCGCGCTCCTCCACGCCGGTCGCCGTCGGCGCGCACGTCCGCATCGAGGGGGCCGACGGGATCGTGCTCCTCGTGTCTCCCCTACAGAAAGGAAGCTGACATGCCGGCCTCGGCCTCGCCCTCGACGTTCGTCCTCGGCATTCTCGTTCTCTTCGTGCTGATCGTCCTTGCCAAGTCCATCAAGGTCGTGCCGCAGAAGCAGGTCAAGCTGATCGAGCGGCTGGGCAAGTTCCACAAGCGGGCGGACGCGGGGCTGAACGTGATCGTGCCGTTCCTCGACTCCGTGCGCGCCACGATCGACCTGCGCGAGCAGATCACGCAGATCGAGCCCCAGCCGGTCATCACGCGCGACAACGTCACGATGAAGGTCGATGCCGTCATCTACTTCGTCATTGCGGATCCCGTGCGGGCGACGTACGAGGTCCAGAACCTGTCGTGGGGCATCGAGCAGCTCGCCCTCTCCGGCCTGCGCAACGTGATCGGCTCGCTCGACCTCGATCACACGCTGACCTCGCGGGACACGATCAACACGCAGCTGCGCGCGGCGCTCGATCAGGCCACGCAGCAGTGGGGCGTCAAGATCATGCGCGTCGAGCTGAAGAACATCGATCCGCCGCAGGACATCAAGCTCACGATGGAGAAGCAGATGACCGCCGAGCGATCGCGCCGGGCGGTGGTCACCACGGCCGAGGGCGAGAAGGCCTCGGCGATCCTCAAGGCCGAGGGCCACAAGCAGTCCCAGATCGTCAACTCGGAGGGGGAGAAGGCGTCGAGGATTCTGGAGGCCGAGGGCCAGGCCCAGGCGCGCCTGCGCGTGGCGGAGGCGGAGGCGCAGGCCATCAAGATGATCGCCGAGGCTATCGGCACCGCCGGCAATCCGGCCCAGTACCTGATCGCCCAGCGCTACCTCGAGGCGTTCGGGCAGCTGGGCGCCAACGCGGACCGCATCGTCTACCTGCCCTACGAGGCTTCCGGAGTCCTCGCCTCGCTCGGCGGGATCCGCGAGCTCCTGACTCCGGGAGCATCCGCTCCGCCGGCGCCTCCCGTGCAGCCGGGCCCCGCGGGACCGCGGCCCGCGCCGCCGATTTCGCCGTCGAGATAGTGGAGGCGAGTGGGTGCGAGTCACCTTCGCCGACTGCGCCTTCGATTCGGGCACGCGCGAGGTGTCCCGGGCGGGCAAGACGATCGGCCTCTCGCCGAAGGCGTTCGAGCTGCTCGATCTCCTGATTCGCCATCGCCCCAACGCCCTCTCCAAGGAGCAGATCCACGGCCACCTATGGCCGGACACCTTCGTCTCGGACGCTAGCCTGTCCAATCTGGTGGCGGAGCTGCGGGCGTCGCTCGGTGACGACGCCCTGAAACCGCACATCCTGCGCACCGCCCAGCGCTTCGGGTACGCGTTCGTCGCGGAGGCGCGAACGGCGGCGGCTGCGCCAGGTAAGCGCACTGCCTTTCGGCTGGTCTGGGAGCTCCGGGAGATCGAGCTGGCGCCCGGCGAAAACGTCTTCGGACGCGACTCGGACGCCGTCGTCTGGATCGACGACGCCTCCGTGTCGCGGCGCCACGCGCGGATCGTGGTCGACGGCGACGACGCGACGCTGGAGGACCTGGGGAGCAAGAACGGCACGCTCGTCAACGGCGAGCCCGTGCACGGCGGGAGGCGGCTCGCAGACGGCGACCGGATCGAAGTCGGCCGGGCGTCGATGGTGTTTCGCGTGTTGAAGCAGATCGGCTCGACCGAAACCGCCAGCGGCCTGAAGGGACGCGCGAAGACGGGCAAGCGCTCCCGATGAGCCTCGAGAACGGCACCCGGCTCGGCCCCTACGAGATCTTGTCGCCGCTCGGTGCGGGCGGCATGGGCGAGGTGTACCGGGCCCGGGACTCGCGGCTGGGGCGCGACGTGGCCATCAAGGTGCTGCCTGCGGAGCTCTCCGGGGACGCGGGCCGCCTCAAGCGCTTCGAGAAGGAAGCCCGTGCGGCGTCGGCGCTGAATCACCCGAACATCGTCACGATCTACGAGGTCGGCTCGGAGGGCGGGCCGTCCTACATCGCGATGGAGCTCGTGGCGGGGAAGACGCTGCGCGAGATCCTTCTGGCCGGGCCGTTGCCGACGAAGCGGTTGATGCAGCTGGCGGCGTCGCTTTCCGAGGGCCTCGCGGCCGCGCACGAGGTCGGGATCGTGCATCGGGACTTGAAACCCGAGAACATCATGGTGGCGAAGGAGGGGTTTCTCAAGATCCTGGACTTCGGCTTGGCGAAGCTGCTCCCCTCGGTCGGCAGCGGAGAGTCGAACCTGCCCACGGTTTCACGAACGGAGCCGGGCGGACTTCTGGGGACGGTGGGCTACATGTCGCCGGAGCAGGCCGCGGGTCAGCCCGTGAACTTCCGGTCGGACCAGTTCTCGCTCGGGGCGATCCTGTACGAGATGGCCACGGGGAAGCGGGCGTTCCAGAGGGTGACGGCCGTGGACACGCTCTCCGCGATCCTGCACGATGAGCTCGCGCCGGTCGCGGCGACCCGCCCCGATTGCCCGATGCCGCTCTCCTGGCTCATCGAGCGCTGTCTCTCCAAGGATCCGGCGGGCCGTTACGAGTCGACGCGCGACCTGGCGAAGGACCTCTTCCTCCTGCGCGACCGGGCTTCGAGTGCGAGCCTTGCCGGGCTGGCCGCGGGGCCGCTTCCAAGGGCCCCGGCGCTTCGCGCCGCCGTCCCCTGGATCGTAGCGTCTCTCGGGATGCTCGCGGCCGGCATCCTCGCGACGGTGCATTCTCGTGAACGGCCCGCGGCGCGAAGACCCGTCCGTTTCTCCGTGCCCCTGCCGGAGCAGGCGAACGTCATCAACGGCGGGGCGTTCGTCGAGTGGAACAGCCTGGCGGTATCGCCCGACGGGTCCCGCCTTGCCTTCACTGCAGCGACCGAGGGAGAGACTCGAATCTGGGTCCGCTCACTCGACGCGCTCACCGCGATTCCGATCGCCGGAACCGGGGGTGCCCGGTCGCCGTTCTGGTCACCCGACGGAGAGCACCTGGCTTTCTTTTCGGATGGCAAGCTCAAGCGGATCCCGCTGTCGGGAGGCCTCGCTCAAACACTGTGCGACGTGGCGAGCATGTTCGTCCAGGGCTCGTGGGGGAGAGCGAGGACGATCCTCTTCGCCCAGGGAGGAATCTTCGACCGCGGTCTCTACGAGGTCTCCGACGCCGGAGGGGCGCCCCGGTTGATCTCTGGAGAGAAGTCCTGGCAGGGGTTTGGCGGCTATCGCTGGCCCCGTTTCCTTTCCGACGGCCGGCGCTTCCTCTGTCTCGCCTCGGACCTCAAGAACGGAGATGGGAAGTACCTTCTCGCCGGCGAGCTCGGCTCGCACGATCCGCGGCGAGTCGCCCCACTCGACTCGCGCTTTGACCTTACGGAGCGAGGCGATCTCTTCTACGTCCGGGAAGGCACGCTTGTGGCTCAGCCTTTCGACCCCGCTGCCTTTCGGTTAGCCGGTGCCGTGAACCCGGTTGCGGAGAGAATTCCGTTCTTCTCCGGCACCGGATGGGCTCCCTTCTCCGTTTCACAGAGCGGCGTCCTCGCGTATCAAGCCTCGCCGAAGCCGGTCCCACTGCAGTGGGTCGACCGCAACGGTCACCCGCTCGGGGCGGCGGGGCCGCCGGGCCAGTTTCTCGGGCTCCGCCTTTCGACAGACGGCCGAAGAGTCGCCGTGGAGCAGGTCGATCCCGCCTCGGGCTTTCCCTCGCTTTGGATCACGGACCTGGCGCGCAACGTCGCGAGTCGCCTGACCTCCACGGGAAGCCTCGAGAGAAGCGCGGTGTGGTCTCCCGACGGGAGCACCGTCGTCTTCGGGGACCATGCCTCGCTACGCGCGAAGCGTCCCGACGCGACCGGCGATGCGGAAGTGTTTCCTCCGGGAGGGGAGGAAATGTATCCCTCGGACTGGTCGTCCGACGGCCGACTCTTCCTCTACGCCCACAACGATGAGGAGGCGAAGCGCACGGAGTTCTGGCTCATGCCGCTCTCCGGGGACCGCAAGCCCACTCTCTTTCGCCGAGCTCGGTGGCAGGGCGCGACCGGACAGCTCGGCGGCGCGGCGTTTTCGCCCGACAGCCGGTGGATCGCCTTCGCGTCGGACGAATCCGGGCGCGCCGAGATCTACGTCGCTCCGGTCCACGGCCCCGGACAGTGGAAGATCTCGACGGACGGCGCCGCGAATCAGCCGCCCCGCTGGCGACGCGACGGGAAGGAACTCTTCTACGTCGCCGCGGACCACCGGCTCATGTCGGTCCCGATCGCACTCGGGGCCGACGCCCCGGAAATTGGGGCCTCCGTGCCGCTCTTCTGGTTCGAGTCCGGGGTCGAGAACAGTTACGATGTGGCTCCCGACGGCCAACGTTTCCTGATCGCAAGCCTCCGGCCCTCTCCGATCACGGTGGTGCTCGATTGGGCGGCCGGGCTCAGGCGCTGAGCGCGCCGGAGTGACCTCCGAATGAGATCGCGATGCTTGTGCTGCCGCGTCCTCCTTCTCGTCGGCGGGCTGGCTCTCCGGTCCGCGACTCCCGCCCAGACGACCGCCAGCCTCGAGGGCACCGTGAGAGACGCGACGGGCGCCGTGCTCGTCGGCGCCCGGCTGGACGTGTCGAGCTCCAGGCTCCAGGGCGTGCGCGTGACGACGACGGACTCCAAGGGGCGCTACCGGTTCGCCGCGTTGCCTCCCGGGGCCTACGTCGTGCGCGCCCGCGTTGACGGATTCCGGCCGGTCGAGGAGGCTCTCCGCATCTCGCTCGACACGCCCGCCACGCTCGACCTCACCGTCGAACCGGCGGTCGAGGAGACGGTCCGCGTCTCGGCCGAAGGCTCATTGATCCGTGTGGACTCGACGACGACGGGAACCAACTACACGAGCTCGATCATCGAGCAGCTGCCGGTGGCCCGCAACTACGCCGACATCGTGCGAGCCAACCCCGGGGTCGTTGCCGACCTGGGAGACACGCAGGGCCGATCCCTCGCCCTCTCGATCTACGGGGCGACCTCCGTCGAGAACCAGTGGGTGATCGACGGAATCAATACGACCAACGTGATTCGCGGGATGCAGGGCAAGGCGATCAACAACGAGTTCGTGGAAGAGGTGGAGGTCAAGACCGGCGGTTACCAGGCCGAGTACGGCCGGGCGCTCGGCGGCGTGATCAACGTGGTTACGAAATCGGGCGGGAACGCGTTTCACGGCGGCGCCTTCGTGTATTACGACGCGTCGGGTCTGCGCGCGACTCGGGTCTTTATCGAGGGGGAGGACTCGCCGTTTAGCGGCATGCGTGTCGCGGACTATCGCCGCGCAGATTTCGGGGCCGACCTCGGCGGCTTCCTGCTCCGCGATCGGATCTGGTTCTTCGCGGCGTACAACCGGATCGAGAACCGCTCGCAGCTTTCCCGATACGACGCGAGCGAGCTCGTCCCGACCTCCCTGCGGTTTCCTCTCGACACGGCCGACAACCTCTACTCCGCGAAGCTCACGTGGAGCCTCGCGCCCTCCTTGACGGTGGTGGCCACGGCATTCGCCGACCCGGCGACGCGCTCGGGCGCCGAAGGGGAGGTCACGAATCCGGATCCGGGAACGTGGCAGACGGAGCGTTTCGTCGGTGGAACCGACGTCGGCCTGCGCGCGAGCCAGATCTTCGGCTCCACGAGCCTGCTCACCGTTCAGCTCGCCCGGCACCGCGATCGATTCGACCTGACGCCCTCCGGGCCCGGCCTGGCCGTGCATTACGAGGATCTGACTTGCCAGGGAGGCACGCGCGAACAGGCCTGCGCCATTCCGCCCTTCGCGAATTTCGTGGAGGGGGGCATCGGCCTGATCGTCGGTCCTCCGGACCACAGCTCCTCTCGCCGAGACCAGGTCCGGGCCGACGGTACCGTCTCCCTCGGCGCTCACGAGCTCAAGGTCGGGGCAGATTTTCAGTACGGCAAGACCCGAGCTCTCACGTATTTCTCGGGGGGATCGGCGGTGGGTCTGCTCGACGAATACGGGCAGGCCTACTACGAGCACGTGTTCTTCGCGGGGAGCCGGACCGACCTCACCCTTTCCGAGGGCTGGGACTCTCGCCCGCGGACGACGGATCTCGGAGTCTTCGTTCAGGATTCCTGGAAGGTGCTCCCCAATCTGGTCGTCAACGCCGGTTTGCGGTGGGAATCCGAGAAGGTCGCCGATTCGAACGGCCGGACGATCTTCCATACGACAGACGGCTGGCAGCCCCGGCTCGGAGTGGTGTGGAGTCCCGCGCGAGACGGAACCCTCAGGGTCTACGCCTTCGCGGGCCGGTTCGACTACGCGCTCCCGACCGCGCTCTCCATCTTCTCCGCCGGGAACTTCACCGTGGCGACGACCTTCAACTTCGACCGGTCGAGCCTGGAGCAGGATCCCGCAATCTTCGGGCACACGGAGCCGGAGATTCACTCCAACTTCTTCGTGTACAAGAAGGAGCGGCGACTCCGGGCGATCTTCCAGGACGAGGTCACGCTCGGAGTCGAGAAGGCGCTCGGCTCTCTGACGGTCTCCGCCAAGGCCACCTATCGGCGGCTCGGCAACGCGATCGAGGACCGTTGCGATCTGGACTATGTCCGCAACGACCAATCGGGCTGCGCGATCCTGAATCCGGGCTCACAGGATCGGTACGCTCGGGGCGACTTCTTCTTCTGCAACGGGCTCGATGGCGACTACAACAACTGCAGCAGCGACCCCGGGAAGGGCGTCCCGATGTTCGGCGCGCCACCGGTGCCCCCGGCCCGAAGGCTCTATCGCGGCTTCGAGCTGCTCGCCCGGAAGTCGGTTGTGGAACGGCTCTGGGTTCAGGCCTCGTACGTCTTCTCGTCCCTGCGAGGCAACTACGACGGCGGGGTCCACGAGGCCGGCGGGCGCAACTCGGACCCCGGCGTCAACACCGACTTCGACTACCCGAGCCGCTTTCACAACGGATACGGACGCCTCTATCTCGACCGCCCGCATCAGCTCCGGCTGGACGCCTTCTACGCGACGCCCCTCGGGCTTTCGATCGGCGCGCAGGCCTGGGTTCGGTCCGGCGCGCCGCTGGATCGGTTCGGATACGGCGAGATCCAGCTGGTGCAGAAGGGATACGCGGGCCGCCTGCCGCCGGAGTGGGAGGCGAACCTCACCCTGGAGTATCCGATCGCGATCGGCCCGGCCACGGTGACCCTCCAGGCGTACGTGTTCAACCTCTTCAACAATCAGATTCGCACGGGCCAGGATCAGGCGTGGACGAACAACGAACCGGCCGGCTACCCCTACTCGATCTACGACCCGAATCAGGTGCGGGACAATCCCAACTACGGCAAGGTCACCTCGCGACAGGATCCTCGGCTCTTCCGTGCCGCACTGAAGGTCGCCTTCTAGCCGCCGAGCTTTCCGCCGTTTCGAAAAGATTGCGAATCGGTTGGGCCGCGATTAAGCATCGCCGCGCGCCGGATGAGAGCCTCCGTCCAGAACGAGGGAGGCTCGGATGGACGCTCTCACGAACAGAACGACTCGTGGAAGGCTCTGGGCGCTGGCCCTGCTCCTGCTCGCGCTCTCGGGTTGCAAGAGCCCGACCGCGACGAACGGCGGGTCGCTCGGCGGCTCGATATCTCTTGCCGGTGAGTGGTCGGGAACGATAACCGGGGACGCGAGCTCGAGCGCGACCTCCGCGACCGTTACTCAGTCCGATCAGGGGATCCTAATTCAGTTCAGGACCGACTTCTACGCGACCTCGGCTTCGTACTACGGCACTTTGATTAATGGGTCCCTGACGGGCACCTTCTCGATCGGTAAAGCTAGGCCTTTCGACTGCCCGCTGCCCCGGGCCTCAGTTCAGGGAACTGCAGGCCCGACACAGATTCGCATGGAGGTTCCCGCGATCGGCAGTCACTCGGGCATTCTCGGGCTATGTCCGGGGGCTCCACGCGCCACGATCGAGCTGTCCCGATGAACAAGATCCTGATCTTCGTAGTCGTCGCGTCGTCCTGGGTCTCGGTCGCCGCGGCGGGGGACAACGAGTGGACGCAGGTTGGATTGACGGGTGCTCAGGTCGCCGCTCTCGCGGTCGACCCTTCGTCGCCGTCCACGCTGTATGCGGGGACGAGCGCCGGAATTTTCAAGAGCGTCGACTGGGCTCAGAGCTGGACGAACGTGAATCCTTCGGCTCTCGCCACTAAGCTGCTCGTGGACCCCCACTCGCCCTCGACCGTCTACGCGGCCACGGCGGCAGGCGTGCTTCGAAGCGACGACGGCGGGATGAGCTGGGCGCCGAAGGGCCTCTCGGACTCCATCGACACAGCTGACGCCCTGGCGATGGATCCCGGGGCGACGTCCACCCTTTATGCCGTCTCGAGAGGTGGCCTGTTCCGCTCGACGGATCGAGGCGAGAGCTGGACGCATGTCGGAGGCGGGTCTCTGCCGAGGACGGGTGTCGCTGAGCTCGCCGTAGGTCCGGACTCCACGCTCTTCGTATCGCCGAAGACGTTCTCGATCCTGGGCTGGTTCCAAGACGGCGGCCGCGTCTGGAGAAACTCGCTCGGCGGGACCGGCTACTGGAGTGTTGGAATGGGGCTACCCTTCGCCACGTACTCCGGGCTCGCGATTTCGGGGAGCCCTTCGTCGATCCTGTTCGCCGCGACCGGTGACTCGTTGTTCCGCAGCCTGGACGATGGGGTTACCTTCGCGCGGGTCGGCGTCGGTTTGAGCTTTCCCTTGAGCTCGCTCACGGGCGACCCGAGCTCGGGATCCGTGGCGTATGCGGGTACGCCGACGGGAGTCTCGCGTACGGCGGACGGCGGCCAGAGCTGGTTCCCCTTGGGGCTGCTCGTCCGGCCGGCCACCGCGCTCGCGGTCGATCCTTCGGACTCCTCGAACGTCTACGTGGGGACCGACGCGGGTCTGTACGCGATCCATCGAGCGGGTGGGCCCTGCGCGTCGGGACCGACGACTCTGTGCCTGAATCGCGAGCGCTTCCAAGTCGAAACGCTCTGGAAGACCAAGGATGGAAGGAGCGGTCGGGGCCAGGCGGTCCCCGTGACCTCTGACTCGGGATACTTTTGGTTCCGCACGCCGACCGACGTCGAGTTGGCGGTCAAGGTGCTCCAGGGGCCTGCACCCGAGCGATTCTGGGTCTTCGGCGGCGCGTTGACCGACGTCGAATACACGATCCAGGTCACGGACATGCAGACCGGCCAGACACGGAGCTATCACAACGCACAGGGTCAAATGTCGAGCTTCGCCGACACATCCGCGTTCCCCGTGCAGCAGGCACTCAGGTCGACGGAGATCGACGCCGCGGTCACTTCGCCCGCCGCGGGAGCGGCTTATCTGGGACAGACCGCGGCCTGCGCCGCCGGAGGCACCACGCTCTGCCTCCACGACGGACGATTTCAGGTAGACGTGTCCTGGCAGACCAGGGGCGGGCGCCAGGGCGCGGGCCAGGCGGTCCCCCTGACGACCGACACCGGCTACTTCTGGTTCTTCAGCGATTCGAACGTCGAGCTCGTCATCAAGGTGCTCGACGGCCGCCCGATCAACGGACACTTCTGGGTCTTCTACGGCGCGCTGTCGGACGTCGCCTACACGATCACGGTCACCGACACCGAGACGGGGGTCGCGAACACTTACGAGAACCCGCAGGGCACGCTCAGCAGCCACGGCGACACCGAGGCGTTCTAGGCCCGGGAGACGGTCGGACCTGCGATGCAACAGGGAATGAAGAACGACGAGGAGGCCACGATGCAAGAGGCGACGAGGACATGGGTATTGCCGACAAGACTGGCTCTGGCTCTCCTGGTGGCGGGCCTAGGCTGGTCGGCGACGGCGCTTGCGGGGGCACCGCCCGCGAACTGCACCGGCCTGACTGCTCTGAAGATTCCGCACACCCGAATTACGTCAGCCGAGGTCGTTCCCGCGGCCGATGGATTGCCCGAGCATTGCCTCGTCCTGGGGGTCGTGAGCCCCGCCGTCGGATTTGAAGTCCGGTTGCCGACCGAGTGGAACGGGAAGCTGTATTTCGCGGGCGACTTCGTCTTCGCGGGCTCGGTGAGCGACCCGTCTCTGGGCCTCGCGCGCGGATATGCGATTGCCTCCACCGACGGAGGCCACCAGGGGGACCTCTTCGATGCGTCCTGGGCGCTCGACAATCGCCCGGCGGAGATCGACTACGGCTATCGAGCCGTGCATGTCACCGCGGTCGTCTCGAAGATCCTCGTCGCCGCTTACTACGGCGAGCGCCCTCGCCTTTCCTACTTCGACGGCTGCTCGAAGGGCGGGATGCAGGGGCTGCGGGAGGCGGAGCAGTACCCCGACGACTTCAACGGCATCGCCGCAGGCGCCCCGGCCCTGGACTTCACCGGGCTGATGATCGCCGCGAACTGGACATGCAGGCGCTCCACGCGACGGTCGACAGCGGACTGATCCCGCTCGAGAAGATTCCCGTCATCGGGACCGCCGTTCTGGCCAGCTGCGACGCTGCCGACGGGCTCGTCGATGGATCGATCGAAGATCCCCGCCGGTGCCCATTCGATCCCGATACGCTGCGATGCCCCGGAGACGACGCCCCGGACTGCCTGACCCCGGGGCAGGTGCGGGCCTTGAAGAAGATCTACGCGGGCCCGTCCAATTCCGATGGCGAGTTGTTCCCGGGCCTTCCGGTGGGCGGGGAGACCGTCGGGCACGTCGGGTGGGACGTCTGGCTGGTCAATACGCCGGACTCTCCGTCGGGCGACTACGCGCTGCAAGATCAATTCCTCCGCTACCTCGCCTTCCGTTTCGACGATCCGAATTTCGACTGGGCGACCTTTAATTTCGACACGGACCCGGAGCGGCTTCGGTTCATGGGAAGGATCCTCAACGCGACGGAGACGAACCTGTCCGCCTTCGAGCGGTCGGGCGGAAGACTGCTGCTCTGGCACGGCTGGAGTGATCCCGCGATCTCCGCCCTGCGCACGATCGGGTACTACGAGGATGTCCAGCGCGAACTGGGGCGGAGGAGGACCCAGCGCTTTGCCCGGCTCTTCCTGGCCCCCGGCATGTCTCACTGCTTCGGCGGGACGGGGCCCAATGCGTTCGACTATTTGACGGCGTTGGAGCAATGGGTCGAGGCAGGCGTCGCCCCCGAGTCTCTCGAGGCCTCGCGCTTCGACGAAAACGGCAACGTCGACCGAACCCGGCCGCTATGCGCGTACCCCCGGGTGGCGCGATACACGGGCCACGGAAGCATCGACGATGCGGCGAACTTCCATTGTGTAGCGCCCGAGCGGGGCGAGGACCAGGGACGAGAGGAGACCACGCTCTGATGAAGGAGGTAAGCGGTGGCTAGAAAACGTTTCACGAATTTCATCGCTGCGGTTTCGCTCTCTTGGATGCTCGTTCCGACGGGTTGCGGGAAGACGCCAACGGAGGTCGTTACTTCGTTTCCCACTCCCCTCCCCACGCTCATCGTGGACCTGGCCGGGGAATGGACCGGTGGCATGAGGTTGGCCGGCCGCGGCGAAAGCGTCACGGTCGCGATCACTCAGTCTGCGGACCGGGTGGACGCCGTGTGGTCAACCGCGACTCACGGAACCGCGCGATTCGGGGGGAAATTCGTCCCCGGACGTGCGACTCCCTACTTGTCCGGAAACATCACGCTCGGGGAAGGATTCTGTGGATCTTCCGTCGCGGGTTCGGTCGACGTTTCCCACGTCGTCTTGGCCGGGCGAGGTTTCTGCTTCTTCGATCCGGTGACGCTGAGTCTCGAGTTGAGGCGCTAGCCGTCGGCCGACGCGCAGAGGATCAGACCAGCGTGTCGATCGCCGCGAGCACGCGCGCGACCTGGCCGAGGTCGTTGCCGGCGTGCGGGGAGAAGCGGACCGAGCCCTCGCGCGGGGCGATCACGACGCCGCGCTCCTCCAGTGCCTTCGCGACGGCACGCGGCGGCAGCGAGGGATGGGTCGCGGCCAAAATTCCGGAAGCGATCGGCTCCGGAGTCACGATCCTCCAGCCCCGCTCCACGAGGCCGCTGCGGAGGGCCTGGTTCAGCTCGAGGATGCGCGCGCGCACCGTCTCGCGGCCCATCTCCTCGAGCAGACCGATCGCCGCGGAGATCCCGGCGATGTGATCGGACGGAAGAGTGCCGGGCTCGTAGCGCCGGCCGCCCTCGTAGGGCTGGAACCCGTAGTCGAGGTAGCTGCCCTCGGACCGGTTGTTCCACCAACCGGAGGAGAGCGCCGGGACGCGGTCGCGCGCGCCTTCCCGGACGTAGAAGATCGCGCCGCCCTCCGGTCCATACAGCCACTTGTGGCCGTCCGCGACCAGCACGTCGATCCCGTCGCGCTCGACGTCGGCTGGCAAGGCGCCGAGGCCCTGAATCGCGTCCACCACGAGCAGGATGCCGCGTGCCCGGCACAACGCTCCGATCTCCGCCAGCGGAAAGACCCAGCCGTTGTGGAACGCGACCCACGAGACGGCGACGACCCGGGTGCGCGCGTCGATAACTGCGGCGATGTCTTCGGCCGTGACGCGGCCCTCGCGGCTCTTCGCGAGCCGGCACTCGACGCCGCGTGCCTGGAGCCGGTGCCACGGGTAGGCGTTCGAGGGGAACTCCATGTCGTCGGAGACGACGTTGTCGCCCGGCGTCCACGGAAACGACTGCGCGACGAGGTTCACGCCCCAGCTCGTGTTCGGCAGGAAGGCGATCTCGTCCGGTTTTGCGCCGAGGAACCGCGCGCACTGGCCGCGCGTCGCCTCGATCGACCCGTACCAGCTGCGCCAGTCGGCCGCCCCTCGCTCCCGGACGTTGGCGACGTGCGCCGTCATCGCGTCGGCGACGCGCCGAGGTAGCGGGGCGACGGCCGCGTGGTTGAAGTACAGAAGGTTCCGGCGCACCGGGAACTCCAGGTCGAGCGCGGCGGGAGAGAAGTCGAACCCGCTCACGCGATCAGGCTCCGGTACAACGCCTCGTAGTCCGAGACCATGCGCTCCGCACTGTAGCGCTCTTCCGCCCGGCGGCGGCAAGCCTCGCGATCGAGATCGCCCACCCGTCCGACGAAGGCCGCCAGCTCGTCGTTGGTCTCGCCCAGGAAGCCGGTGACCCCGTCCGCGACGAGCTCGGGGAGGGAGCCCCGTGGCGTCGCGACCACGGGGGTGCCGGCGGCCATCGCCTCGGCCACGACGAGGCCGAACGGCTCCTCCCAGGAGATGGGAAAGAGGAATGCGCGTGCGCGAGCCATGAGGGCGAGGACCTCCGCGTTGGGAAGCGCCCGGAAGTGCCGCACCCGCACGCCATCGACGTGGGGCCGGATCTTTTCCTCGTAGTAGGGCTCGCTGTCCGCGAGATACGGCGTGACGTCGCCGACGATCGTCAGTGGCAGGCCGGCGCGCCGCGCGATCGCGATCGCCCGGTCGGCGCCCTTGGTCGGCACCAGCCGGCCCACCGTCAGAAGGAAGTCGCCGGGCTCGGCGACGAACGGGACACGGGCGACGTCGATTCCGTACGGAATGACCGGAACGCCGCCGCCGAGCATTCGCGCCTGGGCCTCGCTCACGCACGCGAAGTGGAGGCGCGGATCGTGCGCCCGGTAGTAGTCGTAAAGCGGCTTCTCGATGTAGGCGCAGGTCAGAAGGGTCGGACGCGGGGTCCCGCTCGAGAAGTAGGGCGCCGGGGTGGGCCAGTGGGCGTGGAGGAGGTCGAAGCGGCCGGCCTCCCCGTACGCCTCGGCTACGTTGCGGACCTCGAAGTCGCGCTCGAGGTAGCTCGTCGAGGCCGGGTCGTCCTGCGTCGCGCGCGGTACGACCGCGTGGAGCCGCGCCGTGGTCCGCGAGTCGCCCGAGGCGAAGAGCGTGACCTCGTGGCCTCGGGAGACGAGCCCCCGTGTCAGCAGGTCAATCGCGATCTCCGTACCCCCGCCAGACTTCGGCGGCACCGAGAAGCAGACGGACGCGATCTGCGCGACTCTCACGGCTCGAATCGAGGGCGCGGCGCGACCCGGGAGGGAGGCGCCGCCCGAGATCCGCTAGTTACTTGGCGACGGTGAAGGGGACGACCCCGCCCGTCTTCTCCCAGACCATCGCCAGCTTGCCTCCGGCGTCCGTCATGTCGACGAAGGCGATCGTGAACTGGTCGACCGAGGCCGCCGGCGTGACCGACTTCATGGGTACGCGCACGACGTCGAACTTCTTGTCGTAGTCGTAGGAGCCCCAGATCTTGGTCTTGTCGTTGGCGTCGTACTTGTCCTGCGTGGGCTGCGTCGACAGGATGAGCGTCCAGGCGCCCTCCTTCAGGTCCACGAAGACGTCGTAGCTGCCGGGCTCGAGCCGCTTGCCGCCGACCATGAGGGGAACCTCGGTCGTCAGCTTCGTCGTCACGTTGGCACCCGCGCGCCACACCGGGGCTCCGCCGTTGACGGTCTTGCCGTAGTCGGCGCCCTTGCCGAAGATGTCCGTGCGGCCGCGCAAGATGGGCCGGCTGTAGGTCACCTCGATCCACTTGCCGCCCGAGTACTGGCGCTCGCCGTCCTTGTCCGGCGCGCTCCACGTGCCGCCCACCATGGTGGCGGCGGTCCCGGCGGGGCTCATCGGCTTGCGGTCCTGCGCAGTCGCGAAGACGGCGATCGCGAGAAGCAGGGAAACTCCGAGAAGGGAAGCCTTCCGTATCATTGTGTCCTCCTGTCACACTGTTTGACGCGGAGGCCCGCACCTCGGGCCGGTCCGCGCGCGAAGCATATAGAATCCCGCGCCGGCATGGGGAAAATCCTTCGCGGCGCGCTCTGCGCCCTGTTCGTAGTTTTCCCCGCGTTCCTCGCTCCGGCCGCGGACCCTCGCGGAGCCGACCGTCTCGCGTACGCGTTGACCGGGGGGCGGGTGATCGTCTCACCGGGCCGCGTGTTCAATCCGGGCGTCGTCGTCATCCGCGGCGGCGTGATCGAGTCGGTCGGGCCGGCGGGAGCGAAGCCGATCCCCGCCGACGCGCGGGTCGTCGACGTCGGCGGCAAAGTCGTGCACGCGGCGTACATCGACCCGTACGTCTCGACGGATCGACTGGCGGGGAAGGCTCCCCGGCGCCCGAAGGACGACGAGGAGGGCGAGACACCGAGGCCCGCGAGCCGTTCGCGCAGCGCGCCCGGGCCCGCCGCCGAGCCCGGGTCCCCGTTGCGCGCGGAGGCGCGGACCCTCGAGGGGCTCGTCGTCCGGAGCGACGTGGCCGAGACGTTTCGGAAGCTGGGCTTCGCCGTCGTGGCGGCGGTCCCCGCGGCCGGCGTGATGCGCGGGCGGGGAACGGTGGTCACTCTCGCCGACGGGCCGATTCCGGGTCGCGTCGTAGAGGCGGAGAAGGGGCAGTTCGTCGCGATGGAGCCTCCCGACGAGGAGAACTACCCGAACTCGAAGATGGGCGCGGTCGCCGTGACGCGCCAGGCGTTTCTCGACGCGATCTGGCGGCGCGACGCGCAGGCGGCGTACGCGACGCAGCCGTCGGGTCGCGCGAGGCCTCGCCGCGATGCGGCCGCCTCCGCGCTCGTTCCCGCGGCGGAGGGCAAGGAGTTGGTCGTCTTCGAGACCCTCGACGCGCTGTCGCTCCTGCGCGCGGCGCGGGTGGCGCGGGAAATGAAGCTGCAGGCGCTGTACGTCGGCGGAAACGACGAGTATCGCCTCGCGAGCGAGGTCGCGGCGGCGAGGCCGGACCTGGTGCTCCGGGTGAACTTTCCGCGCCCCGAGAAGCTCGAGGGCGACGAGGAGTGGCTGGACGTGCCCCTGGAGCGCCTGCGCGCCTTCGACCGCGCGCCCTCGAATCCGAAGTGGATGAAGGACGCCGGCCTCACGTTCTCCTTCACCACCGCCGGTCTGGAAGACGTCAAGGATTTCGGGAAGCGCGTGAGGGAGGCGATCGCGCGCGGCCTGTCCCGCGACGACGCGCTCGCCGCGGTCACGACGATTCCGGCGCGCCAACTGGCGCTGCAGGATCGCCTCGGCACCCTCGAGGCCGGGAAGATCGCCAGCCTGGTCGTCGAAACGGGGGAGCCGTTCGCCGAGAAGAGTCGCGTCTCCGAGATCTGGATCGACGGGATCTGCATCGAGCCTCGCGAGGAGAAGGAAGAGGCGGATGCCGCGAAGACGGCCGCCGCGGCGGACACGGGGAAGCCCGCTGCCGCCGAGCCGGGCGCGGACGTGCGGCCGCTTCCCGCCCGCGAGGCGGGGCCCCTCGCGTCGCCGCCCGCGCTGATCGTCCGGGGAGCCACGGTCTGGACGGAGGGGTCCGCTGGGATCCTCGAGGGCGCCGACCTCGTGATCGCCGGCGGCAGGATCGTCGGGGTCGGCCGGGGCCTCTCCGCGCCCGCCGGCGCCGTGGAGATCGACGGTCGGGGCAAGCACGTCACCCCGGGCATCATCGACGCGCACTCGCACACGGGGGTGGACGGCCAGGTCAACGAGGGCACGCACAACGTCACCGCCGAGGTTCGGATCCGCGACGTGCTCAATCCTTTCGACGTGGCGATCTACCGCGAGCTCGCGGGGGGAACGACGGTCGCCAACGTGCTGCACGGCTCGGCCAACGCCATCGGCGGTCAGACGCAGATCACTCGGTGGCGGTGGGGCGGCGGCCCGGAGGACCTCCTCTTTGCCGGCGCGCCGGAGGGGATCAAGTTCGCGCTCGGCGAGAATCCCAAACAATCCAACTGGGGCAACCAGAACCCGCGCTATCCGCGGACCCGGATGGGTGTCGCGGAGCTGATCCGGGAACGGTTCCTGGCGGCGCGCGACTATCGCCGTCGCCAGGAGGAATACCGGAAGGCCGCCGCGGTGAAGGGCGCGCACCCGATTCCTCCGGAGCCGGACCTTCAGCTCGAGGCGATCGTCGAGATTCTGGAGGGAAAGCGCAAGATCCACTGCCACTCGTACCGGAAGGACGAGATCCTTCAGATGATGCGGACGGCCGAGGAGTTCGGGGTCCAGATCGGGACCTTCCAGCACGTCCTCGAGGGCTACAAGGTCGCCGACGAGATCGCCCGGCACGGCGCGGGCGCGTCCGGCTTCTCCGACTGGTGGGCCTACAAGTACGAGGTGTTCGACGCGATTCCCTACGCGTTTCCGCTCATGCGCGAGCGCGGCGTGACCGTGTCGTACAACTCGGACTCGAACGAGCTCGCGCGGCGGCTGAACCTCGAGGCGGCCAAGGCGGTCAAGTACGGCGCGGTCCCTCCGGCCGACGCGCTCGCCTTCGTGACGTCGAATCCCGCGCGGCAGCTCGGCATCGCCAACCGGGTGGGGTCCCTCGAGCCGGGTAAGGACGGCGACTTCGTCCTTTGGAGCGGCGACCCGCTGTCGACCTCCACCATCGCGCTCCAGACCTGGATCGAGGGAAAGAAATTCTTCGATCGCGACGCCGATCTGGCCCTCCGCGCCGCCCTGGAGAAGGAGCGCGCGGAGCTCGTCGCGAAGGCGAAGGCCATGCGCGAGCCGGAGAAGGAGAAGGAGAAGGAGAAGGACAAGGGCCCGAGGGACGCCGCGAAGCCGGGGGAGTCGCGATGAGGATCCGCGCGCTGGCGATGTCGCTCGGACTCGGCGCCGCCAGTCTGTCCGCCCAGCCGGCGGCTCAGGCCGCGGGGACGTCTCCGGAGCCCCGCGTCTTCACCATCACCGGCGCGACGATCCATCCCGCCTCCGGCCCGGACATCGCGCTCGGGACGATCGTGGTTCGCGACGGCAAGATCGCGTCCGTCTCGGGGGATCCTGCGGCCGCCACGGAGGGAACGGTCGTCCACGCGAAGGGGAGGCACGTCTACCCCTCGCTCCTCCCGCCGCTGACGGTCCTCGGCCTGTCGGAGATCGGGGCGGTGCGCGCCACGGTGGACACGAGCGAGCTCGGCGACATCAACCCCGCCGCGCGAGCCGACGTTGCGGTCAATTTCGACTCCGAGTTGCTGCCGGTCGCGCGGTCCGGGGGAGTGTTGATCGCGGGGGTCACGCCGACCGGCGGGATCGTGTCGGGGTCGGTGGCGGTCATGAAGCTGGACGGCTGGACCCGCGAGGACGCCTCGCTGAAGGCGTCGGCCGCCATCGCCGTGGTCTGGCCGGACCTGCGAATCGACCGCGCGTCGACCGCGAGCCTCTCCGCGCGCCTTCAGGAGAAGAAGCGGGACGAGGCGCTGGCGAGGCTCAGGAACGTATTTCGGGACGCGCGCGCCTACGCTAAGGCCCGGGCGGCGGAGGGGCAGGCGGGGATCCCGCGCCACGACGACGACCCCCGGCTGGCAGCTCTGGTCCCGGCGGTCGAGGGAGCGATTCCGGTGATCGTGCTCGCGAACCGCCTCGATCAGATCCGAGGCGCGATGCAGTGGGCCAAGGACGAGAACCTCCGCCTCGTCCTCTGGGGCGGCGCCGACGCCTGGAGGATCGCGGACGAGGTCGCCCGGGCGAAGGTTGCGGTCATCGTGGATTCCCCGCTCGACCTGCCGCAGCGCGACGACGAGCCCTACGACACGCAGTTCGCGAACGCCGGCCGCCTCGACAAGGCGGGCGTGCGCGTCCTCTTCAACGAGGGCGGGAGCGACGCGTCCAACGTGCGCAACTACCCCCACCTCGCCGCCACGGCGGTCGCCTTCGGCTTTCCGCGCGAGAAGGCGATCGCCGCCATGACGCTCGAGCCGGCGAAGCTGCTCGGCGTCGCCGATCACGTGGGCTCGCTCGAAACCGGCAAGGACGCGACCTTCATCCTGACGGACGGCGACATCCTGGATCTGCGTTCCCGCGTCGTCGGGGCGTACCTCGACGGGAGGGCGCTCGACCTGACCGACAAGCAGAAGCGGCTGTACGAGAAGTACCGGAATCGGCCGAAACCCGTCGCGACGAAGCCCTAAACAGTGAGCATAGGAGCAATGCCTCGATCGCTCCGCGTCGCACCGGTGTTCCTCTGGAGCGCGGCGTTGGCGTTCGGCCAGTCGGATCCGGCTCTGGTGACGCGCGCGCGGGCGCTGCTCGCCGCGGCGCCCCTGATCGACACGCACAACGACCTGCCCTCGATGCTGCTCGACGCGCACAAGGCCGACCTGACGCGGGTGGACCTCGGCAAGGTCCAGCCGGCCCTCTGCGCGGACGTGCCGCGCCTGGCCGAGGGCGGCGTCGGCGCGCAGTACTGGTCCGTCTTCGTCGAGTCGTCCACGATGGCGACGCACACCGCCCTGCACGAGGCCCTGCGCGAGTTCGACGTGACGCTCCGTTTCATTCGCAGCCAGCCCCGGCTGGAGCTCGCCCGCTCCGCCGACGACATCGAGCGGATCCACCGGGCGGGGCGCATCGCATCGCTCATCGGCGTTGAGGGCGGGCACATGATCGAGCAGTCTCCGGCCGCCCTTCGGGTCTTCTACGAGCTAGGGGCCCGGTACATGACGCTCACGCACTGGGACAACGTCGAATGGGCCGACTCGGCGACGGACCGGCCGGAGCACGACGGCCTGACCAAGCGCGGGGAAAAGATCGTCCGGGAGATGAACCGGCTCGGGATGTTCGTCGACATCTCGCACGTGAGTCCAGACACGATGCGCGACGCCCTGCGGGTGACGCGGGCGCCCGTGATCTTTTCCCACTCGAGCTCCCGCGGGGTCGCCGACCATCCCCGCAACGCCCCCGACGACGTCCTCCGCGCGCTTGCCTCCAACGGCGGAGTCATTCACGTCAACTTCATCGGGTCCTTAATCGCGCCCGACCACGCCGCCTGGGACGCGAAGCGCAAGGCGGCGAAGAAGGAGCTGCAGGCGCGCCTCGACGACGAGGCCGCCATCGAGAAGGCCGTCAAGGAATGGGAGAAGGCGAACCGGGAGCCGCGGGGCTCCGTGGCTCTCGTCGCCGACCACATCGACCACATCGTGAAGGTCGCCGGGATCGACCACGTCGGGATCGGCGCCGACTTCTACGACGACGGCTCGGACTCGATGGTCCCGGGGCTCGAGAACGTCACGCGCTACCCGTATCTGTTCGCCGAGCTGCTCCGGCGCGGGTATTCGGACGAGGACGTCCTGAAGATCGCCGGGCGCAACCACTTGCGCGCCATGCGGGAGATGGAACGGGTCGCGGCCGGGCTTCAGAAGACGGAGGCGCCGCTGATCCTGGACGGGCCGGACGGCAAGTGATGAAGCGCGGGGAAGGAGCCAGGCCATGAACTTCCTCTTCAAGGAAGAGCCGACCCACTATTCCTGGGACGACCTCGTCCGCGAGAAGAAGACGCGCTGGAGCGGCGTCAAGAATCCGCTGGCGCAGAAGCACCTGCGCTCGGTCAAGAAGGGCGACGCGATCTTCTACTACCACACGGGGGACGAGAAGTCTGTCGTCGGGATCGCGAAGGCGGCCTCGGACGCGTATCCGGATCCCGCGGACAAGAGCGGGAAGCTCCACGCCGTCGACGTCGTGCCGGTGAAGAAGCTGAGGCGCCCGGTCACCCTCGCCGCGATCAAGGCGAAGCCCGTCTTCCGGGACTTCCCGCTCGTGCGGATCTCGCGCCTCTCCGTCATGCCGGTCTCCGAGAAGGAGTGGACCGAGATCGAGAAGATGGCGGCGACTGGCTGAGCGGCGTTCGAGCAAGGGCGATCCCAGGTTGGCCACCGAGCAGGAATTTGGATTCTCGTGCACATTTCTGAGCAAGACCAGAACGGCTTTTCCGGGTCGGACGCATGCAAGAGCGCGAACACAGCCTCGTCGATGCTGTTTCCTTCTGGCACAGCCGTTGCTCAATGGAGGGTGACTGGAAGGAGGTGCTATGAAATTCACGCTTTCCAGATTGCCGATCGGTCTGGTCATTCTGTTTCTCGCTTGCTCGGAGACCGTGACGGGCCCGAAGCCCGGCTCAGTGCCGCTGGGAGCCTGGGGAAACTCTGAATCCGGCCTGGGCGCGAGCCGGCTGACCGTCACCGGCGCCGGTGGAACGCTTCACCAGACCTGCGCAGACGGAACGATCAGCCAGCCGATCGTGCTCGATGCCGGCGGACGCTTCGACGTCGCGGGCGAGTACGCGGTGACGGTAGGTCCGACCCAGAATTCACAACGGGCGCGCTACACGGGCTCGGTCAGCGGCCAGACGATGATGCTGACCGTGACGGAAACAAGCTCGGGCGCGACGTTCGGTCCCTTCACCCTGAGATCAGGCGAGCAGCCGAGTCTGGCACCCTGCCCCATCGTCTGAGGCTGTGCGACTCAGAGGGATGACTGCATAGCGCGTACCCGAAAGACTCCGGTGGCTTACCACCCCGCCTCGGCTTTTCCAGCAGCCTGCTAGACCATCGCCTCGACGAACTCGCGGACCTCCGGCTCCGGTGTCCCGCTCTCTCCGGCCGAGGGCGCCGTCGCCCGGTGCGTCCTGGCCACCAGGACGTAGATCGAGGGCACGACGAAGAGCGTGAAGACCGTGCCGATGACCATCCCGGACACCAGCATGATGCCGATGCTGTTGCGCGCGCCCGCTCCGGGGCCCTTCGCGACGACCAGCGGGAGGTGGCCCATGACCGTCGCCGCGGTCGTCATCAGAATGGGCCGCAGCCGCGTCTGCGCCGCCTCGATGACGGCGTGGAGCTTGTCGACTCCCTTTTCCTGGGTCTTGTTGGCGAACTCGACGATCAGGATGCCGTTCTTGGCGATCAGGCCGACCAGCGTGATCAGGCCGACCTGGCTGTAGATGTTGAGCGTCGTCAGGCCGAGGAACGAGAAGAGGAGAGCGCCCGACACCGCCAGCGGCACGGAGCCCGCGAGGATGATGAAGGGATCGCGGAAGCTCTCGAACTGCGCCGCGAGGACGAGGTAGATCAGGATGGCCGAGAGCAGGAACGTGAAGAGGAACTTCCCGCCCTCGGTCCGTAGCTGGCGCGACTCCCCGGCGTAGTCCACGGTGAAGCCCTTCGGCAGGATCCCCTTGGCCTCCGTCTCGAGGAAGGTCAGCGCGCGGTCGAGCGAGACTCCCGCCGGGATCACGCCCTGGATGCGGACGGCGTTGAGCTGCTGGAAGCGCTTCAACTCCCGCGGCTCGGTGGTCGTCTTCAGGGTGGCGAACGTCGAGAGCGGCACGAGCTTCCCGCCGGCCCCGGTGATGTAGATGTTCGCGAGCTGGTCGGGCGTCAGCCGCTCGGAGCGCTTGACCTGGGGAATGACCTTGTAGCTGCGTCCCTGGATGCTGAAGCGGTTCACGTAGTTGCCGCCGAGCATCGTGGAGAGATCGCGTCCGGCCGTGCCCAGATCGACTCCCTGGGACCGGAGCTTGTCGCGGTCGAAGACGACCTCGGCCTGCGGCTGGTCGTACTTCAGGTCCGAGTCGGCGAACATGAAGAGGCCGCTGGCGAACGCCTTGCCGACGAGTTGGTTGGCGAAGGCGACGAGTTGCTCCGGCTCGGCGGTCGAGGCGACGACGAAGTCGACGGGGAAGCCGCCGCCGCCGGGCAGTGCCGGCGGCACGAGGGAGATCACGCGCACGCCCGGGATCTGCGAGAACTTCCCGGCCGCCTCCGCCTGGAGCTGCGACGTGCTCTTCTTGCGCTCGCTCCAGGGCTTGGTGACCATCCCGCCGAAGCCGCCGGTCGGGCCCGTGAGCTGGAAGATGCTCTGGCTCTCGGGAAACGACTTGTACACGTCGATGACCTTCTTGGAGAAGAGCGACGTCTGGTCCAGCGTCGCGTTGGGCGCCGCCTGGATGATCCCGAAGACGACCGCCTGGTCCTCGACGGGCGCGAGCTCCTTTTGCGAGAACATGTAGAACGGGAACATGAGAGCCACGACGATCGCCCAGAGCGCGAAGACGACCGGCCGGTAGTTGAGGCTCGCGGTCAGGAGCCGCGTGTACCGGTTGCGGAGGGCGTCGAACTTCCGGTTGACCCACCCGGCGAAGCCCTTCTCGTTGTCGCCGGTGTGCAGCAGCCGGGAGCTCATCATCGGAGAGAGCGTCAGGGCCACGACCCCGGACACGATCACGGCGCCCGCCAGCGTGAAAGCGAACTCGCGGAAGAGCGCGCCGGTCAACCCGCCCTGGATTCCGATCGGCGCGTACACGGCCGCGAGCGTGATCGTCATCGCGATGATCGGGCCGACCAGCTCCCGCGCGGCCTTGATCGCCGCCTCGAACGGCTTGTCGCCAAGCTGCAGGTGGCGCTCCACGTTCTCGACCATGACGATCGCGTCGTCGACGACCAGGCCGACCGACAGCACGATGGCGAGCAGCGTCAGCAGGTTGATCGTGAAGCCCGCGACGAGCATCAGGAAAACGGCGCCGACCAGCGAAACGGGGATCGCGACGACCGGGATGAGCACCGCTCGGAAGGAGCCCAGGAAGAGGAAGATGACCACGACGACGATCAGCAGCGTCTCGGTCAGAGTCTTCAGGACCTCGTTGATGGCCTCCTGGATGTACGCGGTCGAGTCGTAGGGGATGCCGACCTTCATGCCCACGGGCAGCTGAGCCTGGATGTCGGGGAGCGCCGCCCGCACGCGTTTGATGACGTCGAGCGCGTTGGCGTTGGGGAGCACCCAGATGCCCATGAAGGTGGCGGTCTGCCCGTTGAAGCGGACGTCCTGCTCGTAGGTCTCGGCCCCCAGCTCCACGTCGGAGATCTCGCCGAGCCGCACCACGACGCCGTCCTTCGCCTTGACGACGAGCTGGCGAAACTCGTCGGCGGTCTGGAGGTTCGTGTTGGCGACGAGGTTCACCGAGACCATCGAGCCCTTCGTCTTGCCCAGGGCGGAGAGGTAGTTGTTCTGCGCGAGGGCCGTGCGCACGTCGGATGGCGAGATCCCCAGGGCCGCCATCTTCTCGGGCTTGAGCCAGACCCGCATCGCGAAGACGCGCCCGCCGAGGATGTCGGCGCGCTGCACTCCGCTGATGGCCGAGAGCTTGGGCTGCACGACGCGCGTGAGGTAATCGGTGATCTGGTTCTGGTCGAGGTCCGTCGAGGAGAACCCCAGGTACATCGCCGCGAACTGGGAGTCCGCCGTCTGGAGGTCGATGATCGGCGCCTCGGCCTCGGGCGGGAGGTCGTTGCGCACCTGGGCGACCTTCGCCTGGACCTGGGTCAGGGCGGCGTTGGTGTCGTAGTTGAGCTTCAGGTGAACCTGGATCGTGCTGAGGCCCTGGGCGCTCGAGGACTCGATGAAGTCGATTCCGTCGGCGCTGGCGATGACCCGCTCGAGCGGAGTCGTGATGAATCCGCGCACGAGGTCGGCGTTGGCGCCGACGTACGCCGTCGTGACCTGCACGACCGCGATGTCGCTGCGCGGGTACTGCCGCACCGACAGCGAGCGGATCGCCTGAAGCCCGGCGATCAGGATGATGAGGTTGACGACGACCGCCAGCACCGGCCGACGGATGAAGAGATCGGTCAGCTTCATAAGGTTAGCTGTCCTCGGGCTTGGGCGCCGGGTTGTTGCCGGGCTGCGTCGTGTTGTTGACGTTGACGGCGGCGCCGTTGCGGAGCTTGAAGACGCCCGACGTCACGACCTCCTCGCCGGGCTTGACGCCCGAGAGAACCGCGATCTGGTCTCCGCGCCCGCCCCCGAGCTTGACGAACTGCTGGCGCACGCCCTTGTAGGTCTGGCCCTTCGGGCTCTTCATCTCTTCCACGACGAAGACGGAATCCCCGTACGGAGCGTAGTTGATCGCGGAAGCGGGCAGCGCCACGACGGCCCCGGCGGCGCCGAGGCCGAGCTTCGTCTCGACGAACATCCCGGGGTGGAGCTTTCCCTCGGGGTTTGCGACCGTCGCCTGCGTCTGGATGTTGCGGGTCGCCTCGTCGATGACCGAGTTCGTGGCCGTCAGCGTTCCCTTGAAGTCCCCCGGCAATCCCTCGGCTGTGACCCGCACCTCGCTGCCCGGCTTCAGGCCGGCCATCTGCTGCTGGGGCACCGAGAAGTTCACGTAGATCGGATCGAGCTCCTGCAGAGACACGATCGGAGCGCCGCTCGTCAGGTACTGGCCGAGGTTCACCTGGCGCAGGCCGAGGACGCCCGAGAACGGCGCCCGGATCGTCTTCCGGGCGATCGTGGCGCGAATCTCACCGACTCGCGCTTCGGCCTGCTTCTGGTCCGCGTCCGCGCGATCCCACTCCGACTGCGCCGCGATCCCCTTCTGCCTCAACCCCGTCATGCGGTCGATGCTTACCCGGGTCAACTGGGCCTGCGCCTGCGCGGCCGCCAGCTGCGCCTCCTCCTGCCTGGTGTCCAGCTGCACGAGCACCGCGCCCGCCCGCACGGTTTTCCCGGCCTCAAAGGAGATTTTCGCCACGAGCCCCGGCAGATCCGCGCTGACCGTCACGCCGTGGACCGGTGCCACCGTTCCGATGGCGTTCAGGGTGGCCGGCCACTGCTCGTTCTTGGCGACGATCGTGGTGACGGTCTCGGGCGGTGGCTGGAACGCGGCCTGCCGCGCCATCCCGGCTCGGACCTGCCGGGTCTTGACCAGGCCGAGCGCCGCCACGACCAGGGCTGCGACGGCCAGCATCACAATCATCCGCTTTCTCATCGACGATCGACCTCCTTGGACGGTTCTCGGGAAGACCCCTGCCGGGTCCTGCGGACTTTATTACGTCGATCGCAGCCCCGAAGATTCGCTCCTGCGTCGCGGATTTTTCGCGGGACGGCGAGACGCGGACGGCCTCCGGCGGATTTTTCGGCGCGGCGCGCGATCCTCGGGTCGGGCGCTCCCATGGGGCCGCCTCCTCGAGCGCTGGACTATAAATGAACGATCATTTATAATCAACGGATGTCGCCGCGGCCTCGAGAAAAGTCGGACTCCGACCTCCTGAAGGGGACGATGCTCGTCGTCCACCGCCTGGGGCCCGGGAAGATGACCCTGGCCGACGTGGCCGCGGAGGTCGGGATGGCGCCGGCCACCCTCGTCCAGCGATTCGGCTCCAAGCGGGGTCTCCTCCTCGCCGTCGCGCGCCACGGGGCGGAGATGGTGGGGCAGGAGTTCGCGACCATCCGCCGCGAGCACGACTCCGCGCTCGCCGCGCTCGGGGCCGTGGCCGCGTGCATGACGCAGATGGTGGAGACGCCGGAGGCACTCGCCAACAGCCTGGCTTTTCTCCAGATGGACCTGTCCGACCCGGAGTTCCAGCGCCACGCTCTGGCCCACGCGCGCGCCATGCGGGCCGAGATCCGGGCGCTCCTCGACTCCGCCATCGAATCCGGGGAGCTCTCGGGCTGCGACACCCGGCGGCTCGCCCGCGCGATCCACGGAATGCTGAACGGCTCGCTGCTCACGTGGGCCGTGGACCGGGACGGAGCCGTCGAGAAGCGTGTGCGCGAGGACCTCGAGATGCTCCTGGCCCCATTCCGCGAAGTCCGACGGCCCGCCCCGCGGAAGATGCGGCGCTGAGTTTTCCCTCGGGCTACGGCGTCCGGGCTTCCCCTTCGACCTGAGCGGTCCCGGTTCCGTCGGCCGCCGCCGTCGTCTTGTACGTCCCGCCGCCGGTCAGGCCCTTGAGCTTTCCGGTCCCGCCGGTGAAGCTCCAGGTGCCGGCCGCCGAGGCGCCCCCGTCCTTCGCCACCGTTCCCGTGCCGTGAAACTTCACGAAGTACCGATCGCCGTTGGTCATCGTGCCCGCGTGGACGCCCGTCTCCGTGGACTTTCCGCCCTCGATTTCGGAGGAAGCGATGCTGTAGCCGTCCTTGCTGGTCGAACCGCCCATCTCGAACGTCTTCGACCACGTGCACGCGACCTTGCCGAGCGTCATCACGTGACCGGGAGCGTCGCCCACCTCGACCGCGTGGGCGGGATCCGCCTTGCCGCACTGGAGCGTGCCGGAGATTTTCGTCTGCGCGGCCGCGGCCGTCGTCAGGGCCGCCGGGATCAGAAGCACCATCAGGGCTCGGGATCGCATGAATCCTCCTCGCCGGGGAAGGCCCGGCTGCGTCGGAATCTTACGGGAAGGGAGCGCGGCGCTGGCGATCGCGGCAAATCCGCGCTAAACTGATGTCCCGATGAGGCTTGCCGGGCAGCCCCGCATCGCTCCGCCTCCCCCGAGCACGGCGCAACTTTCTCTCTTTCCGGGTTTCCCTCCGTCGGTCCGCATCCAGCCCGCGATCCGGCTGACGGAGGCGAACGTGGCGCGGACGGTCCCCCCCGGGCGGCCCGGCGTCTTTTTTCTGAAGAGCGTGGCCTCCGACGGGCGGGTCGCCGAGCGCGTGGGAAGGGACGACGTGGACATCCGCCAGCGGCTGCTCCAGTACGCCCGCGGCGCCCAGCCCAACGTGCTGTTCGGCTGGATCCTTGCGGAGGATTCCAACGAGGCCTATCGGCTCGAGTGCTACCTCTGGCACGCCCACGGCGGAGCCTGGGCGGGAATCGCCGGCGACGCCCACCCCTCTCCCTGCGACCGGATCCCGTTCCTCGGCTGCCCGGACTGCGACGAGTAGAATCCCCCTCCGGCGCTGGATCGCCGGACCGGGGGCGCGTCTTGGAAGAACTTTCGAACCTCATCGGCGGACGCTGGGTTCCCTCGCGCGCGTCCGAGTTCCAGGACGTGCACAACCCCGCCACGGGCGAGATCATCGCGAGAACGCCCCTCTCGCCCGCCGAAGACCTGAACGCCGCGGTGGCCGCGGCCGAGGCGGCCTTTCCGGCGTGGCGGGACACGCCCGTGGTCGCGCGGACTCGGGTCCTGTTCCGCTTCCGCGCGGTCCTCGAGGAGCATTTCGAGGAGATCGCGCGGACGGTGACCCGCGAGCACGGGAAGACGCTGGACGAGTCGCGCGGCAGCGTGCGCCGCGGGATCGAGTGCGTCGAGGCGGCGTGCGCCACGCCGTCCCTGATGATGGGTTACGGCCTCGAGAACATCGCCTCGGGGATCGACTGCCAGGTCATTCGCCAGCCGCTGGGCGTCTGCGCGGCGATCGCCCCGTTCAACTTTCCCGCCATGGTGCCGCTCTGGTTCCTGCCGTTCGCGGTCGCCACCGGGAACACGTTCCTCGTCAAGCCGTCCGAGCAGGTTCCCCTGACGCAGCGGCTGATCGTCGGGCTGCTCGAGCGGTGCGACCTTCCCCCCGGCGTCGTCAACCTCGTAAACGGCGGCCGCGAGGTCGTCGAGGGCATCTGCGATCATCCGGGGATCCGAGCGGTCTCCTTCGTGGGCTCGACGACGGTCGCCAGGGCCGTGTATCGCCGGGCGACGCAGGCGGGCAAGCGGGTCCAGGCCCTGGGCGGCGCGAAGAACTTTATCGTGGTCATGCCCGACGCGGACTTCGACCGCGCCATGGACGTCATCACGGAGTCTTTCTACGGCTGCGCGGGCGAACGCTGCCTGGCGGGAAGCGTCCTCGTGCCCGTCGGCTCGGCGCACGCGGAAGCGCGCGATCGTCTCGCGGACTCGGCTCGCGCGCTGCGCGTCGGCGACGGGACGGAGGACGGCGTATCGATGGGCCCGGTCATCAGCGCGCGTCACCGCGAGCGGGTCCTCGGCTACATCGAGCAGGGGATCGCGGAGGGCGCGCGGCTGATCGTGGACGGCCGGAAGAACCCCGTGGCCGGACGGCCGGGAGGCTTCTTCCTGGGCCCGACGCTCTTCGACGGCGTCGCGCCCACGATGGCGATCGGCCGCGAGGAGATCTTCGGCCCGGTCGCCTCGATCACGCCCGTTTCCACGCTCGAGGAGGCGATCGGCGTGATGCGGGCCCATCCCAACGCCAACGCCACCTCGATCTTCACGTCGAGCGGCAAGGCCGCCCGCGAGTACGCGCGGCTGGCGACGGCGTCCATGGTGGGCGTGAACATCGGCGTCGCCGCGCCGATGGCGCAGTTCCCCTTCGGAGGGGCGCGGGACAGCTTCTTCGGCGACCTGAAGGCGCACGGCCGCGACGCCTACGAGTTCTACACCGACAAGAAGGTCGTCATTTCGAGGTGGTTTTGATCCATCCGTAGGGGCGGGGCTTGTCCCCGCCCGCGGGCGGCCGCGAGGGCCGTCCCTACGATGGGCGAAAGCCTTTGAGGAGCCAACGATGAGCACTACGAAGACGCCCACGAGCGAGCTGAGCAAGACCGTCCGCGAGAAGCACAAGGAGTACATGCTCCCCGCGACGATCCAGTACTACCAGGAGCCGCCCGTCCTGACGGAGGGCAAGGGCCTGCGAGTCAAGGACGCCGACGGCAACTCGTACCTGGACTTCTTCGGCGGCATCCTGACGGTGTCCGTGGGCCATGCCAACGAGAAGGTCAACGACGCGGTCATCGCCCAGATCTCCCGCCTCTCCCACGTCTCGACGCTGTACCCCACGCTCCCGGCGGTGGAGCTCGCGGAGCGGCTGGCGAAGATCTCCCCGGGCCGGCTCCAGCAGTGCTTCCTCGCGGCCTCGGGGACCGAGGCGGACGAGACCGGAGTCATGCTTGCGCAGCTCTCGACGGGATCGACGGAGATCGTGGCGCTGCGACACGGGTACTCCGGCCGATCGATGCTCGCCCAGTCGCTCACGGCGCAGGCGAGCTGGCGGCCGCTGCCGACGCAGGTGGCCGGCGTCAAGCACGCGGTCTCGCCCTACTGCTATCGCTGCCCACTCAAGCTGACGTATCCCTCCTGCGGCGTCGCCTGCGCGAAGGACATCGAGGAGCTGATCCGCACGACGACGACCGGGCGCGTCGCGGGGTTCCTGGCCGAGCCGATCCAGGGAGTCGGCGGATTCATCACGCCTCCGCCGGAATACTTCGAGATCGCCGTCGCGATCATCCGGAAATACGGCGGCGTGTTCATCTGCGACGAGGTGCAGACGGGCTTCGGTCGGACGGGCGGAAAGTTCTGGGGGATCGAGCACTGGGGCGTCGAGCCGGAGATCCTGACGATGGCCAAGGGGATCGCCAACGGCCTGCCGCTCGGGGCGACGATCGCGACGCCGGAGATCGCGGCGTCGCTGAAGTCGCTGACCATCTCGACCTTCGGCGGCAATCCCGTCTCGTGCGCGGCGGCCAACGCGACGCTGAAGATCATCGAGGAGGAGGACCTGACCGGGAACGCGCAGCGCATGGGCGCTCTCCTGCGAAACGGCCTGGAGAGCCTGCAGCGCCGCTATCCCCGGGCGATCGGCCAGGTGCGGGGCATGGGCCTGATGCAGGCCCTCGAGCTCGTCGAGGACGAGACGGTCGGCAACCGCACGCCGGCGCGCGCCCTGACCGCGAAGGTCTTCGAGGAGACCAAGGCGAGGGGGCTCCTCATCGGAAAGGGCGGCCTCGAGGGCAACTGCTTCCGGATAGCGCCCGCGCTGAACGTCACCGCCGGCGACATCGAGGAGGGACTCGTCCTGCTGGCGGAGTCCTTCGCCGCGTCCGGCGCGCGCTGAAGCGGTTAGGCGGGACCCCGCGACGACCGCCGCTGAAACGCGCGCTGGATCCAGTAGACGGGGATCCCCAGCGCGATGAACGCGAGGCCGATTCCCGCCTCGCGCGGGGTCGCGACGAGTGTGTTGATCACGATCGCGAGTGCGGTCCCGACGAAGAGGAGTGGAACGACCGGGTAGCCCGGCACTCGGAAGGGTCGCGGGAGCGCCGGCTCCTTTCGCCGCAGCGCGATGACCGAGAGCACCGCGAGCGCGTAGAAGATCCAGCCGCCGAAGATGACGTACGTGAAGAGCTGAGAGAATCCCCCGAGGAAGAGCACGAGGAAGCACGACCACACGCCCTGGAGAACGAGCGCCTCGAACGGGGTGCTCCACTTCGGGTGGACGCGGGAGATCCGGTCGACGAAGAGCCCGTCCTTCGCCATCTGGTAGTAGGCGCGCGGGCCCGCGAGGATGAGCGCGTTCATCGCGCCGAGGATCGAGCAGAGGATCGCCGCCGTCAGGATCTTGCCGCCCAGGGCGCCCGTGACGCGCGTCATCGCGGTGAGCGCCACGCGGTCCGAGGCGGCGATCTCGGCGGGGGAGAGCACCTTCAGGTACGCGACGTTGGCCAGGAGATAGAGCGCGATCACGACGCCCACGCCACCGATCAGCGCTCGCGGGAAATTCTTCTGCGGGTCGCGGATCTCACCGGCGGCGAAGCTGACGTCGTGCCACCCCTCGTAGGCCCACAGCACTGCCACGAGCGCCACTCCGATCGCGGCCACGGGCACGGGCCCCGATGGCAGAGGGGGAGCCGCCGCTCCGAGAGCGGGATCGGGGCGCGGTCCCGGCAGCAGGAAGATCGCGAGAACCATGGCGATCAGCCCGCCGACCTTCAGGGCCGTCAGCACGTTGCCCACCCGGGCCCCGTTCTTGACTCCGATCGCGTTGATCCAGGTCAGGACGACGATCGCGCAGAGGCCCGCGACCTTCGCGGACCACGGCGTGAGCGGGATGAACGCCCCGAGGTAGATGGGAAACGCCGCGGCCAGCGTCGCGATCGATCCCGAGGTCGCGACCGTGAACAGCATCCAGCCGCAGAGGAAGCCGGGCAACCTCCCGAAGCCGCGCAGGATGAACGTGTAGATGCCGCCGGCCTCGGGAATCGCGGCGCCCAGCTCGGCGAGCGACAGCGCCCCGAGGAGCGTCAGGGCCCCTCCGATGACCCAGACGGCGAGCATCCAGCCGGGCGTGTGGACCGCGCGGGCGATCTCGGCGGGCACCAGGAAGATGCCCGATCCGATCACGGTGCCGATCACGAGATTGATCGCGTCGAACAGCGAGAGGTCCCGGCGCAGCGCGCCGCGGTGTCGACCCGGGTCGTCGGATGCGAGCATGGACGCCCTCCTCGAGACAGGAGACGCTGGACTCTATCGCGGGAGCCGGTGCGGTGTCGCCGGAAAAAGAAAAGGCGGCCCGAGGGCCGCCCGCAGGGACTGACCGACCGCGAGGTTCAGTCCTTATCTGCCTTGTGCGTCCTCCGCAGCTCGGTCAGCCACATCTTTCCGTCCTTCTCGACGTAGTCGAAGTGGATCGAGTCGCCCTGCCGGAGCTCCGGAGCTGTCAGACCGTTCTTCATCTTCGTGCTCTCGTTCCAGTACAGGGTCCAGGAGTCTCCGTGCTCGCCCTGCACGGCCATCATCTGCGTGGCCGCGTCGACCTGGGTGATCTTGCCCTCATGGGGGCGGCTTTCCGCCCGAAGGGCGATCGAGCAGAGCAGCAACAGCGCGCCGGCGAGTATCGAAACCTTTCTCATCATAGATACCTCCGCCGCCGTCGTTTCAAGATTCGCGCCAGTCAAGATTCGCGTCAGCGGATCAGCGCGGGGGCAGCCGTCCCTCGATCTCCTTCAGCCGCTGCTCGAGGCTCTCCAGGCGGTCGCGCAGCCCGTTCCAGCGCGAGCCATCGGGAGCGGCCGGAGGCGTGGGCGGCACCGGGGGGACGGGAGGCACCGGGGCCAGGGCGGGCCCGTCGGAGTCCCAGTCTCTCCAGCGGAATCCCCGCATTCCGTGTCCGAAGTCGCCGATGCGGAGCTCCGAATCCTTGCGCTCGACGACGGTGGCGGACAGGCTCTTCCTGGAGCGGTCCCGGAGGAGGTCGATCCGGACCCTGTCGCCCTCCTTGTGGTGCCGGACGGATCGGGACAGCTCGCGCGTCGAGTCGATCGCCTCCCCGTCGACGGCCGTGATGATGTCGCCCACCTGGACGCCCGCCTTCGCCGCCGGGCTGTCGGCCTCGACGGTGCCCACGAGGACGCCGGATTCCTTCGGCGCCCCGAAGTGCTGGCGCAGCTCGGGCGTCATCTCGATCGAGCGGACTCCGAGGTAGCCGCCCGGGTGCCCGGCGAGGCGGATGGCGCGGGGCAGGTCTTCGAGATCGGGCAGGTCCGCGAGGAGCCCGGGTTCGTCTCCGTCGTTCCACACCACGACGCGGTCCCCGTCGACGAGAACCTTCTTCTCGATTTTCTTCTTCGTCCCGGGCGGGTCGCCGCTGGCGGCGAGACGTGAGGCCGTCGGGACCAGCACCAGGAGGACGAGGACGGGAATCCGGAGCGACGAGATTTTCATGACCCCTCCATTTCGTCTGGGGAGACGCCGGAGGCGCGGGAAGGTTCCGCGGCGCGCCCTGATAGCCTTTCGAGGATGCGCCGCGCGCTCCTGACGTCGCTCCTTTTCGCCGTCGCCGCGTGCGCGTTGGGGCAGCGTCCGTCCGCGGACTGGCGGACGATCGACACCGTCCACTTCCGGATCCACTTCCCGTCGGAGTTCGAGCCGTGGGCCCGGCACCTCGCCGCGTCGATCGAGGGGATCTACGGCGGCGTGTCCGGGCTCGTGGGCTATGCGACGCCCCGCCGGATCGACGTGATCGTCCGCGATCCGGCCGCGGACGCCAACGGAATGGCGATCCCGTACCTGGACCGCCCCGAGGTCGTCCTGTGGACGTCGCCGCCGGACGCGGAGACGGGCCTCGGCGACTACTCCGACTGGACGGCCCTCCTGACGACGCACGAGCTCGCGCACATCGTCCACCTGACCCGGCCACGCAACCGCTCGTCGCAGCTCCTGGCGCGATTGTCCCCGCTGCCCTTCGGACCGCTCGCCCTCGCCTCGCCGCGGTGGGTGACCGAGGGCTACGCGACCCTCGTCGAGGGCGCGCTGACCGGCTCGGGGCGGCCGGCGTCGAGCTTCCGCGCGATGGTCCTGCGCCGATTCGGGATCGAGGGCAAGCTGCCGGCCTACGGCGATCTCGGCCGCTCCGAGGGATGGCTCGGCGGCTCGATGGCCTACCTGGTCGGCTCGGCGTACCTCGAGTGGCTCTCGGATCGAGCGGGGAGCGAGAGCCTGCGGAACCTCTGGAAGCGGATGGCCTCTCGCCGGGGCGGAGGCTTTGCTTCCTCGTTCCGGGACGTCTTCGGAGATTCCCCTCGCGATCTCTACGACCGCTTCCGGGCGGAGATCACGGAGAGGGCGCTCGCGGAAGAGAAGCGGCTGCAGGCGGAGGGCCTCGCCGAGGGTGAACGCTGGCAGCGCCTGCGCGGCGGCACGAGCTCCCCGCAGGTGTCGCCGGACGGCGCGCGTCTCCTCGCGCGGCGCGACCCCTCGCCGAGGGAGAGCTTCCTGGCGGTCTGGGAGATCGCCGAGAGCGCGGAGGAGATTCGAGCGAGCGCGGCGGCGCGCCGACGCGACGAGCGTCTCGTGTCCGATCCGAACGAGGTCGCGCCGAAGCCGGAGTCGCCGCCCTCGCGGCCGCCCCGCTGGACCCTGCCCCGCGCCGACGGCTACCCGGCGGCGGATCCGCGCTGGATGCCGGACGGACGCAGTGTGCTCTTCTCCCGCCGCGCGCCGGGCCCGGACGGGGTCCTGCGGTGGGACTTGTACCGGTGGGAGATCGAGCGGGGGCGCGTCTCCCGGATCACATCGGGCGCCGACGTGTCCGACGCCGACCCCGCGCCGGACGGGAGGAGCGCGGCCGCCGTGCGCGGGCGCTTCGGCGCGAGCGAGCTCGTCCGCGTCGATCTCTCGAGCGGGGACGTGCGCGCGATTCCCGTCCGGCAGAGCGGGGAGGAGGCGTGGCCGGTCTGGAGTCACCCGCGGTTCTCTCCCGACGGGCGGCGCATCGCGGCGCTCGAACATCGCCTCGGCCGGTGGCGCCTCGTCACGGTCCCCTCGGAGGGCGGTGAGGTCGCCGAGCTCGAGCTGCCCGGCGCGCCCGTCGCGCAGCCCGCCTGGAGCTCCGACGGGAGCCGGATCTTCGTGGCGCTGGAGGACGCCGGGATCTGGAATCTCTTCGCCGCAGATCCGCGAGACGGAGCCGCCCGGCGGCTGACGCGCGTGACCGGCGGCGCGTTCTCGCCGGCGCCGTCCCCCGATCCCAACGGCGGCGCTCTGTTCTTTCTTGAGATGACGGCCGCGGGCGTGGACCTGGGGCGGCTCGACCCGTCGTCGGGGTCTCCCGCCGCTTCCCCCTCCGCGGCTCGGCTCGAGGGCTATCCGCTTCTCCCGCCGTCCGCCCCCGTGATCGTCCCGGCTCCCTCCCCGGCGCCGGTCGCGGCCCCGCGCCGCTACTCTCCGTGGGAGAGCGCGACGATCCGGCCGTTCGTGAATTTCGCGCTCGGCCCGGGCGGCGACTCGGCGCAGATCGGTCTCGACGGCGCCGACGTCCTGGGCCGGCTCCACTGGCTGGCCGCCGCATCCCCG
>JBBRFL010000019.1:0-58738 GCA_038224325.1 Thermoanaerobaculia bacterium | reverse complement strand
CCAGCTCCGTGGCCGCGTCGGGCGGAGCGACAAGCCCGCGTACGCGTACCTGCTCATCGAGCCGACCGCCACGCTCTCGGAGATCGCGCGGCGGAGGCTGGCCTCGATCCAGGAGTTCTGCGACCTCGGCGCGGGATTCCGCATCGCGGCCAAGGACCTCGAGATCCGCGGCTCGGGGAACATCCTGGGAGGCGAGCAGTCCGGCCACATCGCGGCCGTGGGCTTCGAGACGTACCTGACGCTGCTCGAGGAGGCGATTCGCGAGATGCGAGGAGAGGAGGCGATCCCCGAGCGCGCCGTGACGTTCTCGCTGGGGCTCGATCTCGCCATCCCGCACGCCTACGTCCCCGACGAGAACTGGCGGATGATGATCTACAAGAAGGTCGCGCGGGCGAGGGACGACGCCGCGCTGGAGGAGACCGCGCGAGAGGTTGCCGACCGGTTCGGGGAACCGCCGCCAGCGGTCGGGCGCCTGATCGAGTACGCCCGCCTCCGCTCCCGCGCGGAGCGCCTGGGCATCACGTCGATGACCCGCCAGGCGGGCCGGGTCCACGTTCGGTTTGCCGAGGATGCGCCCGTGGACGGGGAGCGCCTCCTGGACTTCGTCCGCAGGACGCCGGGCTCGAGCCTCTCGCCCAACCGGGTACTCACGTTTCCGGCTCCGGAGGAAGACGCGCTCCTCGGCGCACTGCTGTCGCTGCTGCCCGGCTTCGAGCGGGCCGCCGCGTGACCGTAAGGAATTCGAGCGGCGCGGTTATGTTATGTAAGGTCCCATGAAACGCAGCCTCTGCCTCGTCGTCGCATTCGTCGCATGCGTCGCCGCCCGATCGGGCGCCGAAGACCTCGTAGAGCGGATCGTCGCACGAGTCAACGACGGCCTCGTCACCCAGTCCGAGTACGACAAGCGCCTCGCGCTCGCGACCAAGGCGACCCACGCCGCGCCGGATTCCGACGAAACGCGCCGTTCCGTCCTGGAAGACATGATCAAGGAGCACCTTCTCGAGGATCGGGCGAAGGAGATGTCGGTCGCCGCAACGGACGAGGAGATCCAGCTCGCCGTCGACCGTGTCAAGGCGCAGTACAACCTGTCCACGGACGCCGAGTTCGACGCCGCCCTCGCCGGCTCGGGGATGACGCGGGACGATCTGCGGCGCCAGATGCGGCAGACCATCACTCTCCAGAAAGTCATCGGGCGCGACGTCGCCTCGCGGATGGACCAGTCCGACGACGCCCTGCGGGTCGAGTACGAGCGGCGAAAGGAGGGCTTCTACGCCCTGCCGGAGTCGGCGCACGTGGCGGAGCTGGTTCTCAAGTTCTCTGTGGACGATGCCGACAGCCGGCAGCAGGCGGTCGCCCAGGTCGAGGACCTGCGCGCTCAGATCGCCGCCGGCAAGTCCTTCACCGATCTCGCCAAGCAGTTCTCCCAGGGCACCACGCGCGATCGGGGAGGCGACCTCGGCACCGTGACCCGGGGCGAGCTCGTCGAGGCCCTCGACGCCGGGATCTTCGCGAATCCTCCCGCGGAGTACCCCGCGCCGATCCTCATGGCGGATTCGATCCACTACCTCCACGTAACCGACCGGAAGCCGGCCGGGTTTCGGCCCTTCACGGAGGTCAAGGAGGACCTGAGGAAGCGGATCTCCGACGACCTCTACGAGAAGCGGTTCGGGGAGTACATGGATCGTCTCCGCCGCGAGGCCTTCGTCAAGATCTACGACCCCGCGCTCGCGAAGCTCGACGAGAAGAAGGGGACGTAGTTTTCAGTCACGGTTCGCGGTTTCCGGTTCTCGGCTCCAGGTCGAAGATTGAAAACTCGTAACTGACGCCCGTGCTTCTCCGCGTCCCGCTCCCTTCGAGCTTCCGCTTCGACGCCGTCGTGCGGTCGCACGGTTGGTACGACCTGCCCCCGTTCAGGTACGACGCCGCGAAGGCCGAGCTGACGACCGTGGTTCCGGGGCCCGCGCCCCTGCGATTCGCCGCGCGCGATCGGGTGCTCGAGGTCCGGGGACCGTTGCCAGGGCCCGCGCTCCGGAAGGTCGCCGCGCGCATCTTCTCGCTCGACCTCGATCTCTCGGCGTTCGACGCCGCGCTCGCCGACGAGCCCGCGCTGCGCCGCGCCCTGCGGCGGGGGGGCGGGCGGATGCTCCGCGCGCCGACCCTGTTCGAAGATGCGGTCAAGATGCTCCTGACGACCAACTGCTCGTGGGAGGCGACGCGGGGAATGGTGCGCCGGCTCGTCGAATCCACGGGCGAGGGCGGAGCGTTTCCGACCGCGGAATCCATCGCGCGATTCTCGGCGGCCGCGCTTTCCCGCAAGGTCCACTCCGGGTACCGGTCCGTTTCGTTGTCGCGCTTCGCGCGCCGCGTCGCCTCGGGTCGGCTCGATCTCTCGGCCTGGGAGCGGAGCGAGTCCACGGCCGAGGAAGTGCGCGAGGCGATTCTCTCGGAGCACGGCTTCGGGCCCTACGCCGCGGAGGGGCTGCTGCGTATCCTGGGGCGCCACGAGTACCTGGCGCTCGACTCCTGGATCCGAAAGCGATACCGGAGCCTGCATCCGGGGCCGGCGAAGAGCGTCGATCGGTCCATCGCTCGCCGCTACTCGCGATTTAGAGAGCACCGGGGCCTCGCGCTGTGGCTGGAGATGACGGACAGCTGGCACGAGGAGAAAATCGACCCGTAGTCGCCCGGCGGCGACGCACAACTACCGGTGCATGATCCTTACGCCTTCCTTGCGCTCCTAATTTTTTAAGGCAATCTTCTCCACTTGACTAATAAAGCTCGGCGCTCCTAACATCTCCGCCAGTGGCCAAATCTGGCTAAAAGTGGGAGAAAGTGGCTCCGGACTGCAAACGGGGCGACATCTAAAGGATGGATCGCTTTCGGGGAAGCGCGCCTGCCCGACTCGACGAGAAGGGCCGTCTCAAGATTCCGAATCTCTTCCGTCAGCAGATCGAAGAGGCGTTCGGACGCGACCTCTTCGTCACGTCGGTGGACGGAAGGAACTTTCTCCTGTGGCCCCTCCCGGTCTGGCGCGCGCTCGAGGAGAAGCTCGCGGAATCGCCCTCGATTCATCGGGCCAAGAACAAGTTTCTCGAGCGCGTCAACTACTACGGACAGGACGCCGCGATCGACGGGCAGGGTCGTGTGCTGATTCCCCAGATCCTGCGGGACGCGGCCAAGCTCCCCGCGGACGTCGTCGTGACGGGCAACATCGACCGGCTCGTCGTCTCCGACCGCGGCGCGCTCGCCAAGAAGCTCTCGACCGAGGACTTCGGGCCCGAGGACTACGACGAGCTCTCGAAGCTGCTCCTGTGACGGAAAACGAGAAGCGGAAAGCGACAGACGAGGAGCCACGCACATTGAGACCGAAGGGCACGTCCCCGCGCTTCTCGGAGAAGTCGTCGCGGCGCTCGAACCGGAGCGCGGCGGCTTCTTCGTGGACGCGACGCTCGGAGCCGGCGGGCACGCCGAGGCGATCCTCGCGCGCGGAAGTGGCGTGCGGCTGCTGGGAATCGACCGCGATCCGGACGCGCTCGAGCGGGCGCGCCTTCGACTGGCGCCCTTCGGCGACCGAGCCGCCTTCGTCCAGGCCGACTTCGGAGAGCTCGCGTCCGTCCTCGACGGCCGGCCGGATCCCGACGCCGTCCTCGCGGATCTCGGCGTCTCCTCAATGCAGCTCGACTCGGCCGAACGCGGTTTCTCGTTCCGCCGGGACGGGCCCCTGGACATGCGAATGGAAAAGAGCGGCCGGAGCGCGGCCGACATCGTGGCGACGGCGTCGGTCAATGAACTCACACGGATCTTCCGTGATTTTGGGGAGGAAAGAATGGCGGTAAAGATCGCGCGCGGCATCGTGGCGGAGCGGACCCTGCGTCCCATCGTGACCACTCGGCACCTGGCCCGCATCGTCGCGGGGCAGAAGGGAAGTCGAGAGAAGATCGATCCGGCCACCCAGGTTTTCCAGGCGCTGCGGATCGAGGTCAACCAGGAGCTGGTCGCACTGGCGCGATTCCTCGCGGCCGCGGTCGCCCGCTTGAACGGCGGCGGCCGGCTCGCGGTGATCTCGTACCACTCCCTCGAGGATCGGATCGTCAAGGACCTCTACCGGCGCGAGTCGGGAATCTGCCTCTGCCCGCCGCGGCTGCCCGCCTGCGTGTGCGGAGCGCGCGCGGCCCTGAAGGTCCTGACGCGGCGGCCCATCCGTCCTTCGGACGACGAGCTCCGCCGCAACCCCCGGTCCCGGAGCGCCCGGCTCCGCGTCGCCGAGAAGGTTTCGGCGGAGGAAGCGTCCCCCGAGCTGTCGGCGCAGGTCGGATGAGCACCTCCTACGCGCAGACGAAACGCGTCCAGAACTTCCACCTGACGCGCGAACGCGACCGCCGGCGCGGCCGCGAGCTCGCGACGTTCCTGCTGGCGGGCCTGCCGATCGCAGTGGCGCTGCTGGGTTACGCGGCGCTCCACATCGAGACGGTGCGCGTCGGCTACCTGCGCGAGGCCCGGCAGAAGACGATGTCCGAGCTGACCGAGGAGAATCACCGGCTCCGCGCGACGCTGGCGCGGGCCTCCTCGCCGGAGCGCGTCTCGGCCCTCGCGCAGAGGAGAGGGCTCCATCCGCCGCATCCCGGACAGATCCAGTACGTCGAGGCGCCGGAGGGGCCGGCCCGATGAACGGACTGCGGCGGGGGCGGACGCGCCTCTTTCTCCTGGTCCTGGCGCTCTGGGCCGGCGTCGTCGTGGCGCGGCTGGCCCAGATCCAGATCGCGGACGGCTCTCGCTACCGGGCGCGCGCTCAGCGCCAGCAGGAACGGCGACTCGAGATCGCCGCGCGCCGCGGTTCCATCCTGGACCGGGAGGGGCGCGAGCTGGCGGTGTCGGTCGAGGCCACATCCGTGTACGCGACGCCCGACGAGATCGAGAGCCCGCGATCGGCCGCGCAGTCGCTCGCGGCGGTGCTCGACATGCCGCCGCGCGAGGTTTTCGAGCGGCTGCAGTCCGAAAAGGGATTCGTCTGGATCCGCCGCCAGATCGAACCCGAGGCGGCGGCGAAGGTGCGATCGCTCAAGCTGCGCGGAATCCACCTCGTCCCGGAGCCCAAGCGCTTCTATCCCAAGGGCCATCTCGCCTCCGCCGTTCTGGGCTTCGTCGGGACCGACGCCGTTGGCCTGGCCGGGCTCGAGCACGTCTACGACGAGACGATCCGGGGAAAGCCGGGCGAGCTGGTCGCCCTGACGGACGCCCGGCGCAGCCGCTATGGCGAGGCGGAGACGGCTCACAGCCGGCCCGCCCAGGAGGGCGCGTCCCTGGTCCTCTCGCTCGACTCCGGACTCCAGTTCGCGGCCGAGCAGGAGCTCGCCGACACCATGCGCGAGCGGCGCGCGGCCTCCGGAAGCGTGGTCGTGATGGACCCGTGGAACGGGGAGATCCTCGCGATGGCGTCGCAGCCCGACTTCGATCCCAACGAGTTCGGGGCCTATCCGCCGGAGTCGCGGCGCAACCGCGTGATCGCCGACGCGTACGAGCCCGGCTCGACCTTCAAGATCGTGACCGGAGCGCTGGCCCTCGACCAGGGCCTCGTGTCCCTCGACGAGACGATCGACACCGGCGACGGCACGATCCGGGTGGCCAACACGACGATCACCGAGAGCGATCACCACCGCTACGGGGCGCTGACGCTCGCGGGCGTCTTCGAGCGGTCCTCCAACATCGGGATCATCCGCGTCGGCCTGCGCCTGGGACCCGGGCGCCTCTTCTCGGGCGCGGGATCGTTCGGAGTGGGCCAGCCCACGGGAGTGGATCTGCCGGGAGAGAACTCCGGGATCTTCCGCGCGCTGCCGCGCTGGTCGGCCCTGTCCAACGCCGAGATCTCGATGGGGCAGGAGGTTTCGCTCAACGCCCTGCAGCTCGCTCGCATCACGGCCGCCGTCGCCAACGGCGGCCGGCTCGTCCATCCGCACCTCGTGACGCGGATCGTCCCGCCGGGCGGCGAGGTGCGCCGCGTCGCGGTCGCGGAGCCCACGCGCGTGATCTCGGAAGAAACCGCGCACGCGATCTCGAGAATCCTGGTCGGGGTCGTGCAGCGGGGCACCGGCACGAAGGCCGCGATCCCGGGATTCACGGTTGCGGGCAAGACGGGAACCGCTCAGAAGGCGGGAGTGGGCGGCTACCAGGCCGGCCGTCACGTCCCCAACTTCGCGGGGTTTGCGCCGGCGGAGAATCCCCGCTGCGTGGCCGTGGTCGTGGTCGAGGAGCCGCAGGGAAAGTACTACGCCGCCGACGTGGCGGCGCCGCTGTTCGCGCGCGTCGTCTCTCAGGCCCTGGGAATCCTTCGCGTCGCTCCCCGTGAGCAGCAGATCCCGGCGACGGTGCTCGCCGAGGCCGCGCCGAGGCCCGAGCCGGTGCGCTATCCCGCCGGCGTCGTCCCGGTTTCCTCGCGGCGCGGCGCGATCCCCTCCGAGGCGCCGCCCGAAGTAACTCCCAGCGCCCAGGGCCTGTCGTCGCGGCAGGCCCTCGCGCTCTTCGCGCGGCTCGGGATCCTCGCGCGGCTCCAGGGGTCCGGATTCGTCGTCGCCCAGGATCCCACGCCCGGCAGCCCGATCCGCTCGGGCGCGATCCACACGCTCTTCCTCTCCGGAAACGGCATCGCCCCGGGCGGCGGGTCGCACGGCATGGAGGAGACGGCTCCGCCTCCTTCGGCTCCGTGAGGCTGGTGGAGCTCGCCGCTGCCCTTCCGGGCGCCGAGATCGTTCCCGCGAACGCCGACGCGTGGATCGAGCGGGTGGAGGGCGATTCGCGCCGGGTCCGTCCCGGGGATCTCTTCGTCGCGATTCCGGGAGCAAAATCCGACGGCTACGCGCACGTCGGCGAGGCCGTCTCGCGGGGCGCGGCCGCAGTGCTGAGCGACCGACCCGCCCCCGACGGGTTCTCCGCGCCGTGGATGCTGTTCCCCGCTCCGCGCCGGGCGCTCGCGCTTCTGGCCGCTCGCCTCGCGGGTGATCCCGGGAGCCGGCTCGTCCTCGCCGGCGTGACGGGGACCAACGGGAAGACGACCACGACGACACTGCTCGAGGCGATCCTGAAGAAACGATTCGGCAAGGCGGGCTTCCTCGGCACGGTCGGCTATCGCACGCCGCGGCGGGAAATCCCCGCCAGCCGCACCACCCCGGAGGCCACCGTGATCCAGGAGCTCCTGGCCGAGATGCTGGCCGAGGGAGCGCGGGCCGCGGCGATGGAGGTCTCGTCGCACGCCCTGATTCTCGATCGGGTCGCCGGCTGCCGATTCGACGTTGTGGTCTTCACGAACCTGACCCACGATCACCTCGACTTTCACGGCAGCATGGAGGAGTACTACGAAGCCAAGAAACAGCTCTTCGACCTCCGCAAGCCCGGCGCGGCGGGCGTCGTCAACGTCGATGATCCCTTCGGGCGGCGGCTGATGTCCGAGGCGGCGGCTCCGATGGTCGGCTTCTCTCCGTCCGGCGAGCGGGCCGACTTCAGCGCCGAGGCCGTGACCTGCGACCTCTCCCGCACGGAGCTCGACGTCGTTCATGCCGGAGGACGGTTCCGCGTGACTTCGCCCCTGGGTGGGCGGTTCAACGTGTCCAACCTGCTCGCGGCGGCGGCGGCGGGGGTCTCGCTCGGCATCGAGCCGGCGCAGATCGTCTCGGCGATGGCGGAGGTCACGCAGGTGCCCGGCCGGTTCGAGCGCGTCGAAGCGGGCCAGTCCTACCCGATCCTCGTGGACTACGCGCACACTCCGGACGCGCTCGAGCGACTCCTGCGGGCGGTCCGCGAGCTGAGCGACCGGAAGATCATTCTCGTCTTCGGCTGCGGCGGGGATCGCGACCGCGCCAAGCGGGCGCCGATGGGAGAGATCGCGGGTCGTCTTGCCGACATCGTCATCGCGACCTCGGACAACCCGCGCTCGGAGAATCCGGACGCGATCCTTCGAGAGGTCGAGGTCGGCCTAAAGGCGTCCGGCTCGACGAAGTACCTCCTGGTCGCGGACCGCCGCGACGCGATCCGTCAGGCGATCGAGCTCTCGAACCCTGGAACCGTCGTCGTGATCGCCGGGAAGGGTCACGAGACCGTGCAGGTGATCGGCTCGGTGGAGCTCGCCTCGGACGACCGCAAGCTGGCCGCGGAATTCGCGGGCAGGCCGTGAACTTCACGCTGGCCGAGCTCGCCGCCTCTCTGGGCTCGCCCGCTGCGGGCGCCGCGGATCTGACCGGCGTCGCCGTCGACTCGCGCCGCGTTCGGCCGGGGGACCTTTTCGTCGCCATCCGGGGCGCGCGCGTCGATGGCCACGACTTCGCGGCGCGGGCCGCAGCGGCGGGTGCCCGCGCCCTCCTGTGCGAGAGGCGACCCGACGACCTCCCCGCCGGATTCCCGAGCGTGATCGTTCGCGACGTGGTGGCCGCGCTGCGCCGGTTCGCCTCGACCACGAAACGGCGGATGGGCTTCCGTCTGGCGGCCGTCACCGGATCGGTGGGGAAGACGACCACCAAGGATTTCGCCGCGTCCATCCTGGCGCGGCGCTTCGCGGTCGAGAAGACGCCGGGGAATCAGAACAGCCAGATCGGGTTTCCGATGTCGATCGTCAACCTCGGCCGCAACCCCGACTGGATGGTCGGGGAGATGGGATTGTCGGAACCGGGCGACCTGACCAAGCTCTCCCGCGCCTTCGAGCCGGACCTCGCCGCGATTCTCCGGATCGCTCCCGCGCACCTCGAGTTCTTCCCGTCGCTCGAGCAGCTCGCCGCCGCGAAGGCGGAGATCCTCGAGGGGCTGAAGCCAGGCGGCACCTTCGTCGCAAACGCGGACGATCCGCGGGTCGCCGAGATCGCGGACCGCTTCTCCGGGACGGTGCTCCGCTTCGGCCGCGGCCCGGCGGCCGATGTCACCGCGCTCGCCGTCGAGCCGTCGGCCGAGGGCAGCCGCTTCCGGCTCCGGACTCCGCGGGGCGAGGCCGGAGTCGAGCTGCCTCTTCCCGGCCCGCATCAGGTCGAGAACTTCCTCGCGGCCAGCGCCATCGGGATCGCGGTCGGCGCGACCGCGGAGGACTGCGCCGAAGCGGCCCCGCACCTGCGGGCGGCGGAGCATCGCGGGGAGCTCCTCCGTCACGCCTCGGGAGCCCTGTTGTTCGACGATGCCTACAACGCGAACCCCTCCTCGATGCGGGCGGCCCTCGACACGCTCTCGGGACTTCCGGGGACCCGCCGCATCGCCGTGCTGGGCGACATGCTGGAGCTGGGCGGAGAAGAGGACCGGTGGCATCGGGAGACGGGCAGAGCCGTCGTCGGGCGCGCGGACCTTCTCCTCTGCGTCGGCCCGCGCGCGCGCTGGCTCGGGGAGGGCGCCATCGCCGCGGGACTCGAGCCGTCCCGTGTGCTCCACGCCGCGACCGCGGAGCAGGCGGCCGCGGTGGTCGCCGACCTCGCCGGCGCGGGCGACGTGATCCTCTTCAAGGGCTCGCGCGGCGTCGGGTTGGATCGCGCCGTCGCGATCCTCTCGGGCGGGAGCCGATAGATGCTCTACTGGCTGCTGTATCCGCTGGCCGGGCGCTTCCCGGTCTTCAACGTGTTCCGCTACATCACCTTTCGCACCGCCATGTCCGCGGTGACGGCGCTCCTGCTCGCGCTGAGCATGGGGCCATGGCTGATCCGGCGGCTCAAGGACGCTCAGGTGCGCCAATCGATCCGGGAGGAGGGACCCAAGTCGCACCTCGCCAAGGCGGGCACGCCGACGATGGGAGGATTGCTGATCCTCCTGGCCGTCACCGCGGCCACCGTGCTCTGGATGGACCTCTCCAACCGATTCGTCTGGATCGCGCTGGGGACCCTGCTCGGCGTCGGGGCGGTCGGCTTCGTCGACGACTACGTCAAGTTCAGCCGGCATCGGAGCCTCGGGCTGACGGGCCGCGGAAAGCTGCTTCCGCAGTTCCTGGTCGCGCTCCTGGTGGGCTGGGCGATCGAGCAGTGGGCGAGCCACGGAGCCTTCTCGACGGTCATCACGTTTCCGTTCCTGAAGAAGCTGTTGATCGATCTGGGCATCCTCTATATTCCGTTCGTGGCGGTCGTCGTTGTCGGTTCCTCCAACGCCGTCAACCTGACGGACGGGCTGGACGGCCTGGCCATCGGGGCCGTCGGAATCGCCGCGGCCACCTACGCGGTGCTCTCTTACGTGACCGGAAACTCCGTCGCGGCGCGGTATTTGCAGATCCCGTTCATTCCCCAGTCCGGCGAGCTGACGGTGTTCTGCGCCGCGCTGGTCGGCGCCTCGCTCGGTTTCCTCTGGTTCAACTGCCATCCCGCCGAGATCTTCATGGGCGACGTCGGCTCGCTGCCGCTCGGAGCGGGGATCGCGGCCGTCGCGATCATGACCAAGCAGGAGATCCTGCTGGTGATCGTGGGCGGCCTCTTCGTCATGGAGGCGCTCTCCGTCATCATCCAGGTGGTCTCCTTCCAGACGACCGGCCGGCGCGTGTTTCGGATGGCGCCGATCCATCACCATTTCGAGCTCGCCGGTTGGGCGGAGTCGCGCGTGATCATCCGCTTCTGGATCCTCGCGATTCTCTTCGCGGTGCTCGCCCTCTCGACGCTGAAGCTGCGATGAAGGAATCGGCGAGCACCGCCGCGCGGGCGCCGGAGAGATCCGAGCTTCCGCGCCGCGTGGCCATCCTGGGCTTCGCCCGCAGCGGCCGGGCGCTGGCGGAGGCGCTGATGGATCGGGGCGTCTCGGTGTCCCTGGGAGACGATCGGCCGGAGTCCGAGCTCGGGCCGCTGCAGGGCTTTCGCGATCGGGGCGCGGAGATCTTCTTCGGAGGCCCGCCGGAGCAGTTTCTCGCGGGCGCACAGTGGCTCGCGGTGTCTCCGGGGGTGCCCCTGGACTCGCCGGTCGTCGCGCGGGCGCGGGCGGCCGGCGTCCCCGTGCTCGCCGAGATCGAGATCGCGTGGCGGATCGCGGAGGCCGAATCGCGGGGCCCGCACCGCTGGGTCGCGGTGACCGGCACCAACGGAAAATCGACGACGACGAGCTGGATCGCCGAGATCCTGCGGCGCGCGGGCCGCCCCGTCGCCCTCGCCGGCAACATCGGCGCGCCCCTCTCGGGCTTCCTCTCGGAGACGACGCCCCGCGACTTCGTCTGCGAGGTCTCGTCCTTCCAGCTCGAAGCGATCGATCGGTTTCATCCGGCCGTGGCCGTCCTGACGAACATCACGCCGGATCACCTCGACCGGCATGCCGGGTTCGAAGCCTACGCGGCCGCCAAGGCCCGCCTTTTCGCGCGGCAGATGCCGAGCGACTTCGCGGTCGTCAACGCGGACAACCCCGCGTCGCTCGCCGCCCCGACTGCGGCGCGCCGGGTTCTCTTTTCCCGACGCGGACGCCCCCCTTCCGGAGGGGCGTGGCTCGAGGGGGGGGACCTCGTCTCCGACGTGTCGGGACGTCCGCGGTCCATCCTGCCGGCGGCGCAACTTTCCCTGCCCGGAGCGCACAACGTCGAGAACGCCTTGGCGTCCCTGGCCGCCGCGGAGTGTCTCGGCGCGCCGGAGGAAGCCATCCGCTCCGCGCTGACGGAGTTTCGGGGGCTGCCGCACCGGAGCGAGCTCGTCGCGGAGTCGCGCGGGGTGCGGTGGGTCGACGACTCCAAGGGCACGAACGTGGACGCGACCGCAAAGTCGCTCGAGGCCTTCGCGCCCGCCAGCGTGCTGCTGATCCTGGGGGGGCGCGACAAGCACGGCGAGTTCGGCGCGCTGCGGGACGTCGTGGCGCGCAACACGCGTGTCGTCCTCACGATCGGCGATGCCGCGGAGACGATCGAGCGGGCGCTCGCGGGCGTCTCGACGATCGAGCGGTCCGGGACGATGGACCGCGCCGTCGCCCGCGCGGCGGAGCTCGCCCGGCCCGGCGACACGGTCCTGCTGTCGCCCGCCTGCGCCTCGTTCGACCAGTACGAAAACTACGAGGAGAGGGGCCGCCACTTCGCGGATCTCGCGCGTCGGGCCTCCGATCCTCCGGCCCGGAGGACCATCGATGGCCCGTAAGCTCGCGTCCGACAAGGTCCTGTTCGTGGCGCTGGTGGCGCTGTCGCTGTTCGGGTGCGTCATGATCTACAGCGCCTCGGCGGTGTCGGCGGGGGAGACCTCCGGCAACCCGTACCGATACCTGACCAAACAGATCGTCGCGCTCGTACTCGGCGGGATCGCGGCCTTCACCGTGTACCGGACTGACTACCGGATCTTCGCCCGGCCCTGGCTCGTATACGGAGCGTACGCGGCGTCGCTCCTGCTCGCGGTGTTCGCGCTCTTCCGCCCGCCGATCAACGGCGCGCGCCGGTGGCTCTCCCTGGGGTTCGTGATGCTGCAGCCCTCGGAGCTCCTCAAGGTCGCGCTCGTTCTTCTCCTGGCACACCAGCTCGCGCGCAAGGGCCAGAAGGCCGGGGACCCGGAGCGCGCCCTCCTGCCCGCGCTCGTGTTCACCGGGCTCGCCGCCGGCGTTGTCGTTCTCCAGCCGGACCTCGGGACCGCGGCCTGCTACGTGATGCTGTGCGCGGTGCTGCTCTGGCTCGCCGGCGCGCGATTTCGCTGGTTCCTGTTCGGGGCGCTCGCGACGCTCCCCGTGCTCGCGGCCCTCATGCTCTCCGCCGACTACCGCCGGGCGCGGCTCCTGTCCTTCCTCCGGCCCGAGGCGGATCCCCTCGGCGCGGGGTTCCAGGCGATCCAGTCCCTGATCGCGGTCGGGGCGGGCGGATGGTTCGGAAACGGGCTCGGGGGGAGCCGGCAGAAGCTCTTCTTCCTGCCCTTTCCGCACACCGACTTCATCTTCGCGATCGTCGGCGAGGAGCTGGGGTTCGTCGGCGCCCTCGCGATGGTGGCCTGCTTCGGGGTCGTGGCCTGGCGCGGCCTGCGCGCCGCCCGGCGCGCCCCGGACGCCTTCGCGGGCTTTCTGGCCGCGGGCGCGACCGCCATGATCGTGGTCCAGGCGGCGGTCAACCTCTCCGTCGTGCTGGCCCTCGTCCCCACGAAGGGAATCCCGCTGCCGTTCGTGTCGTACGGCGGCTCCTCGCTGATCGCGTCCTGGATCGCGGGGGGGCTGATCCTGAACGTCTCGCAGCACGAGGTCGTCGATTCCGTGTAACCGGTCGCTCGAACGTGATAAGTCGAGCCGCGCATGAGCGGCCTGGGAACCTATGTCATCGCCGCGGGAGGCACGGGGGGGCACATCGTCCCCGGGATCGCGCTCGCCAACGAGATCCGCGCGCAGAAGGCCAACGCCTCGATCCTGTTCGTCGGGACCTCCCACGGCCTGGAGGGCCGCATGATCCCGGCCGCGGGATTTCCCCTGGAGCTCATCGAGGCCTCGGGATTCATGGGCAAGACCCTGCCCAAGCAGATCGGCTCGCTGGCGAGCCTCCCGAAGGGTTTCCTGCAGGCGCGCGCCCTTCTTCGGCGGCACAGGGCGCGTGTCGTCGTCGGGGTCGGCGGCTACGTCAGCGTCCCGGTGCTGATGGCGGCGAGGGCCCTCGGTATTCCGATCGTCATCCACGAGTCCAACGCGACGCCGGGCGCGGCCAACCGGTTCCTCAGCCGCTTCGCGACGCGCACGGCGGTCGGCCTCGCCGCGGCCAACGCGCACCTGAAGAAGCCGGGCGTCCTGACCGGGACGCCGGTCCGGAGAGAGTTCTTCGAGGCGCCCGCGCTCCTGCCGGAGGCGACGACCCGGAGGCTTCTCGTCTTCGGAGGCAGTCAGGGCTCGCGGGTCCTCAACCGGGCGATGGCGCGCGCCGCGGTCCTGCTGGAAAAATCGAGCCTCGAGGTGATCCACCAGACCGGCGTCAAGGATCTGACCGGAACGAGGGGACGGTATCCCCGCATGCCGGCGCGGTGGACGCTCGAGCCGTTTCTCCTGTCCCTCCACGAGCAGATGGCCTGGGCGGACCTCGTCGTGTGCCGCGCCGGCGCGATGACCGTCGCCGAGCTCGCCGCCTCGGGGCGCCCGGCGATCCTCGTGCCCTTCGGCGCGGCCACGGGCGGGCACCAGATGCAGAACGCGCGCGCCATGGCCCGCGCGGGCGCCGCGGTCGTGATCGCGGAGAGCGATCTGACGGCCGAGAACCTGGCGGGAACCGTTTCCGAGCTCATCTCCAACCGCGAGCGCCTGATCGAGATGGGCGCGAAGGCCCGGGCGCTGGGCAAGCCCAACGCGGCGCGCGACCTGGCCCGTCTCGTCTACGAGGCCGAGGCCGCGGCGGCCCGGTGAGATTCCTCCGCCTGAGACGACTCCACTTCGTCGGCGCCGGCGGCGTCGGCATGAGCGGGCTGGCCGAGATCCTCCTGCTCGCCACCCCGCTCGAGATCTCCGGCTGCGACGTGGCGAGCTCGGAGAATACCCGGCGCCTCGAGAAGCTCGGCGCGAAGATCGAGGCGGGCCACGATCCGTCGCACGTCGAGGCGGCGGACCTGCTCGTCATCTCCTCGGCGGTCGGGGACTCCAACCCCGAGGTGGCCGCGGCGCGGGCCCGGGGGATCCCGGTGATCCGCCGGGCGGAGATGCTGGGCGAGATCATGCGCCTGAAGCAGGGAATCGCCGTCGCGGGCACGCACGGCAAGACCACGACGACCTCCCTGACGGGGATGGTCCTGACGGAAGCGGGCTTCGACCCCACGATCGTCGTGGGGGGGCAGGTGCACATTCTCGGAACCAACGCACGCCTGGGCAAGGGGGACTACCTGGTCGCCGAGGCCGACGAGTACGACCGCTCCTTCCTCGCGCTCACCCCGGTCGTCGCGGTCATCACCAACGTCGAGGCCGACCACCTGGACACTTACCGCGACCTCGACGACATCCTCGACGCGTTCGCCGCGTTCGCCAACCGGGTCCCGTTCTTCGGATCGACGATCCTGTGCGTGGATGATCCGGGGGCGCGGAGCCTCGTCTCCCGGATCCAGCGACGGGTCGTGACCTACGGCGTCTCCGAGGCGGCGCAGCTGACCGCGGCGCGCGTCCGCCGGGAGGAGGGCGTCACCGTCTTCGAGGTCCGGGACGCCGAGCAGGGGAGCCTCGGGGAGGCGCGCCTCCGACTGCCGGGCCATCACAACGTGCTGAACGCGCTCGCGGCGATCGCCGTCGGTCGGGAGCTGCTGATCCCGTTCGCGACGATTGCCCGCGCGCTCGAGAGCTTCACCGGCGTCGTGCGGCGGTTCGAGACGAAGGGCGACCGGGCGGGCGTGCGGGTCGTGGACGACTACGCGCACCATCCGACCGAGATCGCGGCCACCCTCGCCGCGGCGCGCCAGGTCTACCCGGAGCGCCGCCTGATCGCGCTCTTTCAGCCGCATCTTTTCTCGCGCACGCGCGACTTCGCGGAGGACTTCGGCCGGGCGCTTTCGGCCGCGGACGGCGCCGTCGTCATGGACGTATATCCCTCGCGGGAGAAACCTTTGCCGGGCGTGACGGGCGAGCTGGTCGCCGACGCCACGCGGCGCGCGAACGGCCTGCGAATCGTTTCTTATGTATCTGACAAGCAACGAGTTGTTGATCATCTCGAGGGCCTGCTGTGCCCGGGAGACGTCCTCCTGACCCTGGGCGCCGGAGACGTCGGTAAGTTCGGAGAGGAGTACCTGAGGCGTGGCCGGAACGGGTAGGGAAGCGCCCTTCCTCCGGAGGCGGGGAGCCTCGCGCAAGCGGGGGAAACCGCCGGCCCTCCGTCTCGCCGCGCTCGCCGCGACCGTCCTCGCGGCCGGGTTCGGGCTGTTCCATTTTCTGGGCGGCCCGCGCTTCGCGACGCGCCGGTTCGAGATCACCGGCAACTCCCGGGCCCGCACCGAAGAGATCCTGACCGCGCTCTCCGAGTGGAACGGGCGGAATCTCGTCTCGCTCGATCTCGCGCCCCTGGCGACGAAGCTCGCCGCGCACCCGTGGATCGACCGCGTCACCCTGACGAAGCGATTTCCCGACCAGCTGTCGGTGCGCGTGACCGAGCGGCGCGCGATCGCGCTCTATCGCGAGAACGACCTCTTCTGGTGGGTCGGCGCGGACGGTCGCCTCATCGCTCCCTACGACGCGCGGCGCGATCGCGCGCAATACGTGATCCTGACGGGCGAGCGTCGCGGGATGAGCGACGCCGTCGGTCTCCTCGAGGACCTGCGCGCCGCGCAGCCGGAGTATTTCTCGAAGCTCCTGGAAATCGCCTCGCTCCCGGACGGCGGTTTCGGTATGATGGACGGGATCTTCCGGAGGCCGGTTCGAGTTCTTCGGGGAGATGCTCCGAAGAAGGTTCGAGCGTTGCTCGAGGCGCGCGGTTTCATTGAGAGTCGCGGGTGGGAGGCACGGGCCATCGATCTCCGCTTTGCCGATCGCATTATTCTCGTCGGAGCCTACGGCGCAGGGAATCGTCTCTGATGGGATCGCTTCCCCAAAATCTCGCCGGCACCTCTCGCAACGGGGCGCGCTGATGTCCAAGCCCGAGGGATTCCTGGTCGCGTGCGACATCGGCACCTCCAAGATCTGCGTGCTGATCGGCGAGCAGGGCGCCTCCGGGGCCCTGGACGTGATCGGGAAAGGCGCCTGCGCCAACCGGGGCACCCGCAAGGGCAACATCATCAACGTCGACGCCACCATCGAGGCCATCAAGAGGGCGGCCGAGGAGGCCGAGATCATGGCCGGCGTCCAGATTTCCCGCGCCTGGGTGGGCATTTCGGGCTCCCACGTGCGCTCCTTCAACAGCCGCGGGGTCGTCGCCGTGGCCGGGAAGGACCGGGAGATCACCAAGGAGGACGTCGCCCGGGTAATCGACGCGGCCCGGGGCGTCCAGATACCCCAGGATCACGAGGTCGTTCACGTCCTCCCGCGGGACTTCGCGGTGGACGGCCAGGACGGCGTAGCGGACCCGCTCGGGATGGTCGGCAGCCGGCTCGAGGTCGACGTCCACGTGGTTACGGCTCCCGTGGCGGTGACCCAGAACATCGTGACCTGCATGAACAAGGCGGGCATCGAGGTCGTCCAGCTCGTCCTCGAGCAGTTCGCGGCGGCGGAGGCAGTTTTGACGCCCGACGAGAAGGAGCTGGGCATCTGCCTGGTCGACATCGGGGGCGGCACCACCGAGGTCGCGGTCTACCAGAAGGGGACGATCGTCCACACGGCGGTGGTTCCCATTGGGGGGGACCACTTCACCAACGACCTCGCGGTCGTCCTCCGGGCCCCGATCACCGACGCCGAGCGGCTAAAGAAGAAGTACGGCTGCGCCCTCCGGTCCGCGGTGTCCGAGGACGAGATGGTGGAGGTCCCCATGGTCGGGGGACGCGCGCCGAAGCTGTGCCCTCGCTCGACCCTGTCGGACATCCTGCAGCCGCGCGCGGAGGAGCTCCTGGGCCTGATCCACGAGGACATCCAGCGGCTGGGGCTCGACAAGGAGATCCGGTCGGGCGTCGTGCTCACGGGCGGCGGCTCGGAGCTCGAGGGCATGGCCGAGATCGCGGAGGGCATCTTCGACGGGCCGGTCCGCCGGGGCGTGCCCGCGGGAGTCGGCGGCTTAGTAGACGTGGTCTCGCGTCCCGAGTGGGCGACGGCGACGGGCCTCCTGCTCTACGGCCACCGGTACAAGCCCGCGCGCCGCAGGGCCCGCGCCTTCGTCCACGCGGCCAGTTCGGTTTCGCGTTTTATCCGGGATTTCTTCTGATGGTTTCGAAAAAACGGGGACGGAGGGAAGGACCCATGATCGAGTTCATGGACGACGACAACCGCAAGCTCTCGATCGAGCTGGACGGGGGCGACGCGTCGCCGGCGACGATACGCGTGATCGGCGTGGGCGGCGGCGGATCGAACGCCATCAACCGCATGATCTCGGCGGGGGTCAGGGGAGTCGAGTACTTCGCCTGCAACACCGATCTCCAGGCGCTGCGCAAGTGCGCGGCCCCGAACAAGCTGCAGATCGGCGCGCGCCTGACGAAGGGCCTCGGTGCGGGAGCGGATCCCGACGTGGGAAGGAACGCCGCGCTCGAGGACCAGGACCGCCTCGCGCACGCCGTCGCGGGCGCGGACATGATCTTCCTCGCGATGGGGCTCGGCGGCGGCACGGGGTCGGGAGCCGGCCCGATCATCGCCAAGCTCGCCGCGGAGGCCGGAGCGCTCTGTGTCGCGGTGGTGACCAAGCCCTTCGAGTTCGAGGGCAAGAAGCGCATGCGCCAGGCCGAGCGGGCGTCGCGGGAGCTCCGCGACCACGTCGACACGCTGATCACAATTCCCAACCAGCGGCTGCTCGCATTCGTCGAGCGCAATACCCCGCTCTACGAATCGTTCAAGATCGCCGACGACGTTCTGCGTCAGGCGATCCAGGGAATCTCGGACCTGATCAACTGTCCCGGCGAGATCAACCTCGACTTTGCGGACGTGCGCAAGATCATGTCGGACATGGGCCGCGCGCTCATGGGGACCGCGGTGGCCGACGGAGAGAATCGGGCGATCCACGCGGCGCAGGCCGCGATCTCCTCGCCGCTGCTAGAGGACGCGTCCATCGAGGGGGCGCGAGGCATCCTGATCAACATCACGGGCGGGGCCGACCTCACGCTCTTCGAGGTCACCGAAGCCGCGCAGATCATCCAGCAGGCCGCCGATCCCGACGCGGAGATCCTGTTCGGTTGCGTGAATGACGAGAAGATGGCGGGCTGCGTCAAGGTCACGGTGATCGCGACGGGGTTCGACCGGCTCGAGCGCGACCTCGCCGACATCGACGCCGAAGAGCCCAAGCCGCTGACCATCGGAAGCAAGCCCCTGCGTCCGCCGTTTCTGCGGGGCGACGACTCCGGCGGCTTCGGGCCCAACGCGTCCTCGAGGGACGACTTCGACATTCCGACCGTTCTGCGCCGGCAGATGGACTAGAGGGGCGCCAGCCTTCTCCTCTTCTTCTCCCTTCGCTTCGTTCGCGCCTTTCTCCGCCAGGAGAGGTACGCCGAGTCCAGCCGGGGATGACGCTTGCGGAAGCTCCGGATGGCGCGGCGGACGCGGGGGAACACGAGCGACAGGAAGAGCGCGCTCATGATGAAGAACGGAATTTGCGGCATGATCGGCACCAATACGCCGATGACGCCGAGCACGAAGAACCCGACGGCGAGCGCGAGATTTCGCGTCTTGCTGCGGCGGGCGGGCGTGCGGGGGTGCTCCGAGGTCACGGGCCGCCGACTGCCGCCTTGATGAGATTGGTGCTTCCGGCGACGCCCATCGGAATACCGGCCGTGATCACCGCGTTCTGTCCCGGTCGCATCAGGCCGCGCGCGGCCGCCAGCACCGGCGCCTTCTGCATCATCGCGTCCGTGTCGCGGCCCTCCTCGGCGACCAGCGGAATGACTCCCCAGACGAGCGCCAGCCGCCGTGCGGTGGCCGCCGACGTCGACAGCGCAAGGATCGGGCGGCGCGGGCGATGCTTCGCGACCAGGCGCGCGGTCGCGCCGGACTCGGTCCAGGCGATGATGACCGCCGCGCCGATGTGCTCGGCGAGCTCGCAGGCCGCCCCGGCGACCGCCTCCGGAAGGCTCTGGAGACTGCGGTCCTCGAACCGCCGCATCCATTGCTCGTACGGGAACGCCGTCTCCGTATCCTCAGCGATTCGCTTCATGGTCGCGACCGCCTCCAGCGGGTAACGCCCCGCCGCCGTCTCCTCGGAGAGCATGACCGCGTCCGTCCCGTCCAGGATGGCGTTGGCGACGTCGCCGACCTCCGCGCGCGTCGGCCGCGGGTTCTCGACCATCGAGAGCAGCATCTGGGTCGCGGTAATCACGGGCTTGCCCGCGCGGTTGGCCTTCTCGATCAGCATCTTCTGCAGAAGCGGCACGTGCTCGAGCGGCGTCTCGACGCCGAGGTCGCCGCGGGCGACCATGATTCCGTCGGACTCCGCCAGGATCTCGTCGATGTGGCCGATCGCCTCGTGCTTCTCGATCTTCGCGATCAGCGGGATGGCGGATCCCTGCGCGGCCAGCTCGCTTCGGGCCTCGCGGACGTCGCCGGCGGTCCGCACGAAGGACAGCGCGATGTAGTCGACGCCGTGCGCGACCCCGAAGCGCAGATCTTCGCGATCCTTCGCCGTCAGGCCGGGCGCCATGATCGAGCCGCTCGGAAGCGTGATGCCCTTGTGCGAGGAGAGCCTCCCGCCGACGGTGACGCGGCACCGGATATCCTCCGCCGTCGCGGATTCCACCCGGAGCTGGAGCTCGCCGTCCGACAGCAGGAGCGGGTCGCCGGCGGCGACGCTACGCGCCAGATCCGGAAATCGGACCGAGACCTCGGAGGCGTCGCCGGGAACCGACCGGCTCGTCAGCGTGAACGTGCCTCCCGTCTCCAGGCGAACGGGTCCGGCCGCGATCTCACCGATGCGGATCTTGATGCCCGCCAGATCCTGGAGGATCGCAACCGGCCGGCCCGCCTCCGCGGCGGCGGCGCGCAGCGACACCAGGGTCTCCGCGTGCTCGGCGTGGGTGCCGTGCGAGAAGTTGAGCCGCGCGACGTCCATTCCGGCGCGCACGAGCCCGGCCAGGGATTCCGGCGAGCGCGAAGACGGCCCGAGCGTGCAAACGATCTTCGTCCGAGGCATGGGCCAAGCCTAGCAGGGCGAGACGAACCGGCCCGAGTCGAGACTCAGCGCGTCCGGGGAGGCTCCTTGTCCTTGTCCGGGGGCTTCGGCTCCGCGGAGTTCCGCGCGGGCGGCGGCGGCCTGCGCTCCGCCGGAGGACGCGCGTTCGTCGCCGGAGGATGAGAGCCCGACTCGCGGACCGGCGCGGCGCGGACCTTGTGCTCGGCCGGTGGATGAGCGTCGGGGCCCGAATTCTTCGGACGCTCGCCGCTCGCCGCGGGATTCCGATCGGGTTTCGGCGGGGCCGGCCGAGCGTGAGGTTCGGCCCGTTTCGGAGCGGGCTTTCCCGTGTCGGCGCGCGTGACGGGCTGGTTCGCCCGAGCCTTCTGTCCCGAGCGGCTGCGATCGAAGGCCGCCGGTTTCGCGTCCCGCGCCTTCGCGGGGCGGTGGGTTGCCTGGTGCGCGCCATCCGGCCTCTTGGTAGCCGCGGCCGCCTTCTCGTTCCCCTGAGCCCGGTCCTGCGCCGCCGGTGCCACGACCCGAATGCTCCGGGATCCCGTCACGCCGGCCGCCGCGAGAGTGGTGGGCTGGACCCGGAGCTGCTGCGCCGGCACCCGCTCCAGCCTGTGGCCCATCGCGCGCTCGATCCGGGCGGCGGGAGGACCCTGCACGCGGACGATCCCGTTGGAAACCTGGAAACGGGTCGTCTTGGATGCGCGGGTGAAGATCGTGACGGACTGAGCCTGGGGGATGCGGACGGTCGAGACGCGCACTCCCACAAATCGCGGAGCGGGCACGAAGATGTATCGCGTGGCGGGGACCACGATCGGGGCGCCGTAGTAGCCGCGGGAGGTCAGCGCAAAGCTGGGAGGAACGGGCGCCCAGCCAACGTAGTCGTCCGTGTACGCCCAGGTCACCCACGCCGGGGCCCAGACCGTTCCGGGCACCCACACCCAGCCGTAGGGATCGACGCTGGCCCACGTGCCGTAGTGGTGGGGAACGTCCCCCCAGGCGTCGTCGGACACCCAGGTCCAGCCGTAGTCCGTGTACTCCCACTCCCCGTCGGCGTACGGCTCCCAGCCCGAGGCCACGCCCGACGGAATCCAGACGTCTCCGTAGGAAGCCTCGGATACCCAGCGCCCGTGCGGCGCCAGCTGCTCGTGAAAGACCGACACGCTCACGCTGACGGGTGCTCCCGCCGCGACGCCGGCTAGGAGGCAGAGTCCCATCGCCAGGATCGCAAAGACCCGTTCGCTCGTACGCGTCATGGTTCTCCTCTACTATCTATGGGGGGTTGAGCTAGCAACGGCCGTGCCCAGGTCATCCCGTCCTCAGCCTCCGCGGCACGCTTCTTGCGGACGCCGGTGTGGTGAAAAGCCAAATTCCGGGCCTCCCGGAGCGTCCCGATGCGGACGATGCGGTGGCCGTGCGACTGAGCGTCCCGGTTGCTACCATCCTGAAGGTTCTCTTGACCCTGGCGTGCGTCTGGATCCTGCTCAAGCTCGCCCCGAGCCTGATTCTCCTGATCCTTGCCCTCGTCCTGGCGATCACGCTGTGGCCCGCGGTCGACAGTCTGGAACGCCGCGGCTGGGCGCGGGGCCTCGCCGTCGGCCTGATCTCCGCCGGAATCGTCGCGGTGCTGGCCGCTTTCGTCCTTCTCGTTGTGCCGCCCCTCGTCACGCAATCCATGGAGCTCGCGGGCAACATCGGCGCCTACCGAAAAAACGTTCAGGCGCACCTGGGGCCGGACCACCCGGTGCTGGGGGGCCTGCTGAGCCAGGTCTTCGACATTCCCTCCTCGCCCGAGGTCGCGCACACGCTCAAGCGCCCACTGGCCTGGGGTCAGCTCGTCCTCGAGCTCGTGCTCGGAACGGTACTGGTCCTCGTTCTCGCGCTCTACCTGATGATGGACGGGAAGCGTACCTACGCCTGGCTCCTCGCCTACGTTCCGCGCCGCCACCGCCGCAAGATGGCGGAGACCGTTCCCGCCGTCTCCGACGTAGTGAGGGCGTACGTCCGCGGGCAGCTCCTGACTTCCGTTCTCTATGGAGGTTTCGCCTTCGGCGTGTTGAGCTTCTTCCACGTTCCCTCCGCGCTGCCCCTGGCCGTTCTCGCCGCGATTTGCGACGTGCTGCCGATCCTGGGCGTCTTCATCTCCACGATTCCGGCGGCGATCTTCGCGCTGACGGTATCGCCTTTCGCGGCGGGCGCGGTGGTGATCCTGTACCTGCTCTACCACGCCTTCGAGAACTACGTGCTCGTGCCGCGAGTTTACGGGAAGCGCCTGCGGCTCTCCCCCCTCGTCGTGATGATCGCCCTGCTGTTCGGCGGCACCCTCTACGGCATCCTCGGGGCGATTCTCATCCTGCCCGTTTTCGCGGCGTACCCGATCATCGAACGGATCTGGCTCCACGAGTATCTGAGCGACGAGGTGGTCGCGGACCACACGGTGCTCGAGGCCGCGGCCCAGGCGGAGTCCGGAACCGACCGGACCGACCGTGCCGTCGAGGCCGTTCTCCAGGGGAAGGAGCACGCGGCCGAGAAGTTGGCCGGTGCGCGCAAGAGCTGACGCGTCGGACTGGCAGGTTTGCTCTTCAGAGGGGCGGAGGTCCGTTTGGCCCGCGGATCTCGTGATTCTCGACCTATGGATGCCGCGGCTGGACAAAGACCGCCCTCATCTGGATGCGCGAGGAGAGCTCCCGCCTCCGGTGATCGTCATGTCCGCGCACCCGGATCGCATCGGGAAGCCCCGGATGCTCGGCGCCGACGATTTCTTCCGAAGCCGTTCGAGTTCGGCGAGCTCGAGAGGATGATCGAGAAACTCCTGGGCCCGGAGTCTCGAGATGGAGACGTCGCCCGGAACCCCGGGTCTTCGCCGCAATCGTAGCGCGCGCCTTCGACGGCTGGCACAACCGTTGCGAGTAGGCCCTCCATGTCCGCGAATCCGAAACCTCGCCCGCCTTCCCGGAGGCCCGCGGGGTTCGCTCCGCGCCTGGCTGGGCGCCGGCTCCTCGCCGTATGGGCGATGGGAATCGTGGCAGGAATCTTTCTCGTCCTCATCGTCCTGCCTCCCCTGATCGAGGAGCCGATGCGGCGCTCAATGGAGCGCCGGGTGAACTCGAGCCTCAAGGGGTACACGGTGAGAATCTCCCGGCTCCACATCCGTCCCTTCGACTTCGGGCTCACACTCGACAACTTCACGATCCGCCAGAACGCCAATCCCGAGCCCGCCGTGGCCGTCTTTCCGCGGCTCCAGGCCACGCTGCAGTGGAGGGAGCTCCTGGCATTGCGCCTCGTCGCGGACTTCCTTCTCGACCGGCCGGTCGTGTACTGCAACCTGGCCCAGCTGCGCTCGGAGGCGAACGATCCGACCCCAGTCCAGAGCAAGGGATGGCAGCAGGCGCTCGAGCAGATCTATCCGCTCAAGATCAACCTCTTCCGGGTTCGCGACGGGGAGTTGACGTACGTGGACGACGACCCCAAGCGTCCCCTGCACGTCACCCGCCTCCAACTGCGCGCCAACAACATCCGGAACATTCACTCGAAAGACCGGACGTATCCGTCTCCGATCCATGCCGAGGCCGTGGTGTTCGAGTCCGGCCACGCGAACCTAGACGGTCACGCGGACTTTCTCGCGGAGCCGTTCCCCGGGATCCACGTGCTGCTCAACCTCGACCGGATTCCCGTCGACTACTTCCGGCCCATGATCGCCCGGGCGAACATGGACATCGAGAACGGGACGATGGCCCTCGCGGGAGAGGTCGAATACGCGCCCCACGTGCGGCTCGCGCACCTGCAGGACCTCACCATCCGAGACATGCGCCTCGACTACGTGCACACGGCTCGGACGGCGACGACCGAGCAGCAGCAAAGGAAGGCGGTGAGCCAGGCCGCCCGCGACGCGAGCCGCGATCCCGACACGGTCCTGCGCGTAGACCGTCTGACGCTGGAGAACTGCAACTTCGGGCTGGTCAACAAGGCGAAGTCTCCCGGCTACCGGGCGTTCTTCTCGCCCGTGTCCGTGCACCTCGAGAACTTCTCCAACGGCTTCCAGGCCGGGCCGGCCGTGGCCCGTCTCGAGGGGCGGTTCATGGGCAAGGGGAAGACCACCGCCACCGCGACGTTTCGCGGCGACTCCGCCGGTTCCGGCTTCGACCTGAAGGGGGCGATCGAGGACACCCCCATGACGGCGATGAACGATCTGTTCCGCTCCTACGGAAAGTTCGACGTCGTCGCCGGGACATTCTCGTTCTACACGGAGCTCGCGGTCGCCCACGGAGCCATCCAGGGATACGTGAAGCCCCTCTTTCGGGACATGAAGGTGTACGACCAGCGGCAGGACGCGGACAAGACCCTCTTCCGAAAGCTCTACGAGCGCCTCGTCGACGGCGTCGCCGGCCTGCTCGAGAACCATCCGCGCAAGGAAGTGGCGACCCAGGCCGACATCTCGGGGCCCGTGGACAGCCCCGGCTCCAGCACGTTGCAGGTCATCGGGCGCCTGATCCAGAACGCCTTCTTCCGGGCGATTCTCCCGGGCTTCGACCTGGAGCTCTCCCGGCTCCGCGCCAAGTGAGGCCGCCCGGCGGGACAAATTCATGCTGCTGATCCAGGGCCTCCTCGGGCTGATTCGACGTTCGGCGGGTAAGGTCATCCAGTCCATATTCGGGTGGGCCGTGTCCGCGCTGTTCGGGGACGTGCAGAAGAACGAGAAGACCCTGCTCGCCGCCGTCGTGGGCGCGGTTGCTCTCTGGCCCGTGCTCCTGGCCGGAATCGCTTTTCCCCGCGTCGCCGTTTTCGTGCTCACCCTCGCGCCACTGCCCAAGTGGATCTCGGGCGGGGCTCTCCGCATCGTATGGATCTCGCTCGCGCTCCTCGTCCCGTTCGCCGTCGGAATCGTGGTCCAGCGGCGCGAGGGCATTCGCGAGTGGGGATGGAAGAACTTCGTCGCCGGCTTCCCCCTGACGCTGGGCATCTCGAGCGCGTTCACGGTGGCCTTCTTCGCCCTTCCGTTTCAGAAGCTCGCGGCGGCGTTGCGCGGGATGCAGGAGGAGCACATCACGCTGATCGCGGAGGAGGGTGTCCAGGAGGACGTGGTGCGCGAGGTCCGCCTCGCCCTCGATCGGGACGGGCTGGGCGTCCGGCCGGAGCGGCCTCCCTGGATGGCTCGGACGATCGCCGCAATCCTGAAGCTCACCGCCGCCGTCGTCGGCAAGGACACGGGTCGGCCTCTATTCTTCCGCGGGCCGGACCTCGAGCTGACGATCTATCCCCACGGCGCGACCGTTCGGGGACTTCCGCGCGCCACGGCGCGCGCGCACGCCGTCATCGCGGCCACGGCCACGCACACCGCGGCGCTGCAGACGACCGACCCCTCCGCCCAGAAGGTAGAGCGGAAGATCAAGGCTGCATGGAATGGGGCCGGATCGGGGCGAAGCCGCGGCTCGGACATTCTTTTCGAGAGAATCGCGCGCGACGTCTCGAGGCTCGATTGCCCGTACGAGGACTGGGAGGTCGTCTACCGGCAATGCCTTCAGCTGAGGCTCGCGCGCCATGGCTTCGCAGATCCGGTGGCGGAGCGCCCGGGGGCCCGTCTCGAGTCGGATCCCGCCCGGAGGCGGGGGAGCCGGCGTTTCGGTCGTGCCCGGAGATTGACGAAGGAGAATGCCGCGGCGACCGCCGCGAACCGAGTCAGCAAGCTCGCCGAGAGAGTCGCCAAACGGCTCCTTGGGCACCGCTGAGGCGACGGAGTACCCGGTTGGCTCGTTCCTTGCGGTCGTACGCGGTGAAGCGCCCGAGGTCCAGACGCCGCAAGGGCCGAGCGAGCCTCGCACGGAAAACCGTATGGGCAATTCTCGGGGCGGTTCTCATTGCGGGGGCGCTGCTCCTGGCATACGCGGGCCTGACTCGCTGGCTGCTGTCCGGCCCCCGGCTGCGGGCCTGGATCAACACCACTCCCGAGACGTCGCTGATCGACTACGACGAAGCCGTGTCCACGTGGCCCGGCCGCATCCGCGTGAAGAACCTGCGCATCCGAAGCAGCGACCCCAACGTCGAGTGGTTCGTCCTTCTCGGGGAGGCGCGGATCGACTACTCCCTGGCGGCGCTTCTCTCGCGGACGTTTCGAGTCGTGGGCGCGCGGGGAACCGGACTGCGCTTCCGGCTGCGGGAGAAGCTCGACCCACCCGCGTCGATCGAGAGAGCGCGCTTCCTGCCGCCGATTCCCGGATACACGGACCCGCCGCTGCGGCGAGCGGGACCCGAGCCGCCCGCCGCAGACGACGGCCGTCCCTGGACCGTGGACGTGCGGAACCTCACCGTCGATCGATTCGACGAGATCTGGATCGGCTCGTATCGGTTCGAGGGCGGCGCCCGGCTGCGCGGAGCGTTTCTCCTGCGGTCCGGGCAGCGCGCGCACGTGGGCCCGGCGGCGATCGACTTCGACGATGGACGCATACTCCTCGCGTCGGTTCCCGTCGCGACCGGAGTGTCCGGCCGGGTGCAGGCCTCGATCGGCGAGTGGGACCCTCGCCGCGTTCACGGCTCCCAGGTCCTGAACAAGCTCGGCGCGGGACTTCGTCTCCAGGGGCACTGTCCCGGAGTCGGATTCCTGAATCACTATTTCCCGGGTGGGGATCCGCGCTTCGAGGGCGGCCGGGGCACGCTGAGTGTCTCCGGCACGGTCGAGGAGGGCGTCGGCTCCGCGCTCGTCGAGCTCGACGTCCGGGCCGCGCGGGCGCGATCGAACGGCGTGGACCTGAACGGCCACCTGCGCACGACGCTCCGCGCGTCGAACTGGAAGCTCGAGTCCGACACGATGGATCTGGATGGAAGCGAGCTCGCGCTCTCCGACGTCGTCGCCTCGGGCGGCGATGCGGCTCGCGGCTGGTGGGGCCGCTTCAAGCTGCCCGCGGCCCGGCTCGCGAACGGGCTGCACGCGCGCGTGGACGCGCAGTTCCGAGACGGCCGACCGCTGCTCGCGGTCCTCGGCGTCGGCCTGCCGCGCTGGACCCGGGGTTTGCTGGACCTGGACGGGCTCACCGCGACGACGAACGTCGTTCTCGCTCCGGCGCGGACGCGCATTCAGAACCTCGACGCGCGCGGCGGCGGCTTCCACATCCTCGGAGAGTACGAGGCGCGTGGAAATCGAAGCCGGGGAATCTTCCTCATCGACACCGGTCCACTGAACGTGGGAGTGAGTACTTCGAACGGGACTCCGAGTGTGCGGCTGATCGGGGCCCGGTCGTGGTACGAAACGGAGAAAGCCTCCTTCTACAGTCCGAACGAAATCGCGCGCTAGGGGCGCGTGATCCGCGTCACAAGCATTGCGCCGACCTGTCCCTTTGGCCTGGGTCTTGCTATTTCGGACGGCGGGACGGCGGCGGAAACCGATGGTCGGTCCGCCGCGCCGATAAAGGAGGAAGAGATGTTGCTGGCTTTGGTCTTCTCGGTTCACGCAGCTACGGCATCGCCGAATCCGTGCTCCGATCAGATGTCGATGCTGTGTCGGATTTCGCCCTTTTTCTGCCCCAACGCGTATCCCGCGAACCTCACCCCGGGGAGCCCGACCGTTCCGTGCTGGCCCACGCCCGCCGCGAGCCGCGACACGCGGGTCGTCCAGCGTCCCTCCGGCTCCGTGAAGGGACAGTCGTCCGTGATGACGAAGCGCGGACCCGCCCCGGATGCGGACGCTCGCACTCGCCCCGGAACCCGGGTCGTGGAATTCCGCTAGCGCTGGAAGCGATCGAGAGTCCAGGGCGCGTCGCCTGACTTACAGGGCGGTGAGACATGGGGTCTCGAACTCTTCAGCGAAGAAAGTTCATGGGAATGCCCGCCGGCGCGGAGGACAACCCTCCGCGGCGCGGTTTGAGAGGACGGCGCATGAGACTGACACTCACCCTCGTCGCTTACGCGTTCGGGGGGACCGTATCCGCGTTGTCCGCCCAGGCTTCAGTGCCGGGGACACCGGCATCGCGCACGCCTGTCTCGGGCACGGCCGCGGTCGATACCTCCCGATCCAGCATGCCGATGTACCGGCGCACGCCCAGGAGCCACCCCGGCCCGATGGAACGGGGCGATTGCGCCGGCGACGCATGGCGCCGTTTCAAGGCTCCCGCGTTCGCCAGCGAGAAGGCCTGCAGGAGCTGGGTGTCGAAGCGCGGGACGGGGGCTAAATCCCCAGCGCGCACGCCCTCCGGCCGCTAGCTGGCGATCCCGCGGACGGCACGTTTCTTGAAGGTTGTTTGGTCATGGCTCAATTCAGAGCCTCATTGGGAGGATCACAGTATGAAACGCATCACAGGCGCGGCGATCGCCGTTTACTTCCTGGCAGGGGCAGGCGCGGGAGCCCAAACCAACACGACCCAATCCCAGGAGAGAGCCCACACGGAGACGACGATCAAGCAGAAGGGCCCGGGTCCCGACATCAAGATCAAGATGGAGACGGTGGTCGGGATGGTCAAGGAATACGAGGCCGGTAAGAAGATCAAGATCACGGGTCCCGGCGACAAGACCTACTCCTTCGATCTGGACGACAAGAAGGAGATGGCGCGCATCGAGGGCTCGATTGTCGTGGGCCAGATGGCGAAGGTGTCGTACCACAAGGCCGATGACGGGACCGAGCACGTCGCGGTGCTCTCCCAAGCCACGAGCGACGCCCAGGCCGGGGCCGCCGCTCCGAAGATGCACACGGAGACGACGACCAAGCACACGGGCCCGGGCCCGAACACCAAGGTCAAGACCGAGATCGTGGTTGGAACGGTGAAGACCTACGAGGCGGGCAAGAAGATCACGGTCACCGGTCCCAAGAACAAGGACTACAGCTTCGACCTCAACGACAACGTCGCGTTCAAAAGCGACGTCGCCGTCGGCCAGCGGGTGAAGGTCACCTACACAAAGACCGATGGCGGGGACAAGATCACGGCCGTGGCGCCGTACACCGCGCACAGGATGCACCACATGAAGCACCACGCGTAATTCTTCATTCGGCGGCGGGGGTCGATGGCGGCCCCCGCCGAGCCGTATAGGTGGGACATGACGCTCCTGAGGATGGCCCTGACCTTTCTGGTTCTCTCCGCAATCGCACTCCTGCTCGTGCCCTTTGCTGTGGCGAAGATCCTGGGATTCGTGTTCGCGTTCCTGTTTGTGATCTTCCTCCTCCTCGGGCTGGCGACAGTCGACAATCTCACCGTCTAGCGCGGCTCAGATCCGCGAGCTCGCGAAGCGCCGACAGCAGCTGCGCGACGTGGACCGGCTTCGTGAGCACCCGCAACGCTCCCGCACTCAGGATCCGTTGCGTGTCCGCGTCCGCCGTCACCCCCGTCAACGCGATGACCGGAGGCATCGCCTCGGGAGAGCCGGACCGCCGGCGACTCAGCCAGACGGCGCCGTCGCCGTCGGGGAGCGTGATGTCCAGGACGATGACGTCCGGGGCCTCGCGATCGAGCGCCGCGTCCGTTTCCCCCAGGGTTCGGGCTTCGCTCACAACGTAGCCTTCGGACCGGAGTAGTTGTCCCAACCCGTACCGGGAGGCCTCGTCGTCCTCGACGATCAAGACGCGCGCGGGCCGCGCGGAGACCCGACCTCCGCCCGGGGATCGCGCGGGCTCGGGACTCTCGGGGCTCGCCTCCGACGCGGGCAGATTGGGAAGCGTGAAGGACACGCGGGTTCCCTCTCCCTCCCGGCTGTCCAGGATCAGGTCGCCGCCCATGAGCTCGACGAGCTGCTTGGAGATCGTCAGCCCGAGTCCCGTGCCGCCCGAGGTTTCTCCCGTCCCAGTGCGGATCTGGCGAAAAGGCTCGAAGGCCTTGCCGATCATGTCGGCCGGGATTCCCGCGCCCGTGTCTCGGACCTCGAACGTGACGGACTCCTGCCAGGGCCGCGCCGAGAGCACCACGCGCCCCGCGGACGTGTACTTGACGGCATTGGAAAGCAGGTTGACGAGCACGCGCGAGACCTTCTCCCGGTCGAGGTGAAGGGTCTCGGGCAGCTCCGGGTCGGCCTCGATCGTCAGCGCGAGGCTCTTCGCGGCGGCCTGGGGCTCCAGCAGGTTCGCGGTCTCCTGGAGGAGGTCCCGCAACACGATCCGTTCCGGATGGAGATCGCGCTGCCCCGCCTCGATCTTGGCGAGGTCGAGGATGTTGTTGATCATTCGTCGGAGCGACTCGGCGGCCTCGCGCAGGAGACGGACATCCCGATTCCGGCGTTCGCCCTCGGAGGCGGAGGTACCCCGCTCGAGCTGGTGAGCCAGCAGGATGATGGTGTTCAACGGAGTTCTCAGCTCATGCGAGACCGTCGAGAGAAACTCGGACTTGAGCCGGTCGAGCTCCTCGAGTCTGCGGTACGCCTCCGAGCGCTCGCGGCCGACGCGCCCCTGTTCCCGAATCGCCCGGCCCACCCGGATCAGGGATCGCGCACGCGCCCGGAGCTCGACCGTCTCGATGGGCTTCCCGATGAAGTCGTCCGCGCCGACGGCGTATCCCCGGTCACGGTCGATCGTCCCCGCGGTGAGGAGCAGCACGGGAAGGTACTCCGAGCCTCGCTTCGTGAGCTCCTCGGTCAGCGCGTAGCCGGAATCCCCGCTGAGCATGACGTCGATGACCGCGAGGTCGAATTGGCCGTCGTCCTCGAAAGACGCGACCGCGTGCGCGGCGCTGCCGGCCACGACGACCCGATGTCCGTCGGCCTCCAGGTCGAGCCGGAGGAGTTCCGCGACCTCGGGTTGATCGTCGACGACCAGTATCCGCCCCGGATCGGTTCGAGAGGCTTCGCGCCGGTGCTCAACCGCGGAGGAGACCGAACGCCGCGTGCCCACGAACTCGAGAATGCGGGAAGGGAACGTCTCCTCGTCGATCGGCTTGGGAATGAATCCGTCGCATCCGGCCGCCATGGCGCGTTCCCGGTCTCCGTGCATCGCGTGCGCGGTCACGGCGACGATCGGAATCGGGGCGGTCGCCGGATCGTTGCGAATCTGCCGGGCCGCTTCCCAGCCGGAGAGGATGGGCAGCGAGAGATCCATGAGCACCAGGTCGGGTCGCCGATTCCGCGTGGCGGCGACCGCGGCGCGCCCGTCGGAGACCGCGATCACTTCGTGACCTGCTCCCTCCAGCAGCATCTGGATGAGGGCCCGGATGTCGGGCGAGTCCTCGGCGATCAGAATCCGGGCCATCGGAAAAGGGCCCCGCTATCCGTCGCGGCCGCGCGTGCGGGACGGATGGGCGGGGGAGCCCGCCCCCTCCGCGGGACCGGGATCGCCGCCAGCCGACGCCGCGCGCTCCGGGGCTCCGACGGCCGCCATCGTCTCGAGCTCGGGGAGGTCGCGGGGCAGGATCACGGTGAAGGTGGAGCCCTGGCCGGGAGCGCTCTGGACGGAGACCTCGCCGCCCAGCAGGAAGGCGAGCTTGCGAACGATCGCGAGCCCGAGCCCGGTGCCGCTGTGGCCGTGGTGATCGGCGGACTCGCCCTGGCGGAACTCCTCGAAAATCGTGTCCTGCTCGTCGATGGGGATTCCGATCCCGGAGTCGTTGACGATCAGGGCCCAGCGAGCCGGGCCACGGGGCTCGGCCCGAACCTCGACGAACCCCGCCTCCGTGAACTTCAACGCGTTCCCCACCAGGTTCGCCAGGATCTGCGTGAGCTTGGCGGAGTCCCCGATGACCGTTTCGATTTCGGGGGACGGCGCGACCCGCAGGGAGAGGCGCTTTCGCCGGGCCGTTTCCTCGAAATCCTTCTGGACCTGATGCAGCAGGTTGTCCACCGACACCACGTCGCGCTGGAACTCGGTCTTTCCCGACTCGATCTTGGAGATGTCCAGGACGTCGTTGATGAGCCCCAGCAGGAGCCGCGCGTTGCGCTGGACGCGCTCGAGGCTCTCCTTCTGCTGCGGGTTCAGCTCGCCCTGCGTGCCGCGCAGGAGGGTTCCGGTGAAGCCCAGGATCACCGTCATCGGCGTGCGCAGCTCGTGGGAGACGGCGGCGAGGAATCGGTCCTTCAGGGCCGATGCCCGCTGGAGCTCGCGCGCCGTATTCGCGATCCGGCTGCGCTGCTCCTCGAGGAGCTCATTCTGCTCCCCCAGTCGGCGGGACTGCGCCGCGACGCGCTCGTTGGCCGAGGCATTGGCCAGCGCGACCGCGAGGCTCGGGGCGATCGCCGTCAGCGTGTTGCGGGCCCGCGCCGTGAAGGGCTGGACCGCGCCGAGCGCCAGTACGCCCGCCGCCTGTCCGAAGTACATGAGGGGAACGTGGAGGCTCTCCCGCGGCAGGATGCGGCCGTCGAACAGATCGACCGTGGGCGTCTGCGGATCGACGGAGACCAGGATCGGCCGCCCTTCGCGCGCGGCGCGCCGCACTTCCTCCCGGCCGATCGTCGCGTTCATCCCGGCCGTCCCGCCGATCGCCGCGGCGGGCGCAAAGTCTCCCTCGCCGTCCGCGACATAGAGCACGGCGCTCGAGGCCTGTGTCACCTCCAGCACCTTGTCCATGAGGCGGGAGCCGAAACCCGCCAGGTCGTTGATGGTCGTCGCCGCGGCGAGCACGGCGTTGACCGATGCCTCGATGTCCCGCGCTTCGAGCACGCGCCCGCGGTCCAGGAACTGGCGCGCCGCCTCGTTGAGGTGGCGCCCGAGCGCCCCGATCTCGTCCGGCGAGGCATCCGGCAAGCGGCGAGGGGTGCGGCCCTGGACGAGGTCGGCGAGCGCGCGGGAGGCCTCGCCGCAGGGAGCGAGGATGCGTCGGTTCACGTCCATCAGGAGCCACGAGATCCCCACGAGGATCAGGACCGCGAGGACGATCAGGGAGGTCGTCGCGGCGTCGCGGTTTCCCTTCAGCTGCGCCTCGGCGATCGACTGTCCGCGCCCGAACAGGATCTCCTGATCGGAGATGATCTCCCGCAGCTTCCGCGCGGCCGGGCCGGCTTCGTTGTCCCGCGCGGCGAAGGGCTCGCCGGGCGGGGGAGCCCGTCGCGCAGCGATCGCGCGGTCGGACGCCGCCTCCCACACCTCCTCGGCCGCGTCTGCCCGGCGCACCGAGCCATGCATCGCCTCGGTCAGCGACTGACGGCGGATCGCGCCGAGAGACGCCTTCATCGCCGCCCGCCCGGCGTAGTGCTGGGAGAGATCGAAGCCCTGGCCCTCGCGCGAATATCGATCGAGCCCGTCGGTGGCTTCCTGCAATCCGGCGATGGCGTCCGTCACCCGCTCGCGGAGATCGGTGTAGCGCGCGATTCGAACGGTGGAGTCGTAGAGTCCCAGCACGGCGGCGATGGTGAAGTACAACCACGCTCCGACGATCGCCAGACCGACGACCGCGTACAGGCGCAGGCGCGCGCGCAGAGCCCCCCGCGTTCCGGAGCGCTCGGAGACGGGATCGGCGCGGTGGTCGGGCAGGTGATCTGTCATAGGATCAACCGGGGGTTCCGAGGATACTATGCGCGCATGGTGCCGCCGATGACCGAGAGGGCCGTGCCGGGCAGCGAGCGCCCCGGGCAAGTCGCGCTTCGCAAGTTTTTCCACGATGTCGCCACTCCGCTTTCGGCGGTTTCGCTTCACCTGGAGCGGGCCTCGCGCCTGGCGTCCCGGGGCACGGATGCGACGGAGGCCCTCGCGACCGCCCGCCGCGAGCTCGAGCGGGCCTTCGATCTGTTCGAGAGAGGGCGCGACGCGCTCCTGAGCACCACCGAGGATCCGCGCTGAGCCCCACGACGGCCCGCGGACCGGCGGAAGGCCGCAAAAAACCGAATGGCGCTCCCCCCGCCCCGGGAGGGACCGTGCAGAAAACCGCCGTCAAGGTGCTGATCGTCGAGGACGACGTCGCGGTCCGCCAGGGGCTCGACCTGGCGATCCGGGAGCTCGGCGGCAAGACGCGCTGCGTGGGGACCGCCGGAGAGGCCGCGCGCGCGATCGAGGAATTCCAGCCGGAGGTCCTGGTCGTGGACGTCCACCTTCCGGACGGCGACGGGATCGAGGTGTTCCGGCTGGCGAGCGAGTCCGACCCGTCCCGCGACGGCATCGTGATCACGGGCCAGGCGTCCCTGGACAGCGCGGTCGAGGCGCTGCGCGCGGGGGTTGCGGACTACCTCTTGAAGCCGCTTCGCCCGGCGCAGCTCGAGGTCGTGTTCCAGAGGCTCAACGCCCGCCGGCGGCTGGAGTCCGAAGTCGAGACCCTGAGGGCCGAGCTGCAGGAGACGGGGAAGCTCGGCGACCTGATCGGCCGGTCCGAGCCGATGATGAAGGTCTTCGACGCGATCCGCCGCGTCGCCCGCTCGAGCGCCCCGATTCTGATCACGGGCGCTAGCGGCACCGGCAAGGAAGTCGTGGCGAAGACCCTGCATCGCCTCTCCCGCCGCTCGAGCGCCCCCTTCGTCGCGTTCAACTGCGGGGCCATCTCGCCCACCCTGATCGAGAGCGAGCTCTTCGGCCACGAGCGAGGGTCCTTTACGGGCGCCGACAAGCGGCGGGTGGGGTATTTCGAGGAGGCCAACGGCGGCACGCTCTTCCTGGACGAGATCACGGAGATGGGGCCGGAGCTGCAGGTCAAGCTCCTGCGGGTTCTCGAGGCGCGCACGCTGCGGCGCGTGGGAGGATCCCAGGACCTGCGGGTGGACGTGCGGCTCGTGTCCGCGACGAACCGCGATCCCCAGGAAGCCGTTCGCGACGGGAAGCTGCGGGAGGACCTCTACTACCGCCTGAACGTCTTTCCGATCGCGCTGCCGCTCCTGGCAGAGCGCCGGGAGGACATCCCGCTTCTCGCCGAGCACTTTCGGCGGCAGATCGAAGAGCAGGAGAAGGCCGGGGTCAAGTCCTGGGACCCCGAGGCGCTCCGTATGCTGGAGTCCCACGACTGGCCGGGCAACGTGCGCGAGCTGCGCAACGTGGTTCACCGGGCGTGCGTCATGACCGAGGGGGACACCATCCTTCCGGAGGTCCTGGAAAGCCTGCTCCCGCGGGGGACGGGAAAGCCCCGCGCCCTCCGCCCCGCCGGCCGGACGGAGAAGAAGGCCGCCGGAGTCCGCAAGAAGTAGTATCGCGCTGGCACGAGATTCGCTAAATTCCCCGGCGGGGGCCGATTGGGCACCCCGGAAAGGAAAACGGGCAAAACATGCTTTGGACAATCTTCGTCATACTGCTCATCCTCTGGGTGCTCGGACTGGTCTCGGGGTACACGATGTCGGGCTTCATCCACATCCTGCTAGTCATCGCCGTCGTCATCCTCATCATCAACCTGATCCAAGGTCGAAAAGTCGTTTGATCCACGGGATCGTGGAGGAAAAGGCCCCGGCTCGCCGGGGCCTTCTTTCTTCCGGCGCGGCCCGTGGAGTGGAAGCGGACTCGAGCCCCAAGTCCGGCTTCGCGCTCAAGGAGTTCCGGCAAGAAGCGGGTTCGGTCCGGGGCAGGGTCGGGAGCCGGAAAGCCCCTTAGGCGGCCCCCGCCCTGCGGGCCGCCGTTTTGCGCGCCTTCGGACGGGCCTGACCAATGCTCTTGCGCAGCGCGTCCATCAGGTCGACCACGTTTTCTCCCTTTCGCTCCGTGAGGGCCTTCACGCTGAAGCGCCGCTTGGAGGCGAGGAGCTTCTCGAGAGCCTTGCGGTAGGTGTTCGGGTGCTCGGACGGGTCCCAGCCCTCGGAGGACATCTGGTCGATGAGCATTCGGGCCATCTTGACCTCGGCCGACTTCTTGGCGGAGGCCGGAACCGGGACGTCTTTCGGATCGCGGAGCTCCTCGAAGGGCCGTAACGACTCGATCGCGATCGTCTGCGGGCCGGGAATCAGGGCTCCCAGGGTGGGCTTGGTGCGGAGCGCGAAGCGCGTGATGCCGATCCGGTGCGCATCGAGGAGCGCGTCGCGGAGAACTCCATAGGCCTTCTCGCCGCCTTTGCGGGGACCCACGTAGTACGGCGTGTCGAAGGACAGCGGGTTGAGCGCCCCGAACTCGACGAACTGCAGCACCTCCATGTCGCCGTCGCCGGCCCCGGCTTCCTCCTCGACCGCGTCGAGCTCCTCCTTTTCGACGAGGGCGAATTCTCCCTTCGCGATCTCATAGCCGCGAACGATTTCGTCGTTGGGAACCTCGATGTCTTCTTCGCTGCAGAATTTCTTGTACTTGATCGGCGCTCGGTCCTTCCGGTGGAGAAGGCGGAACGAGACCCGCTCCGACGCCTCCACCGCCGAGTAGACCGCGATGGGAATCGAGATCAGGCCAAAGGTGATGTGTCCGCTCCAGATCGGGCGCATGGGGCTGCCTGTTTCGAGTCGTTCCCGACGCTCCTACACCGCCGCGCAGTCGGGATGGCCGCATCGGCAAGCGGTGGACGGGCCGGCGCCGCCGCTCATCGCGGATTCCGCGCAGCCCTCGCCGCAGTACTTCTTTCCTTCCTGCTCGAACGTCGCGTCCGTGCAGCGACAACCGTCACGGTCACACTTCATGGAATGCCTCCGATGCGAAACCTAGCAATCTCGCTGCCAGCATCGGAGCCTATCCTCCGTGCGGCACGTTTTCTGCATTGTGCGTTCGAGGGCAATGGAGCCCGAAACGATCGAACAAGGAGATCGAAAATGGGGAACTTCGAAAATCGCGACAAGGAATCCGCGAATCGAGACGACAGCAAGTCCACGAGCGGGCGTCAGGGCCAGAGTGGTCAGGGTCAACCGGGCCAGGGCCAGCAGGGTCAGGGCCAAAAGGGCCAGGGCCAGGGCGGCAAGCAGGGCCAGAGCGAGCCCGGTGGAGACTCCAACAAGCGTGAGGGTCAGGGCCGTTCTTCCGGGTTCGGAGACGGCGAGGGCGCCACGGGTTCCGGCTCGAAGGATCAGGGCTCGAAGGATCAGGGCTCAAAGGGCCAGGGTTCGAAGGGCCAGGGTTCCAAGGGCACGGGCGACTCCGGCTCCGGCAGCGAGTCCGAGGATTCCGAATAGGGTTTCTTTGCCCCGACGGTTCTTCGAGGCCCGTCGGGGCTTTTTCTTTTTCACCCCAGACTACGGGCGGCGACGCGCTCGACAAAGGCGAACCCAACTGTGAAACGATGGGGAAGTTCCAACCGTTGTACCAGGCGGATCGACCTGGGAACGGATCTTGCAATTCGCTAGGTGCAGCCCCGGAACGGCTGATTTTTGAGGAGGAGTAACGTCATGAAGAGGTTCCTTGCCCTGGCCGTCGTAGTGGCCGCCCTGTCGATCGGCTGCCAGAAGAAAGAGACGACCACGACGACGACGGAGACGTCTACCACGACCGATGCTTCCGCCTCGGCGGCGGTGACACCGGAGGCGTCGACGTCGACGGCCACGACCACCACGACCACGATGGACATGGCTCCCACGGCCGTACCGAAGTAAGGATCGGATCGCGTCGGGAATCGTCGCCGGGCGGCGCCGCATTGCGGGCGCGCCCGGCGTATTTTTTATTGGAGTGCGCGATGAGGGATAAGTACGAGAACGACCCCGCCTTCCGACTCACCCACGACCCGGAACGGACCGTGCGCGCGGGAATGAGCCCTGACGGCGCAGAAGTGGACGAAGCGGAGACCCTCGCGTCGACCGGAGACGCGGCGGGATCGTTTCGGGAGATCGTCTCGGGATCCGCCACGGGCGAGGGGATCGACCGCGAGGAATTCATGCGCTCCGGCGCGGTTCGCGACGACGGACTTCCGAGTCCGGCCGACGACCCCAACGACGGCGACGATTCTTGGTTGCAGGACCTTCCCCGCGACTTGACCTAGGGAGAGTGGGGGGCGCGGAGGCTCCCGGCGATCGGGAACCTCCGCTCGCGCCCCGCCAGGATCAGGCTCGCGGCCGGGCGGCCGGGCGTTTTCCACCCGATCTCCGACCCGAGGCGCGGGCGGGCTGCCTCGAAGACGACGGCTTCGATTGCGCCCGGGCGGAGCCACCCCGCTCCATTTCTTGCATCAGCTCCTCCTTGCGTTCCCGCATCCGGTCGCCCAGCTGGAGCAGTCGTTCGTCTCCGAGGTCTCGCTCGGCGTCGGGGAACAGGTCGTCCTCCTCCTCGCCGGCGTGATGCTCGACGGACTCCCGCAGGACGGTGAACTTGGCCTCGAACCGGGGGTCCCGCGGGCTCGTCTCCGAGAGCTCCCGAATCAGGGTCTTGACGATCTTGTGCTCCTCGAACGACTCTCGCACCATCTTGACGGTGTCGCTCTCCCGGCTCTTCTCGAGCGCCGGGTAGAAGACCTCCTCCTCGATGGCGGCATGGACGGTGAGCTCCCGCGAGACGGTCTGGGCGATCTCGGCCCGCGCGGCTCCCCGAGCGTCGTCGTACCGCTTGAACAGGTCCCGGACCTTGTCGTGGTCGGCCTTGAGAAGGTCCGTCGCCTTGACGGCTCCCTCCGCTTTCTCCGCCGGCCCCTCGTCTCCCTTGATCATCGCCCCGAGGCGCGAAAGAATTCCCGGGGGATCTTCCGTGCCGTTCTTCTTTCTCGCCGACGACTTCCGCGAATCTTGTTTTGCCATTGCGGCCTCCTGCGCCGGCCCGTTGCAATATCCATTCCCCGGTGGCTCGCTCCTTGCGTGGGGGACTTGAGTGGCGCATCGGGTATTCCTGCTCTCGCCGGCCAGCTGCTCGGGTGAGCGCGCTCGAATCCTCCTGCGCCAGGAAGCGCGTTTCGATCTGGCCGTCCGCCTGCGGGAGGGCCCGGGGGCGCCCGTCGGCGAGGTTTTCGCGTTCCTGTCGGGGCTCTACTTCCGCGGAAAGCTCGCCTATGCGACGCGGTTCGCTCCGCGGGCAACCGGGCTCCCCGGGACTCTCGTCATCACGGCGCGTGACGGGCTGCTTCCGCCGGACACGATCGTCCACGCCGAGGACCTGTGCGGCTTCGCCGAAGTCGCGATCGATTCGGGCAACTCGCGATTTCGGGAACCGTTCCTACGGGACGCGCGCTCGCTGGCGGAGCGAGCGGGGCCCGAGGCACGGGTCGTCCTGCTCGGCAGCGTCGCCACGGGAAAGTACGTGGACGCGCTCCTCGAGGTCTTCGGTTCCCGGCTTCTCTTTCCTCCGGATTTCGTGGGACGCGGGGACATGAGCCGGGGGGGGCTACTGTTGCGCCGGGCGCGGGCGGGCCGGGAGCTCCGCTACACCAGCGTCGAGGGGGCCGTGCTCCACGGCCGGCGCCCCCCGAAGCTTCCTCCGCTGCGCCGGAGGGCTCCCGCCTCCACTCCGGGAGGCGCGCCATGACGCCGCGCGCCACGCGGGACCATCATCCGGCGCGGCTGCGATCCGCCGTGCCGAAGGGCCGGAGGTCGCCGATCCCGAAGTTCGCGCTGCCCCGGGACGCGGAGAATCTCGAGATCTCCCCGGGAGGCCGGACGGTGCGGCTGACCAACCTCAACAAGCCCTTCTGGCCCGAGCTGGGACTGGTCAAGCGGGACCTGCTCCAGTACTACGCCGACGTGGCGCCGGTCCTCGTCCCGCACCTTCGGGACCGCGCGATGGTCATGAAGCGCTATCCCAACGGGGCGAGCGGGGAGTTCTTCTTCATGAAGCGCGCGCCGTCGCCGCGGCCCGACTGGATCGAGACCTGCTCGATCGAGCACGCGTCCACGAACGTCGTGGAGTTCCCCATGATCCAGGATCTGCCCTCGCTCCTGTGGGTGATCAACCTCGGGTGCATCGATCTCAACCCCTGGTACGCGCGCTGCGACGACGTGGACCGGCCCGACTACCTCCACTTCGACCTCGACCCCGTGCCCGGTGCGACCTTCGAAGGAGTGCGGGAGACCGCGCTCCTCGTGAAGGAGGCCCTCGACGTCCTGGGGATGCCCAGCTACGCCAAGACGACGGGCTCGCGGGGAATCCACGTGTACGTGCCGATCGTCCGGGGCCCCACGCAGAAAAAGGTCTGGACGTTCGCGAAGGAGTTCGCCCGCGTGATGGAGGCGCGCAAGCCCTCGCTCGTTACCGCCGAATACACGAAGGCGAAGCGGCCCGAGGGCCGCGTCCTCGTCGACTACAACCAGAACGCCTGGGGCCGCACGCTCGCGTCGGTGTACTCGGTGCGTCCGCATCCGCGCGCGGGGGTCTCGACCCCCGTCACCTGGAAGGAGGTCGAGGAAGGCATCCGCATCGAGGACTTCCGCATCGACAACGTGCGGGACCGGATCCGGAGGCTGGGCGATCTCTGGAAGCCGCTCCTCCAGGCCCGCGGACGCTTCCGCATGGATGCGCTCCTGTGACTCTTCCCATCGCGCCGCCAATCGAGCCGATGCTCGCGTTGCTCGTCGCGGAGATCCCGGAGGGAGATTCGTGGCAGTACGAGCCGAAGTGGGACGGGTTCCGCTGCGTCGCGTTCCGGGACGGAGACGACGTCGAGCTCCAGTCCAAGGCCGGGCAGAGCCTCACCCGCTACTTCCCGGACGTGGTGGCGGCGGTGCGCGCTTCGTCGGCGAAGCGGTTCGTGATCGACGGAGAGATCGTGGTCCCCGTCGAGGGGCGCCTGTCCTTCGACGATCTCCTGCAGCGAATCCATCCGGCCGAGAGCCGAGTCCTCAAGCTCGCCTCGGAGACGCCCGCGCTGTTCATCCTGTTCGATCTCCTCGTCGACGAGAAGGGGATCTCCCTTCTCGCCCGGCCGTTGCGCGAGCGCCGGGCGGCGCTGGAGCGGTTCGCCGCGAAGCGATTCGGGAAGAAGGGCGGGCTGCGGCTGTCTCCCGCAACGAGCGACCTGCGGCAGGCGAAACGGTGGCTCGCGTCCGCCGGGGGCGCCCTCGACGGCGTCGTCGCGAAGCGGCTGGACCTGGAGTATCGCGCCGGAGACCGAACGGGCATGCAGAAGATCAAGCGGATGAAGACGGCGGACTGCGTCGTCGGCGGCTTCCGCTACGCCGCGAAGTCCCGGGTCGTGGGCTCGCTCCTGCTCGGGCTCTACGACGGCCGGGGGCGGCTGGATCACGTGGGGTTCTGCTCGAGCCTGACCGCAGCGCATCGCCGCGAGCTCACCCCGCAGCTCGAGGAACTGGTCGAGAAGCCCGGGTTCACCGGGAAGGCGCCCGGCGGTCCCAGCCGCTGGTCGACGGAACGGACCGGCGAATGGGATCCGCTTTCGCCTCGGCTGGTGGTCGAGATCCGATACGACCACTTTTCCCAGGGCCGGTTTCGCCATGGGACGCGCTTTCTGCGATGGCGCCCGGACAAGGCGCCTCGCGACTGCACGCTGGCTCAGGTGAAGCGGGAGAGCCGCGTCGACGCGCTCGATCTACTCTGAGCTCGCGCGTCGCGCGCGGCGCAGGTCCCGAACCAGGCAAGCGCGAAGCGGCCGACGGGCCTCGTGGTCCGGGGCCCTGAGCGCGCCCGAGGGATGGATGGTCGAGATCCGCGCGAACGGGCCCGATCGCTCTTCGGGGATCGCTGCGCGTTTTTCGGAAATTCCACCTGTCGTACGAGTCGTCCCGCTGGAGGGCGCCGAGGTCCCGGATTCAGAGCTGGACGTGACGTCAGAAACGACTCAGCGAGACACTCGATCGTGCCCGGCGACCTTCACGAGCTTGTTGTAGAGACCGAGAATGAGGAACGTGGGGGCCCACTGCGCGATGAAATTGCTGGCGTGTTTGGTCTTCTTGTGACCCGAGAGTTGGAGTCCCAGAGAGACGAGCATCGATCCGACCGACGCCCAAAGCCAGACGTCGGAGGGAAGCTTCGATGTCACGGATTCGAGAGTTCGGGCGACCGGCCCTTCCTTTTGATCCTGCGCCTCCGCCGCGCTTCCCATATCCAATTTAGTCCGAGGTTCCATGGTTGCCTCCGTTAATGGTTGGTTGGATGACCGATGAGCAAGGGCAGAGAGCCCGGCTGAGCTCTCTGCAGAGTCTGTGCCATGGGCGATGGAGCGCGAGTGATCTCAGAGTTAGCTCGACGCGCCGGAGAGCGAGACATCGAGCTTTCCGACGGAGAGGAACCGCCGGCTCACGTCCTCCCAGTTCCAGAGGTTCCAGACCTCCTGGAAGAACTCCGCCTTGCGGTTCTGATACTGGAGGTAGAACGCGTGCTCCCAGGCATCCAGGACGAGAATCGGAATGCCGCCCTGGCTCAGGTTCGACTGGTGGTCGTAGATCTGGGTCGTCATCAGGCGGCCGCCCAGCGGCTCCCAGACGAGGGCGGCCCAACCGGAGCCCATGATCGAGGACGCGGTTTCGGTGAGCTGCCGCTGGAACTTCTCGAATCCTCCGAAGTCCCGCTGGAGGGCCTCGCCGAGCGGGCCGTCCGGCCGGCCGCCGCCCTTGGGGGTCAGGTTCTGCCAGAACAGGGAGTGGAGGACGTGGCCCGAGAGATTGAAGGCGAGCGCCTTTTCCAGGGCGCCGAGACGGGTGAAGTCCTGTTCGTTCCGGGCCTGGTCCAGCTTCTCGAGCGTGTCGTTGGCTCCCTTCACGTAGCCCGCATGGTGTTTGTCGTGGTGCAGCTCCATGATCTTCCCGGAGATGTGGGGCTCGAGGGCGCCGTAGTCGTATCGAAGATCGGGCAGTTTGTAGCTCGGCATAAGTCTCCTCTTCTCGTCTGATCTGGATTCAAGCGAGATCCGTGCCGGCTCCGCACGCGGGCATTCCTCTTGCAGTCCCTTTCGCTCCGAAGGGGGTGATTGGCTATGTTGAAACTGGCACTGACGTTCTTCGTGATCGGTCTCGTGGCGGCCCTCCTGGGCTTCACGGGCGTTGCGGGCGCCTCCTTCGCGGTGGCGAAGGTGTTCGCGGCGATCTTCGGTTTCCTCTTCCTGCTGTTTCTGGTTCTGGGGCTGGCGGGCGCCAACAAGCTCGCGGGCTCCGTGCGTAGCTGATCGCAAAGTCGAGTCGCGAAGGCCCCGCGAGAGCGGGGCCTTTTTCTTGCTCCGGACTGGGGTGGGCCGAGCGCCAGAAACACTTCGAGCCGGGTCGCCCCGGCTCGATGACCGACGGTTCGATCGGACGCGGCGTTAAGAAGTGCCCTTGACCTGAAGGTTGTTGATCACCTTCACCACGCCGTTGACCATCCGCGCTTCCTTCTCGGCATCGGCCCGGACCTGGGCGTTCGGCACCTCTCCCGCGAGCGTGACGATGCCGTTCGTGACGTTGATGTCGACGTTGACGATGTTGGAGAAGCGATCCGCGGTCAGCTTGGCCTTGACGGCGGCGTGAATGCTGCTGTCGTCCACCTGACGCCCCGGGCTCTGTGTCGTCGTGCACGCGCCGATGGCGACTGCCATGACCACGGCCACCGCAAGGATTCCTGAAAGACGCCTCATGATTTCCTCCTCGTTCTCGTTGGGTCCCCGACGGGTTCCCGCTTCGAACCTCCGGTCCGCCGGGTTCATCCACGGCAGGGAAGGTCCGAGGCTCGCTACAGCATGGGCCGTGCCAAAGGGGTCGGAAGGGGGTGCCGGGGCGGACGGCCGGTCCGAATCTTGCAGCTTTTGAAGGCGAGGAGGAGACGTGGCGAAATCGCAGAAATCCGGTGGACGCAAGTACGGGGAGAAGGCGCAGTCGAAGGTCGAGAAGGCGATGCACGAGCGAAAGCACGGGACGCTGAAATCCGGGGGCTCGGGGAAGACGGTGACCAGCCGCAAGCAGGCCATCGCCATCGGACTCTCCGAGGCGCGCCGCCAGGGCGGGAAGGTTCCTCGCAAGAAGAGCGCCGGCGGGAGCAAGAAGAAGTGACGGCCACTCCCGCGAGGCTCGCCGTCCGCGACGCTATGACCCCGGACCCCGCCTGCTGTCTGGCCTCGACCCCCCTCCCCGAGGTGGCGCGGATGCTCGTAGAGCACGACTGCGGCGCGATCCCGGTGGTCGATACGCGGATCGGGAAGAAACCCGTCGGGATCGTGACCGATCGGGACATCGCCTGCCGCGTGGTCGCCGAGGGCAGAGACCCGGCGACGCTGACCGCGGGGGATTGCATGTCGCGGCCCTGCCTGACCGTCGACGGGGAGACCAGCTTGGAGGACGCCTGCCGCCTGATGGAGGCCAATCGGATCCGCCGGATCGTGGTCGTTGGCCCGTCCGGACAGTGCCGGGGAATCCTTTCTCAGGCGGATATCGCCCGGCACGCTTCGGGGGAAAAGACGGCGGAGGTGGTTCGGCGTGTCTCTCAGCCCACCCAATCGGCCTCGACCGTCGCCTGACCCTCGAAAACCACCAGACTTGGCATTCCGTTTGCTTCAACGGATGGCAAGGTTCTGTGAAAAACTCGAACCGATCCCACCCAATACTCCCCGCCAAGTCGGACCCGCCCCTTCGGGGGCGACGGTCCCGTGTCTCTCGCTGTCTTACGACTGACGGAATATCCCTCGGTTGGAACGCCTGAGCGGCGCTCGAACTCTTTCGATGAAGCGGAAGCGGACAGGGCGGGGAAGCACCTCGCGAATCGGGGCGGTCCTGGCCGGGGTGGTCGGGACCCTCATCGTCACGATTCTCGTCCTGAATCTGTCCTCGGGCGAGCGAAAGATCAACCACCGCATCCCGCATCTCTACTCCGTCGCCGATCCGCAATTCGCGCGCTCGATGGGAGTGCTGATGGGGGCGCCGCTGCTCGCCGGAAACACCGCCGTCGAGCTCCTGAACGGCGATCAGATCTTCCCCGCGATGCTGAGCGCGATCCGGGGGTCGCGGCGGACGATCACCTTCGAGACGTACATCTACTGGTCCGGGAAGATCGGATCGGAGTTCGCCGACGCGCTCTGCGACCGCGCGGCGGCGGGCGTGAAGGTCCACGTCCTGCTCGACTGGGTCGGGAGCGGGAAAATGGACAAGCCCCTGCTGGAACGGATGCGGAAGGCCGGGGTCGAGGTCGAGCGCTACCACCCGCTGCGCTGGTACACGCTCGCCCGCCTCAACCATCGCACTCACCGCAAGCTCCTGGTGGTGGACGGCCGCGTCGGATTCACGGGCGGGGTCGGGATCGGGGATCTCTGGCTGGGCCACGCGCAGGATCCCGACCACTGGAGGGACACGCACTTTCGCCTGGAGGGGCCGGCCGTGGCCCAGATGCAGGCGGTCTTCCTCGACAACTGGCTGAAGACGCACGCGGAGGTGCTTCACGGGGAGGATTACTTTCCCGCGCTGGCGCCGGCGGGGGAGATGTCGGCGCAGGTCCTCAAGAGCTCCTCGGGCCAGGGCAGCGAGAGCGTGCAGATCATGTACCTGCTCTCGATCGCCGCGGCGAAGGAAAGCATCCTGCTCGCCTCGTCTTACTTCGTTCCGGACGATCTGTCGGTTCGAACGCTCGTCGAGGCCCGCCGGCGCGGTGTGCGCGTGCGAATCATCGCGCCAGGGCCGGAAAACGACGCGGAGGTCACGCGCAAGGCTTCCTGGTCGCGCTGGGGGGAGCTCCTGCGCGCGGGGGTGGAGATCGCCGAGTTTCAACCCACGATGTACCACGTGAAGGTAATGATCGTGGACGGCCGCTGGGCGTCCGTCGGCTCGACGAACTTCGACGATCGTTCCTTCCGGCTCAACGACGAAGCGAACCTGAACGTGCTCGACCCCGCCTTCGCCGCGCGCATGACGAGGACGTTCGAGGCGGACGAGGCGCTTTCGCGCCGGATCTCGCTGGCGGAGTGGACGAGCCGCCCCTGGACGGAGAAGGTCCTGGAGAGGATGGCCGGGCTCTTCCGATCGCAGATGTAGTCCTCCGAACGGTGGCACGGGCCGTGCATTTCGGGGAGTCACGGCAAGCCCGGTTCTTGCCGCAATACCGAATGGAGGGAGAACACCATGCACAAAGAACAGCTCGATGAGCTTCTGTACCAGGCGCTCGAGACGGAGTTGGGAGGAGTCCAGGTCTACACGACCGCCCTGCGCTGCGCCGTCAACAAGGACCTCGCGAAGGAGTGGGAGGAGTACCTCAGCCAGACGAAGAACCACGTCAAGATCGTCAAGGACGTCTTCGGCAAGCTGGGGCTCGACACCGAGAAGCAGACGCCGGGCCGTAAGGTCGTCAAGCACATCGGCGAGTCCCTCGTCCAGGCGATGAAGATGGCTCTCGAGGCGGGCAACCCCCAGGCGGCGGAGATCGTGGCCGCGGAGTGCGTCGTCCTCGCGGAGACCAAGGATCATCTCAACTGGGAGCTCATCGGCGAGGCCGCCAAGAAATCCAAGGGCGAGACTGCCGCGGCCCTGAAGGCCGCCCACGACGAGATCGAGGACGAAGAGGACGAGCACCTGTACCACACGGCGGGCTGGTGCCGGGAGATGTGGATCGAGGCGCTCGGAATGCCGGCCGTCCTTCCCCCGCCCGAGGAGGAGAAGGAAGTCAAGACGGCCATCGGCGCGGCTCGCGCGAAGCAGGCTCGTCAGGAAATGCTCTGAACGGAAAATCCGGGGGGCCGGGCTCGCCCGGCCCCACTCCGGGTGACTACCGATGATCTGGCCGAGCGACGCGTTCGCGTCCGACCTTCTCGTCTTCCGCGGCCCGCCGATCGACGACCCGCTGCCGCAGGGAGTTCCGATCATCGACGATCCCTCTCGTGAGGTTCCCGTCGTGGACCCCGGCCGCCGGGACGCGCCGGAGCCGGTCCGGGAACCCGAGCCCCCTTCCTCCGACCCATTACCGGAATAGACTCCTTCTTCTCGCCGGAACGGGACCTCGAAGGAAAGGAACGAACATGACGGACTCCAAGACCCCGAGCAAGAAGAAGAACCACGCGCCTTTTCTGACCGACATAAAGGAGTTGCGCGCCCGCGCGCGGCGACACATGGAGAAGGGCGCTGTCACGGAGAACTACCGCGCCGACCGCGACACCGTGGTCAAGATCCTCAACGAGGCGCTGGCGACCGAGATCGTCTGCGTCCTTCGCTACAAGCGGCACTACTTCATGGCCGCCGGGATCCACGCCCAGGCCGTCGCGGCCGAGTTTCTGGAGCATGCCAACGAGGAGCAGGGGCACGCGGATCTCATCGCGCACCGGATCACCCAGCTCGGAGGCGAGCCGGACCTGAATCCCGAGGGCCTGAACATGCGCAGCCACTCGGAATACGTCGAGGGCACCACGCTTCTCGAAATGATCCGGGAGGACCTCGTCGCCGAGCGGGTGGCGATCGAATCCTACGGCGAGATCGTTCGCTACCTCGCCAACGACGACCCGACGACGCGCCGCCTGATGGAGGAGATCCTGGCCAAGGAAGAAGAGCACGCCGAAGACCTGCGGACTCTGATCGAGACCCTGGGCTCCTGAGCAACCGGGAGAACTTGTTGAAGCTCTGGCCGGATCTGCAGAAGAGGAACGGCCGGGACTTCTCCGCGAGCGATTCTCCAGGGCCGAACGCGGAGGGAGCGCCGCGCGCGTCGATCGGGAAGTACGAGATCGTCGAGCGGATCGGCTCCGGAGGGTTCGGCACGGTCTTCAAGGCCTGGGATCCGGTGATCAAGCGCCACGTCGCCATCAAGACCTGCAGCCTCGGGAAGGACTTCCAGGCGCGCTTTCTCCAGGAGGCGGAGCTCGCTGGGCGGCTGCAGCACCCCAACGTCACCACCGTTTTCGAGTTCGGCATGGAAGGCGAGACCCCCTTCATCGTCCAGGAGTTTCTGAGCGGCGAGGACCTCTCCCAGATCATCACGCGGCGGGACCCGATCGACACGCCCGAGAAGATCAAAATTCTGCTCGGCATCGCGCTCGGGCTCGAGTACGCGCACCGGTCCGGCGTGATGCACCGCGACGTCAAGCCGGCCAACGTGCGGATCCTCGAGAACCGGATGATCAAGATCATGGACTTCGGCGTCGCGAAGGTCATCGGAGCGCCGAGCGTCCTGACGGGGACCGGTGTGGCGGTCGGATCGTCCGCCTACATGTCGCCGGAGCAGGTGTGCGGCGATTCCGTGGACCTGCGGACGGACATCTTCTCCTTCGGGGTGCTCGCGTACGAACTCTTCAGCCATCGCAAGCCCTTCGAGAACGAGAATCTCTTTCGCCTGCTCGAGATGATCGTCAAGGAGGAGCCGGAACCGATCGCGCTGGCCGCGCCGGGCATCCCGGAGCCCCTCGCGGTGCTGATCGAGCGCGCGATGCAGAAGAAGCCCGCGGATCGCTTCGAGTCCGTCAAGGACCTGCGGCTGGCGCTCGCGGCCGCGTACCGGGGAGAGCCGACTTCCGGCGTCGTCGCCGCGCTGGCCGCCGCGGTTCCGGACTCGGAGGCGCAGCGGCTGGCGGCGGTGGAGCGCTACGCGCCGGCCGCGCCGCCGCCCTCCTCGGAACTGGACGACCTGGCACGCCTCGCCTCCCAGCTCTGCGGAACGCCCCTCGCGCTCGTCTCCGTGATCGAGCGGGACACGCAGCGGCTGCTCGCGGGCGTCGGGACGCCGCTCGAACGGCTCGCCCGGGACGTCTCTTTCTGCGCCCACACGATCCTCGGGAGCGCCGTGATGGTGGTGCCCGACGCCGCCCTGGACGAGCGGTTCGCGGCGAGCCCGCTCGTCACGGACGCGCCCAACATCCGCTTCTACGCGGGGGCTCCGCTCGTGGCTCCGGATGGGTTCGCGATCGGCACCCTCTGCGTTCTCGATCAGCGCCCCCGCACGCTCACCGGGGATCAGCAGAGCGGGCTGCGCGTCCTCGCCCGGCAGGCGATGGCGCAGCTGGAGCTCGCGATGCGGCGCCGGGTTGAGGGGGAGACCTCGGGGGAGAGGCTGCTTCTCGAGGTAGCCGGGCTCTCCGATCCGCCGCCGCCGTCGCTCCCGGCCGCCGGGGGGACCCGGCCATGACGGCGGCGCGCGACCTCGTGCTGGTGGTCGACGACGACTCCGCCACGCGCGAGGGCCTGCTCCAGTTTCTGGAGGACGAGGGCTACGCCGCCGTCGGGGCGGAGAACGGGATGCGCGCGCTGGAGGTTCTCGCGGAGATCGAGTCGCCCGGACTGATCCTCCTCGATCTGATGATGCCGGTCATGGACGGCTGGCAGTTTCTGGCGAAGCGAGCCGCCGATCGGCGCGCGAAGAAGTGCCCCGTCGTGCTGCTCTCCGGCATGGCGTTCATTCAGGATGCCCCCGGGGTCGCCGACTTCCTCTCGAAACCCGTCAACTTCACGAAGCTGCGCTCCTGCCTCGAGCGCTTCTGCCGCAGGCCTCCCGCCGCCTGAGGGCAGCCTCAGTCGTTCGTCATCACGAAAAACGATCCCTTCGTGCCGCTGTCGTTGCCGACGGTCAGGGAGGTCCGGTAGAAGACCGCCCCCTGCACCTGCGTGACGACCGGAACGCGCTTCCAGAATTCCTGCGCCGACAGGACGACGGAGCAATGGAACGCGACGACCCCGAGAAGGTACGACGCAGATTTCTTCATGTCTCACTCCTTCGACTTCGATGCGCTGCGGATTTTGGGGTGCGCGAGCATGTTCCGCGCCGCCGGCGCCGGTTAGAAAGGGCGGTTGATGAGGAAAAGTACGTGTGCTAACTTTCCCGCCCCGTCTGGCCCATTCGTCTAACGGTTAGGACGCGGCCCTCTCAAGGCCGAAATACGGGTTCGATTCCCGTATGGGCTACCACTACTTAGCTAACTCGACCGGAGCCGGGTGCCCTACGGGTGCCCAAATCGGCTCCGGTTCCGAGCTTGAGCTGGTCCACGGCCGATCGCAGGTAAACGTCGGACAGGTGGGAGTAGCGGGTAGTCATTCTCCCGTCGCGGTGCCCGAGCAGGTCCTGGAGCCCCCTCGCTTGGATACCCGCCATTGCGTGATAGCTAGCGAACGTGTGTCGGAGGTCGTGAAAGCGGAAGTCGGGTATTCCAGCCCGTTTGCAGGCACGTCGAAACGCCATCGTCACCTGTTCTCCGGTGAATGGGAAGAACCGATCAGAGTCGAGCCTGGGCGGGATTCCATGAAGGGCGGAGATCGCGCCCTCGTTAAGAAACACATGCCGAGCGTCGCCGTTCTTGGTCCGCCGAAGGGTGGCAACCCTGTTCTCCCAATCTACGTCCCGGCGGGTAAGGCCAAGGATTTCCCCCCTGCGCATGCCCGAATTCAGCGCCAGGAGAACCAGAGGGCGAAGATATGAAAGCAACAGGGGCGAGGTCGCTCCCGGCTGACTCTCGGGCCGGCAAGCGGCCAGGAGGGATTCGATCTCCTCCTCAGACAGGAACCGGGTCCGCCCGGGGTTCTCTCGCAATTTGCGCAGATCCTTGGCGGGGTCCTTGGCCAAGTACTCCCACTTTACGGCTCGGCCAAACAGATGTTTAAGGATAGTGATTTCTAGGTTTATCGAACCGGGTGATGCCTGCGCTTCCACCCTATCCGAAACGTGTTCCTCCAATTTGCCGGCGGTGATGCTCTTGCGTGCCCCTTGGAAACCAGGCTTGAGATGGTGGTCGAGGATCACTCGCCACCGGGCCTGAGTCGTCGGCGAGAAGGAGCCGGATACCCGCTTAAACCAGAGTTCGGCGAAGTCCCCGAATCCGATCGTCGAGTCCTCGACTAAACCGAGGTGTTCTCGGCGGACTACCTGACCAAGAACGCTTCGGAGAACGTCTTGGGCGGCCCGCTTGTCAGGTCCGATCCGCTTGCGGCGTCGGATGCCCTCGGCGTCCCGAAAGTCGATCCACCAAGATCCTTTGAGCCTCCGAACACAACCCATCATTTCTCCCTAAGGCGTAGTTCGCGCTTAGCCTTCCGACTTCTTCCGCGGCCTCCCGCCCTTCTTGCCGTTTTGGCGGGCTATCTCCTGAATGCGCCGGAGGCCGAGCCGGCCGAGCCGGGCCTCGTAGGACCGGCTTCCGAGATAGCGGGCGAACTCAACTCGTTCGTCTCTTGACAGCGGGCTTCGCATGGACTAATCCTAAACTGTTTCGGTTTATAATGTCAACGTTGGAGCGTAGAATCGCTTGGGCGGCTAGCCCAGGCCGTACACCTCGGGGACTTCCGGCTCCCAGCGCCGTCCCCGCCCTTTCTTTTCGAGGGGAGGTCGGCGGAATGGGGACGAAACGGAGATCGGTAGACGGGCAACTTAGGGATGAGGTCAACGCCCTATCCGAAGACGTTCCGCCGCCCTCTTGCTACAAACTGTCTTGGTCAGCCCGAGCCGCGAGGGAGTGGAGAATCGTCACCTTTCATAGAGGAAAGAAGCGGCGCTACTCGTTTCGCGCGCTGGAGTATGAGCTCGAGGCCGAACTGGATGCCCTCCTCAGACCCGAGGAGATCACCGGCCGTCCCGACGGGTATCTCCTCTTTGACGCTCTTCAAGAAGCCGTAACAGAGACTCGGCGTCGGCGCGGACACTCCAAGCGGCACGTAAAGCTCCAGAGGGGAAGGTCGGCCTTACGGCGAGGTCCCCTGCAACGAGCACGGTATGAGGCGGCGCTCGCCTACTCCTTTTTCAGGAGAGAACTCACACTCCCCAGGAAGAGGCGAGACAAGGCGGTTCTAGAGCTGCAGGATCGTGGGATGAGGATAAAGATCAATCTCGGCGAGCGGCCCTTTCGGATCTCGGTAAAAACCGAGGAACTCCGAGTCGAGTCCGTCCTTCTTACAGCTGTCTTGATAGGTCAGAGCCTAGAACGGGATGAGCGGCGTCGCCGGGAATGGTCAGCGGCGAGCCTGGCCGCCATGCCGCGTGCCGGCGATACCTTTTACCTCCCATCATTTTCTAGGCGATACGTGACGCCCGGGCTGCGGCAAATCAAGCATGTCTTGAAACGCCACCCGGGCCTGATCCGCCGACACCACGGTCACCTGGCGAGCGCCATCCTGAGGAATCTCTTCGGCGAGGAGTGCGACTAAAGAGCGCCCGATACAGCACGTTTAGGCGACACATGTTCGCGATTTCCGAGAATCGCAAACATGATTAGAAAGCAAAAGCACCTTCGCCGACTTCCCGAGTTGACCGACTACCGCATACGACGCCTTCGGGCGCGCCTGCCACTTGAGGTACTGGCGGTCCGTGCCGGATTACCCACGGCAACGCTCTCCCGCTTCGAGCGCGGGGAGCACAACATGACGGCCGAACAGCTTTCCCGCCTTGAGAGCGCTCTAGGGGAGGCAGAGCAATCATGAGCACCCACAAACGCGAAACCGGTCCCGCGAGGACCGGTTTCAAGACTCCCGAACAGGCATCTATTCTACCTCGCCTCCTCACCGTCCGGACGTTTGCTTCCGCGATCGGACTTCGGGAGCAGACCGTCTACGGCTGGCTCGCCGCGCGGCGCATTCCCTTTGTGCGCATAGGCCGTTCGGTACGCATCCCAGCGGACGCCTTGGCCGCTCTGGTCGCGAACAACACTATTCCGGCTCGGGAAGGGAACGGACGATGAGCATCAAGAGAGTCGTTCCGTTCTCAAACGTCGTACGGCCTCACACGCCCGAGCCGTGGCTGACCGCACGCGCAAACCACGTTTCGGTTGCCCTGCCAACGAGTGGCGAGGTTTCCCTGCGCGTCGTCTGGTCCGATGCGACCGGCTCCGACGTGGCCTACTGCATGGACACCGACGACGACAACGGTAACGCGAACGCTCGTCGGATCGTAGCGTGCGTCAACGCTTGCGCCGGGAGCTCCACCGAGGAGCTGGAGCGCGGAGTGAGGCCGTGAGCGGCACGCGGTTCACGAACAGTTCTCCCTGTCTCGTCTGCGGAGGATGGGACTCAATGCCGCGAGGCAAAGGCGAACGATGCTCAGGCTTCCTCTCCGGCGACGGCCGTTACGCGCATTGCTCTCGCGAGGAGCACGCGGGCGGGCTTGCACAGGAAGACGGCGGGACCTTCGCTCATCTGCTTTCGGGTTCCTGCCGGTGCGGCGAGACGCATTCACCCTCCGCCGCGAAGGCGCGCCACGTTGTGCCGTCCCGCAAGGTCATCGCGGCCTACGACTACCGTGACGAGAAGGGGACTCTGCTCTATCAGGTTCTCCGGTACTTACCGAAGGGCTTCTCTCAGCGGCGCCCCGATGGAAATAACGGGTGGGTGTGGCACCTGGACTGCAGCAGGCCGGTGGAATGCCACAAGCTCGGGCACCAGCCTCTCACCCCGGCGATTACGCGCCGCGTTCTCTATCGCCTGCCGGAACTCATGAAGGCTCTCGCCTCAGACTCCGACACCTGCGTCTTTGTGAATGAGGGTGAGAAGGGTGCCGACGCTCTCGCAGAGCTCGGGTTCGCCGCGACATGCAGTCCTCACGGCGCGGGAAAGTGGCGTGACGAGTACAGCGAGTCGCTCGCGGGCGCGAACGTCGTCCTCATCGAGGACAACGACGAGAAGGGTCGCACTCACACGGAGGTAGCGGGGGACTCTCTTCGCCGCGTAACGGAGAACGTGAAGGTTCTGCGCCTACCGAGTCTTCCGGCGGGCGGTGACGTTGTGGACTTTCTCGCTTGTGGCGGGACGAGGGACGGCCTCTTCGACCTGGCTGCGTCGGCATCGGCGTGGAGCAGCGGAGGCGAGTCGCCGGTTGCTGAGGAATGGGAGGAGCCGATTCCATTCGGGCTGCCGACTGGACTACCCATGTTCCCCTCGAACGCGCTTCCGCCGGTGATTCGCGACATGGTCAAGGAAGTCGCGGCGGCGCGGCAAGTGTCCGAGGATCTTCCCGCCGTCCTCTCGCTCGGCGTTCTCGCGGCATGCGGGGCAGCCGCGTACCGTGTCGCACTCGACGACGGCTACTCGGAACCCCTAAACCTATATGTCACCCCGGCAGCGGATCCCGGAGAGAGAAAGTCGGGTGTGTTCGCGGACCTCATGGAGCCGATGTTCTCCGCCGAAAAGCAGCTTCGGGAGCAGGCGGAGCCGCTGGTCGAGCAGGCGCAGAAGTTGCAAGCGATTGCGGAGGCGAAATACAAGCACCTCATAACTCGGGCGAGCAAAGATGACGCTACTGCCGCTTCTGCAGCACGGCAGGAATTGCTCGACCTCGATATTCCAAAGGCCATGTACTTGCCGCAGCTCGTCGCGGGCGGCGACACCACGGCGGAGCGCATCCCCATGATGCTGGCCGAACAGAACGAGCGCCTCGCCGTTGCGGACGCCGAAGGAGGCTGCTTTTTTTCCATCATTGCGGGGCGTTATTCGGACGGTGAACCCAATATGGACGTGTTCCTTCGCGGACACGCTGGAGACGCCTTGCGCGCGGGGCGAGTGGGGCGTGAGTCGATATGGCTGGATCACCCCGCCCTGACCCTAATCCTCACTGTGCAGCCGGAGGTTCTGCGTGGACTTGCAGAAAAGCCCGGTCTTCGGGAAAGAGGCGCTTTGGCGCGCTTGCTTTACGCATTGCCGCAGAGCCGGGTGGGAATGCGACTGCACCGCGAGAGGGTGCGAAATGAATCGGTGCTGGCGCGCTACCGGGAGCTTATCGAGAGACTGGCGATGGACGCTGCGCGCAAAGCAACCGGGGGGGCCCGTCTGCTGAGTCTCTCGCCTGGGGCGCGGCAAGCCTTTTGGACCGAGGCGGACCGGATCGAACTCGCCCAGAGCGCGGGCTCCAGGTTGGAGGATTTCCGGGGATGGGGTTCAAAGCTCGCCGGAGCAGTTGGTCGCATAGCAGGAGGTCTCCATCTCGCCGTGACGGGCGGTCTCGAGAGCACGATCTCGGCAGAAACGATGGAGGGCGCAATCAGGATCGGTCGGTACTTCGAGGCCCATGCCCTGGCCGCGTTCGGGCTGATGGTCGAGTCTCTGGCGGAGAAGCAAGCGAAGCGGCTTCTCGCATGGATCCAGCGGCGAGAACGGCATCAGTTCACGGAACGGGGTGCGACCCGGGATTTCTCGACGGGAGGTCGCTCCGCCGACGTGAAGCCGGGCCTCCGCGTCCTTGAGGAGCACTCTTCCATCCGCCGCCGGACGGAGACGCCACGAAGGCCGGGTGCGCCTGGCCGGACACCGAGCCCGGTCTACGAGGTCAATCCCGCCGCTTTTCGTTCTGAGGAAACTTCCGACGTTTCCGACGAAATCGGGGGCGGTGGAGGGGTGGAGGGGGATTCTGTCGGAAACGTCGGAACTTCCTTAGAAGTGAATCTCGAGAATGAGCACGCCGACGAGGAGGCGGCGATCCTTTGAACCCGCTCGCCGCTCTCCTGCGGCGGTTGGAGGCCGAGGGCCTCCGGCTGGAGCTTCGCGGCGACGGGATTGCGGTCACGCCGAAGCACCGCCTCACGCCGGCGGTTCAGGCCGAGATCCTCCAGCACCGAGCCGACGTGGTGGAGCTGCTCCGCCTCCACGGCCACGGCCTGCTCGATCTCTTCCGCGATGCGCCAACCTGGCCGCCTTCCCGTGGCCGCAGTGGCCCCGTGGACCGCGATCTCTGGCAAGCCGTGGGCAAACCCATCCGCCTCCGCGATGGCCGTGAAGGACAACTCCGCGCAATCTCCTACGACACCAGATCCGGCCGCGTCCGGCTCCGCGTGGACTTTCCCAACGGTTGGGCGCTCGTAGACCCCGAGGACGCCACAGCGGCCCCGGAGACCGACCGGAGGACCGCATGAACCCCAAGTCCTGGCCATGTCCAGCCTGTAGCGAGCCGCTTGGACTCGTACGGAGTCGTCACGTGGGGGCCCAGCACGTTCGGGAGCTCCGCGTTTATCGCTGCCCAATGCACATCGTTGCCACCGCGGAATCCGTTATCGGGGTCTACCCAGCCGATGCCCCCACGCCGTCTACGGCCTCGCTCAGGGCAGCGTCGCTAGCAGTGTCGTGGCCTGAGAACAGCCAGCCAGCCGACGCTCAGAACAATGTGGCGAGCAGTGCTACGCCGCCTGAGAACAGGCTGGAAGACCAGCCTGAGAACAGTTACGCGCCGGTCCGTGGAGCGGCCGTTGAGAACAACGCCTCCGTTCCTCAGAGCAGGGACCTGGGCAGGATGGACGTAGAGGCGGTTCAGGGCAACGGCCCGGGCAACGGCGGTGCTGTGGCCGCCACTGAGAACAGTGGGCCGTTGTCCGCCGCCGAGCCCCATGCTGAGAACAGCAGCGGGTTGGATTCGACCGCCGGTGAGAACACCGGCGCTAAGGGGGCCCAACGGCGAGCCTACCGCTGCCAGCGGTGGCCGTTCCTGGCGATTGGGGATCTGGTGAATTTTAAACACGGGATGTTCGTCGCCACCACGGAGAAGCAGATAGAGCTGATCGAGGGCTCGTCAGATTTCGGGGTGGCCGTGTTCCGGGTCGATCCGTAGACGTCACGGAGCACCGCCCACCGTCGGAGATCTCCGGGGAACGCCTACTTTCGCTTTACGCCGGCCGGGCGGCCTTCAAGTAGGATTAGCCGTCGCCCCCATGAGCCAGAACGGCCGATCGTTGCAGGTCGGGCAGAACTTAGGCAGCGCCTTAAGCAGCCTAACCGCCGTTCTGCTTTGGTGTCCTTCGATCTACAACTCATGTCCGCCGAACGAGATCGCGACGACCGCGAGGATTCGGACGTAGATGAATAGACGGCGGAGGTCGCCATGAACTTGAGTTTGAGTAGGCTGTCTAAGTACATGTTAGGCGCCCCCCTCGATCGCGGTCGGCCCTTCCTGCTCTTCCTGCTTGTTGGCCTGTCGATTGCCTGCGCATCGACGCCGGCTGTGGTCAAGCGTGGAGAGGTGCCTGTGGGGTCCGAGCTTGCCGTAATTCCCTTCCGGGATTGCCTGATCACAGGGCAGGAAGATTGTGCCGGCTCAGGTAATGTCGCAGGTTCCATTTTTGCGCGAGTCTTTTCCTTCCCGCCCCGGTTTAAGGCCGTGCCCCTGTCTCGGCCCGTGAGCCCCGTCGCGACTCTCACGGACGACGACGCGGTTGCGCTCGCGAAGGCCCATGGGTTCAAGTTCGTGATCAACGGTGAGGTCGACGAGTTCTATAACGTCGCGCCCATGACGTTCCGCGTCGACCGAGCTGGTATTTCCGTCAGGATCCTCCGCGTAGAGGATGCGAGCGTCGTCGTGTTCTTCAGCCAACGTAAGGAGGCGGGCAGCAATCTCGCGACACCAGATGGGCTGATCGAGGGCATGGCCACACATGTTCGAGATAGCCTGTGATAGATATGCCGGCGCCTAACACGCGCGTGCAGCGGACTCGCTCGTCGGCTTCGCCTCCTCACTCGCCGCTGACGCGCAGACCGTTAGGCGAGCCAAAGTGACAATGTGGTCGCAGCTCCGTTCGTACTTCTCGTGGCCCACCGAGGCGTTGCTAGTCGGACCCGATACGTCGTCGGTTCAAAAGTGGGCCGCATGGGGAGTGTCCTTCGTGCTTGGTCTTGGACTGTCGCTCGTGGCCTGCGGAACGGCGGGTAGGGCGATGTTCACGATGAGTAGCCGAGACAACGTCGGATCGATGGTCGTCATCGGCGCCGGCGTTCTCTTCCTTCCGCTCGTCCTGGTTGGCTTGGTTCTGCCTCGGGTTGGGGGCCCGGCTTTAGTCCTGTTGTCGGCGACTGTGCTGCTGGCCTCCCTCCCAGCCACAGGTTGGGATGTATCTGCTGCATTCTGGGCCCTCCTCGTGCTCTCGGTTCCAATGTTCGTGGTCGGAGCGGGCTTCACGTGGTCCGGCTTGCGTCCGGAGCCCCACAAGGGAGGGCAGCATGGGCTCGCCTAACACGCGCGTGCAGCGGACTCGTTCGTCGGCTTCGCCTCCTCACTCGCCGCTGACGCGCAGGCCGTTAGGCAGCGGGAAGTCTTTTCGTGGCTGAAGATCCACCGCCCACGACAGTGTGGCAAATTCGTGCCGACCTTGCCTGGGCGCACGGATTGCTCTGGTTCGCCACAGGTGGCGGTCGGTGGGGGGAGCCAAAGCCTGACGTGCATCTGTTTCTGGGCGATCGATACGGGCGATTGGCCTCGTATCACGCGAAGCTGGGCGCAATGGCGAAAGCGAAGGAACTCTCGCTCAAGTCCGAATTCCACTATCACGCTGGTGGGCTTGACGACCCACCACGAGCGGTGGCGATTGCTATGCCGGTTCCGGGATCCAATCCGATTGATCTGGTGTCTCGGTTGGAAGACGGCGGAGATGACGTCGCGTGAACCCGCTGCCTAACACGCGCGTGCAGCGGACTCGTTCGTCGGCTTCGCCTCCTCACTCGCCGCTGACGCGCAGGCCGTTAGGCGGCACTTGGCTGTGAAGCAGCTGCGAACGCCCGAGCAGACTGCGATGACGCTCGTCGGCGTAGCGCTAGGGCTGTTGGTCGGGTTCGGTTGTCTCGGGTTGTTTGGCATCGGATTCGTTGTCTACTTCGCCGCATGGTGTGGCGACCTTTTTGACCATCTGAATCAGAGCGCCGGAAGAGCTGGGATGCTACTCGGCCTCGTCGTTGGCTTCGGGATTTACGCAGTTGCGTGGGCAGGGTTCG
>JBBRFL010000018.1:0-61504 GCA_038224325.1 Thermoanaerobaculia bacterium | reverse complement strand
CTCGCGGAGGAGCAACGCGTCCACTCCGGGAAGAGGCAGGGCCGGCGGCTCCTGCCGCGCCTCTCGGACAACGCGCGGGCCCTGCTGAAGGCCCAGCGGCTCATCGCGCACGCCAGCCAGGAGTCCCGCTCGATCTCCCCGGCGGCGGAATGGCTGCTCAACAACTTCCACGTCGTCGAGGAGCAGATCCGGGAGATCCAGGAGGACCTGCCCCCGGGTTTCTATCGCGAGCTGCCGAAGCTCGCTGGCGGCCCGCTCGAGGGCTATCCCCGCGTCTACGGAGTGGCCTGGTCGTTCGTCGCGCACACCGACAGTCGGGTCGAGATCGACACCCTGGCCCGCTTCGTCCGCGCGTACCAGCGAGTGCAGCCCCTCTCGATCGGCGAGCTCTGGGCCATCGCGATCTCGCTGCGCCTGGTGCTCGTCGAGAACCTCCGGCGGCTCGCCGAGGGCGTCGCAGCCCGCGGCATTGCCCGGGAGCGCGCCGACGCGATCGCCGACGCTCAGCTCGGAACGGGAGGAGTCTCGAAGCCGGATCCGGCCGCGATGGTCCAGGTGCTCGAGCAGCAGCCGTACACGCAGGCGTTCGGCGTGCAGCTCGCCCAGCGGCTCCGCGAGCAGGATCCCGCCGTGACCCCCGCGCTTCACTGGCTCGATTTGCGACTCGCCCGTGAGGGCAGGACCGCCGACGAGGCCGTTCACGAGGAACATCAGAAGCAGGTGGCCACCCACGCCACGGTTCGCAACGTCATCACCAGCATGCGCCTGCTGTCGTCCGCCAACTGGGCGGATTTCTTCGAGGGCGTGAGCCTCGTCCACGAGGCGCTGTGCGACGGAACGCGCGTCGGCGAGATGGACTTCTCGACGCGCGACCGTTACCGGCACGCCGTCGAGGAGCTCTCACGCGGGTCCGCCCACGACGAGATCGCGGTCGCGCGAAGCGCGACGGGCATGGCTCGCGAAGCGGCCGCGCCCCGGCAGTCCGGACCGCCCGCGGAGCCCCGCCTGGGAGACCCCGGTTACTACCTCATATCGAAGGGGCGACCGCTGCTGGAGGCCGCGCTCGGTTTTCGCCCCACCGCCCGTCAGTGGCTGCGACGCTCGTGGTTCCGCGGCTCGACCCCCCTGTACCTGGGCTCGATCGCGTTCGGGACGATCGCGATTCTCTCCGTCCCCGTCGCCCTCGCCGCGGAGCGCGGCGCCTCGTCCGGCTCGTGTCTCCTCCTCGCGATCCTCGCCCTCGTGCCGGCCTCCGACCTGGCGAGCGCGCTGGTCCAGCGCCTCGTGACGCAACTCGTCGGGCCGCGTCGCCTGCCCAAGCTGGAGCTCTCCGCCGGCGTTCCGGAGGAGGCGCGCACGATCGTGGCCATTCCCATGCTGATGACCGACGACTCCGAGATCCGCGACGCCGTTCAGCGGCTCGAGGTGCACTACCTGGCCAACCCGGACTCGCAGTTGCGCTTCGCGCTGCTCTCGGACTGGTCGGACGCGCCCTCGGAGACGCTTCCGGAGGACGATGGCCTGCTGGCCTCGGCGCGCGCGGGTGTGGCCGAGCTCAACGAGCGGTACGGCCCCGCGGAGGGCGGCGGCAATCGGTTCTGGGTCTTTCACCGGCGGCGCGCCTGGAACGAGCGCGAGGGTGTCTGGATGGGCTGGGAGCGCAAGCGGGGGAAGCTGCGCGAATTCAACCGGCTCCTGCGCGGCGCCGCGGACACGTCCTTTCTGCCCCTCCCGGACGGCGATCCGGCGCCCCCCGGCGTGCGCTACGTCATCACGCTCGACGCGGACACGCGCCTTCCGCGCGAGGCGGCGCGGCGAATGGTCGGGACGATCGCGCATCCCCTGAACCTCCCCATCTTCGACGCCCGGGCTGGACGCGTGGCGGAGGGCCACGCGATCCTGCAGCCCCGGGTGACCCCGACGCTGCCCGACACCGGATACGGCACGCTCTTCCAGCTGATCTTCTCCGGCCCCCGGGGCATCGATCCCTACGCGTTCGCGGTGTCGGACGTGTACCAGGACCTCTTCGGCGAGGGCATCTTCACGGGCAAGGGGATCTACGACGTGGACGCGTTCGAGCGCGCGGTGTCGGACCGGGTCCCGGAGAACACGCAGCTGTCGCACGATCTCTTCGAGGGCCTCTTCGCCCGCGCGGGATTCGTCTCGGACGTCGAGCTCTTCGAGGGCTTCCCGGGCCACTACGAGGTCGCCGCCTCGCGCCAGCACCGCTGGGTCCGCGGCGACTGGCAGCTCCTGCCCTGGATCTTCGGCCGCGGACCTCGAACGAGCCGCGTTCGGACCGAGATTCCCGTCATGGGCCGCTGGAAGATGTTGGACAACCTGAGGCGCAGCCTGTCGGCGCCCGCGACCTTAGCGACGCTGGTCGCCGGATGGTGCCTCCCCAGGGCGGGCGCGGGGCTCTGGGCGATCTTCGTGATCGCGGTCCTCTCGATCCCCACGTTCCTGTCCTTCTTCACGAACCTGCTCCCGGACCGGCGGGGCATCGCCAAGCGCAGCTTCGTGCGAGGGGTCCTGACGGATCTCGGCATCGGCCTGACCCAGACCGCCCTCCGAATCGCCCTTCTGGCGCACGCGGCGTGGCTGCGCGCCGACGCGATCGGGCGGACTCTCTGGAGGATGGCGGTGACCCGGCGGCATCTCCTCGAGTGGGTGCCGGCCGCGCAGGCGCACCGCGCCCTGGACCTGGAGACCTTGGGGTTCTACCGGCGGATGCGTTGCGCTCCGGCCCTGGCCCTGGCCGCGGGGGCGGCGATCGCGGTCTCGCGGTCGGGAGGATGGATCCCCGCCGCGCCGTTTCTCCTCCTGTGGCTCGGCTCCCCCGCGATCGCGCGATGGATCAGCCTGCCCCCCCGGGAGACGGCGGCCACCCGGCTCTCCGCGGACCAGACGCGCCGGCTGCGCCGGATCGCCCGCCGGACGTGGACGTACTTCGAGAAGTTTCTCGGGCCGGAATCGCACTTCCTTCCCGCGGACAACTACCAGGAGATTCCGCGGGCGGAGATCGCCCGCCGGACGTCGCCGACGAACATCGGGCTCGCGCTCCTCTCGACGGTCGCCGCGAACGATCTCGGGTGGATCGGGACGGGCGAGCTGCTGGACCGGCTCGAGCCGACGCTGACGACCATGCGCGGACTCGAGCGCTTCCGCGGGCACTTTTACAACTGGTACGACACCGCCGATCTCGCCCCGCTCGAGCCGCGCTACGTTTCCACGGTCGACAGCGGCAACTTCGCGGCGCACCTGATCGCGCTCCGGTACGCCTGTCTCGAGCGGCTGGAGGACCCGGTCTCGATCGAGCGGGCGGTTCAGGGGATCGCCGACACGCTCGGCCTGCTGCGCGAGTCCGCGATGGGAGTCGCCGGGCGAAGCCAGGGCCGGGTCGTCACCTCGAGGCACCTGGAGGACGAGGTGCGAGAGGCGGAGGGGCTGCTTGCCCCGGTTCCCGCCTCGTCCGCCGAGTGGAGGGAGCGCCTGGCCGCGCTCTCGACACACGTCGCCACCCTGATGGACGTCGTCCTCGCGCTCGAGCAGGAGGACGCGGCCGGGTCCGCGGCGGCGGTGCAGTGGGCGCGATCCCTTCGGGACTGCGTGTCGAGCCACGTCCGCGACGGTGAGGCCGTGGCGGGCCGAGAGGACGCGGCCGAGCCCTTCGCGCGCCGCCTCTCCGCGATCGCTGCGGCCGCAGGGAGCCTCGCGCAGGAGATGGACTTCACGTTCCTCTACGACGGTCCCCGCCAGCTCTTCTCGATCGGCTATCGGCCCTCGGACGGCAAGCTCGACTCCGGCCACTACGATCTCCTCGCCTCCGAGGCCCGGCTGACGAGCTTCATCGCGATCGCGCGGGGAGACGTGCCCGTCGAGCACTGGTTCCACCTGAGCCGCCCGCTGACGCCGATCGGCCGCGGCTCGGCGCTGCTCTCCTGGTCCGGATCGATGTTCGAGTACCTGATGCCGGACCTCGTGCTCGACGCGCCGCCCGGCAGCCTGCTCGAGCAGACCAACCGGCTGGCGGTGCGGCGGCACATCCAGTACGGAGAGGAGCGCGGCGTGCCGTGGGGGATCTCGGAGGCCGCCTACAACGCCCGCGACGTGAACTTCACCTACCAGTATTCCAACTTCGGCGTCAGCGGCCTGGGCCTGAAGCGCGGCCTGTCCGACGACCTGGTGATCGCGCCATACGCGACGGCGCTGGCCGCTATGGTCGAGCCCGTCGCGGCGCTCGAGAACTTCGATCGGCTGGCGTCGCTGGGCGCGCTCGGCCAGTTCGGGTACTACGAGTCGATCGACTTCACGGCGTCGCGGCTGCCCGAGGGCGAGCCGTACGCGATCGTTCGCGCCTACATGGCGCACCACCAGGGCATGACCATCGTGTCGCTGGCCAACCTGCTGCTCGGATCGACGATGCGCCGCCGATTCGAGGCCGATCCCTCCGTGCAGGCCACGGATCTCCTTCTCCAGGAGCGCACCCCGCGGACAGTGGCCGTGGCGCGGCCCGCATCCGCCGAGTCCGCGCGCCTCCAGGTCCGCGCCGAGGTGCCGCCCGTCCTGCGCAGGTTTCGCTCGCCGCACGACCCGACGCCTCGCACCCACGTCCTCTCCAACGGGAGCTACTCCGTGATGATGACGGCAGCGGGCTCGGGCTACAGCCGGTGGAAGGGCCTCGCCGTGACCCGCTGGCGCGAGGACGCCACGCGCGACTCCTGGGGCACGTACGTCTTTCTGACCGACGGCGAGTCGGGAAAGACGTGGTCCGCCGGATATCAGCCGGCCGGAGTCGAGCCGGATTCCTACGAGGCCGTGTACTCGGAGGACCACATCGAGATCCACCGCCGGGACGGGCCGATCGCCACGAGCCTCGTGACCGTCGTCTCGACGGAGGACGACGCGGAAATCCGGCAGATCTCGCTGAAGAACTTCGGAGTCCGGGCGCGCGAAATCGAGATCACGTCCTACGCCGAGATCGTTCTCGCCCCGGCGGCGGCGGACGCGGCGCATCCCGCGTTCTCCAACCTCTTCGTCCAGACGGAGTTCGTCCCGGGGACCGAGGCCCTCCTGGCGAGCCGGCGGCCCCGGGACCAGGAGAAGCCCGTCTGGGCGGCGCACGTGATGACGGTTCCGGGCGAGATCACGGGGACGCTGCAGTTCGAAACGGACCGCGGCCGGTTCCTCGGGAGGGGCCGCGGCATCCGGAATCCGAGCGCGATCGAGGAGCGGCGGCCGCTGTCGAACACGGTCGGCACGGTCCTCGATCCGATCTTCAGCATCCGGCGCCGCCTCCGGCTCGCGCCGGGCGCGACGGCACGCGTGCAGCTCGCGCTGATCGCCGCGGATTCCCGAGAGCGCGCCCTCGCCTCGGCGGACAAGTACCGGGACCCGGCCATCTTCGAGCGCGTGGCGAGCCTCGCCTGGACGCAGGCCCAGGTCCAGCTGCGGCACATGGGCATCACGAGCGACGAAGCTCACCTCTTCCAGAGGCTCGCGACGCGCATTTTGTATTCCGATCCCACGCTGCGAGGGCCCGCGGAGACGTTGATCCGCAACCGCCGCGGGCCGTCGGCGCTCTGGAGACACGGGATCTCGGGTGATCGCCCGATCGTACTCGTGCGGATCGATCAGGTGGACGACCAGGGCATCGTGCGCCAGCTCCTGCTCGCCCACGAGTACTGGAGGTTGAAGGGAATCGGCGTGGACCTGGTCGTGATCAACGAAGAGGCCGCCTCGTACTCGCCGGAGCTCGGATCGGCGCTCGAGTCGCTCGTGCGCGCCGGGACGCGGGCGTTCGGAGTCGCGGACGAAAACACGGTGGGAGAGGTGTTCCTGCTCCGCGGTGAGCTCCTGTCCGCGGAGGAGCGGGACGCGCTCGCGTCCGCTGCGCGCGTCGTGTTGCTCTCCCGGCACGGCACGCTCTCGGAGCAGGTCATCCGGCTGCTGCGGCGCATCCCTGCTCCGGGCGCGCCGAAAGCGGTTCTCGCGGGTCGGCCGACTTCGGACCTGCCTCCGCCGCGCATCCCGCTCGACTTCTTCAACGGCCTCGGCGGGTTCTCCCGGGACGGTGCGGAGTACGTCACGGTGCTCGGCGAGGGCCAGTGGACGCCCGCCCCGTGGATCAACGTGCTCGCGAACCCGTCCCTCGGTTGCCTCGTCTCGGAGTCGGGATCCGGCTACACGTGGGCGGGCAACAGCCGTCAGAATCAGCTGACCCCTTGGTCCAACGACCCGGTGGGCGATCCTCCCGGAGAAGCCCTCTTCCTGCGCGACGAGGAAACCGGCGAGACCTGGTGCCCCACTCCCCTGCCGATTCGCAACGAGGCCTCCTACGTGATCCGCCACGGTCAGGGATACAGCCGCTTCGAACACGAGCAGCTTGGCATCGCCACGGACCTGCTGGTCTTCGTCCCCCGCGAGGATCCGGTGAGGATCGCCGTCCTCGGACTGGAGAACCGGTCCGGACGCTCGCGGACCCTGACGGTGACCGGCTACGCGGAGTGGGCGCTCGGCCCGCAGCGGGAGCTCGGCGCGCCGTTCATCGTGACGGAGCGGGACGAGACCGGCGCGATCTTCGCGCGCAACTCCTGGAACGAGATCGAGGCCGGGCGCGTCGCGTTCGCGGACCTGGGAGGAGGGGCCCCGGCGTGGACCGCCGACCGCACCGAGTTCCTGGGCCGCAACGGCGGGCTCGACGCGCCGGCGGGTCTCGCGCCGGGCGCGAACCTCTCGCAGCGGACGGGCGCGGGGCTCGATCCCTGCGCCGCCCTGCAGGTGCGCCTCAAGCTGGAGCCCGGCCAGCGCGCGGAGGTCCCGTTCCTCCTCGGCCAGGGCGCGAACGCGCAGGACGCGCGGCGCCTGGTCCTTCGATACCGGGAGGCGGATCGGGGCGCCGCTCTGAGCGAGGTCCGCCGGGAGTGGGAGGACACGCTCACGGCCCTGCAGGTGCGCACGCCGGACCGTTCGATGGACCTGCTCCTCAATCGCTGGCTGCTCTACCAGGTGATCGCGTGCCGCTACCGGGCCCGCTCCGCGTTCTACCAGGCGGGAGGGGCCTGGGGCTTCCGGGATCAACTCCAGGACTGCATGTCGTTCGCCGTCGCTCGCCGCGAGCTCACCCGGGCGCACCTGCTGCGCGCCGCCTCCCGCCAGTTCGAAGAGGGCGACGTGCAGCACTGGTGGCACGAGCCCGACGGGAAGGGTGTGCGCACGCGGATCTCGGACGATCTCCTCTGGCTTCCCTACGCGACGAGTCACTACCTGGATGTGACCGGCGACCACGCGGTCCTCGACGAGGAGGCGCCGTTTCTCGTGGCGCCGCCGCTTTCGCCCGGGGAGAACGAGCGGTATTTCCAGCCCGAGACCTCGGCGCAGACGGGTTCGCTGTTCGAGCACTGCGCGCGGGCGATCGATCGGAGCCTGGCGGTCGGCCGGCACGGTCTGCCGCTGATGGGCACCGGAGATTGGAACGATGGAATGAACCGCGTTGGCGTGGGCGGTCAGGGCGAGAGCGTGTGGCTCGGATGGTTCCTGCTCGCCAACCTCGAGCCCTTCGCGATCCTGGCCGACCGCCGCGGCGAGAACCGGCGCGCCACTGCGTGGCGCGAGAGCGCCGCGCAGCTGAAGGCCGCCCTCGAGCGCGATGGCTGGGACGGGGACTGGTACCGCCGGGCATTCTTCGACGACGGGACGCCGCTCGGATCGGCGTCCAACGACGAATGCCGGATCGATTCGATCGCTCAATCCTGGGGCGTCCTCTCGGGCGCCGCGGATCCGGAGCGGGCCCGCCGCTCCCTGGCCGCCGTGGACGAACATCTGCTCCGCCGCGGCGACGGACTCGTCCTTCTCTTTACCCCGCCCTTCGACCGCACGGCGCTCGAGCCTGGCTACATCAAGGGGTACGTCCCGGGGGTGCGAGAGAACGGCGGCCAGTACACGCACGCGGCCGTCTGGGCCACGATCGCGTTCGCCGCGCTCGGCGACGGAGACAAGGCCGGCGAGCTCTTCGCAATCCTGAATCCCATCAACCACGCGAGCACGCGATCGGGTCTTTACCGCTACAAGGTCGAACCCTACGTGATGGCCGGCGACGTCTACTCGGAGCGGCCTCACACCGGGCGGGGCGGCTGGACCTGGTACACGGGAGCCGCCGGATGGATGTATCGCGCGGGAGTGGAGTCCATCCTCGGATTCCGTCTCCGGGGCCGGACGCTCCAGGTGGACCCGTGCATCCCGCGCGCGTGGCCGCGGTACGAGATCGTCTTTCGCTATCACTCCTCGCTCTACCGGCTCGCGGTGGAGAACCCCCACGGGGTAATGCGCGGTGTCGCGAGCATCACGCTCGACGACGCGCCGGTCGCGGGCAGCGAGATCCCGCTCGCGGACGACGGCCGGGAGCATCGCATCTCGGTGATCCTCGGCTGACCGCTCTCCGCGCCGGGGTAAGCTAACCCATGTCCGTTGCGAGGCGCGCGTTCGCGGTGCTGATGGTTTCCCTGCTCCTCTCGCCCGCTCGCGGACTCGCCGATTCCCCTCCGGCCCCGGCCCCCGCGCCGGCCCCTCTGGACGCGGCGTGCGCGGACGACGCGGACGCGCCCCGGGAAGTCGCCGCCGCGAGCTCCAGCCTCTCGGACGCCGACGGGCTCAAGGCGCTCCCCGCCGTCGCCTGGAAGGACGCCGTGTACGTCCTGGGATCCCCCGCGCGCTGGACGGGAAAGGACTGGGCGATCGCGGGCGGATCGGCGGTGGGCATCGTCCTCGTCTCCGCGCTGAGCGACGTCACGGCGCGCAACCAGACGCAGGGCCACCGGAGCGGGGCGCTCGATGAGTTGACCCGGGTCGTCGAGCCCTTCGGGTCGGAGTACTCCTGGGCCGTGCTCGGCGCCTACGGGGTCGTCGGCCTCGTGTTTCACGATCCCGACGCTCGCGACACGGCGATCGACGGCGTGCTGGCGAGCGTCCTCGCGAGCGGCATCATCACGCCGAGCCTCAAGCTCGCGCTCGGCCGGGCGCGGCCGACCCAGACCGACGAGCCGCTGTCGTTTCACCCCTTCCGGAGCGGGTACGCGAGCCTTCCCTCGGGCCACGCCACTCAGGCGTTCGCGGTCGCCTCCGTCATCAGCGCGCACTCCGACAGCGTCTGGGTCGGCGCGGGGGCCTACACGCTGGCGGCGCTCGTCGCGTTCGCCCGCGTGTACCACAACGCCCACTGGACTTCGGACGTGGCCGCCGGCGCCCTGATCGGGACGGCCGTGGGGCAGGGCGTGGTGAGGGTGAACAACCGGATCCGCTCGGGAGACGGTCGCGTGCAGGTGACCTTCGCGCCGATTCTCGGCGAACGCGACAAGGGCGCCGGCGTCACGATCGTGTTCTAACCCTGACCGTCGCTCGATCCTCGCCCGCTCGCGCGGGCTCCCGGCGGCGAGTCGCGGTCGTCGGGGCCGGCGCCGCCGGAACGATGGCGGCGATCTTCGCCGCCTCCGCGGACGCGGAGACGCTGCTCCTCGAGCGGACGCCCGACGGGGGCCGCAAGATCCTGATCAGCGGCGGGGGCCGCTGCAACATCCTCCCCGCGCGGGTCGAGGAGTCGCGCTTCGTGACCGATTCCTCCCCCCATACGCTGCGCCGGATGCTCCGCTCGTGGCCGCTGGCGGAACAGATCGCGTTCTTCGAGAACGAGCTCCATCTCACCTTGATCGAGGAGCCCGAGACGGAGAAGCTCTTCCCCGTCTCCAATCGGGCGCGCGACGTCCGGGACGGGCTTCTGTCCCTGGCCGCCCGCCGCGGCGTTCGCCTGATTCCGAGCTCCCTCGTCACCGACCTCGTCGCCCGCGATGGGCGGTGGGACATCTCGCGGGCCGACGCCGCCCCGCTCGAGGCGGACGCGGTCGTGCTCGCGAGCGGCGGCCTGTCCGTGCCGAAGACGGGCAGCGACGGCGTGGGGTTCCGAATTCTGGAGCGACTCGGGCACACGCTCCATCCGCTCTACGCCGCGCTCACGCCGCTCGTCGCGGCCGGCGGGCCGTTCGGGCCCCTGGCCGGCGTCTCCGCGAACGTCCGGATCTCGGCCCGCGGCGGCGAGCGGAGCGCCAGCTCCGCGGGCGGCTTTCTCTTCACGCACCGCGGCTACAGCGGGCCGGCCGTGCTCGACATATCGCACGTCGCGGTGCGATCGAGCGGCGCCGGCGCCGAGCGCGCTCGGATCCGTGTCGCTTGGACGGGGCGGAGCGCGTCGGACTGGGATGCCGCGCTCGCCCCGGGCGGCGCCCGCACGGTGCTCGGCGCTCTCCGGCGACAGATGCCGGAGCGGCTCGCGGCCGCGCTGCTGGCGAGCGCGGGCGTCGACCCCGCGACGGCGCTCGCGCGCCTGCGTCGCGAGGACCGGCTCCGTCTCCGCGAGACCCTCGTCGCCGGAGAGCTGCCCTGGAGCGGCCACGAGGGCTACGCCCGCGCCGAGGTCACCGGAGGCGGCGTGCCGCTCTCGGAGGTCGATCCCCGCACCATGGAGAGCCGCAAGCAGCCGGGGCTCTACCTCTGCGGCGAGCTGCTCGACGCGTTCGGGCCCATCGGCGGCCACAACTTCCTCTGGGCGTGGGCGACGGGACGCGCGGCGGGGCTCGGCGCGGCGAGCTAGCCCGCCAATTCGCTAGCCGGTCCGCTTCTTCGCGCCCGCGACGAGCCGTTCGCCGGACACGATCGCTCGCCTGTGCTTGCCCCGGCCGATCTCGCCGCCTCGATCGGAGGCTTCCACCTCGAAGACGTAGAGCTTGCCTTCCCGGCCGACGTATCGCGCGGTCGCGGTCACGTCATCGCCCTGCGGCGTCGCCGCAGTGTGCGCGACGTCCACGGTGACTCCCACGGAGAGCTCTCCCGGTTGCAGGAGGGGAAGGAGTAGGCGGGAGCTCGCGATCTCCATCAGAGCGATCATGCGCGAGGTGGCGAAAACGGGCGGGAACGTGTCGCCGGCCTCGGCACTCAGCGCATTGGCCAGATCCGCCGCCCCGACGCGCAGACGCGCCTGCGCGTAGGTCCCGATGCCCGGCTCAGACAAGGAGGAACATCTCCCGCTCGGGGGCAGCCATCAGGGATGCGCCTCCCCCGCCCTCGGCGCCCTGTTGGAATTGTCCATGTCCGACACGATGAGCCAGCGGCGATCGGAGTTCCTGCGGAGAGTCAGCGTGAACTTGCCGACGTCCGGCTCGCCCGCCCTTCGGGAATACGCGCCCAGGATGTAGCCGACGTCGCCCTCGGTCGCGAACGCGAACGCGCGAAGGACGAGCGGTCCGCCCGGTCCCTGGTAATACTTCCGGATCGCGGAGCGTCCTCGCACGGGTGGCGCGCCGTTCCCGAGCACGAACCCATCGGCCTCGAACAGGAGGGCGAGCGCCTCGCCGTCACCCCTGCGCCACGCGGCCTCGTAATCCGTGAGCACTCGCTCGAGCTCCGGAGGAAGCGCGACGCCGGGCAGCTCGGGCGCGGGGGACTGCGCGGAGGCCTCTGCCAGGAAGCAGAGGAGAACGAGTCCACAGAGACCGGCTCGACGCATGTGGGTCCTCCTCCCGCTCCACGGCGGCGCAATGGCCGCTTCGGCTGGAGATCTCAATGCTGCCGCTTGAAGTATTGCACCGCCCGCTCGTGCTTCTCCGCCGCCGCCCGCGTCGCGAACGTGCCGAGATTGCGCCGCGCATCGGCGCCCTACTCCTTGCGCCGGACTTTCCACACCAGATATCCGACGACGAGCAGGTTGATCACGAGCGTAACCACGCGAGGCCAGGAGACCCGCCGGCTCAGCTCGTAGATCTCGAACGGGACGAAGGACGACGTCGCGACGATCGTCAGGTACTCGGCCCAGCGGCGCCCGAGCCACAGGCCGACGCCCTCGACCGTGAAGAGCGCCGCGTACAGGATCGCTGCGATTCCGACGAGTTGCAGGCGCGAGGCTCGCAGGTGAAGGAGCTTCTCCGCCATGCCGGCGAGCGACGGGCTGTCGAAGCGCCACGCGAGGCCGCGGATCCAGTGCCGCAACGGCTCGGCAGTGGCCGGATTCAGGAGACGCAGGGCGCCGAGGCCCGCCGCGAGGAGCAGGAGCGCCTTGACGATCTTGAAGACGGCGATCACCTTGAGCAATCCGCCTCGTTCCTCCCGACGATGGTTCTTCTTCGCCCCGCCGCGAGCGCGCCGCTTCACAGCCATCGCCGCACGCGCACCATGTACTCGCGATAGGGCTCGCCGAACTTGAGCGCGAGGTAGCGCTCCTCCTGCGCGATGACCGCGCGGACCAGGACGAAGAGGACGAGCGGCAGAAGGACCAGGGGCCAGAGCGCGTTGGTCACGAGCGCGAGGCCGATCGTCAGCAGCGCCAGGCCGAGATACATCGGGTTGCGCGTGAATCGGTACGGGCCCACGAACGCCAGCGAGGTGGTGGGTCCCGCGGGGTTCGGGCTCGTCCCGATCCGGCGAAAGGTCAGGATCGCCCAGATCGCCAGGAGAAGGCACGCGAGGATGCAGGCGACGCCGACGACACGGAGGGGCGGCTCGAAGGCCTCCGCGACGATCGTCACGGGATAGAGCCACTGAAGAACGAACCCGGCCGCGAGTCCCGCCGCGAAGATCAGGGGCGGGAAGATGCGAACGCCCGATCGGTCCTCCGGAGGCGGCGTCACGGCTTCCGCCGAAGGTTCGGCCTCCATCGGAACCGCTCGAGAGCGACGCGCGCACGAGCGTCGAAGCGCACGCCCTCCCGCTTCAGGCGAAGGCGCTGCACGGCGTCGATCGGCGTATCGCCCGATCGCAGGCTGACCTCACCTCGCGCGTTGAGCACGCGATGCCAGGGCACGCCGCTCCCGTCGCGAAGCGCGTGCAGCGCGTAACCCACCAGGCGGGCCTGCCCGAACATGCCGGCGAGGAGCGCGACCTGTCCGTACGTGGCGACCCGACCACGGGGAATCCGCGACACCACGGCGTAGATCCGTCGATAGGGCTCGGACGCCGCCGGCATCCCGCGATCCGCGATCAGCGGCCGCTCCGCCTCACGGAGTCACGACCAGAGGCAACTCGACGAAGCTCGCCTGCTCGGGCGCGTGGTAGATCCGCTGGATTGCCTTGCGGTAGTCGGCCGGCTTCGCCCAGAAGATGTTGGGGACGAAGGTCTGCGGATTGCGGTCGTAGAGAGGAAACCAGCTGGACTGCACCTGCACCATGATGCGGTGGCCGGGCCGGAACACGTGATTCGCCGTCGGAAGGGCAAAGCGGAAGAGCAGCGGCTCTCCTGCCGCGAGCGGCTTCGGTGTCTCGAGGCTCTCGCGGTAGCGGCCGCGGAAGATGTCCGCCGAGACCATCAGCTGATAACCGCCCATGCCCGGATCGCCGGCCACCTCGTCCGGATAGACGTCGATGACCTTCACGACCCAGTCCGAGTCGGTCCCGCTGGTGGACGCGACCAGGTTCGCGATCGGCTGCCCGCTGATCTTGACGGGCGCGCTCAGCACGTCGGAGACGAACACGGCGACATCGGGGCGACCCGACGCCTCGCGCTGATCGTCCACCAGCCAGCGCGCCCAGCGGGTCCCGCTCGCGTCGACTGGCCGGGAGATGAACGGCACGGGCTTGGCCGGGTCTGAGACGTACTCGTCGAAATCGGCGGCGCCTCGCTGCGGCGCGGAGAAGCTGACCTTCGACCCGGCGGCGAGATACAGCGGCGTCGGGCGAACCGTGCAGCCGCTCGCGCACCCCGCGGGCCACGCCGGCAGGCGACGCCACGCATTCGTTCCCGTCTCGAACGCCGTGACGGGCGAGACGTCGGCCTTCGGCGCGCCGTCCTTGAGGTACTGATCCAGGAACGGGCGCAGGACCTCCCGGCGGAACGTCAGCGCCGTGTCCGTGTCGAACTTCAGCGCGCCGAGCGTGCTCCCGTCGTGGATCTCCTGGCCGTGGTGCCACGGCCCGAGAACGAGAAACACCTTGTCGTTGCCCGTATCCTTGGGCTTGATGGCCTTGTACACGGCGATCGCCCCGTAGATGTCCTCCTGGTCCCAGAGGCTGTGCACGAGCATCACGGGAACCTTGAGCGGCTGGGCCGCCAGCAGGCGATCCACGGCCTGGTCCCGCCAGAAGGCGTCGTAGGCCGGATGCTCGAGCAGCTTCTTCCAGAATCCGACCTGCTCGAGCCCGTGGCGGCGTCCCAGGTCGCCCGCCGAACCCCCCTGGAGGAAAATGTCGTAGTCGTCGAAGTGGCTCCGCCACCACTTCACCTCCGTCTTGCGTGACGCCTCCTGCTCGTAGATGTAGGACATCCCCTGTTCGCGGAACGCTCCGTTGTGGAACCAGTCGTCGCCCATCCAGCCGTCCACCATCGGATTCATCGGGACGGAGACCTTCAGCGCGGGATGCGGATTCACCAGCGCCATCAGCGGCAGGAACCCGTCGTAGGAGATGCCGAGGATCCCGACTCGCCCGTTGCTCTCGGGAACGTTCTTCACGAGCCAGTCGATGGTGTCGTAGGTGTCCGTCGCGTGGTCCACGGGCGTCGGATTCTGCGGGCCGTGCAGCGGGCGATTCATCACGTAGTCGCCCTCCGAGCCATGCTTGCCGCGGACGTCCTGTACGGCGCGAATGTACCCCCCCTCGACGATCACGTCGGTGGCGTTGTCGTACCCGCTCAGGATCGGCCCGAGGTGCGAGCTCTGAGCGTGGCTCGTCAGCGCGTCCGCGTCGTAGGGCGTGCGCGTCAGGAGGATGGGCGCGCCACGCGCGCCCTTCGGCACGAGGATGACCGTGTGCAGGCGGACGCCGTCGCGCATCGCGATCATCGCCTCCCGGCGCGCGTAGTCGAAGCCGTCGCTAGTGGGCTCGAACCGCGCGGGCATTTCACTCGGCAGGGCCGGATACTTCGGGGCCGGAGACTTCGGGGCGGGCGGCGCGCTCGATTGGGCCACCAACGGACCCGAGAGCAGGAAGGCTCCGAGCACCGTCGCGAGTCGGGCCGCGGCTTGAAACGACCGGATCGACCTCATAACACCTCTCTTTGTGCGCGATTCGGCCTTCGGGTCACCGCGCCGGCTCCCCGGCTTCCAGGACGGTTCCCGTCTGGCTCCCCTCGACGCTCTGCACGTAGAACCGCGCCAGCGAAGCCGCCGGCATTCCCGGCGACGGATCCATGCCCATCGCCTCGAGTGTCTCCGTGACCCACGGAGGGCTGACGACGTTGACTCGAATGCCTCGCGGCGCCTCGAGCGCCGCCGCCCTCGCGAAGCCCTCGATCCCGCTGTTGACGAGGCTGATGGCCGCGCTCCCCGGCATGGGCGCGCGCGCCAGGACGCCGCTCGTCAACGTGAACGAGCCGCCGTCCCGGACACGGGGGAATCCGAGCCGGACCAGGTTGACCTGCCCCATCAGCTTGCTGCCGACCGAAAACTCGTAGTCGGAATCGGCGAGGCGGTCGAACGGCGCGAACTTCGCCTCTCCAGCGGCGCTGACCAGGGCATCGAACGGCCCGACCGCCTCGTAGAACGCCCGAATCGTGGCCGGCTCTGTGATGTCGACCGCCAGCGGAGCGCTGCGGCGGCCGACCGCGACGATCTCGTGCCGGGGGGAGAGGGCCTCGACCACCGCGCGGCCGATCGTGCCCGTTGCTCCGACGACGACTACTTTCATGGGCGACAGGTTATCAATATCCGCGGGCCGTGCCGAAATCCGTGCCTCAGGTCAGCGCACTCGTTCGACCACCCACGTGGTCATGCAGCGCTGATCCTGCACGACGGTCGTCTTCAGCGGATCGAGGAGGCGCCCGCCGAGCTCGCGCGTCCGATCGACGAGATAACGCTCGTCGACGAGGAACCTCTCCGAGCCGTCCGGCAGCGCGTACCTCCGCCCCCCGAGGGCCCGCATGCGGTTCTCCATGCCCGTGGACGATGCCAGGCGGCAGAAGAGCATGCCGTTGCGCTTCACGAGCCGCCAGGTCTTCTCGAGCATCTCGAGGAACTCCGGCTCGTCCCGGGCGAAGTGCAGGACCGCGCTGCTGATCACGACGTCCGCGATCCGATCGTTAAAGCCGCTCGCCTCGACCGTCTCCGACCGGATGTTGGACTCCGGCAGCCGCGGTGCGAGCTCGGCGGCGAGCGACCGCACGGAACGGACCGCAGCAGGATCCGGATCGAGGGCGAACACCTCGTACCCCTCGCGGAGAAAGAACACGAGGTTGCGCCCGTGACCGCAGCCCGCGTCGAGCACGGTCATCCCGGGGGCGATCCGCCCGCGGAGGATCTGGTCGAAGAGATAGATGTCGATCTGCCCGAAGAGCGAGGAGAGGTCGATCACGGCACGCCGATTCCATGGATCGCGACCGGCGTCCCGAGCGGCTTGTCGCAACGGATCCAGATCCACAGCAGCGCGGCGACGAGGGCGAAGAGCGACCCCGTCGCGAGCGCGGCGCCCCAGCCCAGAGTCCTCACCGTCACCGGGACGAGGAGCGCCCCGACTCCTCCGACCACGTTGCCGCCCGTGTTGAGCACCCCGCACGCCGCGGAGGAGTGCCGGCCGGCGACCGAGATCGTCCCCGCCCAGTAGGCCGCGTCGGTGAACTGCTGAGACCCGAGGCAGAGAGAGAGCAGGACTACGGCGGTGTACGCGTCCCGCGCCAGTGCGGCGGCGACAATCAGCCCGGCCGCCAGGACCATCCCCGCGACGGCCGGGATCCGGCAGCCCCATCGGATGCCGAAGCGCCGCGAGAGGCGGTCGCACGCGAGGCCGCCAAGGACCGCCGTGAACGCGCCGGTGACCCACGGGGCGGCGGCGAAGAAGCCGCCCTGCAGGATCCGGAACTTTCGGAAGTCGACGAGGTAGATGAAGAGCCAGTTGAAGAAGAAATAGAACACGTAGTTGTTGCAGAAGTAGCTCGCCGTCAGCAGGCGGATGTCGCGATCCTCGAGCACGAGCCTCCAGATCCCCCGCTCGCCGGAGGCCGCGAGGGCGGGGGGCCGCCCCGCGTCGATGAGCGCGAGCTCCGGCGGGCTCACGCCCGGGTGCTCGGCGGGGGTGTCCCTCGCGTACCACCACCAGACCGCGGCCACGACGAACGCTAGCGGCGCCGTGAGGATGAACGACTGGCGCCAGCCGACCCGCTCGCACATCCAGGCGATGAGGGGCCCCGCCGCCGCCGCTCCGAGAGTCAGGCCGGCGTTCTGGAGGCCGCTAGGAAACGCCCATCCCACCACGGGAAACCAGTTGCACGTCGTGGCGCCGCCGGTCACGGGGTAGAGGGGCGCCTGCGCGGCCCCCATCAAGAAGCGCAGCGCGATCAGGCTCGCGAGAATCGACGTGGTCGAGGCCGCCGCGCGGCCGGGCACCAGTCCGACCGCGACGTTGAGGATCCCCCAGAGGACCGCGACGAGCGCCAGGGCGCGCCGCGCGCCGATGCGGTCGCCGAGGAGTCCCCCGGGAAACTGGAACAGCGCGTAGCCCCAGGCGAACGCGGCGAGCACCATGCCGAGCTGGATCTGCGAGAGCCCGAGGTCGGTCATGAGGCTCTCGCCCGCGATCGACATGTTCGTGCGCAGCACGTACGCCACGAAGCCCGCGCAGAACAGCAGGGCGAGGATGATCCACCGTACGAAGGTGGAGCGGCCGGCGGGCTCCGCGCTCCCGCGACTCAAGTCAGGTGCTCTCGGTCAGCGAGTAGTCGAATTCGTACGCATGGTTTCCGCCGGCGATGACGATCGTCATCCTCCCGGCGAGCCCCGCGAGCTCGCCGGTGCCGGAGTCCGGCACGACGGTCACGCTCAGCTGCGGGGCGCCGCGGGTCATCGTGCCGCTGTGCTGGAGCGCGAAGGTCCCGCTCCGGCCGTGGAGCGCTCCGCGAATGCGCTCCATGGCGACGTAACCCGCGGACCCGGGCACGCGGGTGCCGGCCGTCAGCATCTCGCCGCGGCTCGTGGCCTCGAGATCGCCGTGGAATTGCTTCTCGAGGGACATCCGATGGAGCGGCGCGCCCTCGGAGTCCTCGTTCGCGGCCTCGGGGGTCAACCGGACCTCGAAGCTGCCGCTCGCGCGCATGGCTAACGGAGCCAGAAGCCGCCGACCTTGCCGTCCTTGACGCTCATGGTCGCGAGAAGATCGTCCTTCTCGTCCTTGAACTCGATTCTCCAGAGATGAACCGCGAACCCGTGCTGGTTCAGCTTTCCCAGGTACGAGACGGTGTATCCCGCCTTGAGACGCGGCCCGAGCTGCTGGTTGACGCCGTCGAGCATCTGCCGCGTCATGCCCCCCTTGAAGGTCGAGTCGCCGTCGGCGACGAAGTCCTCGTAGGAATTCTCCTGGGTCGCGACGAGCATCTTCTTCATCGTGGCCTCGACCTGCGGCGGCGCCTGGCCGAGGACCGCGGAGGCGAGACCCGAAATGAGGACGACGAACAGGACCAGTTGGACGATCGAGCGGAGCGGGGGGCGGCTCGGTAACGTTGCGATGGACACGGTTGCACTCCTTAGGTTGGGACCCCGAGGGGTCGAGCTTCTTACTTCTTCTCCAGCGCCTTTCGATTCCAGCCTCCGAGATTCGCCGCGGCCTCGTACGTCGCCTGGAGGAACCCGAGGAGGCGGTCGTCGGGCGATCCGGCGAGACGCACGGCGTCGTACGGCAGGATGAATTCGCGCAGATCCGGGCTGTAGAAGGCATCGCCGCCCTTCGGGAGCGCCTCCGCGAAGCCCGGCGGCTCCGGGTACGCGTACGAGTAGAAGGCCGCATGGGCGACGGCGCCTCCACCCGGCCAGAAACCGCAGCTGCTGACTTCCTGCGAATACGCCTCCCGGGTCACGGAGTCGGGAAGATGCGGGATTCCGCCCGGATGCTCGGGAGCCGGCCGCCCGGAGAACCGCGTCACCGCGAGGTCGGGCGCTCCCCAGAAGAAGTGGACAGGGCTGCACTTCCCCACGAATCCTGACCTGAAATGCTTGAAGACGCGATCCGACTCCGCGAGGACCCTCCAGAATCGATTGGCGTAGACCGGGTCGTAGGACGCATGCCGCTCGTCCCGCTCGAACGGGATGGGATCCTGCACCTCGTTGGGCAGCGTGTGGATCCGGATCCGCAGATCGAGCGCGCGCAGGGTTTCCCAGAGCTGCCGGTAGAACGAGGCGACCGACTGCGGACGCAGCGGAACGGATCCCGATCCCCCGTCGCTCGTCTCGACGACGAGCCGGTGATCGATGAAGTCGAAGTCGATCTGGAAGGTCCGCGTCCCGTACGGAATGGGCGAGGTCGTGAGGCCCCTGGCGGTAACGTAGAGCGTGACGCTCCAGCCGTGGTTGACGGGCGGGCTCTGGACCAGCCGGATCTTCCCCACGATCTGGGTCCACAGGTGCAGGGTTGCGTAGGTGTCGCTCCAGGCCTCGAGCGGCAGATCCGGCCATGTCTCGCTCACGGAGTTCGGAGGACTCGGCATTCGGTGCGTGATGGCCCGAGCTCGCGCGCCGCAATTCGGCGAGCGGACGGGGCGATCGCATTCTATCGGACGGCCAATTGCGGTCGGGGCAGGCCGATCACGTTTCCCGATCGAACCCGAGCGACCGCTTCATGTTCTCGACGAAGACGATCGCGGAGTTCACCCGCACGGGATTTTCCCCCCTCGACCAGCGCCGCGCCGCACGCCCACAGGCTCAGTGCGATCGATGCGCCGAGCAATACCCCCCGGGCGCCGACGAGCAGGTCCTGACCGAATCCGGACGCCGGATGAAGCAGCGGCGCGGCGGCATGCCTGCTCGATCACTTCCCGCAGGGCCGCGGAATCGCACCCCTCGTCTCCGCTGAATTCGCGCCCCGCCGGCGCTCAGCGGTTCAGCGCCTTGCGGATACGCCACAGGTGGTGCCAGCTGTGCCGGACCGCGTGATCCTCGAGGACGAACTGCGCGGTCATCGGCGCGCCGAAGCTCAGGGAGAAGGGGGCCGCCCGGTCCAGTTCCTCGTCCGTGAATGCGCGCACCGCGTCCGCCGCCTGCCGACTGTTTCGTCGCAGGAGGTCGAGAGCCGCCGCCCGCGTAGCGTCTGCCTGGTCGGCGGCGTGCTTCGCATTCATGTCGCCGACGGCGTCCCAGGTGACGTCCGTGACGGCCTTGCCGCCGCCGATCGCCCGCGCGAGATCCACCTCGATGGGGTAAACGCTGGCGACGTGATGCACGATGACGCCGACGGGACGGCGGTCCTTCCCGTCGCCCGACATGGGGGTCCGCCACTCCGCCTCCGAGAGCCCCTCCACGAAAGCGGCCAGGCCCGCGGCGCCCTCCACGATCCGATCCGCCAATGCTTCCGCGCGACGACCCATGGCAACCTCCTCCTCCTCGTTTTCCGACGAACGACCCGCCGCGATCGAAGCATACGTCTCCGGAAGCTACGCGCCCCGCGCGCCGACCTCCGCCAGGAGATCGGCGGTCCGCCGGACGGCCGCGAACTCTCCGTTCAGGCTCGCCAGCTCGTGACGATGCATTTCCTCGGCGCTGTAGTGCGCTCCGTCCGGGCCCGTTCGCTCGAACGTCGCCGTGCCGTCCGAGACCAGGATCGTCCGGAAGCCGAGGTTCGCCGCCATACGCGTGGTCGTCGAAACGCAGTGATCGGTCGTCAGGCCGACGAGGACGAGGGTGTCGATTTCCCGCTCCCGGAGGTGCGCCTCGAGCGCGGTCCCGATGAAGGCGCTGTTCACGCTCTTCTGAAAAATCCGCTCGCCGGCCTGCGGCGCGGCCTCCGGCTTGAGCGCGTTGCCGGGCCGGTCCGGCCGGAGCGGCGAGTCGGGCTCCTGGGACATGTCTTGCACGTGGATGACCGGTCGGCGCGCCTCGCGCCATGCCGCGAGAAGCGCGGCGATGTTTCGCTCGGCGTCGGGATTGTTGCGCGCGCCCCAGCGCGCCTCGTCGAGGCCCTGCTGGACGTCGATCACGAGCAGGGCGGCGTTGGGCGGGAGGGTCATGGCATGTCACCCGCCGGCCACTGAAAGCAGAGACCGTAGCCGTCCGGATCCTTGAGCCATAGCTGTTTCATCCCGTAGGACGCCACCCTGGGTGGCTCGAGATCGACACCCGTCGCGCGAAGGTGGGAGTACGCGCCGTCGAGGTCCCGACAACCGAAGAACAGCGTGGTGTCGCCATGGGCCGCTACGCGCGCGGATTCGGGCGCGCCGGGCCGGTCGGGCTTCTCGTACGCCGTGTTGAGCATCAACTCCACGCCGTCGAGCCGCAGAAGGCCCCAATCGAAGTCGTCGGCGGGACTCGACTGCCGAACGAGCTCGAACCCGAGAACATCGCGGTAGAAGGCCACCGAGCGGGGCATGTCGAAGACTTGAATGAGCGGGGCCAGGCCTTCGATCGTCAGCGGCCCGGCGCCCGCGTTCCCCGTTTGCGCCACGATCTACTCGGGAGACTTGGTCGCGGTCTCTCCCACCCTCTTCATCGCCTCGTCCGGAGAGATTTCCTTGCCCTCTGCGTTCACGTAGTGCATGTCGAACGCCCCGTCGGCGACGACGTAGAGCGTGCACTCCATCGCGCAGCTGAACTGGTGGATGTGCCGGGACGGCATCTGCGCGAAGCCGCCGGCCCGAAGCGCCAGGGCCTTGCCATCGTCCTTCGTCTCCACGCGGCCCTCGCCGCTGACGAGCATCAGGTTCTCGGTCGGGGTGTGCCAGTGCCAGGGGAACGAGCAACCCGTCTCCAGCCTCGCCAGGAGGATCGACGGCCCTTTCGAGGGGTCTCCGCTCTGCACCGAGGCCTGCGAACAGCTCGGTAGTCCCGGGACCCCGACGAATTGCATGTCCGCGACGTTCCGTCCCGCGGGATGCGCAACATCCTCTCCGGGGGACGCGGCCGCGAGGGGAACGACCAGCAGGATCACGAAGAGAAAGACCCGGAGCGAACGCCGGCGGTCATGCATGCCTTCTCCCCCGATTTCGAGCGTTGTCGTCGTCGCGAACTCTATCAGCGCGGGAGGCATGCCTCTCTTCTCCCTTTCCACATTCAGGCGACTCCCCCGACTTCTCCCTCGCGTTCACTGCGGCTGCGACGCGTCGTTCCAGATGTCGATGACGCACTTCCACGTCCGGTCGTTCTCCCGCCGCCACACCGTCACCGCTTTTCCCTCGATCGCCACTAGCTTGCCATCGGGCCCGACGAAGGTGAATCGATTGGTGCCGGTGGCGTAGGCCATATCGCCGCCGCGCGAAACGGTGACGGTCGCCGTCTTCCAGGAAATGCCGAATCCGGGCATCTGGAAACTCTTGACGACGAACTCCCGGATGGCGGCCTTTCCAGCAACGGGAGGGCTCCCCGGCGGTAATACGATCGCGTCATCCGCCCAGAACGACACGGCCCGTTCGACGTCGCGGTCCTGTGCCGCGCGCAACCACTCCGCGTCGAGTTGCAGAATCCGCGACTGCGCCTCGGCCGGGCTTCCTGCCGACGCGCAGCCGATCCAACCGAGAGCCGCTCCACCGACCATTGCAGCGACGAACCGTCTCATGCTCCGCCTCCTGACCGTCGAACCGTTTCGGTGCTTCACGCCGACTCCTTCCTCTGCCCCAGGATGGGGAGATAGGCCCGCCACGGTCCGACCGCCGTTGAGTACTGGCGCGCCATCACCCGAACGGCCTGCCCGACGTGGCTCAGGTCGTGAGCCACCCAGGTCGCGAGATGTTGACCGAGCGTCACCACGCCGAGCTCCGGGTGTCTTCCCCGCCGCGCCAGGTCGGCTTCCGACAGATCCAACGCGGCCAGCCGATCCAGACTCTCGGTCCTCAGTTGATCGAACGCATCGAGGAGCTGGTCGAGCGAGAGCCCCTTGGACGCCGTGAACATCGCCTCCCGATCGAAGGAGGGAAAGGGAAGCGCCTCGCCGTGCCGGAGCAGGTGTTCGACGCGCGGCATCCAGTCGGTGCGTTCGCCGTGAATCAGATGCCCGACCACGTCGAACGGACTCCAGGTACCGGGGCCCTCGGTAGCGCCGATCCAGGCGCTCGGAAGGTCCATGAGCAGCGCGTGGAGTACGGAGGGCGTTCGCCGGAGAACGGGGAGCGCGTCTTCCCATTGAAACTTCACGTCTGCCTCCAGGCCCCCGGGGCGACCGAAAGACTCACCGCGGATTGGGGCAAGCCTATCCCGCGGCGTCACGCACGCGTCGCGTCGTTGGGCTTCCACCGTTTTCCGCAGGATCGGCACTTCACCCGCGTGCGCCAGAAGGGAATCGGAATTCCCGTCAGCGTCGCCAGTGCCGCCGCATACCGCAGGCCCCGGACCAGCCGGAGGTCCTCCGAACCGCACTCGGGGCAACTCTCGGAGAACGCCAGAGGCGGAGTCTCTCGGAGGGCGTCGGGGAGACTCGCCGACTCGTCGGTTTCGAGAACGGCGCGCGCACGCTCGAGGTCACCCGCGGCGACCTGCACCTGCACCCCGCCTACGGCGGTAGAGACCCTCCAGAGAATGCCGATCAGATACTCGTTGGCCAGCGAACACTCGATCCCCTCGGACTCGAGCTTGGACACCGCGAGCTGCGCGTCCAGAACGTCCCGAAAAACGGCGACCGTCGCGAACCCGTTTGCCATCTAGGTCGGAGGCGCCTCGCGACTCCGGCACGCGGCGAGCGCCAAGGAGAGCGCCCCGAACAGGAACGTTCTTTTCATCGTTCTCCTGCTAGCATGCTCCCGTCTTTCACAATTGCGATCGAGGAGAACAGCAATGAGGAAAGCCGTCGTCACGACGTAGGCCGGACTCATCGCTTCAGGTCGGGCTGAAATCATGCGTTCTACCTACTCCAGGAAGAGCACCGACCACGTGCCCCCCGCAACGACGAGTGCACTCCATGCAGCCAACCCGACGAACAACAACCCGCCGCTCCGCGCCTTGTCACCGCCGAATGGGAGAAGGCCTACGCCTAGCATCCCTGCCGAAAGAGCGGCGACGACACCCACGAGCTCGCTGTCGAGCCACCTGGGCCACCAGATCGGATAGTAAACACCTAAGACGAAGATGACGGCCAGAACCGGGATTCCAGCGGCAAGAACGACGGGAACCGTGAGAGAGAGGATGCCGGCCCTGCGGCGCCAGGCTCTGCCAAGAAGGTATCCGACGGAGATCAGGAGGACGACGGAAGCTGCCCAGGCAAGATTCCCGGTCAGTCGCTCCGAAGGAGAGGTTCGGCCTCGCAGGTGAAGCGACTCGCTGATACGGAAGAGCACAAGGACCGAGCCGAAGGCTGCCGCAATGATGCTCGAGGCGAGTACGACCGTCGATCGGGTTCTCACATTCACAGCAACGACTAGGCAGTCAGGTCTGCTGTCTCTCGATCATAGAGCATGCCCGTTCTCGAACCACCGCGCATGTGACCGTGACGACGTCCCTCGCTCGCCTCATCGAACTTCGCGACATACCAGGCCACGTTCATGTGCCCCATGTGGTCACACGACGAGGGGTAGACGCCCCCCGGTAGGTAACGACAGAGTGAGTCACGCCGCCCTCGCGTCTACCGATTGCAAGGCTTCAACTCGACGGCTATGGCTCGGGCCTCCGTCGTTCCGACGTTTTCGACCGTGTGGGTCGTCTCTTCACGCCAGAAGACCTCGCCCGCCTTGCCGGGCGTCTCCGAGCTCGTCCCGTCGGGATGTCCGCTGCGAATCGTCGCATCCGACAAGACATAGACCACTCCCGCCGGGTGCGAGTGCGTCGCCTCCTTCTCGCCCGGTTTCAAGTGGTATTCGAGAACACGCACTCGATCATTCTCGAATCGCACCCGGTAGTACTGAGGAGACACCCTTACGGGGTCCTGGGCCGCCATGCGGTTGGCCGCGAACATGGCCAATGCTCCAACCACGATACCGACTGCCAGATAGGCTGATCGTTTCATCGGTCACCTCTCACAATGAAGGTCCGTTCCCACCGCCAACACTTCGACAGGTCATCTGTGTACGGTCCTCCCGCAAAGGCCAAACTGGCGACGAGTACTCCGAAACACAAAGCGAGCCCACCCCCATGGTTCTACAAAACGGGTTCATCGTCTCCTAAAGAATCCGCAGCGAAGGGCAGGCGTTTAGCGCGGAAGCCCTGCTACTCCACGGCTCGTTTCGTCCACTGCCACAGGCCGGCCGTCACGGCGGCTGGCAAGCGAGCGCCGATCTGCCTCGCCACCAACACCATCTGTCCTCGGTGATGTCCCTCGTGGGCCACGAAGTAGGTGAGCACGTGACCCACGTCCAGCGGCAGATTCCGCCACACGTAAGCCGGGCTGGCGGGCACCTGGCCGCCGCAGCGAAGCCCCAGCCGCAAGAGCGCCTCGATGCCCCGGCTACTCCTGTTCAACGCGGCGACCATCTGGCGGCGGCTGACCTTCCAGCGGTCCACGGAGGACGGAACCGGGATGCCATGGGGCCGGCCCAAGGTCTTGAGCCACATACACCGGCTGTTGTGGAGGTGACCGGCAAGCATGCGAACCGTCTTCCGCGGGACTCCAGGGACCGGAGCCGCCCAGATTGCGGCGGGTATCTGGCTGACGAGAGAGACAGTGACTCGATGATTGGTCCGCCACGCCGCCAGGATGGACTCGGCGAGACCACTGGCGGGCGTTTCGCGTCTCCCCTGAGATTTTGAACCGACGCCTGACAGGCCTCGCGTCAGGGCTGAGCGCAAGCCGGTCAGTTGCACGCGCATGTCAGGCGCGCCTTCGCTTGAAGTTGAAGTACAGCTTCGGCCCCGCCCGCCGCGCGTCCACGCTGAGATCACCGATCCCTGCCAGCACGTAGAGGATGTTCAAGGCAGCGAGGGAAGTCGACACGTGGCGGGTCCGTTTCCCCTTCGCCACCACGTCGTTCGCCGTGACAGCCTTGGCTCCCGCAAAGCGAGAGCGAACATAGTCGACCGCCTGCGACCCGACGACGTTGAAGTTGCCGGCATGCGGCTTGGTCCTGGAAAACGACAACACGAGGAAGCCGTCTTTGCCCTGGAATACGTAATAGGTCTGCCGCTTACCGTCCGTCTTCCCTACGTACGACAGGCCCTGCATCAGGCTCTTGGCGTTCATAGCGCGATGACCTCCCTGAGCACGCCTGACCGGTGGCGCGTCAGCGCCGAGGGCAAGCGGGTCCGCTTCAGGCGCTGATCAGGCGGCATACTGATGGAGATGATGACAGACATTCGACCCGCCGAGCTGCCCCGCGACCTCGACGTTGTACGCGCGCTTTTCGGAGAGTACGCCAGAAGCCTCGGCATCGACCTGGCGTTTCAGGGTTTCGAAAACGAGCTGGCCGAACTGCCCGGCAAATATCAGCCTCCGGCCGGGCGACTGCTCCTCGCATGGAACGGCGCGCGGGCGGTTGGCGCGATCGCGCTGCGCCCTCTTGACGGCAATACCTGCGAGATGAAGCGGCTTTACGTCCGACCCGAGGCGCGCGGCGAGCAGCTTGGACGCCGACTCGTCCAACGGGTCTGCCGAGAGGCACGGGATGCCGGCTATGCACGAATCTGCCTGGACACCCTTCCCATGATGGTCTCGGCGCAGTCGCTTTACGAGTCCCTCGGATTTGTTCCCACGGAACCCTACGTCTTCAATCCCATTCCGGGTACGAAGTTCCTCGCACTCGCCTTGTAAGGGCTGCGACCGAGCGTTCCGGGAGTTGGGCCGCGGTCTATGAGATGGAGTACTCGTAGGCTTCGCGAAGGAAGGGCTTCATCGTCTCGAGCTCTAAGATGTTGCGGAGCTTGGCGACGTGCGTCACCTTCCTCCCATCGGAGCCGACCTTCATGAACAGCCCGCTTTCTACCTTTCGCGACAGATGGATCGCGAGCCGCAGGGCGTCCGACATGATGACCAGATCCGCAAAGATGCGATTGCCGCGAAGCAATACATATCGGTCGCGCGTCACGAATTCCACCGGGCCGAGCGACTTCGCGAACGTCTCCAAAGCCACATAAAGATTGACGACTTCCGGAGGCCGATTCCGCAGAACCTCGGCCCGGTCGCCCGTACCGCAAGCGTGGCGCTGGTTCTTCCGTGCGAAGAGGCGCTTGCACTCTGGACACGGCCATCTGGTAGTCATGGCGGCCTAACGGAGCTCGATGCATCCGCCTTTTAACCGGAACGTTACCTGGATAGTCGCTGCTTGGCCGCGGCCACGAGCTTCTGGAGTTGCGGGCCGGTGCTGTCCGTCGCAGCGTGCTGGAATAATGCGATCGAGAACACGACGGTGCCCTGGGAATCCACAACCGCCAACCTCGGATCATGGCTGCCCCTCGGTTGCCGGTCCCGCATACGTTTGGCGCTGGATTCCGCCTCTGCGCTGGATCCAGCAACGGCGAGGATGCGCAACTGCCCTCCACCCGTCTTACTCGGGCCTTCGTATGTGCAGTACGCGTCGCCTGGCGTGGCAGTCGCCTTGTATCCCATGATGCTGCTCCAGATTTCGGCCGGCAAGATCTGACACGGCGCCGGCGGGGCGCCGTGAGCGGTGGGAGCCTCGAGAAGCACCCATCCCAGGGCGAGCAGCAGCGTGATTCGAATGCCATGAGTGCTCATGCGATGGCCTCCTCTCAGCCTATGGAGAACCTTCGTCTCGTTCGCGAGAGGTGGGTTACCGAATTCACCCCTCTGGATAACAGAGTACGACGCCGGGCTGGTGACCACACTATTACCGCAGCCGAGTTCAGGGCAGTTTGAATTCTCCGCTCCAATCAGACCAGCCCGCGCCGGTGGCGCCTATGAAGTTTCCCTGAAACTTGCTGGTGCCGCTCATACCGGTGTATTTCCCGGTCCCTCCCACCCAGTGTTCGTCTCCTGGACATGCAGGCATAGCGCCCGCGCATTTCCACTCGAGAAAGGCTTTGTCCCCTTCCGCGTCCGTGACCACGCACGTGCCGTTCGCGTTGTCGCGCCCCTGGTTGACGTCATTCATGAGCGTGCAATCGACCCGGGCTTTGTGCAGAAAGCCTTTGCCCGCGTCATTGAACATGACGCCGGTCACCACACCAGCACTGACTGTCCGGTTTGCCCCGAGCTCCTGTACTTGCCCGGTGAAGGTCCAGCCAAAGTGGCCGGCGTAGGTTCCGCTCTTGGGTAGATCAGCCGCAAGAGCGCATGAGCTGAGACAAGCTGCAGCGAGTGCCAGGGCATATGTGACGGAAATATTGTGCTTCATGGTGTTATCTCCTATCCCCTTTCGTTAGCCACCTCGAACGGACCGCCCAGGACCGGGACGGGTGAAAGAAGCATCGCATGTGTTGGGTGCGTTTGTCATCGCCTTAGCCGAGCGACAGCGAGGAATTCATCAGCTCCGACGCTCGTTTGGGCGAGTTCCGGGACCCAGTCGGTCACCCGAGCTTCGGTGTCGCGGTCGCCGCATGGAGGATTATGGTCTGTCCGACCGCCAGTCGACCGATTCGAGTGACCACGCCGTAGACTCCCGCGTTGTTCTGGTTCGTACGAACGACCGCCTTCAGAAATTCTGGAGCAGAACTTCCCGAGTCGGGATCGAGGTTCACCATCGAGCAGCGACCGTCGCGCATCGTGACGGTGACGGCTGGGGCGTCTTCCCCCTCACCGAATGAGAGCACGCCGCCCACCCACTCGTCCTCCTGAAAGGGAACAGGTCGCAGTAAACGCACCACCACATTCGGGCGAAATCGTCGCACGTCCGCGCTCCGCCCCGCGAGGCGGCCGATCTCGCGCACCGTATCGGAGGCAATCACGGATACGCACGCCTCATCGAAGATGCCATGCCTCATCTGCATCATGTGCACGGGAGCTCCGTGCCGACGGCCGACCTCCGCCGCCAGGTCCTCCCCGAAGACGGGCATCTCTTCGCCATCCGGCGTGCGAACATGCGTAGGAAGGTCTCCCCGGGCACCGTCTTCAAGGCGGTGTGGAGTAAACAGGACCATGTCGGGAAGCTTGGTCGCCGTCAGCCACGGGAACCCGCTGCGGTCATCGATTCGCCGGAATGCCAGGCGCCTGTCGCCATCGAGGCCGTGCCAGCCCAGCTCGGCCACCTCGAGTCGCTCGCCTCCCATGGACTTCACGGGATACCGGAAGATCGCCTCCACACGTCCGATTTCTACGAGCATGCTCGATCCGAGTCCGCCCAACGGCCGCGCGTCAACGGGTCAGGCGGCACGTGTGAACCTCCGAAGGCGATGAGCGAGCCCGCTGCTCGCGCATGTCAGGAGCCCTCGCGGACAGATCGCTCAGCGGGAGCTGCCAAACACACTCGCTCATACACGCTCGGTTCCATGCGATTGGATCCCGACACTCCAGCCAGGCATCTTTTGAAGCGAGAATCGGACCGTGCCAGCGCCTCGACCCGATCGATCAACGTCAAGCCATGATGGCACAGCAGGTCTTCCAGCGGCCCAGCCGCCACTCAGCCCAGCGCCTCACCGCCCGGTGCGCGTTCGACCAGGCCCAATATGAGGTCCCATGCAACCTCGGGCTCATCCTCGGCCACGTGAGCTAGGAGCTCAGTAGCCCAGCCGTAGATCGGCGACGCCGGTGCCTGTTCGGTAAACCAGTCTCTTAGGCAGCCTTCTCTGTCGAATCCGCTAGCCACGATGATCCTTTGGCGCGCCTAACGGTGGCGCGTCAGCGGAGAGCCGAGCATTATGGCGACGCGTGCGACGGCGCAATGAATGGCGTGTCAGCGGCGAGTCAGGAGACAAAGCCGATGAACGAGTCAGACGCACGCGCTTGTTAGGAGGCTTCATGCTTTGTGCGCCACCTGCCCGAGCGTGCTCACCTGCGTTGGCGTAGCGTTCGATCTCGATCGAGCGCGCGCGCGCCACGTTCAGCAGTGTGATCAGCCTTCGCGAAAACATGAGAGTCCCTATCATGGCGATTCCGTCGGCGTGCGCGTGCGCAAGGAGCGTAAGCGCGCCCGCTGCACGCGCTCGTTAAACGGCTCGCCATGTTGCTCGCGAGAGAACGTACGTGTGCTCCTCGCAGCCGATTCCCTTGAAAACCGCTTCTGCCGTCGACTGGATCTCGAAGCCGAGCCTGCAGAGAAGCGCCATCGCGGACACGTTGCGGGTATCCGTCACAGCTTCCAGCCGCTCAAGACCCGCTCGGTCGAACAGCGCATCGATCAAACCAACCATCGCCTCTCGCGCCAAGCCGCGACGTTGATATCGACTTGCCAGCGTAAACCCCAACTCGGCCGAGCAGCCGTCCTCACGCAGGAGAATCCCAATGTCGCCGATCACGCGATCGCCCGGGTTGAGCGCGATAGCGATCTGCCGCCACTCCCCTGGTGTGCCAAGGCAGGCGTGCGCGTTCTTGCGCAGGCAGGCCGCGGCCTCGTCGTGCGAGATTGCTTCCCAGTACTGAAGCCGAGCCACATCGGGGTCATTTCGGTAGCCAAGGAACTCGTCGAGATCGCCATCGCGGAACGACCTGAGCACCACCGCCCCTGTTGAGATCGGGAGGTTCAGGAGCGGGGCTCGAGTCGCCATGCGATCAACTCGAGCCGCGTGACGGCTCCGGTCGCCGCTTTCTGTCAAGAGGGCCTCCACCCGGACTGCAAACGCGGCCTAATGGGTAGGGCGTCGGCCGCGTGCCGAACGTCGTCCTGGGTGAAGACCGCGAAAACAAACGGCTGCGCGTCGAGAAAACGAGCCAGGTCGCCCAGAGTCAGGCTGAGATGCAAAAGCCGGTCCTCATCGACGAACATCTGCGCGTTCTCCGGTTCGAAGGACGTGATCAGCTGCCTTTCCTCAGGATCAAACTTCTCGTGCAGCACGTCTACGACCGACGGCGCGAAGTGTCGGCGGTCCGGCGACGACGGGTCTGGCGGCATGCCGTGGTCAGCGGTCACAGCGAGGAGATAGTCATCTCCAACCTTCGCCTCCAGGGCCGCAGATTTTGTGCTGAGGCCGACTGCGCCGGTCATTGGCCGGCAGGCGGTTGCCAAAGTTCTACCTTGTTTCCTTCTGGATCGATCACCCAGGCAAACTTCCCGTACTCGGAATCGTCGATCTTCTCGAGAACGTTGCAACCTTCTTCGCGTAAGACTTTAACCAGGGCGTGGAGATCCTCCACCCGGTAATTGACCATGAAGGTTGCAGCGCTGGGCGCAAGGTGGTCACTTTGCGCCGAGCCAATAGACCAGACGGTTGTTCCAGCAACCGGCCTACCTTCCCCGTCGGTCCAGGTGAAAGCCACGCCACCCCATTCCTGGACATCGATTCCGAGGTGCCGCTTGTACCAGGCCTGTAGTGCCGGAGCGTCTTTGGCTTTGAAGAAGATGCCGCCAATGCCAGTGACTCGCTTCATAGGACCTCCGAGGTCGAGTGGTGGTGACGGAGAGTGTATCGTTTGGGGCCTAACGGGTGGGGCGGCAGCGGCGAGTGCGGAGCCGAAGGCGACGAGCGAGTCCGTTGCACGCGCTTGTTAGGCCGCCCGCCGATAGTCACGAGCAGACGTCCATATCCGCCCCGTCGAACTTCTCGTCAACTAGCGGCCAGCCAACGAGCCCAGCGTCGTTCCTGACCTTGTCCCACCAGAATGTCTGGGGCAGCGCTTCGACGGATAGCCACCTTCTCGGTTCATACTGCATCGCCACCGCCCCCGAGCCGAACTCCAGTCGGCTCACGAGTTTCAAGTCGAGACGCTTCGATAGCCCCGCGAACTACCGCGGACGCTAAGCTGCCGGGCTCGCCTGCTAGACCTTCATGGCGCGCGGAACGAAATGGCGGCCCGGTCAGCTTCAGCGATTTGTTAGGCCTACTACCCTCGCCTTGCCAGGCAGCGAAAACCGGAACGTCGAGCCGACACCTTCTTTGCTTTCGACGCTTACGCTCCCGCCATGAGCCTCCGTGAATGTCCGCACGATGGCAAGACCAAGACCCGTTCCACCCACGTTCGCCGGATCGGTTTCTCCCTTGTCGAAGATTGTTTGCCGGAGCTCTTCGGGGATACCCGCACCGTCGTCGCTGACCCAGCACTCAACTGCGCCTTCCGCGCCAAGTTCTCGCGCTCCGATGAGAACCTCCCCGCGAGGCGTGTACTTGAGTGCGTTGCCGATTAGGTTCTGAAAAACGCGCCTCAATAGACCGGCGTCTGCATAGACGACCAAGTCGTCGGGCACCTTGTTGATCAGTAGGGTACTGTTGGTCCCGGCCACTGGATGGAGGTCGTGTATGAGGGCCTCAACGAGGGGCCACAAATCGAGGTAGCGCCGCTCCACTTTTATCCCGGTTTCGGTCTGGAGATTCGTGTTTTCCTCGAGTACCTTAGCGACCAGGCCTTCGAGCTGACGCACACTGCGGCGCAAGGTGGTCAACATTTGCGCCGTTTCAGCGCCTCGCCCCTTGAAGGTCGTTTCCAGCACCCTCCCAGCCAAGGAAATGGCATTCAATGGAGTTCGGAGATCGTGGGCCACAAAGGCCAGATACTCTTCGCGGCGTCGCTGTACCTCCAGCGCGCGCTGAGTGGCATAGGTCTGCAAGGCCAAGCCGATTGCATGATCGAGAACACGGTTGATAGTGTGGAAGGGCCTCCCGTGCAAGTTCAAACCGTTGGCGTCGGCCAAATCGTGTATGCAGGCGCGAAGGATGTTGTACTCCGCAACCACCTCTTCGATATCAAATGCCTCTTGGAGACGCTGGAGACCATGAGCCGGTGGGCTGTATTCGCTTAGTGCCTCTGGGATTGTCTGGTCAGACTGTGATTGGAGGGCCGCAACCAATTCGTCAAGCAGTTCAGGAATGTGGTCATTGAGCGTCGGCACATCAAGCTGGCGTGCAGAATGGAGTTGCCGCACCTGCTGCCGCCAGCGCGAGAGTAACACCAGGCGTTCCTGCCTTACGAGCGCCGCCAGTTGGTCCAGTACGTTCATGGTCATCTTGCCTCCAACTTGACGGAGAGTCTGTCGAGCTACGAGCGGCCTAACGGGCTGCGCGTCACCTGAGAGTGAGGAGGCGAAGCCGACGAACGAGTCCGCTGCACGTGCATGTTAGGCGCGCCCCTTTTGCCTGCGGCGACCCAGGGTCGGAAGGCCGCCTAGGACAGTTCCAATGGAAGCCTATCAAAGCGGCGCCGCGATCGCCGCTGAGAGAGTGTGGCATTGGAAGGCGCCAAGGCTGGCTCTGCCCGAGCGCCAGGCACGTGTCACTCACGGTGATATCGCCATAGTCGAGGGGGAACCGGCGTCGGCACCTCAAGCACCTTCCCTGGAGTGCCGGCTCGACTTCACGAACTCGGCAGATCTCCTCCCACCAGCCCGGGAGCACTTCAAGTCGGTAGAGAGGTTTGAGCGGCCCGTGTACATCACACCCCGCACCACCGTACGGATACCGGCGTACCTCAAGCGCTCGTGATCAGTGATGCTCCTTGCCTGCAGGGTTCCTCGCGTCAAGATCCGTGCGTGAGTACCCACGACATGGTTCGCTTGGGCGTTTCAAGGTCCGTCTGACAAAGCGCCTGAAGGTCTCGGCGTCAGCGGCGAGTGAGGAGGCGAAGCCGACGCGCGGGGCCGCCGTACGTGCTTGTTAGGCGGCGTAATCTCGACGACCGGCTCAATGATCGACGGTGAGAGGCATCGCGGTGCGGCGTCATCAGCCGTTGCGATTCTGGTCCCACGATTGCTCGCGCTGCAATGCCAGGATCAAGCGCCCTGACGAACATGCCCACACCTCTAGCCCTTCAGTCCCGCGATCAGCCGGTCCAGCTCCGCAGGCGTGGTATAGACGTTGGGCGTGATACGGAGACCCTGGATCTCCGGCGCCCGCGTGTTGTCTGCCATAGACTGCGTCAGGATCTTATAGCGCTCACGCAGCCGCTTCTGCAGACCGTCGCTGGGCACACCGGGCAGCTCGATCGTGGTGATACCGATGCTCATGGCGGGATCCGCGACAGTGGACAATCGCGTCTCAGGCAGGGTGGCGGCTATGCCCTTGCGCAGGTAGGAACCGAGGTATCGCAAGCGCGCCGTCTTCCGGGCTGCACCGAGCGAGCGGTGAAGCGAAAGGGCGGGGAAAGCCGCGGGCTCCAAGTAAGCCGGTGCCGTGCCTATCCACTCGAAGCGCCGCATGCCGGTGACGCCCGGCGGAGGCGGAACGAGGGGCCAGAGTTTCGCCGCGTGGGCGGGGCGCATCCACAGCACGCCCAGGCCTACTGGCGTGCCGAGCCACTTGTGCGCACTTGCTCCGAACGAGTCCGCTGCACGCGCGTGTCAGGCGACCAGCTCAGACGACCAGAATCTTGGTGGCCCATGCCATTGTCGCAGCAGTAATCTGCGGGTTCGTGAACTGAGCATCTTTGCCTTCGAAATCTGAGTCGACCACCCCACGGGCGGCTGCGCAGGCCCGTCAAACAAATATCGGAATCTTCAGGTCGATTACTTTTGCCATTGCCTGACTAAACGGCGGCCATCCCACAGCAGTCACGCTATTCGCCACGGGAGTCCTCATCATCACCGTAGCGTCGCCGGCCAGTTCGATGCGAACCTCATGACCCGCCTCTTTGAGCGCAGCTGCCCAGACAAAAGGAAAGTTGGACCGCGTCGGGTTCTCAGAGCCGCAGAGCCCCACGAGGAGGAATCGCTGCGGTGTCGGCTTCTCCTCATTGGGACGGGCCGTCGCGACCGCTGCCCCTGTCGCGGCCAGCGCTATCGCGCCCGCACAGGCATGGACGCCCTTCTCGAGAATCTCGCGACGATTTTCCATATCTACTCCTTCCGCTGTCATGGTCCAGTCGCCGTGCGCGTTGCCAACGGTTGCGTCGCGGCGGTGTTGACTTGGACGCCTAACGGCCCGCGCGTCAGCGGCGAGCAAGCGAATCCGCTACACGCGCTTGTTAGCCCGCCACACCTTAGCGCGTGACTCGGTGCCACACGAGAGTCCGTGTGATTTTTGGGTCACTGGTTCCGCCGGGTTCGAACTGGAGCGTTAGGACGTCGCCGTCGAGCTTGAACCGACGAGTCAGGCGACGACCCACGTCGGCAGGCGACAGAGCACCCTCAAGGATATGCGTCACCGTACCGGCAGCGCCATCGGCCTCGAAACGACCAAAATAGGCATCGTAGCCTCCGACGTGAGCTAGGTTATTCGCCGAGGAGGGTGCCGTAACTTGACAGGGGTTTGCGCTGCGATTCCTGGCCATGAGCTGAACCGCGACGCGCCCAGAATTGTCGTAGACAAGGTACCCCACCGGATTCGCGCCCAGGCTCGGATCGGCAATCGCCTTCCCGGAAGGATCCGTGTCGATCCTGGAGACGAGTTGCCATGTGCCAGCCAGTCCAGCAGGAGTCTGACCAGATGCGGCCACGGCGAGAGACACCAAGACGATAGCGACAAAAAGGCGCATTGCTCCCCTCCAAATAAGCGATAGACGGCCTTACGGGCTGCGCGTCAGCGGCGAGTGAGTAGGCGAAGCCGACGAGCGAGTCCGCTGCACGCGCATGTCAGGCGCGGTTTTCAATAGTTGGTGATCCCTTCTTCGCACACCAGGATTATGGGCGGCCCGCCGGTCGAGATGGAGCCTGCTGCGCGCTTTGCGACGCCACGGCAGCTTTCAACACCTCCATGGAGGGAAAGTGAAGCTCCGCAATCCGGTGAAAAGCAGCCGCCTCCCCGGAAGGTGTGCCCACGACCCTGATCTGAACGAATCGCGTGATTCCCGGGAGCTTCGGCACCATCGGCACATGGTCGTTCACGTATGCCATCTCAAATTTAGAGATGTCGATGGGGCGGGGGTAAAGAACTACGATCTTCGCAGCGGCCATCCTTCCTCCTCGTTAATCAGTCTCACACAGGGTCGAGTGTTTCGTCGGTATATTTGCCACCCGCGCCTAACGGGTGGCGCGTCAGCGGCGAGCGCAAGCGAGTCCGCTGCACGCGCTTGTTAGGCGGCACGCCGATGTTCCGCCGATGACCGAAATGCCCAAACGCAAAGACTCCCGGCGACCAAGACCGCCACCCAAGACACCCAGACTGGGATTGCCGTCGTACCCACCTGCACTGGAACCTGCATTGCCGCCCGGATCCCCTGACCGATCGCGATCAAGCCGAACACCATCCCCGAAATCGTCCGGTAGCCACTACGTTCCATCTGAGACCTCCTTGAGCCAAGTGCCGCCTAACGGTCTGCGCGTCAGCAGCGAGTGAGGAGCCGAAGGCGACGAACGAGGCCGCTGCACGCGCGTGTTAGGGGGTCTGGCGCTCGAAGCTAGGGCGGCTAGGGCAGCAGCCCCTTCTCGACCAGCACCGGCGGACGGCGATGCCGAGTCGCCTGTTCCCAGGCATACGCGTAGCCGAGCAGGTCGCCGTCCTTCCACGGCCGCGCTGAGAACTCGAGCCCGAACGGAAGGCCTCCGTCGTAGAAGCCGCCCACGACGACGACTGCAGGAACGCCGATCATGTTGACCCAGCTGGTCGCAGAGTGCGGCCCCTCGCTCAGGCGTCCGTCCTGCGGCATCGTCTCGTCTGGCGGCGGCATCTGCGTCGCCGGGTACACGTAGCCGTCGAGATGCAGCCGGTCCAAGCTCCCAATATAGACCTCGAGCGCACGGCGGCGCGGAGCGAAGTAGTTGGCCTCGGCGTCCGGGTCCTTCTCGACGTTGCGCTGGTAGACCGTGACGCTGCCGATTCGGGCGTTGGACGGCTCCTCCCCTATGACCGGAGCCCCGAGCGGCGCACCGACGACCTTGCTGTACTCAGCCGAGGAGCGGTACTGCGGCGGACCGAAATCGTTGAGGAACCGGTCCGTCCCCTCCCGCACGTACGCGTAGGTGCTTATGCGACTTGCGATCCGGGCGAAGCTCTCCGGGAGAATGGAATCATCAAGTACCACCGTGGCACCGGCGGCGCGCAGCTCCTCGACGGCCTTCAGGAAGGCGGCGAGCGTCTTGGGATGGAGCGGAATCGCCTGCTCCGCTGCCTGCTTTGCGGCGTCGAGGTCGGACACGGCGGCCGGCGTGCCGTGAAACGGGATCCCCGCACCCTTCAGGATGAAAGACGGTACGCCGAAGCGCTTGCCCCGGAGCGCGTCCGGCTTGAGGTACTGGGTGTAAGGGCCGGGCTGCGCCTTTACAGCCGAGTGGACCGTGACCGGATCGAGTGGGTCTTCGCCGGCCATCACGGAGAGCGCGATGGCCGCATCCGTCACGTTGCGCGCGATCGGCCCGGTATTGTCGAGCAACCAGTCGAGCGGTGCGATGCCTGCGATGCTCACGAGCCCGCGGGTCGGGAAGACGCCGATCACGGCGCTCGTCGCGGACGGCATGCGGATCGAGTTTCCGGTGTCGGTGCCGTTGCCGAGCACCGCCATGTTCGCGGTGACGGCCGTCACGGTGCCGCCGGACGAGCCGCCGGGCGAGAAGCGGACATCATAGGCATTCCCGGTCCGGCCGAACGAGCTGCTCCGGTTGGTATCGGAGTTCGCGAAGTCCGGCATGTTCGTTCGGCCGATCAGGATGGCGCCGGCCGCGCGGAGTCTGGCCACGATGGTCGCGTCGCGCGGCGCGACGAGCTCGTGGCCCCGCATCGTGTAGCCCTCCCAGCCGTCCGTCGTCACGATGCCTGCGATGCTCGAATTCGCCTTGATGACGACCGGCACGCCCCAGAGCGGGCCGCGCGCGGAAGCGTTGCCCGCAGCCTCGGCGTCCTCACGCGCCGCGGCGGCGAGCGCCTCCGACTCCAGTACCGTCTCCACCGCCCGATAGACGCCGTTGTAGCGCCGAATGCGATCGAGGTGCCAGCGCACGACCTCGGTTACGGTGTACTTGTGCTGCGCGTAGAGGCGGTGAAGCTGCGGAACCGTGACCTCGAGCAGGTCCATGTCGATCTCGGCCGGCTTCGGCGCCTGCGGCTTCGCAACAGGGGGCGACGCCATGAAGAGCGCGGCCACGGCGAGTAAGGCGGGCAGCTGCGCGCGAGAGTTCCGCATGGCTACTCCTCAAGATCCCAATCAGACTGAGAGCGACACTCTACTCGAACTTGACGTCGAGATCACGCAACCGCGAGCCGCCGCCGTGGCGAGAGTCGACAGGCGTTCCCCGGAGGCCTCCTAACGGGTTGCGGGTCGGCGGCGAGCGAAGAGCCGAAGGCGATGAGCGAGTTCGCTGCACGCGCATGTTAGGCGGCCCGTCACGAGAACGTTGAAGGCGGGGGGCCCGAGACAAATCGGACGCCACGAAGACGGCGACGCACCCAACAGGAGGAAGTGGTCGTCCCAGCGCACCAGCTATGCGCGTGAATCCAACAAGCGTTGGCGCCAACTGTGTGTGGATGCCAGGTAGCGTGTTTGCGTTCATGTTCGCCGTGCCGCCTAACGCCTGGTTAGCGCGCGCTGTCCTCTTCACATCACCACATCTCATTCGCCATCTACTTGCGTCGGGCCGACTCCTTCTCGCTCGGCTCGACACTCCCGAACGTACCGAGCTGGACATCGCCACCAGGCACATAGGCACTCATCACAACGCCGGTGGTCGAAACCTGAGAGCGAACGACCGAAGCCGACGAACGAGTCCGCTGCACGCGCATGTTAGACACCGGCACCCTACTCACGTAGGCCCGGAACAAATCGCTGAAGGGTTAGCCCTGCTGCCGAAAGGAAGACTAGGAGAATGATGCCAGCAGCGGGCTTGAGGCCCTCGCGCGCCACCAAGAACCATCCGAAAAAGACCACCACGCTGATCAGGACAATTACGAGGGGCTCCAGGGCGAGGTTTGAGAGGCTCTTTTCACGGAAGTCACTCTGCAGCGACGCCGTAAGCCATGCGCCCAGAGGAACGGCGATGAAGGCGCCTAACCAACCAAGGATCAGCCGCCTGCCGGACTTCCTAGCCACTGCTGCCCCTCCCCGTGCCTAACGGGCTGCGCGTCAGCGGCGAGTGAGGAGGCGAAGCCGACGAACGAGTCCGCTGCACGCGCATGTTGAGCGCCATGCTAGCTACCCCCTCGGTAGAACGATGTCCCACTTGACAAGCCAGCTAGCAGGATCCTCGCCGGCAGGCGGAGGCAGCAGGTCGATGATGAGGCGATCGCGGTCCCGAGGCACGGCTTGCAGGACAAAATCCTCAGCGTTGAGAGCCTCGCCGGCGAAGAAGAGTTGTGTCACGCGTTGGTCGGTTCGGCCAGTCACCTCGAAATGGAGATGCGGCGTCCGGATGCGCGTGGCATCGAACGGGTAGGGTCCAGGCTTGATGGTCGTAAACCGGTACCGGCCCTCTCGGTCAGTGAGCTGGACTCCGTAACCCTGGAAGTCGGGATCGAGGGGCGCCGGATTGGTATCGGAAGGATGGTTGTAGCGGCCAAAAGTGTTGGCTTGCCAGAGTTCAACGCGTGCTCCATGGATGGGCTCGCCGCGTTGGTTAAGAACTCTGCCAGCCAGGTGAATCACTTGTCCCTGGGCTCGGTTGCGGTGGCCCCTGAGGTGGATCAGGTCGGTATCTCGCTCAAGAGGTTTAGTAACGGGATAGAAGGGGCCAGGCGTGGTGTTCGGCGTTGCCGGCACCAGTTCCGGAGCCCATCCCCACAACAGACCTCTCGGCATCCACACAGCGGCAACGCCCGCCACGATGCCAAGCCGGAGAAGTTCTCGTCTCGTAGCGGCCCGTTCGTACGCATCCATTTTGAAAGGCCCCCTTCCCTATCGCGTGGCGCCTAACGTCCTGCGCGTCCGCGGCGAGCGAGTAGGCGAAGCCGATGAGCGAGTCCGCTGCACGCGCGCGTTAGGCGCTTCGTTGATTACGCTCACTGATTGACAAGAGCCCGAATGAAGCTCCACACGAGAAGTATGGCCGCGCCGATCCCGAATACCCACGCCCAGTAGAACCTCGGAGGCATCTCTTGGGACGGCGCTGACGAGCTCCACACGTGGGGTTCGGTGCCATGAGGCACCGGCAATCTGGCGATGAAGTGCCGTGCGCGATCAGCCCAGCTCTCAGGAACTACTACCGCCCAGAGCGTCCCGGGCCCCATGGTGGGCAGCACCGGCATTGCACACGAGAGACCGCCAATCGACTCAACACGGCGGAAGTAAGGAATACCCACGCAAGTCAGCGCCTCGGTGACAATGTCGAACTCGCACAGAAACCCTGTGGGGTAGACCACGACAGAGTTCGCTTCCTCCGTCAGATCAGGAGGGGAGCTTGAGTGCTGACTCATGGGCGAGCGCCTAACTGGTGGCGCGGCAGCGGCTCGCGAAGAGCCGAAGGCGATGAGCGAGGCCGGTGCATGCGCGTGTTAGGCCGAGCGGTCAGGGCGCGACTTTGGTCGAGGTCGCTTCGGCCATCGTTACATAACTGCCGTTCGGGTCGAGATATTCATACTTGGACGCGAACTGAGACGCCGATTTGACGGTGACTGTCGATCTTCCTTTGAATGCCTTGCCAAACCATTTGTCTTCAAGCAGCCACGTCCAGGTATTTCCGTCAACCGTTCCTGTGCCGCCACCCACGAGTCCGGCACTGTTCACGTAAAATGTTGTGTAGACCTTCGCATGGCTGTCGTAGGCCGTGATGCCTTGGGTCCTCGGTATTGGCCCTTCAGGGCGGTCGATCTCGAGATAGAATCCCCCCGAACCCAATCTAAATGTTTCGGTGGTGACACTCTTACCGGCCGGCACAAACTCGTTGGCTTTGATCTCGCCTTCCGTTTTCCATGTGCCAACGAAGTACTCCAACTTCTTATGCTCGGGGCCTGGCTTCGGGCGCTCTGGTGGAGCTTGTGCGAGTGAGAGTGCTGTGAATCCGCAGATCAGAATGACGGCGACCGACGATCGTTTGCGCATTGCCTTCTCCTTTGAAAGCGCGATCATAATGACTAACCCGGCCGTGAGTGTTCTTCCGTGTCGCCTAACGGCCTGCGCGTCAGCGGCGAGCGAGGAGGCGAAGCCGACAAACGAGTCCGCTGCGCGCGCGTGTTAGGCCGCAGCCTGCGGACGAGCCTAGGACACCTCGACGTACTCAGCGACGGAAGAGGGCGGTGGCACGGTAAGCCCATCTTCGCGAAGCCCTTCAAGGTGAAACTCGATGGCCTCTTCCATGTTCTTCCTGGTGTCTTCGCGCGTCTTGCCGGTTGTGACGCACCCAGGCAGATCGGGCGAGTGCGCTGAAAAGTTCGAGCCCGCATTCTCGATCACGATTAGGTATCGGCTCATGGTCTCCTCTTCATCCCGGCTTGCTTGAAAACACTCCCGAGCGTTCCCGGGGCCAGATCATCGCCGGATGCCCCGGAACGGTAACTCTCCCAGCCTTGGCAGCGTGGCGAAACTGACGATGGCTCCCCTTCGTACCGACCAGGTACCAGCCATCCTCGATCATCCTGATCACGTCTCGTACCTTCATCCACCAAGATTCTACCGCGCCGATTCCCCTCCGGAACTCGCTCGGCCAGAGCAACTTGCTGCCGCCTAACGGTTTGCGCGTCAGCAGCGAGCGAAGAGCCGAAGGCGATGAGCGAGTCCGCTGCACGGGATGAGATGGACTCCTCCTTTGACGAGAACGGCATCTGGGTGCCAGCGTCATGAGGAGCCTTCGTCTCCTATGAAAGGAGGAGTCCGTGGAAAAGCATATGACCGTCGCGGTGGATCTGGCAAAGAACGTTTTCGAGGTGGCCGTTTCCCCCTCATCGCCTTCGTCGGCAACTCCGCGCGATTCCGCTCCGGCCGACGCCTGGCCAGCTTCCTCGGCCTCGTCCCGCGCGAGCACTCCTCCGGCTCCTCCCGTCACCTCGGCTCCATCACCAAGCGCGGCGACGCTTACCTGCGCACTCTCCTCACTCATGGCGCCCGATCCGTCCTGCTCGCTGCCAAACGCCAGGCTCACCCCGACTCCCTCCGACGCTGGGCCCTCTGCCTCCAGGCTCGCCGCGGCCACAACAAAGCCACCGTCGCTCTCGCAAACAAGCTCGCTCGCATCGCGTGGGCCGTCTGGTCTCGCCATCAACCCTTCCACTCCAATCGCCGGGCCGCCTGAACATGCTCATCCCGCCACCACAACGCGAACTGCTCGACCGATGAACTCTCATCCACAACGACACGGCGTCAAGCCGGTAACACGCAAGGCCCAAGAGGCCGCGCTCACGCGATTGGCTCCCAGTGCGCGACTCTATCCTGGCCAGGAGACGCTCTCCACTCACAGGCCCAAGATACGAGTGCCGTCTACTTAGTTCCACGGTCGAACGCCACCTACGAAAGGAGGCTCACATACACAGTTGACTAAATAGGAGGAGTCCAGATACAAGTGTTAGGCCGCGCCATCACGCACTAACCTAACTTTCCCCGACCTCCAGCTTCCGAACAGTTGCTCTCTAGCGGCCGACAGTCCTCGGCCCGACTCGTAACAACAGGTTTATCAGCTCGATGAGAAGCGACTTGTCGAGTCTTACTTCATCGACCAGGAGGCACGATACAGGCCCATGTGGCCACGGCACCTCCGCAGCTTCGTGATGACGTCACGGCCGCCCGGCTTGTGAGCGACGAGTGATACGCTCACGGCTTCGCATTCCGAGTTCCGAAGAACCCTTTGAAAGGTAGACTACATGAACAGCCGTTTCGTCGTTGTTGGCATTCGACTCGTAACCGGAGTGCTCTTCGCCAGCTCGCCACTCCTCGGCGAGGACCTGGTGCGGCCTGGAATGTGGGAAATTGTGTCGACGATGGGAATGGCTAACAAGCCTGACAAATCTCCCGAGACTCGCCTCAGCCACTGCTACACGGCAAGCGATCTCGCCGGCATAAACGCAAGAAGCGGGAGTCTAATGACTGATTCCTTCCCTGTACCCGCCGATCAGAAGTGCACCGTGAAAGACGTGAGGTACGTCGGGAACAAAGGCTCGTGGACCACGGTCTGTCCCAACGGCTTGACCATTCATTCGGTGATGAGCTTCCGAGGGGATTCCCTGGAAGGGGACATGGACATGAGCAACTCGATGAGAGTTCACATGAACGCTAAGCGCATCGGCGACTGCAAATAAATCGCCACCTAGTATTCCGAGACGTTATCTCCTCTGCTGTCCCGCAGAACCTCGAGGGAAGCCACCTAACGGCCTGCGCGTCAGCGGCGAGTAAGAGAACGAAGTGAGCGACCCGAGCGACGCAAGGGCGCGAGTCCGCTGCATGCGCGTGTTAGGCACCGGCTGCACCCTGCGTTGGTGACGAACGCGACAAGAGCCGTGCGACAAAAAAGAGCGCCGCGCCGAACACGACTAGGTTCACCACGAACAGCACTGGCTCGAGTACAAAGTAGCGATCCCTGATGAACAAGTCGATTCTCGTGAACCGCCCGTCTCGTACCACGAGGCCTCTCAGCCACTGAGCTGGCTCGTTCTGACCGAACAGCATTGAGGCGATTGCCGCCAGGCACCCACCTACCGCCGATACGACTGACGCCTTCATGTTCTTCCGGTGCCTAACGCGCGGCGGGTCAGCGGCGAGCTCCGAGGCGAAGCCGAGGAGCGAATCCGCTGCACCCGCGATTTAGGCTCCCGACTCAGCCGACTCCAGGATCCGGCTGCCATGAAAGGAGACGCACTGCCACCGATCGTTACGCCGTACCCAAACGGTGGTGCGCCGATAGCGGACCGCTGACTCGGTTTTCGCGACCGAGAAGCGGGCTGTGTTGATGGCTGTAAGAACTGCCGTAGCGCCGTAGATTCGGACACGGACCTCCGAAAGATGTTCGCTGACCAACACGGGACCGCTCGCCCCTGGAGGTGGAGCCTTGGCCTCCTCGAGTTCTGCCGACTTGTCACTGACAAAACCACGCCCGTCGATTCCCACGAAATCATCAGCAAGCAGCCTAGAGATAGCCCCGATGTCGTGCCGCAGGAACGCTTGCGACCACGCGCGCTCGCAGGCTACGACCTGTTCCACCTGCGAAGGCGAAGAGTCGTCGCCGTGAGCCGGGTTGCGACTTAAAATAGTAACGACGCTGAGAACCGCAGCAATGTCCATAGGTTCCTCCGACATGTAGATACGAGGCGCACTCGGAGCGGTTGCGCGCCGATTCACTCGCGACGCCTAACGGTCTGCGCGTCCGCGGCGAGGGAGGAGGCGGAGCCGACGAACGACTCCGCTGCACGCGCGTGTTAGGCCGCGGCTCAGAAAGCAACCCAGGCTCCATCCGGTGTGCTCAACACTCTGCCATTCACCAAGTCAACAGCTAACCGCAGCCTCACCGCCGTCCGCCGCTCCGGGCCAGCTCGCGCAGGGCCTCCTCCAGGAGCGCGTTGAAGGCCTCGGGCTGCTCAAGCATGAGGTAGTGCCCCACTCCCTTCATGATGGCCACCTGGTAGCCGGGGACATGCCTGCGGTTGCCCTCCACATTGGTTGGAAACAGGTCGGAGTTGATGGCGCGGATGGGGGCCTTGATCTCGCGCAGCGCCGGCAGGGGCTCGTAGGCCAAACTGGAGCGGGCGGAGGCCACGAAAATCTCCTGCGGCACCGATAGCACCGTTTCCAGCACGCGCGCCTTGACGGGATCGGGCGTGCTCGCCGAGAAAAGAAGTCCCGACACGTAGGCGGTGAGGTTGGCCCGGTAGTTGGCCTGCAGCTCCGACAGGGACTTCTCCATTTCTTCAGCCGCGGGCCTCTTCTGCTCGAAGTCCACCAGCGTGTCCACGAGCACAAGGCCGGCCACCCGGCCCGGCATACGGCGCGCGGCCTCCAGGACCACGGGCCCGCCAATGGAGTGGCCGATGAGCACCACCCGCTTCAAGCCCAGCGCCTCGACCACCGACACAACGTCCTGGCCGAAAGCGGGCATCGTCCAGTCCTTGCGCCCGACTCCGCTCTGGCCGTGGCCGGCCAGGTCGAGCGCGACCACGCGGTGCTTCGCGGCGAAGTGGGCCACCTGCCCGTCCCAGAAGCCCCGCTCGCAACCCCCGCAGTGGACGAACACCAGGGCCGGATCGCCCTTGCCGGCCGCGTGATAGCGGATGGGGATCCCGTCCGGCGACGTGGCGGTGCCGGAAACGGCCCCCTGGGAGCCGGCCCTGGCCGGCGGCAACAGTGCCACGAGGGCGATGGCTAGGCCGAGTGTCATCTTCATCGAATCCTCCTTCGCCTCAGCGTACAACCGCGCCGAAGACAGCACTCCCCGAAGCTCGCGCACACCCCCATCCGCGTCTGGTCCGCCTAACGTTCCAAAGCTCAGCGGCGGCAGCGGGGTAGCCGAGGGCGTCCGCTGCAGCGCGATGTTAGGCGGCATCACCGACCGCGGCTCTTCGGCCTCTTCCCAGTAGCCAACCGAAGCCGACTCCGGCGAGTACCGCTACCCCCCAGGGCAGTGCGACTGCGAACGGCCCTACGTCAATCCATGCGTGACGCAGCCCTTCGGGATTGCGTGACTCCACCATCGTGCGCAGGATCAAAGCGGAGACAGGTAGGCCTCCGAAAAACGCAATATCCACGGTTACCCTGACCGCCAGATTCGAAAAGCGGAGGCGAAGCCACGCCAAAACGCAGGAGCATAACGACAGTAGAACCGTGTCGAGCGCGACAGCCCGCCAGAGCGACCCGCTGATGTCGAGAGGTGTCACTTGGTGCCGCCTAACGTCTCAAAGCTCAGCCGCGGCGACGGCGAAGCCGGCGACGTCGGCTGCAGCGCGATGTTAGGCGTCAGGCGCATCCGTCGCATCTGCCGGAACCTCAGAAAGGACGGCCCGTGCATCGCCTTCTTCGTCCCGATCCACCTGAAGAAGTATGGGACCGATCGTGATGTTGAACCCTGCCCCGACCCTCCCCGCGCCGAAAAGATCCTGCAGGCCGTCACCCTTAACCCAGTAATCAACTCCGGCTGAATCCAGCAGAGACTTTGCCATCTCCATCCGAATCGGATCTCCGGTCGCGAGGACCGTCACAATCTCGAGTGGCGGAGGCTCAGGCGGTGTGGGCGGCGGCTCGACCAACGCCACATCGCAATCCGCGCAGCGGACGATTCCGGACTGGTACTCGTCACCGCAGCTTGGGCAGATCATTCCGGGCAGATAACCCTTCTGACGCCTAACGTCCCAAAGCTCAGCCGCGGCGACGGCGAAGCCGGCGACGTCGGCTGCAGCGCGATGTTAGGCCGCTGCGCGTTACTCATTCCAATGGAACTCGGCCGTGTCGCCAGCAAAGACGATGAAGGAGTTCGTGTTGCTGATGAAAAGGTAGTGACAAAACGCATTCTCGGGCAAGCCGGCTGGCATCGCCAGCGTCGTACTTGCGCGTGGGTCAGGGAAAGGGCCGTCCGAGGTGACCCAGAGCCCTAGTGGCAATTCCTGTTGATAGAGTTTACAGGGTGTTTCGGTTGCAAACGAGTGGAGGCCACGTACCTCCAAATTGCCGCGCTGAAACACCAAGTCGCTGCCCCTGACCCCGATAGGCACTGCCATGGCAAACCGGGCGCGCCGATTCGCGAAATCGATCGCCACTGACTCGATCTGCGAGTGCCTCTGGATATCGATCGCCAAGAAGGGCATCGAGCTCAAGAGTTTTCGTGACGGCAGGCAACTTCAGCGGCCTAACGTCTCAAAGCTCAGCGGCGACGGCGGCGAAGCCGGCGACGTCCGCTGCAGCGCGATGTTAGGCGGTGCGCAGATTTGTAGGCCAGGACCAGACTCTCGCCACCTGGCCGCCCGAGGCGGCCCCTCTCCGACGCGTGGAGACTTCAGCCCTCTCCCGGCGGTATCCGCGATCACACCGCACCCTTGACCCTTGCGGCCGGCTGCCCAAGCCTCGAGGCTGAAGACGACTCGCAACCGCCTAACGGTCGGCGGCTCAGCGGCGACGGCGGCGAAGCCGACGGCGTCCGCTGCAGCCGCGGGTTAGGCCGCATCAATATCCGTCCCAGGCGGCCCGTGTCCATCGTCCAAAACCGCGGTGGCTGTCTATCGCCGCAAGAGCGCGACCTGAGCTTGTAGACGGAAAGTGAAGACTTCTGGATACCGTTTGGTTGCCATCCACGTAGATGTCCTGCCGAACCCAACTGTTGCTTTCGTAGTGCAAATGAACCGCTGCGAACTGTTCCGGGTAGCCGATACTCGGCCAGCGCACTGCAGGGGCGGTTATATAGTCCTCGACAGGAAAGCTGCTCGGTATTCCGTACCAGGGTCGTAAGTGAATTCCAGCGCCATAGAAACGGCCGCCGTTGATGGGCGGGTTGCTCCCCACGAACTCGTTTGCCACTACCCAGTCGCCGCCGCGGGCGGCATCCACGCTCAGAGATTGCAGCTGGCCGTCCGGGGAGTAGGTCGCCGCGAAAACGGCAACCCCTGGGTGGGCCCGCACGATCCTCACCAGGCTGACAGCGACCAGCTGGGCGGCCGATTCGGCCGGGACGGTCGCCGTCAGGGTCGGGAGGTCTGAGCTCACCAGCTTCGAATAGCTGTTGACTTCAAAACCGGTCGCCTGACCTCGGTACCTGGAATCGTAGAAGTAGGTCGATTTCGCATAGACCGAACCGAATTCGCCACGAAGGAGCTCTTCGTTCTTACCTCGTTCAATCAAGCGGTATTGACGGTCCGTGAGGAAGGAGTTTCTGAGAGGGTACCTGCCACCCGTTTCCGCGCCGTATTCTGCGATCTGATGACCGGATAAAGCGAGATCGTCTCGGAATCCCTCTCGCAGTTGATTGCCAGAGGATTGAATCCGATCATGCATGACGAGGGTTGCTGTGGTCGAATCGATCGAAACGGAGCGGTACCACCCACCTGGACCGACTCGACAGGCGAGAAGAACAACCGAGACCAAGAGACACATCGCCGAGGGCGCGGGCAGGTGCCGGCTCTGTTGATTGTCCGTGCGGCCTAACGGCTGGCGGCTCAGCGGCGACGGCGGCGAAGCCGACGGCGTCCGCTGCAGCCGCGGGTTAGGCCGCCTTGCCAACCCGAGGTTCATGGCTCTCCCCGAAAGCGACGCTGGGCGCTTCGAGCGCTTAGAAAAGCGCCAACCGCATAAAGCATGGCCCAGACTAAGTCGCCTCTGACGTTCTGCCGAGTGAGTGCCGGGCTAAAAAGCTTTCTGCTGTTCATCAGAAATGGTATCGCGTCGCACACCAGCAGAATTGCTGCAATCGCCAACACTACGGAGAGCGCCAGCATGCCGATCGCGACCAGCCGGCCGGAGAACTCGAGGTTTGGTTTCATACGGCGAGGGATCGCTCCTGGCGGCCTAACGTCCCAAAGCTCAGCCGCGGCGGCGGCGAAGCCGACGACGTCGGCTGCAGCGCGATGTTAGGCGTCACGCTTACCATGTCCCGTCAGTTGAAATGATGACGTTGAGATCACCTGATTCAAGGAATTGGAAGCTCGCCGGTTGCGGCTCGAGAAAAGGATCGATCAGCTCCGCGACCTGAGCCAAACCCTCTCGATCCTGCACCCAGCGGAACTCATGGGTGCCGATCCGCCTTACCCCCGGCCGCCCTTCAACGTTTGTCATCATCAGCGCGCAACCATTCTTGCCGGTGACGCCGGGAAGTTCTCCGGCCAAGATTTCTTGATCGCGCTCAGCCGACAGACGACTCGCCGCGTCACGAAGAGCTGCCACGCTCTGGGGTTCGAGGTCGCTAATCAGGATGGCAGGCGTATCCGCGCAGCGTTTCGAAATGAACTCAAGCGTCATGGGACCTTCGTGACGCCTAACGTCACAAAGCTCAGCCGCGGCGACGGCGAAGCCGGCGACGTCGGCTGCAGCGCGATGTTAGGCCGCGGCAGTTTCACGTTGCTGTCTCCGATGTCGCTCGATCAGGTGACGGGTTCCAACGATCATCAAATAGAGGGCCACCGCCCAAATGACCAACTCGACAAAGGTTGCCAGCGCTAGGTACTTGCCGTTCGCTTCGTAGTGCGACAGATCGAAGCGAAATCCGAAGACTCGAAGAACGCGAGCCGCAAGCATGCTGGGACTCCAGCGCGAAAGACTCTGAACCCAACTGGGAGCTGGGCCCGCGAGGTACAGCGCGAATCGATGCTCGGGGTCGAGCCGTGCTGATGCAAGCAGCCAGAGGTAGTCCCATGCCGCGGCCGCGACCAAACAGGCTCCAGCCAGCCTCCATCCGGACGTCCTTCTAAAGCCCATCAGAAAACCTTCCGCGGCCTAACGTCCCAAAGCTCAGCCGCGGCGACGGCAACGCCGGCGACGTCGGCTGCAGCGCGATGTTAGGCCGGGGCATGAGTACTTCCTCTTTGGGGCTCGCCGGGTTCAACCGAAACCGAGACTCGTTGCGCCTCCAGGAACCCAGCAATGCCGTAGCACGGGTACAGGGTCACCCGAACTGCCTTTTCACTCACCTCGCATCCAAGACCAAAGATCGCGTTTTGAGTGCTGAAGTCGGCCAACTCTAGGTCCAAAACTCTCTCAAACGAGAACGTTACAACCGCGTGCCGATCAAGAACAAAACAGCCGGCCGCATTGATCTCCTCGGTCATGCGCCAAACATGAAGGCGCAGCCTTGATTGGCCTTCGCGACGCAGACTGAGTTCCAGCACTTCAGCATCATGGAAACTGGGCCAGCCGCCGAACCACTCGACCAGCTGCTTCGCCCCGGGGATCGACGGCGCAAGAAGATCAGCCATAACTTCCGCGGCCTAACGGCTTAGCGCTCAGCCGCGGCGGCGGCGGAGCCGACGACGTCGGCTGCAGCGCGATGTTAGGCACCGGCCGTCTCCGCTGAATCTGCGTCGGAAATGATGTAGTGAGAAAGGTCAATGCCGATACCAAGGTTGCCTGCGAGGGCGAGAAGAGGCGCAGGGAGCTGGTCAGTCTGAGCGACGACATCTTCCCAGGCAAGCCCAAAGTCGAGGACCGACCCTTCGACCCCCGGGAAACTTACGATCCTCCGCAACTCAGCCGCGTGTTGCTCCAGAAATTGGACGGCATCTGTCACCGACCGGTCGAACTCGTGGAAATCTCGATCGGACACGTCGAAATGAGCGCACGACACCTCGAAATGAGCGCCCTTCCTCTCGAAGATTCGCTGACGCCGCAGCTCGCCTCTTCGATCGACCCTGTACGGTTCGAGTGCTGTGAGCTTCGCGAGTTCGTCCACCGCTAGCTCGTGTCCCCACACTCTGAGAATGCAGGTCATAGGCTCCTTCCGGTGCCTAACGGCCTGCGCGTCAGCGGCGAGTGAGGAGGCGAAGCCGACGAACGAGTCCGCTGCACGCGCGTGTTAGGCCACGGCGCAACGTGGTCCGTGAGCGAGCAGGGCTTCCGGTCCGTCATTCGCCTTCTACCACTGTTGCTACCCCGGTTGTCGTATTCACACGGACCAGCCAGTGATAGCCGGGTCGCGCGAACTTCTTCGTGCCCTGAATAAGAAACTCCCAGTGAGCGGGGCTACCCGCTGCTTGCTTTACCGAGTACGTCTTCACGGTTTGCTTCGTGTACTTCAGAAATGCCTCCTCGGCAATTCGTCGGGCATCTCTGGCGTCGGGAGGCCAGTGCGCCGCCGATGGTGTAGGTGTTGGCTGCGAGGCGATCGGCGTCGCGACCACTGGGGCGATCTGGAACAGCCCCAAGAGAACGACCGCACCTATACGACTTCCGTGGCCTAACGGCTTGCGGCTCAGCGGCGCCCGCGAGGGCGTCCGCTGCAGCCGCGGGTTAGGCGGCTGGCTCACCGTCGCCCCGCCTTTCGGAAAGCGATCTGGAAGACTTCACTTACAAGCCAAGATCGTAGGTGCGTCCCGGCCAGCCTGTCCTTTTGGCCGAACCTGGTCGGTGCAAGCGACGCCAAGGCCCGGCCAATGTCGGGCTCATAGGTCTGATAAGTCGTGCCGGACCGGCTTACCTTCCAAGGAATCATGAAGGCCTGTTGAGCAGAGGACGAGAGACTCACCGTCGTTCCGTCGGCAAGGCCCACCACCGCGGACACGTGAGGGTAGTCATCAGTCCACCAGTGTCCTGGGGCGTAGTACTCATCCAGAAGTCGGGAAATCAGTTCCACATCAGCTCGGGCGGCCTCGAATTCTTCCCGAACTCGCGGTGCCGCGTAAGTTGAATATAGCGCGTGGTGTACACCACTATTCGCGATCCGAATATCCTGCGGCGTAGCCGTCTGAAGCCAGGAAACGAGGTCCGCGAGATCGCTTCCATGAAATTGCGGCTTCGGCGCTGTCTTCAAGCCTCGTAGCAATAGAGCCACAGCCTCCGAGCACTCCGCATGGTCACAGGCGACCGTGTATTCAGCGGGGTCGGGCGGAGTTGGGGTCGGACACGAGTCGTCTCCGCCCGCCGGCCGCGTTTCGATCACGCTAAGACCTTGCCAAGATGACGCGACGTGGATCCTGATCTGCTGGCTAGCAGATTGCGAGATCGCGTTGGCGGTTGACAAGGCCATTGCAAGGCCCGTTGCGAGAGCAATCCCATGACTCGTGTGGCCGCCTAACGTCCCAAAGCTCAGCCGCGGCGACGGCGAAGCCGGCGACGTCGGCTGCAGCGCGATGTTAGGCCGAGCGCTACCCATGTGGCTCCCACATCCGAGCGATCGCCTTCGCCAACATCGGCGGCAAGCAATCACGGGCCGCGCAGAATTGTGGCTGGGTTGAGACCCATTCCACGCGAGCCCCATTTCGAAACCTGAGAAGGGCTCGAGCTGCCCGAGGTGGTTGTGCGACGCAGTCCACGCAGATGACGCAGGGCTCCGGTTCATATCGGATCACCACGTCCGCCTGGTCCGACGTGGGTGCCAGACTAGCTCCAGGCGACCATTTCAGAAGCCACGGTCTGATCTGCTCAGCCGTATATGCGGCTGCCCAGCATTTCCCGTCCTCCACGAAGAACGATCGCGTTCGCGAGGAAGGAGGAAGAGGATGGGTTAGAGGAATTGGTCGATACGGTATGCAGCCGCTAAGGGCCGCCACGGCGGCCAGCCCGAAGACAAAGCAGTAAGGCGCCTTCGCTCGGCCTAACGGATTTCGCTTCAGCGGCGAGCGCAAGCGAGTCCGCTGCAAGCGTGTGTTAGACGGCGCCCGCCGTTCACGGGCCATACGTTGCCTGCGGCCAAACGAAGAGGAGAAATAAGTAGCACGAGGCCGTCACCACCAAAGGGCCACGGAGGCTACGATGCGTCACCGTGGAGAGGGCCAGAGTAACTCCCGCGACGAGCAGAAAGAGGGCGGCATTTAAGGCGACCTCAACGGCGAGTATCGCGCCGAACGCCAGGACGGTCGTGCCTGTTAGCGCGACGAGGATCCCGCGTGAGTTCCAGAACAGGGCTTGCGCAAGGCGAGTGCCGAATCCGTGCCCGCCGAACAGGAAAGACTCTTCCGCTGGATGCAAGAGGAAAGTGCTGAGCGACACCAGAAGCGTTACAACTAGAAAGAAGCGGGCGGTTCTCGTGCCTGCTCGGCGAGCGCCGGAGGCAATTGTTTCAATGGTCACGCCTGCGCCTTAGCGCCGCCTAACGTCTCAAAGCTCAGCGGCTCGCGCAGCGGAGCGGAGCGAGTCCGCTGCAGCGCGATGTTAGGCGGTGCGCAGATTTGTAGGCCAGGACCGGACTCTCGCCGCCTGGCCACCCGAAGCGGCTCCTCTCCGACGCGTGGAAACTTGAGCCCTCTTCCGGCGGTATCGGTGATCACGCGGCACCTTCGAACCTTGCGGCCGGCTGGCCGAGCCTTGAGGCTGAAGATGACTCGCAGCCGCCTAACGTCCCAAAGCTCAGCGGCTCGCGCAGCGGAGCGGAGCGAGTCCGCTGCAGCGCGATGTTAGGCGGTGCGCAGATTTGCAGGACCGGACCAGACTCTCGCCGCTTGGCGGCCCGAAGTGGCTCCTCTCCGACGCGTGGAGACTTGAGCCCTCTCCCGCCGTCATCCGTGATCATGCCGCACCTTTGACCCTTGCGGCCGGCTCCCCAAACCTTGATGCTGAAGACAAGTCGCAGCCGCCTAACGTCTCAAAGCTCAGCCGCGGCGGCGGCGAAGCCGACGACGTCGGCTGCAGCGCGATGTTAGGCCGCACGCCTACCATGCGAGCGCATGTCCCCGGATGAATCGCCAGAAGTAAACGGGCTCCGCAAAAGGACCTAACAGAAAAATCGTCCAGAACCAGATCCGTTCCCTACCAGCTGGCACGCGGGAATTCTGCCGGATGTCCCAAAGATAAAAGAGCCATAAGCCAAACTCGACAAGGACAAAACCAAACAGCGCCGCGCCGGGGATATCGACATCTGTGACGGCGAGAAGGAACGCGATCGGGATCTGCCCGAATGTCGCCAAGCCGATCAGTGCCTTGCCCATATCCCTATCGCCGACTGCGTCGCTTCGTGCGGCCTAACGTCCCAAAGCTCAGCGGCTCGCGCAGCGGAGCGGAGCGAGTCCGCTGCAGCGCGATGTTAGGCGGTGCGCAGATTGGAAGCCTAGGACCGGACTCTCGCCGCACAGCCCCCCGAAGCGGCTCCTCTGCGACGCGTGGAGACTTGAGGCCTCTCCCGGCGGTATCCGTGATCACGCCTCACCCTTTAACCTTGCGGTCGGACGGCCAAGCCTCGACGCTGAAGGCAACTCGCAGCCGCCTAACGTCCCAAAGCTCAGCCGCGGCGGCGGCGAAGCCGACGACGTCGGCTGCAGCGCGATGTTAGGCGGCCGAGGCAAGCAGTGCTCCTAGCGCCATCCGGCCGAAGTTGGCCAACTGCGCCTCCGAAAACTCGAAGCGTCTTGCCTGGGCCGCATCCACATCGGCGAACGTGATGAAGACGTCGTGTTCCCATTTCCGTGCGGCCGAGTCCGCCAAGGTGACCATGTCGAGGGTGAGTTCGAGGGTTCCACCCATCGGTCTGACCGAAATGCACAGCCCTCGCCCACCCCGAATGCCGTCGTCCTTCGCACGTGCCATGCGACCTCCTATCTTTGGACGCCTAACATGTATTAGACCGCCCAATGCTGGCCGCCAACGCTGCGCAACGCGCTCCCCAATTCTTCCTCGCCGCTTCCTTCATTCGCACGAGATCTCTCTTCCTCTCACCATGTTGAGACTCCGGCAACCCTCTCGCGGTTCCCCCGTTAGCGAACCAAAACTGTCGCCTAACGTCCCTGCGAGCAGCAGCGGATTGGGAAATGGTGCTCATGGCCTCACAGGTTGTCCGCCGGGCTGCGGATGCCTCGGCCGCCGGTCCGATTCAAGACGTGTGTGTAGATCATCGTTGTTTTGACGTCGGCGTGGCCCAGGAGCTCCTGGATGGTCCGGATATCGTAACCGTCTTCGAGCAGGTGGGTCGCGAAAGAGTGTCGCAGGGTGTGGCAGTGGACCGGTTTCTTGATGCCCGCGTCCCGTACGGCCTGGGCGAACGCCCTCTGCACGACGCTTTCATGCAAGTGATGGCGTCGCTCGACTTGTGTGCGCGGGTCGCGGCTTCGCTTTTCCGCCGGGAAGAGCCATTGCCATCCCCAATCGCGATCCGCGCCCGGGTACTTTCTCGCGAGCGCATCCGGAAGGTAGACGTCCCCGAAACCCTCCTCCAGGTCTTTCTCGTGCAGGCGCTTGACCGCCGACATCCAGGAGGCGAGCGGCGTCATCAGGGACTCGGGTAGCGGCACCGGTCGGTCCCGGCCTCCTTTCGCTTCGCGCACCGTGATCCGGTGGAAGGCGTACTCCACGTCTTTGATCCGGAGCCGCAGGCACTCGAGCAGGCGCATTCCGCTTCCGTAGAGCAGCAGACAGATGACCCGCGGGTTTCCGGACAGGCGACCCACGATCGACCGGACCTCGGCGCGCGTGAGAACGGCCGGCAGCTTCCGCGGGCGTTTCGCGCGCACGACGTGGTCGAGAGGGCCGACCGGAGTCTCGAGCACGTGCCGGTATACGAACAGGATTGCGGCGAGCGCCTGGTTCTGCGTCGACGCGCTCACGCCGTGGGTCACCGCGAGGTCGGAGAGGAACGCGTTGATCTCCTGCTCCCCCATTTCCTTCGGATGCCGCTTGCCGTGGAAAAAGATGTAGCGGCGGATCCAGCCGACGTAGGCCTCCTCGGTTCGGAGGCTGTAGTGGCGCGCCCGGATCGCGATCCGGACACGGTCGAGGAAGCGCGGCGGGCGCTGCGCGGAGTCGGGAGTCGGCCACGGCCCGGAGATCGTCGTCATCGCTTCTTACTTCTTGTCGCTGGCCAATCGGGAGGAGTGGCGCGGCGCAACCGTTCGCCCCGGACGATCCCCCTCACCTCCTCCCCGAGCGCGGGGAGAGGGAGAAAGTCCGCGGTCCGCCTCGACATAGCCCTCTCCGCGGGCGCGGGGAGAGGAGGAAGTTCCTGGAGCTTTGCGACGGGTCAGCGCGACGCCGGATAGGCCGGTTTTCTTTTCGAGCAGCCGCCGCTTCTGGACGGCATCGAGCATCTGCTGCGCGATGTAGAAGTCCGCGGACTTCTGCGTGCCGAGCGCTTCGATCGCTTTCAGCGTCGCTTCCGCGCGCGTCAGGTTTGGGTTTTCAGTCAGGAGATCGCGGATCACGTTCGAGAGCAGGGTTCGGTTCTGCCCGAACCCTCCCTGTCCGAGTGTCCGGACCGCTTCCAGCAGTTCTTTGAATGCGATGGCGAGAACCTGTCCTTCCCACCCGGTCATGGCGAGACTCCTTATTGGGGTTAACACGTGTGACTCAGTCATAGAGACCGTCCGCGAACCAGCTCTCGCCCCGCCGGTCGCGGAAGATTCGATACAGGCCGCCGTCGGACAGCTCGACGTCCCAGTAGTCGCGCTCCGCCGGAGAGTCCGACCACCAGCCTTCCTCGAGAGACCACGGGCCGGCGGCGACGCGCACCGTCCCCTGGATGTCGAGAGAGGAGCCGGGCGCGGACTTGATCGACAGGAGGCGCGGCGACCGGGTCTGAGAGATCGGGACGGCGGCAGCGGCGGCGGCGGCATCGCGCCGGCCCTCTCCGTTCCCCGCCGCGGAAACCGCTGCAGCCTGAGCGGCCGCGCGTGCGTTGCGGCCCTCGCCGGCGGCAACGGTGAGAGGCAACGGGCTCCGGACGGCAGCGGCGGGAAGAGTCGGCGTATCGGCGGTTAAGACCTCGAGCGCGATCGGCGGCCGCAGCACCCGCACCGCGAGAAGTCCACGGCCGCGCCTGGGTGCGCGCGCGATCTCGGGCGGCGCCGGCGGTGCGTAGGAGGCGAGCGCGTACCGCTCCGGGCGGTGGCCGTCCACCGTGCGCGGAGATCCGACGCGGTCGGCGCCGAGCATCGAGGCGAGGCGCGCGATCGTCGTCGCGAGGCGGTCCGGCGACAGCGCGGCCGGTCCGAAGAGCGAGAGCTGCGCGCGCCTCGGCTTGTCCGGATGCGCGGAGAACGAGAACCCTGCGACCGCGGCGCCGGGCGGCCTCGCTTCGAGCTCGAGCCGCAGGAGCGTCAAGAGCGTCTTGACATCGCGGGTCGGCGACGGCAGCGAGATCCCGCGCGCATCCACGCCCTCGGGATCGAGCTTCAGCGTCACCTCGAGCCGCGTGCACGCCAGCGCCTGCGATTCCAGCCGCGCGACGAGACGCTCGAGTGCCGCGTGCCCGACGAAGAGGAACGGATCGAGAGTCACGAGCGGCCACTCGAGATCCATTCCCTCCGACAGCACGAGCGCGGGGACGCGCGGCTCGAGCGGACGCGGGTCGAACCCGCGCGCGGTGGCGTGGAGCTCGCGTCCGAGCTCGCCCAGGCGGCTGGCGACTTCTCCCTCCGGCAGGCGCGCGAGCTCGCCGATCGAGTCGATTCCCCACTGCGTCAGTCGTGCGCCGATCTCCATCGCGGGAGCGAGCCGGTCGAGCGGCAGGGGGGCCAGGAACTTCGCCTCGTCTCCCTCCGGCACGACCTTCGGCGAATCGGGAAGCGACGCGGCGACGCGGGCCGCGAGCTTCGAGCCCGCGATCCCGACGCGCGCCGGAAGACCGGAGGCTTCGACCGCGGCGATCAGGCGCTGGCCGAGGAGCGACTCGGCGCGTTCCGCGGACACGCCGTCCTTCGGAGAGAGACCGGGCAGACCGTCGAGGTCGAGGTACACCGAGCCCTCCCCCGCGTCCTCGACGCGAGGCGAGAACGAGTCGGCGATCTCGAGAAGCGCCTCCTGCGCCGCGCGCTCGCTTTCCGCGTCGCGGCCGCGCGCGACCAACTTCGGGACGATCGCGCGCGACTGCGGGAGCGTCATCCCCTGGCGGATCCCCGCGCGGCGCGCCGGACGGGACGCCGCGATCACGCGCGCCGCGTTCCCGTTGCCCTCGAAGATCGCGACCGGCTCCCCCTTCAGCTCCGGCTCGCTGCGCAGTCTCGCCGCGAGAGAGAAGAGAGGGACATCGAGGCAGGCGATGCGGGCGCGGGGACGCGTCATGCCGAGTCGCGGATCGGGACGAGGAGGGCGGAGACGGCGCGCTCCGGGCTCCCTGCCGCCCTCTCCCCCGGCGCGCGGGGAGAGACGGGTGGCACGGGAGTGAGCGAAGACGCGGGCTCCGGGGCAGACGTAAGGGAAAGCGAAAGCGAAAGCGCGCCGCGCGAATCCGGGGGCGGCGCCTGCCCGACGCGAAGCGAGAGCGGGACAGAAGTGCCGGGGGTCTCGCGCCCGAACTTGTCGAGCGAGACACGGGACGAGATCCCCTCGAGAAGACGCGGCGATTTTCCCGAGCCGAGCCACGCCGGGCGCGCGACGTTGGTTCCGAGAACCGCTTCCGCCGCGATCCCCGTCATCCGCCACGGCGTCACGACGAGCAGGCACGCGCCCTGGGCCTGGGCGGCGCGGGCGAGGCGCACCCAGGCGGCATCGGGCAGGTACCGCGCGCCACGAGGCGAGAGGCCGAGGTCGGCGACGACGAGCGGGAATCCCGCCGAGAGAAGCATCTCCGCGCAAGCGAGCGCGGACTTGAGCCGCGTCGGGCGGACCCACAGGAGCCGCGCGAGGTCGATCCCGGCGCGCCCGGCCGCTTCCGGATCCAGGTGATCGCCGAGGTCGACGAGCGCGGCCGGCTCTCCCGCGGAAGTTGCGGAGGCAAGCGCCGCGAGCGCGAGCGAGTGGCGACCGGAGGAGCGGCGGCCGACGAGCTCGACGAGCTTCCCTTTCGGAAGGCCTCCTAAGAGCCGCTCGATCGGGGCGTGCACGTTGGCGGCGGACCCGGCAACCGGAGCGGCCGAACGCGCGGGAGGGGCGAGCTCCGAGGCGCGGGTCAGCCGGGCCGAGGTGCCGCTCAGGAGCGAGCCGCGCTTTGCCGTCGTCAGCGCGCCTGCCCGGAGGAGCTGCTCGAGGGCGATTCGCGAGGCGCTCATGCCGCCACACCTTTCTCCGGCGGAGAGCCGGAAAAGGAAGATAGGCGTAAAAAAGGCGTAAATCAAGATGACAAGCCGTGTCCGATCCCAGGTGAGGACAGGCGAGGAAGTGTCAGTTAAATCATTGGTATTCCATGAGCTTACGGCCACGCGCTCGCGCCAGCCGCCGTCCCGGGATCGAGGCGGCGTAAACGCCTGTCCGGCTGTAAGATCCCGGCGCAGAAGCGTGCGGCCGGGCGGCGCGCGCGGCGGGGCGGCATCGATGGCGCACGACGTTTTCATCAGTTACGCGACGAGCGACAAGCCCGTCGCGGACGCCGTCTGCGCGGGTCTCGAGGCCCGCGGCCTCCGCTGCTGGATCGCTCCGCGCGACATTCTGCCCGGCCTCGACTGGGGCGCCGCCCTCATCGACGCGATCACCGAGTGCAAGGCGATGGTGCTCGTGTTCTCCGCCAGCGCGAACTCCTCGAAGCAGATCAAGCGCGAGGTCGAGCGCGCGGTCGCGAAGGGCGTCACGATCATCCCGCTGCGGATCGAGGACGTGCCGCTCGGGAAAACCCTCGAGTACTTCATCAGCACGCCGCACTGGATGGATGCGCTCTCGCGTCCCCTCGAGCCGCACATCGACCGCCTCGCGCAGACGATCCGCTCCCTTCTCGCACGGCCGAGCCGCTCGACCGGCGGCGTCGCCGTGCCGAATCCCGCGGAGGCTCCCGCGATCCCGCCGCCGCGGATCCCACCTCCGCCGCCGCCCGCCCGGCCCACTTCGCCGCCCGCAAGACCTTCCGGCGCCGCCGCGACCCCGGCCGCTCCCGCGGGGAAACTCCGGCCCGCGCATCTGCTCGCCGGAGCCGCGGTCCTCCTCGGGCTGCTCGTCGTGTTCGGGCTGTTCCGTTCGTCCGCGCCGCAGATCGTCTCGCTCCAGTTCCCGTCGCAGATCTTCGCGAACAACCAGCCCGCGCAGGGGGTGATCCTCTTCAAGACCAGCAAGGCGGATCTCGCCGCCGCCCGTTTCGACGTCGTCCAGGCCGCGAACTTTCCGCCGATCTCTTTTCCGTTGCGCTCCGTCGGCCAGAAGGAAGGGTCCGTCGGGTTCTTCCTTCAGACCTCGGTGCCGCAGCACGTGGTCCTGCAGGCGGTGCTGATCGATCGCGCCGGCCGCGAGAGCCGTCCCGTGAAATTCGCGTTCGACGTCGCGCCGGCGCCCGTGAACGCACCGGCGGCCCGGCGCAAGTACGGCCCGCGCGGGATCGAGATCCAGGCGCCGAACGGATTTCGTTTTCGACTGCCCAGATAGCTCGCACGATTCGAGAGGAGGCTCGTTTTGGATTACCGGCCCGCTCCCCGGGACACCTCGTCGGTCTCGCTTCCCGCGGGGATCTCGGACTTGACCGAGCTTCTCGCGAAGAACACGCATGAGAACTGGGCCCGGCAGCGCATGAGCGACGGATGGAAGTACGGGCCGCGCCGCGACGACGCGAAGAAGGAGCACCCGAGCCTCGTGCCGTACGAGAAGCTGTCGGACTCCGAGAAGGAATACGACCGGCGCACCGCGATCGAGACGATCAAGACGATCCTCGCGCTCGGGTATCGGATCGAGAAGCCGTGAGCCGTCCGCAGGACGAACTGCACGACGAGGAGACGGACCTCGCCGACCCCGGGCCGCTCGGGGAGTTCCTGCGGCTGTGCCGCGACCACCTGACGAAACCGTTCCGCCACGCGGACCGCGAGGCGATCGAAAGCCAGCGATGGCACCGGCGCGTCACGGGGAGCGCGGCCGTGCTGGGCGGCTTCTCGCTGGTTCTCGCGGCCGTCAACATCGCGATGCCGTTGCTGTTCGGTCCGCCGGGAATCCTTGCGGAAGCGGTGCTCGCCGTTCTCGCGACGATCCTCGTGTTCACCGGAATTCTTCGAGGCTGGCACGGCGACTGGCTCCTGCGGCGCTTCCAGGCCGAGCAGCTGCGCCTTGCGAAGTTTCGATTTCTCGTCAACCCGGACTTCTGGTGCGAGGGCGCGGCCGCGGCGCCGGGACCCCGCGATCGCTTTCTCCGCGAGATCGAGCGCATCGAGGCCCTGCAGGAGGAGGATCTCGCGTCGGTCGCCGCAGACGAGAACGTTCCGACGCTTCCGTCCGGGGCCGCGTGCGGCAGCATCCCGGACGCGCTGAGACTCGAGATCCTCGCGTATTACCGCCGCCAGCGGCTGGCCGCGCAGATCGCGTATTTTTCGGCGACCGGGCGGCGCAAGCGGCGGTGGTATCAGAGCCCCGCGCTTCTGCCGGGCGTCTTCTTCGTCAGCGTCCTCTGCGTCGCGCTGCACGCGTGGGCCCACCGCGTCTCGCACTCGCACCGCGGGGAATCGGCGACGGTGACGGCGGCGACGGCTAAGACGAGCGAGAGCGCGGCGCCCGCAGAATCGCGCTTCCCGCAGGGCGTCGAGGGACTCGGCGCGCTGGCGCTCGCGCTTTCTCTCGGGCTGCCGGGCGGGTGGGCAGCGGTCCGGACCTGGCGCACCGCGAACGAATTCGGCCGGAACCGGACGCGGTCCCTGGCGCGGTTTCATTCGCTGTCGAAAGTCGCGGACCGGCTTCGGGCGCAAGCGCCGGCGGAGGATGTGTTTTCGGACCTGGGGCTCTGCGAGCACATCCTCGCGGCGGACCAGGGGGAGTGGCTGCGTCTGATGCTGGAGGCGGAGTGGTATGGGTAGGCCGTCGCCTTCGCTCAATGCGGGAGCTGCCACCACCTCGAGCCAACATCCGTCGCGGGGAGAGGATCCGTTATGCCGACCCTGATTTGACGGGATTCCTAACGAATTTGACTCAAACGAACGTTCGTGCTTTTATAGTTGCCATGAGGAAAGGCGATCGCACTCGCGAAACCATCCTGGACGTCGCGGTTCGGCTGGCGAGCGAAGTCGGCCTTTCCGGGCTCTCGATCGGCCGGCTGGCCACGGAACTCTCCATGTCCAAAAGCGGGCTTTTCGCGCACTTTCACTCCAAGGAAGCGCTACAGGCGCAGACGCTCGGGCACGCTTCCGAGCTCTTCATCGAGATCGTCGTTCGGCCGGCGCTCGCGGCACGGCGCGGCGAGCCGCGGCTTCGCGCTCTCTTCGACCGCTGGCTCGAGTGGACCCGGACCGCCGAGCTCCCCGGCGGCTGCCTGTTCGTGACCGCGGCGGTCGAGTTCGACGACCGGCCCGGTCCCGTGCGCGACGGCCTCGTCGCTCTTCAGAAGGAGTGGCTCGAAGTGATCGCCCGGGTGGCCCGCACCGGGATCGCGGAAGGTCACTTCGCGGAGGGACTCGACGCCGAGCAGCTCGCGCACGATCTCTACGCCGTGATGCTGGGTTATCAC
>JBBRFL010000017.1:0-69375 GCA_038224325.1 Thermoanaerobaculia bacterium | reverse complement strand
CCAGAACACGGCGATCATCGCGGTGCCGAACGCGGCCATCCCGATCGGCGGGCCCTTCGCCGCCGCCAGCGGGTGCGCCCCGGCGGGGCCCGCGGCAAGCCCCCCGAGCGCCAGCCACACGAGCGCCAGGACGATCAGGAGAGTGAAGAACCCCTGGATGCGGGCCCCGGTCCGTACGCCGACGTAGTGGGTGGCGGAGAGGACGAGAGTCAGGGCCACGGCCACGAGCTGGCCGGCGGAGATCGGAACCGGTCCGATCCGGGTGACGATCCGGGCCGTCGAGAGAGCCGGGAAGAACACGGAGAAGTACACGGCGAATCCGACCGCGACGGCGGCGTTCGATCCGGTCTGGATGACCCAGTAGGCGACCCAGGCGTACAGGAAGGCGGGGAGCTCCCCGAAGGCCTCGCGAAAGTAGAGGTACATGCCGCCCGGTCGCGGGACCATCGCCCCCATCTCTGCATAGACAAGGCCGCCCATGATCGAGAGCAAGCCGCCCGCGATCCAGACCGCGAGGATCGTCGAGCCCGAGGGAATCGCCTGCGCGATCGCCGAGGGAGTCAGAAAGATCCCTCCCCCGAGCACCAGGCCGAGCACCACGAAGGTCGTGTCCCAGAGGTTGAGGCCGCGGACGAGCTCCGCGCCCTCCCTCGGCGGCGGAGCGCTCAAGCCGCCGCGGGGAGGCGGAGGATCGCGCGAGCCTGCGCGATCGAGGCGGGCTCCCGCCCCACCTCGCGGGCGATGCGGACGACGCGCTCGACGAAGCGCGCGTTGGAGTCCGCGAGGTCGCCCTTCCGGTAATAGATGTTGTCTTCGAACCCGACGCGGACGTGGCCGCCCATCGCGACCGCCATCGTGGCCATCGCGGTCTGGCGCCGGCCGATCCCGGCGACCGTCCACGTGCAGCCGGTCGGGACGGAGCGAGCGAAGTGCGTGAGATTCTCGGCGGTCGCGGCGGCGGCCCCCGGGACGCCGAGGACGAAGTCGAAGTGCGCGGGAGGCGTCAGGAGACCCCGGGCGAAGAGCGCGTCCGCGGTCGCGAGCATCCCGTCGTCGAAGATCTCGAGCTCCGGGGTGATCCCGAACGACCGGATGCGCTCGAGGATCGTCCGGATCGTCGGCAGGGAGTTCTCGAAGACGTCCTCGCCGAAGTTGCAGGTTCCCAGGGTGAGCGTCGCCATGTCGGGACGGAGCGCGAGGGCCTCGATGCGCTCCTCGACGCCCATCCCCACGGCGCCGCCCGTCGAGAACTGCTGGATGATCGGGCAGAGAGAACGGATCGCGTGCGAGTAGGCGCGAAACGTCTCCAGGTCCTGCGTCGGCGTTCCATCGGCCCTTCGCCCGTGGATGTGGCCGATCGTGGCGCCGGCCTCGGAGCAACGGCGGTATTCCTCTCCGACCTCCTCCGGCGTCAGGGGAAGCGCGGGCTGCTGCGCGCGGGTCACCTCCGCGCCGACCCCGGCCACCGTGATCAGGAGCGGATCCGTCACGACGGGCCGCGTTGCCGGGAGGCGGGCACGACGCAGGTTCCGGTTGCGCGCGCTACGACCTCCGGCGGCTCGAGGACGCGCGCGGACGACTCGCCCTCGGAGGCAATGACCCGGCGCGCTTCGAACCGCATCTGCCGGGAGGTCCTGCCGACCTCCGTGATCTCGGCCTCGATCTCGAGGTAGTCGCCCCCGTGGACGGGTGAGAGAAAGTCGACGGAGGAGTAGGCGCGGAAGAGCCCCTCGTCGCCGTCCCGCCGGATGAGCAGCTCGGTCGCCGCGTCGCCGAAGAGCTTCAGGACGAACGCGCCGTCCACCAGACCGCCCCCGTAGTGCGCCTGATCGGCGCCCACCCGCAGGCGGAGCAGCACGCGGTCGCTCACGCCGTCCCCCGTCGCCGCGAGAGCTCCTCGAGGAGAAACGCGGCGACCGTGGAGGCGGTCGTTCCCGGCCCGAACCCCGCATCGTAGCCAAGCTCCCGGGCGAGCGCGTGATCGAGCCGGGCCCCCCCGGCGATCAGGACCACTCCGTCCCGAAGGCCCTCCGCCTCCAGCATGTCCACGAGGTCGGACAGGTGGCGGACGTGGATCTCGTTCTGGGTCACGGTGGCCGAGACGAGCACCGCGTCGGCTCGGGAGTCGCGGACCAGCCGGGTCACCTCGGCGACGGGCACCTGCGCCCCGAGGTTTCGCGCGTCGAAGCCGTGGTACCGCTCGAGCCCGTAGTCGCCGGCGAAGCCCTTCATGTTGAAGATGGCGTCCAGCCCGACCGTGTGGGCGTCGGATTCCAGGGCGCAGCCGAGCACGACCAGGCGCCTCCCGAACCGGCTGGCGATCTGCGCGTCGATCGCGTCGCGGTCGAGCGCGGCGGCAGGAGCCTCCTCGGCGGTGATCGAGGAGACGTCGACCTCGTGCGACGCGCGCCCGTAGACGATGAAATAGGTGAAGTCCGGCGCGATGGCCTCCGCGAGCGTCACGTAGGGCTCCCGGATGCCCATCTGCGCGACGTAGCGCTTCGCGGCCTCGGTCGAGAGCGCGGACTTGGGCAGCGGCAGCGTGAAGGAAACCTGGACCGCGCCGTCGTTCTTCTTGTCCCCGTAGGGCCGGATGGCTCGGCCCGCGCTCAAGCCGTCACTCCGGCGGGCGTCCGGGTCCACGCCTCCAGGAACGGATTCGCATACGCGGGATCGCGCGGGAGCACGCCTTCGAACCCGCGGCCGCGATCGATCGGGCGCCGGGTGTCCGCGAAGACCCCTTCGGCGAGCGCCTCGAAGAGGCCCCTGGTCGCGACGGAGGAGAGGATGGCCTCGGCCCCGGCGAGCACCTCGCGCGCGCGCCGGACGATGCGGCCAGCCGGATCGAATCGGAGCTCGTCGGCCAGGTGCCGGGCGTTGCGGCGAATCGTTCGGGCCTGATCGATTGCCAGCCACCGGTCGTGGAGGAACGGCGTGTGGAGCGCCTCCGTCAGCATCCCGAGCAGGTGGATCGACTGCCCGGTGGCCACCGACGTCAGCACGAAGAGGGCGTTCTGCTGGTAGCCGCGAAAGACGTTGCCGGTCATGTGCTTCGTCGGCGGCATGTACTTCAGCGGCGCGTCCGGGAAGATCTCGCGCGCGGCCTGAGCCTGGGCGATCTCGTAGAGGAGGCCGTCCTCGAGCGCGGGATCGATTTCGAACGCGTGCCCGAGCCCGATCTGCCAGTCTTCGAGCCCCGCGTCCTTCGCGAGTCGCTCGTTGATGAACTGCGACGCGAGCACGGCGGGGGCCTGGTCGACGGCGTCGGCGGTCGTCAGGTAGTTGTCCTCGCCGGTGTTGATCACGACGCCCGCGGCCGCGTTGATGCGGCGCGAGAAGTTCTGGTCGATCAGGGTGCGCAGCGGGTTGATGTCGCGGAAGATGATCCCGTAGAGCGCGTCGTTCAGCATCATGTCGAGACGTTCGAGCGCGCCCATGGCCGCGATCTCCGGCATGCACAGCCCCGAGCAGTAGTTGACCAGGCGCACGTATCGGGACAGCTCCGGCTCGATCGCGTCGAGGGCCTCCCGCATGAGCCGGAAGTTCTCCTGCGTGGCGAAGGTCCCTCCGAACCCAGACGTGGTCGCGCCGAAGGGCACGTGGTCCAGCAGGGACTGCGCCGTCGACCGGATGACCGCGATGCACTGCGCGCCCGCCCGCGCGGCGGCCTGCGCCTGCACGACGTCCTCGTGGATGTTCCCCGTCGCGACGATCGCGTAGAGCAGCGGAAGCTCCTCCGGAGGGTGGGTCGCCATGCGGCGCCGGCGCTCCTCGCGGTTGGCGCGGATGCGGGCCAGGCCCCGATCCACGTGGGGCGCCAGGGCCTCGCGCCAGCGGGGATGCTCGGCCAGCGCGGCCGCGTCGCGGGGATCCGAGAGCCGCTCGGCCGCCCGCGCGACGTCCGGGGCGCCCTGGGCGAGTGCGCTTCCCATCCAGACGGCCGCTCCGCGGTCCAACCGATTCGCCTCCTGCAGCGCGGAGACCACGCGGTTGGGGATCGGCACCTCGTGCGAATCCACGCCGTCGACCCCGAGAAGCCGAAGGACCGCTCGCTCCGTCGCCACGGTGGTGTACTGCGCGGTCCGGGAGCGCACGCCCTCGGCCACGTTCCGGGCCAGGCGCCGGCAGGACTCGATCGTTTCGGCTGAAAGGCCCAGCTTGGAGGCCATGCGCGGGAAAGTATAGCCGGGGCTACGGCTAGCGGTCTGACTGCAGGTCAGCGACCAGGTCGAACACGGGCGCCACGGAGGCCTCCGCGCGCAACGCCTCGAAGACGCGCGCGGCGGGCAGGGGAGGACGGGCGGGGGCGGTCGGATTGGACGTGACCGCGAGGAGACGCGCGGGCTCTCGCACCGCGAGCGCGACACCCGCCGCGCTCAGGCCGACGAGGCTCTCCGACGAGAGGAACATCGCGGTGAAGTCGCGGACCACCAGCGTCTCGCCGGCCCGGGGCGGTCGTTCGCGCAGAGAGGAGTCGGTCAGCGCCCCGTCCCGGATGCTCTGCGCGCCGGCGCTTCCAGCGCGTGGAAGCCGGATGAGGTTCAGGGCCGCGCGCGCCGACGCCATCACGACGTCGAGGGAGCTTCCGGCCGCCATGCCGACGCAGAGCACGATCCCGTCGGCGACGCGCCCGCCGGCGAATGCGCGGCGGCCCACCGCGCCGTCGAGCAGGACGATCCGCGCTCCCGCCGCCTCGAGCGACTCCGCGGTGGTGCGCATCTGTGAGACCGTCGAGGGGCCGATGATCTCGATCTCCCCGGAGGCTCGCGCGCGGCGCACCGTGATCGGGCCGAAGCGAGTCGCGAAGCCGGGCGACGCGATCTCCGTGGAGGGGAACGAGGCCGCCTCGAACGTGCTCGCGGCCGACGCGACCAGCTGCTCGGGCCAGACCCGGAAACGAGGCTTGGGCTCGCCCGTGATGGCGTCCCACGCCTCGCCGTCCCGGCCCGCCGACGTCGTTCCCGCGACGACGCCGCGGCGATGGATCGCCTCGAGCGCGGCGACGAGCGCGGTGGTCTTGCCGACGTTCTTGGCGAGCCCCAGGAACGCGACGCGCCGCGCGCCGGACTCGAGAATCGTCCGCGCGAGCGCGTCGGCCGCGTCGGTCACGGAGGATCGCCGCCGCAGAGGGAGCCGAAGGCGGCGCGCAGCCCGTCGTGCCGCCGCAGGAGCTCGAGAGCCGTCCGATCGTGGCCGGGCACGTACCCGTTCCCGATCCAGAGGGAGGTGGGCTTGGCCAGCGCCTCCGCCCCGAGCGCCGCCGCGGAGAACGACGTCGCCATCCCGAAGAAGAGGACGGCCCCGTCGTCCCGGGCGCAGAGCACGCTGGCGGATTCCGTCCCGGCCGCGTTCGCGACGTTGACGACGAGGTCGGCCAGGCGCCCGCCCGTCGCGCCCTCGACGGCGGCGAGCATGCCGACGGGATCGCGCGCGTCGAGGACCTCCACGGCGTCGGCGAGGCCGAGGGCGCGCGCGCGAGCGGCGGCCGGGGGCGAGGGCTCGATCGCCAGCACGCGACCCTCCGCGCCCACGGCCTCGCGGGCCGCGGCGAGGCAGAGAAGGCCCGCCTTTCCGGCGCCGATCACGAGGACCGTCTGGCCCGGACGGGCGTGACGGAGGACCGTCGCGGGAGCTCCCGCGACGTCGAATGCCGCCAGCGCGACGGATTCTGGGAAGTCCGGAGGCAACCGCGCGTAGAGCGTGCGGGCAAAGAGGATCGCAGTACCGCGGACCTCCACGCGCTCGGTCTCGGGGTGGACCTCGCCGATCGCGTCGAGGCGCAGCGGGGTCGCGGTCAGCGAGACGAGCGAGGCGATCGGCGTTCCCGGCAGGAGGGTCCCGGAGTCCGGGTGGCGGGGGCCGACCTCGGCGACCTCGCCGAGGAGCATGCCGCCGGAGCCCGTGACGGGATTCTGCATCTTCCCGCGCTCGCGCACGATGCGCGCGATTTGATCGGCGATCGGCTCGCCGCCCGCTAGGTGCGCCTCGCGGAGCTGCCGGAACGACGCGGAGTCGATCGAGAGCGCGCGGACGGAGACGGCGATCTCGTTCTCCTGCGCGCGGGGAGTCGAATCCAGACGCCGGGCCGCCTGGGGGAGGACGCCGGGGGGATCCAGGGACCGGTGGAGGCCGAAGGGATGGGGGGCCGTCGCCGCCGTCGCCACCTTCGAAGTATTTCACAGCGATCGTCCGCGCTCGGCCCCGGCCCCGATACGCTTCCGTTTGCTATCGTGAGAGCGTGCGGCGACGCTCCCCGCTCCGGCTGCTCGCGGTCTCCGCCCTGTCCCTCGCGTGTCGGAACGGGACCGAGCATCCGAAGCCGAGCTTTCTCCTCGTGACGATCGACACGATTCGCGCCGATCACGTCGGGGCCTACGGTGCGGCGACGGTCGCGACTCCGGGCATCGACGCCTTCGAGCGCGAGGCGGGTCGTCTTCGAGCAGGCGATCGCGGCCGCGCCGCTGACGCTTCCGTCCCACGCGACGCCGCTCTCGGGGGTCCTGCCGTTTCGCGCCGCTCGACCCCCGCTCGATCGAGGCTCTATCGGGCGATGACCTCTCCCGCGAGCAACGCCCGCGTCGGTCCGTCCGCCCCGAGTTGGCAGGCAAGTTGCTCGATCCCCTGACGAACCGTCAACCGCTTGTTTGGGAAGTCGTCTAAGCAGTCGAGTTGCGGTGAGGGAGGTGTCGAATGAAGAAGGGTTTCCCCCATCTCTGGTTGGCGGCGGCGATGCTGGCGGGCTGCATGGTCTCCATGCCTGCGATGGCGGATCGCATCTACGTGCGAGTCGCCCCGCCCGCGCCGATAGCGGAAGTCCGCGTCGCGCGCCCGTCCGCGCACCACATCTGGATACCGGGCTTCCATCGGTGGGACGGAAGGGCCTACGCCTGGGTGCCGGGACGCTGGGATCTGCCCCCGCGTCCGCATGCCGCGTGGGTGAGGGGCCACTGGCGCCACTCGCGCCACGGCTGGTACTGGGTGGAAGGACACTGGCGATGAGGCCGGGCCGGATTGTCCTCGCCGCAATGCTGACGACGGGGGGGCTGCTCTCCGCGGGATGCCCCCCTCCGGTCCCGCCGGGAGTCGCTTACGTGAGCGTCTCGCCTCCCGTGCCGGTCCCCGAGGTTCTCGTCACCGCTCCCGGTCCCGACCACGTATGGGTCCGGGGCTATCACCGCTGGGACGGCGGGGCGTACGTGTGGGTCCCTGGATCCTGGCAGAGACCCCCGCGCGCCCACGCCGTCTGGGTATCCGGACGCTGGAGGCACACCAGCCGCGGTTGGTACTGGGTCGAGGGTCGCTGGAAGTAAAGCATGCCGCTCCGGCCCCGGGCACTCGGCCCGGGGCCGGATGTTTCACTCGAGCGTGAGGATTACGATCGTCCGGTCGTCCTCCGGCGGCCGGCCCTCCGTATGCGAGGCCACGGCGACCAGGATCGCGTCCATGAGCGCCCGTGCCCCCGCCCCTGAGTGGGCCCGGAGAACTCCCTCGAGGCGATCGAAACCAAAGGCGTCCTCCCTCGCGTCCGTGCCCTCCACGAGACCGTCGGAGAAGAGAACGACGAGGTCGCCGGGGGCGAAATCGTACGGGCGCGAGGGGAACGGCTTGTCCGCGAAGAGTCCCAGCGGAAACGCCGGGAGAGCGAGCGCCTCGACCTGCCCGCCGGACACCCGGTAGGGAGCGAGCTGCCCCGCGTTGGTCAGCGTTCCGACGCGCGTGGAGGAGTCGTAGGAGAGAAGGCATAGCGTCATGTAGTGGCGCGCCTCGGTCGAGCGGTGGATCAGCTCGTTGAGGCGCGCGAAGAGCTCGCTCTCGGCGTGCCCCGCCTCGAGCAGCGTCGAGAGCGCGGACTTGGCCATGGCCACCAGTAGTCCGGTCGGAAGGCCGTGTCCCGAGACGTCGCCGAGCGCGACCGCGGTCCGGCCGTCGGGCATCGGGAGATAGTCGTAGTAGTCCCCGCCGATCTCCGCCACGGGCTCGAAGTGCGCGAGGACCCGGAAGCCAGGGAGCACGGCCTCGGTCGGCGGGAGGAGCTTGTGCTGGATCGTCCGGGCCATCGCGATCTCGCTCTCGAGTCGCTCGCGCCGCGCCGTGTCGACCAGCAGGCGCTGGATCGAGTCGGCCATGCCGTCGAACGACCGGGCCAGGTCGCCGATCTGGTCCCTCGACCTGGATCGGACGCGGACCGAGAAGTCGCCGCGCGACACCGCCTCCGCCGCGCGCGTGAGCCGGTTCACGCTGCGCGCGATCGATCCGGCGAGGATAAACGCGATCACGACGGACGTAAGGTAGACGGCGAGCAGGGCCGCCGAGATGCCGAGGAAGACGAGCCAGAACACGCGTCCCACTCCGGCGACGCCCTGCGAGAACATCTGGTCCGCGAGCACGCGGGGAGAGGTCGTGGCCTGGAGGATCGCCACGTTGTGGCCGGTCCGGGCTCGCTCCTGCACCGCGTTGAGCACGGTCTCCAGGTAGAAGGCCCGGATCCACTCGCGGTCTCGCCACCCGGTCCCCGGGGGAGGGGCTCCGCGCGGTCGCCGGGTCGGCGACGCCGGCTCGCCGCCGGCAACGCCGGGCCGCGGGGCGGCGTCGTCGTCGCGCGAGGAGATCTGGAACCCGTTCTTCTCGTTCGACGTGGTCCCGATCTCGGCGGTCACCCCGTAACCGGTCGCCTCGGCGAGGTTCTGGATCCAGGGAGAGGCCGGATCGGAGAGATCCAGCAGGCGCGCGGAGCGGTTCCCGGAGGGGACGGCCAGCCAGAGTCGATTCGCGTTCGCGAGAAATCCCGGTCGCGCGAGGCCGTTCAGCCACGGCGCGGCGTCCCCCGGCGGGAGCCACGCGACGTCCGAGGAGGCGATCCGCCCGTCCTGGTCCGTGCGCACCTGGGGCAGATCCGCGCGGCCCGCCAGGGCGGCGGTTCCGACGGCGGTCACCTCGCGCCGGAGCCGATTGGCGATGTACTGGTTCGCGACCAGATACGACGCGAGGAACGTCAGGGTCGCCAGCAGGGGGATCGGAACGATGCCGATCAGGAAATACGAGAAGGCCAGGCGGAGGGCCAGCCGGCGGATGACGAGGCGAAAGAGGACCCTACCGCCGCGCCAGGCGAGGATGAGCCCGGCATTCCAGGCCAGAGCCAGGGCCGCAAAGCTCAGGCAGCCGGTGTTCTCGGAGGCCCGGCGGAGAACGATGCGGGCCGCGAAGGCGACGACGAACGTGACCAGCCAGATCCACGTCGATTTTCGGAAGCGCACGCGCGGGCATTCTATCGGCGTGAAAACGACATCGGCTACAATCGGTTGGGACGTGAGGTTCCTGAGGCAAGCGGCGCTTCTTCTCCCCTCGGCCTTCCTTCTCGTCGTCCTGATCTTCCTCCTCTCCCACGGGCGTAAGGACCCGGGCTTCGGCACGTATCCGTTCTTCCGGGAATGGGCGGGCGAGGGAGTCGAAGCCGCCGCGGCGGAGACCCGCTTCCTGGAGCAGGCGCTCCTCTTCTTCGCTCCCGCGTATGCGTTCGCGCTCCTGTTCATCCTCAGCGTCGCGCTGGCCGAGCGGGCGCTCTTCGGGTCGCGCGGCGAACGGCTGTCGGCCTACGGCCGCGCCTTCGAGACCTCGTTCCCGATTCTCCTGCTGATCGCGAGCGTCCTCGTGATGTGGTTCGGCGAGCGAATCGCGCTCCGCCAGGCCCCGGGCACGCTCGTGGCCCCGCTCCTGGCAGCCCTGTCTCCCTTTCTCGCCGCCGCGTTGGCGGTGATCCCCGCGGGACTCCTGGCGGGGCCGCTGGCTCTCCTCTGGAGGGCGCGCGGGGCATGAGCGGGGGCCGGACCATCGTCGTCCTGGATTTCGGGGGCCAGTACACGCAGCTGATCGCTCGCCGGATTCGCGAGGCGCGCGTCTTCTCGGTGGTCCTTCCGCCGACGGCGTCGGACGCGGAGATCCGGGGTCACGAGCCGGCGGGGATCATCCTGTCGGGCGGTCCCCAAAGCGTCTACGAGAGCGGGGCTCCGGTGCCCTCGGGGGATCCGCTGGCGCTGGGCGTTCCGGTGCTCGGACTCTGCTACGGCATGCAGTGGATCGCCCAAAAGAGCGGCGGCGACGTACGCAACGAGGGCCGCGAGTACGGGCGAGCGGTCGCCACCGTGGCGGTCGATTCCGAGCTCTTCGCCGGGCTCGAGTCGCAGCAGACCGTGTGGATGAACCACGGCGACTCGGTCGTCACGCCGCCGGTGGGGTATCGGATCATCGCCTCGACGCCCACGACCTCCGTCGCCGGCCTGGAGAATCCGGCGGGGGGGATCTACGCGCTGCAGTTCCACCCCGAGGTCCATCACACGGTGCACGGGACGGAGGTGCTCCAGAACTTCCTCTTCCGCATCTGCCGGGTGAAGCCGGAATGGACGATGGCGAGCTTCCGCGAGGAGAAGGTGGAGACCATCCGGCGCCAGGCGCCCTCGGGCGCCGTTATCTGCGCGCTCTCGGGCGGCGTGGATTCCTCCGTGACAACGCTCCTGCTGCGGGAGGCGCTGGGAGACCGGGTCCATCCCATCCTGGTCGACCACGGCCTCATGCGCGCCCACGAGCGGACGCAAGTCGTCGAGGCCTTCGGGCGGCTGGGCATCCGCGTCCACGCGGTGGACGCCGCCGACCGGTTCTTCTCGGCGCTGTCGGGCGTCACGGATCCGGAGGAGAAACGGAAGATCATCGGGCGCACGTTCATCGAGGTCTTCGAGGCCGAGTCCCACGCTATTGCCGACGCGCGGTACCTGGCTCAGGGAACGCTCTATCCGGACGTGATCGAATCGATCTCGATCCACGGACCCTCCGCGGTGATCAAGACCCACCACAATGTGGGCGGGCTGCCCGAGCGGCTGGGCTTCGAGCTGATCGAGCCCGTGCGGGAGCTCTTCAAGGACGAGGTGCGGCTGCTCGGCGCCGAGCTCGGTTTGCCGACGGAGTTCCTCGCGCGCCACCCGTTCCCCGGCCCCGGCCTTGCCGTGAGGATCCCGGGCGAGGTGACGCGCGAGAAGGTGGCGCTCCTCCAGAAGGCGGACGAGATCGTCCTGCAGGAGATCCGCCGCGCCGGCCTCTACGACACGATCTCCCAGGCGTTCGCGGTCCTCCTGCCGGTGCGCTCCGTCGGGGTGATGGGCGACGGGCGGACCCACGAGTTCGTGCTGGCCGTGCGCGCCGTTCAGACGACCGACTTCATGACCGCCGACTGGTTCCGGATGCCGCACGAGGTGCTCGACGCGATCGCGAGCCGCGTCGTGGGGAGCGTCCGCGGGATCAATCGCGTCGTGTACGACATCACGTCCAAGCCCCCCGCGACGATCGAGTGGGAGTGACGGCCGGTAGCGGCCGCGTCTCAGCGTTCCGGAAGGGCGCTGCGGATTCCCTCGAGGCCCGCGGCGACGAGGGCGGGGGCGCCGCCCAGGGCGACGCGGAAGTGCGCCGGCGCTCCGAAGAAGTGGCCGGGCGCCACGGCGATGCCGGCCTCGCGCTGAAGGCGTAGCGCGAAGGGGCCGGCATCCTCCACGCCGCGCACCCGGGGGAACGCGAGCGTGGAGCGCGGGGGGACGCACTCGAGCTCGGGCGTCGCGGAGAGCCATGTCCGCGCCGTCTCGAGATTCGCCGCGACGATGCGCCGGGCGCGATCCGCGAGCGCCTCGAGACGGTCGAAGGCGAGGACCGCGACGCGATCCGCGGGCATGGGCGACCACCCGTCGACCACGTCGCGCGCGCGGCGGATCCGCCGCGCGATCTCGGGCGACGCGATCGCCCAGCCGCAGCGCAGCGATGCGAGGCCGTACGCCTTGGTCAGGCTGCTCGTGGAGACGCAGGCGGGGGAGATCGTCGCGGCCGGCCGGGGTCGCCCCTCGCCGACGGTGTCCCGGTAGACTTCGTCCACGAGGATTCGGAACCCGCGTCGCTGCGCGATGCCGGCGACCTCGAGCAGTCGGTCCTCCGAGAACAGCGCGCCCGAGGGATTGTGGGGATTGGAGAGGATCAGGAGGCGAGTTCCCGGCGTCACCGCTGCCTCGATCGCCTCCGGGTCGAGGTCATAACCGTCCGAGAACCGTCTCTCGAAGTGCGCGACGCGACCACCCAGCATGCGCGCTGCCGCCGGAAGAGGATCGTAGAAGGGGCTCTCGACCAAGACCTCGTCGCCCTCCTGCAGGAGGGCGGCGCAGGCCAGGAAGTTGGCTCCGGCGCAGCCTCCCGCGGTGGCGACGCGGTCCGCGGTAACTCCGGAGTGGGCGGCAATTCGCTCGACGAGGGGCGGATACCCCTCGGGACTCTCTCCAGCGATGTCTACCGCCTGCCGCGCTCCGGGCAGGTCGTCCATCTCGCAGGCGAGGAGGTTACTCCCCGCGAGGTCGACGGCGGCCCGCGGCCGCCCCTTGGCCCACTCCATGTAAGCGGAGCGCGAGAGCGTCACGCCCGCGGCTCCAGGCGACGGGCGTTTCGCGAGCACGCCCGATAGATCGGGATTCCGGCGGCGAGCAAGAGGAGGCCCGCTCCCGAGCGCAGCGGATGGGACACGACCGCCCCGGCGACGACGAAGGCCGCAGCGGCCACGAACAGTATCGGGAGAACGGGGTAGCCGGGGGTGAGGAACGTTCCCGCGCTCCGCGTCGCGACCGGGTGCGTGCGCCGGAACCGGATGACCGCGGCGACCGTCAGGCCGAAGAAGATCCAATCGCCGAAGACGACCGAATCCACCAGGCCGGCGTAGGTCCCCGTGAGGACGAGCAGGATTCCCCACGCGGCCTGGAGGAAGATCGCGCGGTGCGGGGTCGCGAAACGCGGGTGCAGGCGGGCGAGTCCCCGGAAGAACACGCCGTCGTGGGCCATCGCGTAGTAGATCCGGGTCGGGGCGAGCAGGGTGAGGTCGAGGAAACCGAAGGTCGACACGGCGATCGCCGCGGCAATCCAGCGATCCGCTCCCGGGCCGAAGAGCCGCTCGACCGCGGCCGCCGCGGGGGTGCTGGTCGCCGCGAGTCCCGCCCGGCTGAGCGTCATGAGATAGACGAGATTGACCAGGAGGTAGATGCCGATGACGAGCGCGGTGCCGAGCGCCAGCGCGCGGGGGAGCGTGCGACGAGGGTCGCGAATCTCCTCGGCCACGATGTTCACGCTCTGCCAACCGCCGTAGGAGAAGAGGATCGGCACGAGCGCTGCCCCGAAGGCGAGGAGGGTGGCCGGGGGAGGCGCCGGAGGCGCGGCGGGGGGCGGCGCGGGAAGGGTCCGCGCGAGCCACAGTCCCCCGAGGATCAGCACCGCCAGCGCGGCGACCTTCAGGAGGACGAGCAGGTTCAGGAGCCGGCTGCCCGGCTTGACACCGACGTAGTTCACCAGCGCCACTACCGCGAGCGCCAGGATCGCGAGTGGTTTCGGGTCGGCGCCGGATGCGCCGAAGAACCGCAGCGTGTACTGGGCGAACGTGATCGCTACGGCCGCGATGCCCCCGCCCTGGATCATCACCAGGGAGGCCCACCCGAAGAGAAACCCGACGGAGGGATGGTAGGCCTCGCGCAGGTACACGTACTCGCCACCCGCCCGCGGAAAGAGCGAGGCGAGCTCCGCGAAGGCGAGCGCTCCCGCCAGCGCGATCGCGCCGCCGACCGCCCAGGCCGCCAGCACCAGGCCCGCCGAGGGGAGGCGCTGCGCGACCAGGTAGGGGTTGATGAATATTCCGGCGCCGATGATGCCGCCGACGACGAGCATCGTCGCGTCGAAGAGGTTCAGCTCGCGGCGAAACGCCATGGGTTCTTCATCGCAAGCCTATCGTGCCCGAAAGCGACTAGAATCGAATTCGATGCCCGCCGAGTTCGTTCACCTTCACCTTCACAGTCAGTATTCGCTCTTGGACGGCGCCAACCGGCTGCCGGAGCTCTGCCGGCGGGTCGCGGAGTTCGGGATGCCCGCGGTCGCGGTGACGGACCACGGAAACATGTTCGGCGCGTTTCACTTCTTTCACGAGGCCCTGCAGAACGGCGTGCGGCCCATCATCGGCGTCGAGGCATACATCGCGCCGGCGGACCGCCGGAATCGCGACGCCCAGGCGGCGAGCGAATCGGGCGAGGGTTACGCGTATCACCTGACGATCCTGGCGGCCACCCAGCAGGGCTACCGCAACCTCGTTCGGCTGGTCTCGGAGGCCTACCTGACGGGTTTCTACCACCGGCCCCGGATGGACAAGGCGCTCCTGGCGCAGTACGCCGAGGGGCTGATCGGCCTGTCGGGCTGCCTCAAGGGCGAGGTCGCGGGCGCCCTCTCGCGGGGAAACTTCGCGGCCGCGAAGAGGGCGTTTTCCGAGTACGAGGGCATCTTCGGCAAGGGCAACTTCTACGTCGAGCTGATGGACCACGGGCTGCCCCAGCAGACCGCAATCATGCCGGAGCTCCTGCGCCTCGCGACGGAGATGGGCGCGCCGGCCGTCGCCACCAACGACAGTCACTACCTGCGGCGCGACGACGCCTTCCCCCACGAGGTGCTCCTGTGCATCGGCATGGGCAAGACGCTCGAGGACGAGCGCCGGATGCGGTTCTACAACGACGAGTTCTACGTCAAGAGCCCCGACGAGATGAAGGAGCGATTCCAGTCCTGGAGCGCGGAGGCGGTCACGAACAGCGTCGCCATCGCGGAGCGGTGCGCCGTGACCTTCGAGAAGGACGGGCTCCACCTTCCCACCTTCACCACCCCCGACGGCCGGCCGCCGGCCGACTACTTCCGCGACCTCTCGCGCGAGGGCCTCGATCGCCGGCTGTCCGAGGAGGCCGCAGCCGGTATGGCGAATGCGATCCCGCTCGAGAAATACAAGGAGCGCCTCGAGTACGAGATCGGCGTGATCGAGAAGATGGGATTCCCGTCCTACTTCCTGATCGTCTCGGATTTCATCCGCGAGGCCCGGGAGAAGGGGATCTCCGTAGGACCCGGGCGCGGCAGCTCGGCGGGGTCGATCGTCTCCTGGGCGCTCCGGATCACGGAGATCGACCCGCTGCGCTACGACCTGCTCTTCGAGAGGTTCCTCAATCCCGAGCGCATCTCGATGCCCGACATCGACATCGACTTCTGTCAGGCGCGCCGCGGCGAGGTCATCGAGTACGTCACCCGGAAGTACGGGCGGGAAAACGTCGCCCAGATCGTCACCTTCTCGCAGTTGAAGCCCAAGCTCGCGGTGCGCGACGTCGCGCGCGTGCTGTCGCTGCCCGTCTCGCTGGGGGACCGGATCGCCAAGCTCGTCCCCGACGGGCCCGACGTCAACTTCGAGCGCGCCTTCCGCGACTCGCCGGGCCTGAAGGAGGCCATGGCCTCCGACGAGGCCATCGCGCGCGTGGTCAAGATCGCGGAGCGCCTCGAGGGCCTTTCGCGGCACGCGGGAATCCACGCGGCCGGCGTCGTCATCGCTCCCCGCCCGATCATCGAGTTCCTCCCGCTCTACCGCACCAGCAAGGACGAAATCACGACGCAGTTCGACATGAACGCCGTCGAGAAGATGGGCCTTCTCAAGATCGACTTCCTGGGCCTGATCACCCTCGACATCCTCGAGGCCACGTCCGCCGCCGTGAAGGACCGCCTGGGCGTCACGCTCGACCTCGACCACCTCCCGCTGGACGACGAGCCGACGTACGAGCTGTTCCGGTCCGGTCGGACGGCGTGCGTGTTCCAGTTCGACTCGGGAGGCATGCGGGACCTGCTCCGGCGCGCCAAGCCGCGGGTCTTCCTCGACCTGGCCGCCCTGAACGCGCTTTACCGCCCCGGCGCGCTCGACGCCGGCACCGTGGAGGACTACGTCCGGCGGCGCAGCGGCACGAGCCGCGTCACCTACCCGCTGCCGGAGCTCGAGACGATCCTGACGGAGACCCTGGGAATCCTGGTCTACCAGGAGCAGGTGATGCGGATCGCGCAGGTCGTGGCGGGCTATTCGCTGGCCGAGGCGGACCTCCTGCGCAAGGCGATCGGCAAGAAGAAGCGAGAGATCATGGTCGCCGAGGGCGAGAAGTTCATCCGGCGCTCCGTCGAGCACGGGACCTCCAAGAAGAAGGCCCAGGAGCTCTGGTCCCTGATCGAGCCCTTCGCCCGCTACGGGTTCAACAAGTCGCACGCGGTCGCCTACGCGCTGGTGGCGTACAAGACGGCGTTTCTCAAGGCGCACTACCCGGTCGACTTCCTCGCCGCCAACCTGTCGGCCGAGATCGGATCGACGGACGGGATCGTGAAGGTGCTGGGCGACTGCCAGGAGTGCGGGATCCCGGTGCTGCCGCCGGACATCAACGAATCCGGCACGACCTTCTCGGCGGTCTCGCAATCCATCCGGTTCGGGCTCGCCGCGATCAAGGGCGTCGGCGAGGCCGCCGCTCAAGCGATCCTGGAGGAGCGCCACTCGAGGCCCTTCGCGTCGTTCACGGACTTCGCCATGCGTCTCGACCCGCACCTCGTGAACAAGCGCACCCTCGACGCGCTGATCGCCGCCGGGGCGTTCGACTCGCTCGGGAAGAACCGCGCGACGCTCGCCGCGGCGTCGGACCGGGTCGTGGCGCGCGCGGCGAACGTGCGCGAGGAAACCGCGCAGGGCCAGTCGAATCTGTTCGCCGGGGGCGCCGCGGACGAGGGCCCGCCGGCCGACGATTTCCCGGAACAGCCCGAGCGGGCGCTCGACGAGAGGCTCAAGGGGGAGAAGGAGACGCTCGGCTTCTACGTCACCGGGCACCCGCTGACGCGCTTCGCCGACGAGATCGCGCGCTTCGCGGAGAGCCGCATCGCCGACCTCTCGGGCCGCGTCGAGCAGTCGGTGCGCATCGCGGGAGTGCTCGTCAGCATGAAGAAGCAGAAGATCAAGAAGGGTATGAACGAGGGCAAGACGATGCTCAAGGCGGGGCTCGAGGACACCAGCGGCAGCGTGCCACTCTGCGTCTTCGCGAGCCTCTACGAGAAGGTCCAGGGTTGGGTTCGGGAGGATCTCCCGGTCCTGGTCACCGCGATGGTGCGCGAGGCGGGCGGCGCCCTCGAGCTGACGGCGCAGGACCTCACTCCTCTCGAGGGGATTCGGGAACGCCGCGCCCGCGAGCTCGCGATCCGGGTGAATCTGGCGTACGCCGACGAGAACGTCCTCACGCGCCTCCAGGAGAGGCTGCGCCTGCATCCCGGAACGACCCCGGTCTCGATTCGCCTGGTCCGGCCCGGCGAGTTCGAGGCCACGCTGAAGGCCGCGGACTCGATGCGGATCGCGCCCTCCGCTCGGCTGACGCACGAGATCCAGGCGCTGGCGGGGGAGGGGTCGGTCGAATACGTGTTCTGAGCGTCACGCCATGAGAGGGGCGACGCCCGCGCTTTCCGGGCTCCCGATCGAGGCGCGCTCCGCGGTGGCAGCGGCGCGGGCGATCGCCCGGCGACGGGGACTGCGGCTGTACATCGCCGGCGGCGCAGTGCGCGATCTCCTCTGCGGGCGCCCCGTTGCCGACATCGATCTCGTCGTCGAGGGAGCCGCGGGGCCATTCGCCCGCGAGCTGGCCCCGGCCCTGCGCGCTTCCCTGCGCGTACACGATCGGTTCGGCACCGCGACGCTCGAGCGGCCCGACGGATCGCGGCTCGACGTCGCCTCCGCGCGGACGGAACAGTACTCCTCCGACGGCGCCCTGCCCGCCGTCGCCCCGGCGGCGACCATCCGCGAGGACCTCGCGCGGCGCGACTTCACGATCAACGCCATGGCGCTCGAGGTCGCTCCCGGCCGCCGCCTCCTCGACCCCTTCGGCGGCCGATCCGACCTGGCTCGGAAGGTCGTGCGCGCCCTCCATTCGCGTTCGTTTCGGGACGATCCGACCCGCGCCTTCCGGGCGGTTCGATACGCGAACCGGTTCCGTTTTCGCATCGCCTCCGGCTCCCGCCGCGCGATCGCGGACGCCGTCGCCGCGGGCGTCTTAGAAAACGTGTCGGGAGACCGCATTCGGCGGGAGATCGCGAAGATCCTGGCCGAGCCGAACCGGGCCGCGGCCGTCCGCCGACTCGACGGGCTGCGGTTGGGCGCGGCGATCGATCGGGCGCTGGCGAGCCGCAACGGTTCCTCGGCGCGGCTCCGGGCGGCCGAGGGACTGGCCCGCGACCGCCCCGGCGTGACCTGGCTCGGCTATCTGCTCGCGTGGGCCGGCGCGGTCCCGGGCGTCTCCGCGCGTCGCATCGCCTCCCGGCTCCGGCTCTCCGGAGCGGAGCTCGTGACGTGGAATCGCTGGCCGCAGACGCGGCGCCGCCTCGGGCCGGGCCTGTCCCGACTCCGCGCCTCCGAGGCCGCGCGCCGAGCCGCCGGGCTGTCCGTCGACGAGATCGTGGCCGCCTCCGCCTCGCTGGGAGCGGCCGACCGGCGAGCGCTGGCCGAGGCGGAGACCCGGGCTTCCGCCATCCGACTGAAAGTGTCGGGATCGGACCTCCTCGCGGCGGGCGTTCCGTCCGGACCGGCGATCGGGAGGGCGCTCGCGCGAACCCTCGCGGCGCGCCGGGATGGACACATCGCCGCCGAGGAGGAGCTGACGTTCGCGATCGGCGCGTCCCGCGCCCGGATCCGCGGCCGATGATCCTCTGGCTGGCGGCGGCGGCGGTGGCCTGGGCGGAGTCGACTCCGGCCGCGACTCCCGCGCAACCGGGCGGTCCAACGCTCTGCGTGGAGTGGATTCGGCAGTCCGGCGAGGGCTACGACCGACTGACACTCTTTCGCGACCGGACCCTCGTCTGGAAGACCGCGCGCGGCGCGCACGAGGAGGTCAAGCGCGAGAGGCTCGACGACTCCGAGGTGCGCTACTACTGCGCGTTCTTCGAGCGCGCGGAGATCTGGGCACTTCCGGAGGACCTGCGCACGCGGCTCTCCGGGGACTTCGCGGCGGAGTCGGCCGTCACCCTCGTACGGGCGACCGGCAGCCGCAAGACGATTCGTTTCGACGAGCTCTCCAGCCACACCTCCGACTCCTCCGCGCTGCGTTCGGCGCTGGAAGGCCTGCGGGGGATCTTCCTGAGCCCGCTCTCACCGGCGTCGCGGTACGCGCCGGAACTCCTTCCTCCGGGAACGCTGTTGAAGCGCTTCGACGGCGCCGTCTTCCGGGTCCGCCGTCTGGAGAGGGACACGGGCTACGTCGAGGTCGTAGGCGTCACCGAGCCCTACTCGCAGTTTCTCAAGATCGACGAGCTCCGCTTCCAGTTCTCTCCCCCGGAGCGCGCTCCGTGAGCGGACGGCCCGCCCGGCGCGTGGAGGTGCGGATCCTCGCGGGCCGCTGGAAGGGGAGAGCTCTGGCGGCCTCCGGGGCGGTTCGGCCCACGTCGGCCCGGGCCCGGCACGCCCTGTTCAACCTCCTGGGGGAGCGTGTCCCCGGCGCCCGCGTCCTCGACCTGTATTCCGGCACCGGAGCCGTCGGACTCGAGGCGGTTTCTCGCGGAGCGGCGAGCGCCGTCCTCGTCGAGACGGACTCCGCCGCGATCGCGGCCGTCCTCGAACGCTGGGGCGCCGGCGCTCCGGAGGTGCGGGTGATCCCCGGCTCCGTGGCGCGGGCGATTTCGCGGCTCGCGGCCGCGCGCCAGCGCTTCGACATCGTGTTCGCGGATCCTCCGTATGCGCGGCAGGACGCCGCGATCGCGGAGTTGGCGGATGTCGCGGGCATCCTCGCCGAGGGCGGCGTCTTCGTGCTGCAGTCCGACGCCAAGCGGGACGCTCCCGAGATCTCCGGCCTGCGCGGGAGAGGGCGTCGGGCGTACGGCCGCAACGTCTTTCACTTCCTCGAGTTGTTTTGACGGCTTTTCCCGAAAATGTTAGCCTACGCGATTCCGGCTTCGGCCCTCGGAACGACACGGAGAGGAGTCAACCCATGCTTCAGAACGGCAGGCATTTCTTCACCTCGGAATCGGTGACCGAGGGGCATCCCGACAAGATCGCCGACCAGATCTCCGACGCGGTCCTGGACGCGGTGCTCCGCGACGACCCGACCGGTCGCGTGGCGTGCGAGACCCTGGTGACGACCGGCCTGGCGTTCATCGCGGGTGAGATCTCGACCAAGACGTACGTGGATCTCCCCTCGATCGTCCGCCAGACGATCAAGGAGATCGGCTACACGCGCGCCAAGTTCGGATTCGACTACGAGACCTGCGCGGTGATGTCCTCGATCGACCCGCAGTCCCCGGACATCGCGCAGGGCGTCGACACGGGCGGCGCCGGCGACCAGGGAATGATGTTCGGCTACGCGGTTCGGGAGACCGAGGAGCTGATGCCGCTCCCCCTGACCCTGGCGCATCGCCTGGTGCAGCGGCTTTCGGAGGCCCGGCGCAAGGGGGATCTCGACTTCCTGCGCCCGGACGGCAAGTCGCAGGTCACGGTCGAGTACGAGGGCAGCCGCGCGATCCGGGTCGAGACGATCGTCGTCTCGACGCAGCACGCCGAGTCCGTCCAGCACTCGACGCTCAAGGAAGCCATCATCGAGGAGATCATCCGCCCCGTGATCCCGGCGGCGCTCCTGACTCACGACACAAAGTTCCACATCAATCCGACCGGCCGCTTCGTCATCGGCGGCCCCCAGGGCGACTCGGGATTGACCGGGCGCAAGATCATCGTGGACACCTACGGCGGCAGCGCTCCCCACGGCGGCGGCGCCTTCTCCGGGAAGGACCCCACCAAGGTCGACCGCTCGGCCGCTTACATGGCGCGCTACGTCGCCAAGAACCTGGTGGCCGCCGGAATGGCGGAGCGCGCGTTGATCCAGCTCGCCTACGCGATCGGCGTCGCGGACCCCGTGTCCGTCCACGTGGAGACCTTCGGCACGGGCAAGCTGCCGGAGGACCGCATGGTTTCGATTATCCGGGAGCACTTCACGCTGACCCCCAAGGGCATCATCGAGACACTCAACCTGCGGAGGCCGATCTACAAGGCGACGGCCGCGTTCGGCCACTTCGGCCGGCGGTTGCCGGACTTCACGTGGGAAAAGACGGACCGGGCGGAGGCCCTCGCCCAGGCCGCGGGCGTCGAAGTCGCCGCTCCGGTCGCAGGCTAGCCATGTCGACCACCGTGTCCTCGAGCACCCGAAGCGATGTCCGGGATCTCGCGCTCGCGCCGCGGGGAAAGACCCGGATCGAGTGGGCCGATGCCAGCATGCCCGTCCTGCGGCAGATCCGCGAGCGTTTCGAGAAGGAGAAGCCGCTGCGCGGGCTGCGGCTCTCGGCCTGCCTCCACGTGACGAGCGAGACGGCCAACCTCGCGCGGACGCTGACCGCCGGGGGAGCCGACCTCGTGCTTTGCGCCTCCAACCCCCTGTCCACGCAGGACGAGGTCGCGGCCTCCCTCGCGGCGGACTACGGCGTCTCGGTGTACGCGATCAAGGGCGAGGACCACGCCACCTACTACGAGCACATCCGCGCCGCGCTCGCACATCGCCCCCACCTGACGATGGACGACGGGGCGGATCTCGTCTCCTCGCTCCTCTTCCTGGCCCTCGGGCGCGATGCCGAGGTGGATCCCGTCATCCGGCGCTGGGCCGCGACCCTTTCGTCCGAGGAACGCAAGACCCTCTTCTCCGGAATCATCGGCGGCACGGAGGAGACGACGACCGGAGTCATCCGCCTCAAGGCCATGGAGAAGGCGGGCGTGCTGAAGTTCCCGGTGGTCGCGGTCAACGAGGCGAAGACCAAGCACTTCTTCGACAATCGCTACGGAACGGGGCAGTCGACGCTCGACGGCATCATCCGCGCGACCAACCTGCTGGTGGCCGGCCTGAACGTGGTCGTCGCGGGCTACGGCTGGTGCGGGCGAGGCGTCGCGATGCGCGCGCGGGGACTCGGAGCACAGGTCATCGTGACCGAGCTCGACCCGACGAAGGCGATCGAGGCGGTGCTCGACGGATACCGCGTCATGACGATGGCGCAGGCGGCGCCCCAGGGAGACATCTTCGTCACCGTGACCGGAAACAAGGGCGTCCTGCGGGAGGAGCACTTTCTGGCGATGAAGGACGGAGCGGTCGTCTGCAACTCCGGGCACTTCAACGTCGAGATCGACATTCCGGCCCTGGAGAGGCTGTCCCGGGAGCGGCGGGCGATCCGCGAATCCGTCGAGGAGTTCCGCCTCTCGGACGGCCGACGGATCCACCTGCTGGCGGACGGGAGGCTCATCAACCTCGCCGCGGCCGAGGGCCATCCCGCTTCGGTGATGGACATGTCGTTCGCCAACCAGGCCCTGGCGGCGGAGTTCATGGTGTTGAACCACGCGACCCTGGAACGCAAGGTCTATGCGGTGCCCGAGGAGATCGACCGCGAGATCGCGCGCCTGAAGCTCGAGTCGATGGGGATGGCGATTGATACCCCGACGCCCGAGCAGGCGAAGTACATGAGTTCGTGGGAGGAGGGGACCTAGCCTCTAGGTCCGCATCCGGACGACGAAGTAGGCGGCCGCCAGCCCGAACAGGACGTCGGGCGACCAGGCGGCCAGGCCGGGAGGAAGGGCTCCCACCTCCCCGAGCTTCGTCAGGAAGGCGGCGGCGATCAACGCCGCGATCCCCAGGATCAGGCCGACGCCGATTCCCGCGAGCGCCCCGCGCCGGCCGACCCGGAACGCGAAGGGCGTCGCCAGCAACGCCATGACCGGCAGGAGGACTGGCTGCGACACCTTGGCTTGAAGGGCGGTTTCCAGCGCGGCCGTCGGATAGCCGCCGGCCTTCAATCGGCGCGTCAATCGCTCGAGCTCCCGGAAGCGCATCTCCTCGGGAGGTCGTCGCGTCGCCGTAACTGCCTGGGGAGGGTCCCCCGTCACCCGCTCCTCGAGAAATGTCCGATACTCAGTCGGGTTGGCCTCCGTGAATTCTCGCGTCCAGCCCTGGCGCAGGCGCCACTGGTCTCCGGCCCACGCCGCCTCGCGCGCGGCGGTGCGCCGGAGAAGCCGGAAGTTTCCGTCGAACTCGAAGATCGACACGGCGAAGAGCGTTCGTTGCGCGGGATCGCCCCCCTCCCGGTGCCAGATCGACCCATTCTTCGAGAGATACCAGTTGTGGTCGCCCCGACTCTGGACACCCTCGTCCGCGGGCCGCCCGTAGATCACGTTGCGGAATCTCGCCTGCCGCTGTTCGGCGAACGGGAGGAGATATTCGCTGAGGGCGAAGGAGAAGAGCGCGCCGGCCGCGGCGACGGCCAGAACGGGCGCTGCAAGGCGCCGCAGCGAGACCCCCGACGCGCGGAAGGCGGTGTCCTCGGTGTTCTTCGAGAGGATGCCGAGCCCGATCAGTGTCGCCAGCAGCACGGCAAACGGGGCGATCTGGAGGCTGATCGAGAAGAGGAAGTAGCGGTAGTAGCCCAGCAGCACGGATGTGGAGGGGTGATGGCGTGCCACTTCGTCGACCTTGTCGGCGTAGTCCACGATCAGGGCGAGCAGGATGGCGGAGGCGAAGACCAGCGCCAGAGCGGACAGAAAGCGCGCGAGGACGTATCGGTCCATGAGCGACAGGATCCGGATTGGCGCCCTCCGCAGGTCCCGGGCGAGGGTGACTGCCGGTTCCGGAGCGCGCGTCGTCTCGGGACTGGGGGGCCGCACGGCTCGGCGGCCGCGGCCCCGGCGGGGGCGCAGCGCCGCGACGCTTCCGGCGAGGATGAGGAGGGCGTTGGCGCACCAGATGGCCGGGCCCGGCGGGATCCGGCCCTGCTGCGCCCAGGTCTCGCCGCTCGTCAGGAGCACGTAATAGATGACCAGGATCAACAGCGAGAGGGCGAAGCTCGCGCCGCGCCCTCCGCGTCGAAACGAGTCCGCCAGCGGGATTCCGACCAGAGCGAAGGCGATGCACGCAAACGGAATGGCGAACTTCTTGTGGATTTCAACCCACGCGAGGCGCCGCCCGTCCTCCGGACCGCGCCCGCGGGCCACGGCCCACAACTGGGACAGGGTCTGGGACCGGACTCCGCCCGCGGACACCGCGCGCGCGTTGGGGGGATTCCCGAATTCCCCGGCCAGGAGCAGGCGCTGCGAATCGTTGCGGCTGATTCGATACCGCGAGGGATCCTCCGGCTCCAGCTCGTGGACCGTGGAGTCGAAGAGATCGAGCCAGAGCTGGTCTCCCTCCAGCGCGAGGGCACCACGGCGGGCAACGATGATTCGGTAGGGGGGCTCCGCGGCATCTCCGAGCATCAGGAACATCCCCTCGAAGGAGCGGCCGTCCGGGCCGACCCGATCGAAGAAGAAGGTGACTCCCGGGCGCGGTTCCCGAAAGGTGCGGGGCGCCACGACGTTGACGATGGAGGTCGCGGCCACGTGAACCATCGACTTCTCCAGGGCCGCGTTGGCGATCGGGAGCACGGCGTTGTACAGGAACAGGACCAGGAGCGAGAGCGCGCCCGCCGCCGCGAGGACCGGCCGGTAGATCGCCCCGGGTCCGACCCCGCAGGCCCGCAGAGCCGTCAGCTCGGAGTCCGCGGCCAGGCGCCCGAGGCTGACCAGCACCGCGAGCAGGAACGCCATCGGGATCGTCAACACGACCATCCAGGGAAGGGACAGCAGCGCCATGCGGGCGATCTCGGCGAACGGAGCGCTCCGCCGCACGGCGAAATCCGCCAGGAGGATGACTGTCCGGATGAGCAGGATGAACGTGTACGCCCCGAATCCCAGGAGGAAGGGAGCCGTCAGCTCCCGGAGGACCGCACGAGATATCAGCCGCATCTTCTCAGGGATACTGCCGAGTACAGGGATTCAAGTAAAGGACGACGGGGTATAACGCGGTCGATCCGGGCGAGACGACCCTTTGATCCGATTAGACATAATATATCTTATCGGACGCTAAAATGGGCCGAGCCGGATCCGCCCAAAGGGCGCGGCGGGAACGCGGAAGCCCCCGTCCTACTTCTTTCGAGAGACCGGGATCTGCCCCGACTCGAGCTGCCGGATGACCTGGCGCAGGGCGTCGATGAGCTCCTCGCGCTGGACCCGCGACTTTGCGAACGAGATGTTGAGGCGGTAGGGTCCGTCCTTGGGCTTGTAGACGAACTGGAACGGCCGTCCCCTCGACTTTCCCGACGCCGCGATCTTCTTGCTCTCCCGGAGATCCTCCCGCGTCGACCCGCCGACCACCATCGCGATCGCCTCCCGCATCTGGTCGGGATGACCGAGGCGGGCGATCTCAAGAAGCACCGAGCGAGCGCCGATGTCGGCGCGCCGACATTCCTCGCGGATGTCCTCGGGGATCTCGAGCAGAGAGAGCGCTTCGGTGATTGAGACGCGGGATTTTCCCAAGGCCGAGGCGATCTGCTGCTGCGTGTATCCGTGCCTCTCGGCCAGGGCCGAGTAGCCCATCGCCTCCTCGAACGGGTGGAGGTCCCGGCGATTGAGGTTCTCGATCAACGCGATCTCCATGACCTCGTTGTCGGGCACGTCGAGCTCGATGCAGGGGACCTCCGCTAGGCCCGCCTCCATGGCGGCGCGGAAGCGGCGCTCCCCCGCGATGATCCGGAAACGCCCATCCGGGAGGGGCCGAACCAGGAGGGGCTCGAGGACGCCCTTGGATTCGATCGACAGGACGAGCTCGGACAGATCGCCGACGCTCCGGCGGGGCTGGTCGGGGTTGGTCTCGATCTCGTCGATCGGGATCAGACGGCCGAGCGAGGCGCCGAAGCGCTCCGAGAGCGAGTCGACGAAGTGCGCGTCGTGATGCATGCGGGATTCCATGGGCAGGCCGCGGCGCTTAGACACGAGAGAGCACCTCCTCGGATAGAGAGTAGTACTCGGCCGCTCCGCTCGAGCGCGGAGCAAACGTGAAGATCGATTCGCGGTGCGCGGGGCTCTCCTCGAGCCGGACGCTCTTGGAGATGGTCGTCTTGAATACCTTGTTGCCGAAGACCGAGGCGATCTGGTCGTAGACGTCCTTCCCTATCACGGTTCGCTTGTCGTGGAGGGTGATCACGACCCCGAGGATCCGTAGGCTGGGGTTGGGGCGGGCCTTGATCTTGTCGATCGTCTCGAGGAGGTCGTCGGTTCCCTCCAGGGCGAAGTAGGAGGACTGGATCGGAATGAGGATGTGGGAGGAGGCGACCATCGCGTTGACCGTGATCATGCCCAGGGTCGGCGGGGTGTCGATCAGGATGGTGTCGTAGGCCTGGCGGATGGTCTCGATCTTGTCCCGAAGCCGGAAGTGCCCGTCGATTTCGCCGAGCAGCTTCGATTCGATCTTGGCGAGGGAGATGCGCGCCGGCGCGATGTCCAAGTTCGCCAGTCCCGAGGGGCGGATGATGTCCTCGAGCCTCACCGCGGGGTCTCCCAGGACGTCGAACATCGACTGCTCGACCGAGCGCCGGTCCACGTAGGACATCGTGCTGTTGCCCTGAGGGTCGAGGTCGACGAGAAGGGTCTTCATCCCCTTCTGCGCCATGGCCGCCGCGAGATTGATGGCGGTCGTGGTCTTCCCGACTCCACCCTTTTGATTGGTAATCGAGATGATCACGAGCCGGAGTATAGCTGCCCGATCGGGCCCGACTACATCCGGTATTTGCCGAGCTCGTCCGGACTCGCTTCCTCGAGCCACTTGCGGAGCCGGTCCGGATCCTGGTCCGTTCCCTCGCTTCGCAGGCTGCGGCTTTTCTCGAGGACGAGCTCCTCGACGAAGATCTCAGCGTTGGCGCGCAGGGCCAGGGCGATGGCGTCGCTCGGGCGGCTGTCGATCGACAGCGTCGAGTCGCCGCGGGCGAGTTCGATGCGAGCGAAGAACGTGTTTTCGCGCAGCTCGTTTATTACGATGCGCTCGACGCGCGCGCCGAGCTCGGTCAGGAGATTCTTCAGAAGGTCGTGGGTCATAGGCCGCGGGGTCGAGACCTTCTCCATCTCCAGGGCGATCGCGTTCGCTTCGAAGATGCCCACCCAGATCGGCAGGAAGAGTCCGTTCTCGAGGTCGCGGAGGATGACCACCGGCATGTTGGACACCGGATCCATCAGCAGGCCCTTGATTTCCATCCTCACCACGGGCTCGACTCCACGGCCGTCCCGGGCGCGACGGACGCGATCAGCGAGTTGGGCAGGCCGCGCGTCACCCGGGCCCGGAGGTACTCGCCGGCCACGGCCGCGTCGCCGTCTTCGAGGTGGAGGATGCGATTGCAGGGGGTCCGCCCCGTGCTCTGTCCCCGTCGGTCCTTGCCCTCGATCAAGATCTCGAACTCCCGGCCGACGAGGCTCGCGTTGAGCGTTCGCTGCAGCTGCGACTGGAGCTCCAGGAGACGAGCCAGCCGCTGGCCGGCGATCTCCTCGGGGACTTCCGCATCCTTGCCCCACCGCGCCGAGGCCGTCCCCGGACGGGGCGAATAGCGGAATCCGAACAGGCTCCCGAAGACAGCCTCCCGCACCAGCGAAAGCGTGTCCTCGAAGTCGGCTTCCGTTTCCCCGGGGAAGCCCACGATGAAGTCCGAGGAGATCGATATGTCCGGCAACGCCTTGCGAATTCTCCCGAGGATCTCCAGGTACTCCGCCGCCGTGTACCGCCGTTTCATCCTCTTGAGCACGGAGTCGGAGCCCGACTGCGCCGGGAGATGAAGGTAGGGGGCGATCGTCTCGCCATCGGAGAGCGCGGCGATGAGGTCGTCGTCCACGAACCGAGGGTGCGAGGTGAGGAAGCGCAGCCGCCGGATTCCCGTAACTCGCGCGCAGCGCCGAAGAAGCTGTCCCAGCCCGAAGCCTTCGGTCGGATCCCGGTACGCGTTGACCGTCTGGCCGAGGAGGGTCACCTCGGTGAAGCCGGAGGCCGCGAGGTGTGAGATCTCGTCCACGATCTCGTCCGACCGCCGGCTCCTCTCCCGTCCCCGGGTGAACGGCACGATGCAGAACGTGCAGAACTGATCGCAGCCCTCGATGACGGTGACGTAGGCCTGGAAGGGGGAAGCGCGAGAGATCTGACGAAACTGGTAGACCGGGTCTTCCTCCGGAAGCTCCACCGCCAGGGCGCGACGGCGTTCCCGCCGGGCCTCCTCCACCATGTGGCCGATGTTCTCGACCTGCCCCGTGCCGGCGACGAAGTCGACCCAGGGCGCCCGCTCCAGGATCTCCTGGCCCGAAACCTGGGCGACGCAACCGGTCACTCCGACGACGAGCTCGGGGTGTTCGCGCTTCCGGCGAGCGAGGACGCCGAGCTCGCTGAAGACCTTGGCCTCCGCCTTCTCGCGCACCGCGCAGGTGTTCAGCAGCACGACTCCGGGCGACTCTCCCTCGCGCAGCCGGCGGAATCCCCGGGACTCCAGCTGCCCGGCCATTCTTTGCCCGTCGAGCAGATTCATCTGGCAGCCCCAGGTCTGGACTTCGAAAGCCTCCGGGTTCAGCGGCAGGGGGGCCGGAACCTCTCCCCTAGTCCTGCGGACGCGCCGGGTCATTCCCGGATCCAGCCCGGCAGGGCCCCCGCTACGCGCGCCTTCTCGGGGAGGTCGGCCAGATCCTTCTCGGCAGCGGCGAGCTCGCGCCGGGCGTCCTCGAGCTGCGTGCGCGTCTTGTCCCAGGCCGGCTTGATGACCCGGTCGCGGTACTGCCCGTCATCCCAGGCGTAGAAGTCCGTCTCCAGCTTCTTGACCGTCGCCTCGAGCTCGGCAATGCGCGCCTTGCCGTCCGCCACGCGCTGGCGGGCGGCGGCGGCCTTCTCGCGCCACTGGGTTTCTGAGCTCTGCGCCGGGGTGGGTTCGGCTCGGGTCGCCGCGGAGGGCGGCGAGGGCGCATCGGGCTCGACTCTCGCCTTTGCCGGCGCCGGCTTGCTGCTCGAGACCCGACCCTTGTCCCGGTTCGTCGCCAGAGTCCGGTTGTCGATCGTGAGGCTGCTCTTCTCTCGGGCGGGGCTCTCTCCGGACTTCGCGTCATGAGCGGATCGGACGACGTCGGGCAGCGTCTGCCCTCCCCCGTCGCCGACGGGCGCCGCGGTCGCGCGCAGGCGGCCGAATCCTCCGCTCAAGCGGCGCGCGGGAGTCGGTGTCCGGACGGGCGCGGACTGCGCCAGAACCGTGGCCGCCGCCAGGCCCAGGGCCCAGACCGCCGGGTGCGACCTCACGGAGCGCTCGTTCCTTCGCGGCCGTAGTCGTCTTCCAGCCGGACGACGTCGTCGAGCTCGGGCGAGGAGACCTCGAGGATCCGGCACGGCTCCTCGGCGCGCATCCGATGGCGCACACCGGGGCGGATGCGATGGCTCTCACCGGGGCCTAGCGTGAGCTCCCGCATCGTTCCCTCGATCTCCACGAGCAGCTGCATGCGGCCCTCCAGGACGAAGATCGTTTCGTCCTTGCGCTCATGGTACTGCAGCGAGAGGCTGTGGCCCGCGTCCAGGTGCAGGACCTTACCCGCGTAGCGATCGGTCTCCGCGAAGATGACCTCGTGTCCCCAGGGCTTGCGAACGGTCCTCATAGCGGCAGACCTCCGTGCGCTTTCGCGGTTCGCGCGGCGGTTCGTCCCATCACGGTTCGACCCGAAAGATGCGCTCGACCTCGGACGCCTCGGAGGCCTCGAGCGCCCTCTGCGCGAGCGCCGCGAGTTGAGCCGTGTCGATCTCCGAGAGGTGGTCGCGCACACGGGGAATCGCCACCGGCGTCGCCGACAGGTCGCGGATCCCCAACCCCACGAGGACGGCCGCCCCCAAAGGGTCCCCGGCCAGCTCGCCGCAGACGGCCACGGGCCGGCCGGACCCCTTGCCCGCGTCGATCACCATTCGTATCATCTTCAGGATGGCCGGGTGGAGCGGCCGATAGAGGGCCGAGACGTCCGGGTTGGCCCGGTCCACGGCGAGCCCGTATTGGGTGAGGTCGTTGGTGCCGATCGAGAAGAAGTCCGCCTCGGTCGCGAGGCGGTCCGACAGGAGAGCTGCCGACGGGACTTCGATCATAACCCCCACGGGCGGCGGTCCCGACAGACCGGCGGCAATCGCCGCCTTGCGCACCATCTCCTTTGCGGTCGCGAGCTCCGACAAGGACGTCACCATCGGCAACAGGATCTTCAGGTCGCCCCGCCGCGAGGCCAGGCAGAGGGCCAGGAGCTGCTCCTCGAACAGCTCGGGATGCGCCAGGCAGTACCGCAGCCCGCGGAGTCCGAGGGCGGGGTTGTCGCCGGGAGCCGGACCGATCCCCTTCTCCCCGCCCAGATCGTACGTGCGGATCACCACCGGGTGCGGCGCCGCGGCGGCGAGAAGGGTCTCGTACGCGGCGCGCTGCTCCTCGATGCCGGGCGATCGCGGAAGAGCTCGCAGATAGAGGAACTCCGAGCGGAAGAGCCCGATGCCTTCCGCGTGGAAGCGCTCCAGGGCGGGGATCTCCTCGGGCAGCTCGAGGTTCGCGCGCACCGCCACGGGCTGGCCGTCGCGTGTGACGGCCGCCTTCCCCGTGCGCCCGCGGATGCGCCGGCTCGCCTCGCGCGACTCGCGGACGCGGAGAAGGCTCTTCCGGATGCGCTCGCGCGACGGGTCGATCTCGACGATTCCGCGGTCGCCGTCGACGACGATGGGCCGCTCGGGAGACACGATCTCGCAGAGGCCCGTGATCCCGACCACGGCGGGGAGCCCGAAGGACCGCGCGATGATCGAAGCATGCGAGGTCGGGCCTCCGCGCTCGAGCGCCAGGGCGCAGACCCGGCGGGGATCGAGCCTCGCCGCGTCCACGGGCGACAGCTCGTCGGCGACCAGGATCGAATTGCGCGGCAGCTCCCCCGGACCGGGCCGCGCGCCCCCGGAGAGCTGGGCGGAGATCTCCCGGCCGACGTCCGCGATGTCGGCCTCCCGCTCGCGCATCGCGGCCGAGTCCGCCGCGGCCAGCCGCTGGCCGAGCTCCCGCGTCACCTCGGCCAGCGCCCACTCGGCGTTGACCCGATCCCGCAGGATGCGCTCGGCGATCGCCCCGACGTACGTCTCGTCCATCGCGATCAGGCCGTGGGCCTCCAGGATGGCGGCGAGCTCCGAGCCGATGGCGCCCTTGGCCTCCCGGGAGTGGCGCGCGAAGTTCGCGGCCGCTTCCCCCGCCGCCCGTCTCAGGCGCCGCTGCTCCTTGTCGAGCTCATCCGGCGCAACCATGCGTCGAAACGCGGGCAGTCCGCCGAACCGGATGATCACGGCCCGGCCGACGGCGATTCCGGGGGACACCGAGACGCCCTGCAGCATTGAAGATTGGAGATCGATGATTGGCGATTGACGAGGGAGAAATCCAATCATCAATCTTCAATCGGCAATCATCCATTCCCTCTCACTCTTCCTCGTCGAAGCTGCGGGTGATCAGGTCTTCGACGGCCGCGAACGCGTCGCGCTCGTCCTCGCCCGAGACGGCGAGGGTGATGTGAGTGCCCTGCGAGGCGGCCAGGAGGAGGATCCCGAGAATGCTCTTGCCGTCGACCTCTTCCCCGTTCTTTCGGATCTTGACCTCGGACCGGAAGCGGCTCGCGGTCTGGACGAACTTGGCCGCGGCCCGCGCGTGGAGGCCGAGCCGGTTGCGGATCGAAAGCTCCCGTTCGATCACGGAGCCTGTTCTTCGGCGACGACTTCCGTCGCCGATTCCTCCGCGAGGAGATCCGAGGCGACATAGATAGACCGCTGCCCCCGATCCTTGGCGACGTGCGCGACCTCGGTCAGGGGACGCCGGCTCTTCTGGAGGGAGGCGCATTTCAGGACCATCGGGAGGTTCACGCCGGTCACGATTTCGACCCGATCCTTGCGCAGGAACGGCAGGGCGAGGTTCGTCGGCGTGCCCCCGAACATGTCCGTGAGGATGATCGCGCCATCGCCCTCATCGGCCCTCTCCAGGCCGTGGCGGATCTTCTCGCGCGCGTCCTCTCCGGTCTCGCTCCACTCGAGGGATATCGCCACGATCCGGTCGAGCCCCGGCTGAATCGTCAGGGCGGCGGCGCGCAGTTCCTCGGCCAGACGGCCGTGGGTCACGAGAAGCAATCCAATCATCGGAGCCGCCCATTATCTCATTCGCGAGTCACGTCGCGGTGCGAGGTGCGGACCGGATATCCGCGCTCCTTGAGGAGCGGCGCGAGCCGCTCCGTGGCGTAGACGGACCGATGCTTGCCCCCCGTGCAGCCGATGCCGATCGAGAGATAGCTCTTGTGCTCCTTTTCGAAGCGTGGAAGGAGGTAATCGAGAAACTCGACGAGCCTCTCGAGAAATGCCTGAGCCTCGGGATCCGTCTCGATGTAGGCGGCCACCTCGGGGTCCATTCCGGTCTTGCCCCTGAGCTCCGGGACGAAATGGGGATTTGCCAGGAACCTCACGTCGAAGAGAAGGTCGACGTCGTGCGGAATCCCGAACTTGTAGCCGAAGGAGATCGCCGAGATCACCATCCGGGAGCCCTCGGGATCCCCCACGAAGGTCTTCTGGATGAACGAGCGCAGCTCGTGCACCGTCATCGCGGAGGTGTCGACGACGACGTCGGCGACGGCGCGGACCTCCTCGAGCATTCCCCTCTCGTTGCGGAGCGCCTCCACGAGCGAGGCCTTACCCGCCAGCGGGTGGGGGCGGCGCGTCTCCGAGAAGCGTCGGATCAGGGATTCTTCCGAGGCGTCGAGGAAGAGCAGGCGCGTGCCGGGCACCCTCCGCCGAAGCCGGCCCAGGATCTCGGGAAACCGGGCCGCGAAGTCCGGGTTGCGGACGTCCAGGACGATCCCGACGCGCTTGGCCGTGATGCGATCGAGCAGGGGCTCGACGAGCTCGAGCGGCAGGTTGTCCACGCAGAAGTAGCCCATGTCCTCGAGGCACTTGTTGACGTAGCTCTTCCCCGACCCCGAGATGCCCGTCACGACCACGAGGCTCTCCGGCACCGCCGGAAACGGGACGGGCGCCGTGCTCATGTCTGCCGCGCGTCCTCGATCTCGGCGTTCCGAGCGATCTCCTCGTCGACGCGGCGAGCGAATTCCTTGGCGGCGTCGTAACCCTGTGTCTTCAGCAACTCGTTGCGCGCGGCGATCTCGATCAAGAGCGCCAGGTTTCGGCCGGACGCTACCGGCAGCCGCAGCAGCGGACGGTCCCGCTCGAGAATCTGGTACGTCTCTCCGTCCAGTCCCAGCCGATCGTATTTCTTCGTCGGATCCCATCGCTGCAGTTCGATGACGAGCTCGATCGACTTGGAGGTGCGCACCGCCGAGACCCCGAAGAGGTGCTTGATGTTGATGATCCCGATTCCGCGCAGCTCCATGTGGTAGCGAATCATCTCGGCCGCGCGGCCGACGAGAGCCCCGTTGGGATAGCGCCGGATCTCGACGGCGTCGTCGGCGACGAGGCGGTGGCCGCGGTGCACGAGGTCGAGGGCGCACTCGCTCTTCCCGATGCCGGATTCGCCGAGCAGGAGCACCCCCATCCCGTACACGTCCACGAGGACGCCGTGGAGCGTGGTCGATGGCGCGAGGGAATCCTCCAGGACCCGCGTGATCGACTGGATCACGACCGAGGTCGTACGATCCGAGACCAGGAGCGGGATGCCCCGCAGCCGGCACTCGCGCGCGATGTCCTCCGGAGGGGCCTGCCCCTTGGTGATGACGAATGCCGCGATCGGAAGCGCGCAGATGGACGCGATGCGCTCCCGTCGAACCTCGTCGGGCATCGTGTCCAGGTAGTTCAGCTCGCTCTCGCCCAGGATCTGGATGCGTCCCGGCTTGATGTAGGGCAGGAAGCCGGCGAGCGCCAACCCGGGCCGCTGGATGCGGCCCCACGAGATTGAGCGCGCGAAGCCCGCCTCCCCCGCCACCACGCGGAGCTCGAGGTCCGCCATCGCGGGAGATCGAAGGATCTCCGCGGTCAGCGATGGGGTCTTGCCGGGCGGCGTCTCCCCGCTCACTGCGCCACCGGGAGGCCCGCCTCGGCTTCACGAATCACATCGAGCAGGCCCTCACGCGTGGACGCGAGCCGAAGGCCGTCGACCACTCCGGGAGCCCGGAGCAGGCGGGAGACGCGGGCGAGGGCCTGCAGGTGCGCCGCCGCTCCGGCCGCGGGCGATGCGACCAGGAAGATCAGCGACACGGGCTTTCCGTCGGCGGCGCCGAAGTCGACCGGCTGCTCGGTCGACGCGACGGCGATCGCGACCCGATCGATGTCCGACAGCTTGCAATGCGGAATCGCGATCCCTTCCCCGAGCCCGGTGCAACCCAGCCGCTCGCGGTCGAGCAGGCGGTCGGCGAGCTCGCCCGCGTCGGGGACGACGCCCTGGGCGGCGACGCGGCGGGAGAGCTCGCGGAGGATCTCTTCTCGCGTCTGGCCGGGGATCGCGGGAAACACGAGCCGCGGATCGATCAGGCTCTCGGGCTGCGCCCCCGCCTCGACCGGCCCCTCCGCGCTCCCGCTCAACATTCCGGCACGATCAGTGCGAGGTCGCCGTTCGCGCGGAGGAAGAGCACCGAGACGCGGTCGTTCGCGGGATCACGGAATACGATCACTCCATCGGCCGAAGCCTCCAGGGCGAGCGCGGCCTCTTCGACGCCCATGGTCTTCGACGTGCCCGTCGGAATCGGGACGATTCGGGGCGCTCCGGGCGGACGCGTGAGTCCCGCCGCCGGCGCGCGCCAGCTCGTCGGCAGGAACCGGGACCAGCCCCGGTGCTTGCGGTCGCGGCGCCTCTCGGAATCGCGCATGGCCTGGGCGTCGATCTTCTCGAACGCGAGGGCCACGGCGGCTCGTGGATCCCCCGTCTCCTCCTGTGCCTTCCAGCGTCGCCGTCGGTGTATGGCGAGGATCTCGGCGCCGTACCGGTGCTTCTCGTGCGAGAGGACCACCCGGACGTCCGCCGGGCCTCCCAGGTGACGCTCCAGGCGATGGGTGCGTTCCTCGGCGAGCTCCCTGACCGACGCCGTGATCTCGACGTTTCGCCCGGTGCATTCGACCGCCATGCGTCCCCTCCTAAAAGCTCTGTTTTCTCTGGGAGGACGAGGGGATGCGGAGCTCCTCGCGATACTTCGCGACGGTCCGTCGGGCGATCTGGATTCCCTCGGCGCGAAGCCGTTGCATGATGCGCGCATCCGAGAACGGCCGCCGCGTGTCCTCCTCCTGCACGATCCGGGAGATCTTGTTCTTGATCGAAAGCGACGAGACGTCGTCGCCGCTCGACGAATCGATGCCGCTGTGGAAGAAGTACTTCATCGGGAAGAGGCCCCGGGGCGTGTGCATGTACTTGTTGGAGACGACCCGGGAGACGGTCGACTCGTGCATCCCGATGTCGTTGGCGACGACTCGCAGGACGAGCGGGCGCAGGTGCTCGATGCCGTGGTCGAGGAACGCCCGCTGGTGTCGCACGATGGAATCGGCCACCTTGTAGATCGTGCGCTGCCGCTGGTCGAGGCTCTTGATCAGCCAGACCGCCGACCGCATCTTCTCTCGCAGGTAGTTGGCGGCCTCGGCGCCGATCGCTCCGTTGCCGCCCCGGAGGAGCTTGCGGTAAGCCCCGGAGATGCGGAGCTTGGGGAGCCCGTCCTCCGAGAGCTGGATGACGTATTCGTCTCCGATCTTGCGGACGAACACGTCGGGCTCTACGTAGATCGTGCGCTCGCTCGAGTACTTGCGGCCGGGCTTTGGCTCGAGGTTCTTGATGATCTCCACCGCGGCCTGGATGTCCGACATCCCGACTCCGAGAACCTTCGCGAGGGGCGCGAACTGGCGATTGAGGAACTCGGCCCAGTGTTTCTGGATGATCGTCTCGATCAGCTCGTTCTCGATCCCGAGCGATCGGAGCTGGATCATCAGGCAATCGGGCAGATCGAACGCGCAAACGCCGGGCGGGTCGAACGACCGCACCAGTTCGACGGCGGTATCGACTTCGCCCTCGTTCTCGTAGTGCGCCTGGCGGATCTCGTCGCGCGACACCCGGAGATAGCCGTCCTCGTCGATGTTGCCGATCAGGTAGGCGGCGATCTCCCGGACGGACGGGGTCGCCTCGGACATCGACAGCTGCCAGTTGAGGTGCTCCGGCAGTCCCTCGGGCCGCGTGAGGACGTTCTCCAGTGAATACTCCTCGGGCTCCTCCTGGTACTGGCGGGGGTTATAGGCGGAGTCCAGGTAATCCGAAAAGTAGGAGTCGAAGTCGATCTCGTCGAAGGAGTCCCGCTCCTTCTCCGCGGGCGGAGTCGTGTCCACGGGGACGGGGGCCTCCTCGGGCGTGGATTCCGTCCGCTCGACCGGCTCGGGCTCCTCGTCCTGGTCCTCGAGGATCGGGTTCTCGACCATCTCCTGGGTCAGAACTTCCTGGAGTTCGAGTCGGGACATCTGCAGGAGCTTGATCGCCTGCTGCAGCGACGGTGTCATCACCAGCCGCTGGGAGAGCCTCAGGTTGAGCTTTTGTTCCAGAGCCATAGAGACGGCGCCTCAGTGGAGCCGGAAACCCTCTCCGAGATAAATCTTCCTGACGACGGCGTCGCTCGACAGAGCAAGCGGCGTGCCGGAGCGCAAAATCGCGCCGGCGCTGATTATATAGGCCCGGTCGACGATGCTCAAAGTCTCCCGCACGTTGTGGTCCGTGATCAGGACCCCGATGCCGGAAGAGGCCAGCCGGCGGACGATTTGCTGGAGGTCCAGGACGGCGATCGGGTCGATTCCGGCGAAGGGTTCGTCCAGGAGGAGGAAGTACGGAGAGAGGACCAGGCTCCTCGCGATCTCCACCCGCCGGCGCTCGCCGCCGGAGAGTGTGTACGCTCGATTGGATCGGAGCCGCTCAAGCCCGAATTCCTTCAAGAGCGCGTCGCAGCGCTCGGCTCGCGCCTCGCTCGAGAGATCCAAGGTCTCGAGGATGGCGAGGAGGTTGTCCTCGACCGTCATCTTCCGAAACACGGACGGCTCCTGCGGAAGGTAGGAGATCCCCGCCCGCGCGCGCCGGTACATCGGCAGGTCCGTCAGGTCGGCGTCCCCGAGCCGCACCACCCCGGCGTCGGGAGGAACGAGACCGACGACGATCGAGAAAGTCGTGGTCTTCCCGGCGCCGTTGGGGCCGAGCAGCCCGACGATCTCCCCCGACGCGATCGCCAGCGTCACGTCCTGAACCACCGTCCTTCCGCCGTAGGCCTTGAAGAGGCCTTCGGCCGAGAGGACCGGTCGCTCTCCGGTTCTCGCCGCCGTCTGGTTCAATCTTTTTCGGTTCGGTGGATCGTCTCGGTCTTGCCGCCCTCAGGAGCCGTGATCTCGACGCTACGCCCCCGATCGGTGATCGTCAAGATCGCTCCCGCGACCTGGTTCCCCTTGGCCTCCACGACGCGGGCGGGGCTGCCCCAGAGCGTGGTCTTTCCCTGCCGGGGATAGTCCAGGGCCTTCTCGGCCGTGGCCGAGCGCCCGGCCGTGCGATCCACCATGTGCACGTCTCCCGAGATCTCGACGCACTCGACTCCCGTGACGCTCACGTCCTTGGGCAGCCAGGCGGTGGACTCTCCCCCCGTGGCGTGCCAGCCGCCGCGCGTCATCTTGACGCCTCCCTCGAACCGCGCGCTCCGGTCGGCCTCCCCGTACACCATGCGCTTCGCAAGGATCACGGACGCCGCCTTGTCCTGCGCGGTTGGAGCCCGCCCACCGTCGCGGGGGCCCGGGGGCTCCTTCGACGGGCTCATGACCGCACGGACGTTGTGCACCGCGGTCACCGTCTTCTGCGCGTCCGAGAGAGTGATGTCGTCGGCGAAGAGCGACGAGGTGTCCTGCCAGAGCGCCGCGCCCCCGGAGAGGATCGCGAGGTGTTGCGCGTCGTCCAAGGAAATCTTCTCCGCCTGTCCGTAGACGGGTCGCTTGGGATCGCCCACGAAGGTCACGGTGCGGTCCCCCTTCTGCGCGTCGGGGCTGAACACCGAGCGCGCCTTGCCTTCGGCGCGGATCTGGTGGAGCGGGCGATCGATCTCGATGCGCTCCGCGGTGATGCGCGAGCCGGCGCTTTCGACTCGCGCCGGGAGGCCCGGGCCGGATGACAGGACCCAGATCCCGCGCGACTCGACCTCGGCCGCACGGGCGGCCTGGGCCGTGCGGCCCGACGACTCCACCCGCACGTTCCCCTCCAGCGCGGCGTTCTCCGTGGCGCCGTCCTTGCCGAAGCCCAGAGTTCCCACGTCGGATTCGGCGCGGCTGTCGGGCGCTTCGATCCGAACGGCTCCGGTCGCGCGCGCGCTGGTGGCCCGGCCGTTGGAGAAGGAGATGTCGATCTGCCGCGCGGTCAGCCGCCGCTGCGCCTCCCAGAGAAGCGCGGGCGATCCCGTCAGGGTGACGCTGCGCGCCTTTCCGTCGCCGTCGAACGAGAGGAGGCTCTCCTCTCCCGAGTACTGCCGCTCGACGCCTCCGCCCCCCCCTCCCCCCTTGACGGCGGAACGCAGCGCGGGGCTCTGCGCGGAGATGATCCCCCGCACGTTGCCGGTCGCGCGGGCCCACTCGGGGTGCTTGCGCTCCGAGGACAGCTTGAGCACCAGATGATCCGAGGCGAACCGGTCGCCCGTCGTCGACTGGGCCTCCGCGAACTCGAGCTCGAGCACGCTCTCGTCTCTCCGGAACAGACCCTGTCGGGCCGTCAGGTGCGAGACTTCACCGCTCTCCTCTCCGCTGCCCGCGCCCTCGATGGGCCCCTCGAACCGGACGACCCGGTCCTTCAGGTCGTATCGGGAAGAGCGCGCGGTCAAGTCCATGGTGCCGCGCGTGAAGTGAACCTTCCCGGGCGCCTCGAGAATTCGACTGGAGGGATGGAACCGGGCCTCCGCGGTCTCGGCCAGAGATCCGTCGGAGTCGATCCACCGGACGTTGCCCGTCATCTTCGACTCCCGGCTGCGCTCGTCGTAATCCGCGCGATCGGAGTACACGGTGACCGGCGCGCCGTCGTCCGGGTAAGCGGTGAGCGTGACCTTTTCTCCGGTGTAGAGGTTCGGGGGCACTCCGGCACCCGGGCCGTAGCCGACGGTCCGGTCCGCCTTGATGCGCAGCAGCGGCTTGCCCGCCACGGTCTCCGTGAAGTCGAAGCCGTCCAAGAGCGTCGTCGGCTGGCCCGCCGAGTCCGGCCCGGGGAGCCGCGGAGACCGGTCGCGGGACTTCGACGCGGCGGGTCGCCGGCCGGGATGAAACGAAAAGGCCAGCACCAGGAGGAAGATCGCGCCGCAGGCGAGCACCGCCAGCTCGAGCCGGCGGCGTTTCACGCCGACGCCCCGGGCCTCGCCGCGACGATCTCCAACTGGAGACCGTACCCTCTTCGCGAGGGCGAGACCCGATAGTGGACGTCGAAAGGCTTCCCTTCGTCCGCCAGCTGCGCGAGGCCCTCGCCCGGTTCCCACGCGACGCAACGCAGATCGCCGCCGCCCCTCCGCAGGGCGCCCCTCAGCCCGCGCGCGCCGAGTGCCGTCATCGCCCCCGCGGAACGCACCCCGCGCGCGAAGAACGTCGGACGCTCGTTTCCGGACCCGTGGGGCTCGAGACGCGCGAGGTCGGAGACGCAATCGGCGTCGATCGACTCCAGCGCCAGCTCCTGCTCGGCTTGCCGGTAGGGCTCCAGCGCCGCGGCGCTCACCTGGGACGCGAACAGCTCCCGCGCCTCCCGGCGGAAGGTCTCGTAGCCGTGCGCAGGCAGGCTGCCCCCGACGGCCTGACTGTGACCGCCGAAGTCGGTGAAGTGATGCCGCATCGTGCTCAACAGTCCATGGAGCGGAACGCCCGGAATGCTCCGGCCCGATCCGCTCGCCTTCTCCCCATCCCGGCCGAATAGGAGAACGGGCCGGTGATATTCCCTGGCCAGCCGCGAGGCCGCGATCCCGAGGACGCCGCGGTGCCATCCGGCGTCGAGCTCCACGATGAGCGCGGCGCCCCCTGGACCCCCATCGCGCTCGATCCGCTCCCGCGCCTCCGAAACGACTCGGCGCTCGAGCGCCTGCCGCTCCGCGTTGCGGACGGACAGCTCGCGCGCGGCCGCCTCCGCCCGGCCGCCGTCCCTCTCCTCGAAGAGCGACAGCGCGAGCAGCGCCGAATCGAGCCGGCCCGCGGCGTTCAGGCGGGGGGCGATGCGGAAGGCCACCTCCTCCGAGGAAGGGGGGCACCCCGGCGGCAGGCCGGCCTCGGCGAGGAGGGCCCGGAGACCCGGAGCGCGGGCATGGGCGAGCGCGGCCAGACCCTCCGCGGCGATGACGCGGTTTTCTCCAGTGAGCGGGACCAGATCGGCGATGGTGCCCAGGCACGCCGCCCTCAGGAGCGATTCCCGGGACAGCGACACGCCGCCGCGGCGTGCGACGGCCTCGGCGAGTTTGAGCGCGATGCCGCAGGCGGCCAGCTCCTTCTCCGGATAAGAGCACCCGGGCTGGCGGGGATTGACGACGATCGCGCCGGCCGGCAACTCGTCGGGGACCAGGTGGTGATCCGTGACGATGACGTCGACTCCGGCCTCCCGGGCCGCCGCGACCCCCTCCAACGCCGTGATACCGCAGTCCACCGTGACGATGACCGCGGGAGAAAGCTCCGCGAGGACCCGGCGTACCGTCTCGGGCTTGAGACCGTATCCATCGCGCAATCGGTGCGGGATGAAGGCGGGAGCGTCGGCGCCCACGCGCGACAGCGCCGCCCGCAGCTGTGCCACCGCCGTGACCCCGTCCACGTCGTAGTCGCCGAAGACCACCACCCGGCCGCCCCGGCGCGCGGTGGAGACCAGGAGGTCGGCGGCGGCCTCGGCGCCGAGGAGGCGGGAGGCGTCATGGAGCCCGCCTGCGTCCGGAGAGAGGAACGCCCGCGCCTCGGCCGCCGTGCGGACGCCGCGGCGCCGGAGCAGGCCGGCCAGGAGCCGGGAGATGCCCGCCTCTCGCGCGAGCTGCGAGTCTTCCTCGGGAGTCGGGACGTCGAGGCGCCATGCACGGTCCATCGACTGTAGTGTCCCCGACGACACGGACAGACCGCGTCCAGCCGGATTCGAGGCGGGAGGCGCGGCGGGCGCCACGCTCACGGCGCGCCGGCGGTCTCGAACTGGCCCAGCGCGCGAAAGTGTCGGTACCGCCGCTCGCGGCGTTCCTCGGGGGTCAGGTCGGCGACCTCGGCCAGGTGCCGCTCGACGGCCTCGCCGAGCGCGGAGGCGGCTCCGGCCGGATCCGCGTGCGCCCCTCCCGGTGGCTCGGGCACGATCTCGTCGATCACGCGGAACCCCGCCAGGTCCGCCGCGGTCAGCTTGAGCGCGTCGGCGGCGTCCTTCTTCCGGGCCGCGTCCCGCCACAGAATCGCCGCGCACCCCTCCGGCGTGATCACGGAGTAGATCGAGTGCTCGAGCATGAGCGTGCGGTCCCCGATCCCCAGAGCGAGCGCTCCGCCGGAGCCCCCCTCCCCGGTGATCGTGACGATGATCGGAACGTGGAAGCGGGCCATTTCCTTGAGGTTCACGGCGATGGCCTCGGCCTGTCCGCGCTCCTCCGCATCGATCCCCGGGTAGGCGCCCGCGGTGTCGATGAACGAGAGGATCGGGCGGCCGAATTTCTCGGCGAGCTGCATGACGCGGAGCGCCTTCCGGAACCCGTCCGGGCGGGGCATGCCGAAATTGCGGCGGATCTTCTCCTTGGTGTCCCGCCCCTTCTGGTGGCCCACGACCGCGACGGACCGGCCGCGAAAGTCGGCGAACCCGGCGACGATGGCGGGGTCCTCGGAGAACTTGCGGTCGCCATGCAGCTCGACGAAATCCGTCATCAGCGCCTGGATGTAGTCGAGGGGATAGGGCCGCGCGGGGTGGCGGGCGACCAGCGTCTTCTGCCAGGGAGTGAGGCTCGCGTAGATCTCCCGCGAGACCCGGTCGAGCTTCTCGCGGAGCTTCTCGATCTCCCGCCGGTGGCCGGCGTCGTCCGGCAGCGCCGAGAGCTCCTCGAGGCGCCTGCGCAGACGCAGGATCGGTTCCTCGAAGTCGCCGTTCTCGGAGCTCAAGGGAGGATTGTACCGGTCCGGGGCGGGCGCCGGCGGCGGGCCGCCGGGCGGCCTTTGCCTCACATCAGGTCCTGCGGGTCCACGTCCACCGCTATCTGTACTCCGGCGGCCGCCCGTTCGGGAATCGCCGCGTGGAGGGCCGCGAGGACGGCGCGGCGATCGGGCGCGCGCAGGAGGATCTGGAATCGCCAGCGGCCCTGGAGCCGCTCGAGGGGAGCGGGCGCGGGGCCGGAGATGCGCAACGTCCCCGGGTGCCGCGAGAGGGCCTTCCCGAGCTCCGCCGCCGCGGCCTCCGCTCGGTCGCGACTCGCCGAGGCCAACAGCACCGACGCCATCTCGCAGAACGGCGGGTAGAAGAACGCGCGCCGAAACTCCAGCTCCGTCGCCGCGAAACCCGCGACGTCGTGCTCGGCGGCGCGCCGGATCGCCGGGTGCCCGGGATGGAACGTCTGGACGTGCACGGTCCCGACCGCGTCGCCCCGGCCGGCGCGGCCAGCGACCTGCGCGAGGAGCTGGAAGGTCTTCTCGGCCGAGCGGAAATCCGGAAAGTGAAGAAGCGTGTCCGCGGAAAGGACCCCGACCGCCGTGACGCCCGGAAAGTCGTGACCCTTCGCAACCATCTGGGTACCGATCAGGCATTGGATCTTTCCGGAGCTCATGTCCTCGACGACCGCCGCCGCTCCCCGGCGCCGGGCCGTGTCGCGGTCGAGCACCCCGTGGGGGACCCCCGGGAAGAGCTCCGCGAATCGAAGGGCGACGCGCTCGGTGCCGGCGCCGATCGCCTCGAGCACGGCTCCCCCGCAATCGGGACAGCGGGGCGGGCGGGGGCCGCGCCGGCCGCAGTAGTGGCAGACGAGAGTCCGGCCCTGGTTGTGGACGGTACGGGAGACGCTGCATTCGGTGCACCGGAAGTCGTGGCCGCAGTCGCGGCAGAGGAGGAAGGGCGCGAACCCGCGCCGGGGCTGCAGGAGAATGGCCTGCTCGCCCCGCGCGAAGGCAGCGGCGAGTCGATCGACGAGGGGCCTCGAGAAGAGCGGGACTCCCTTCTCGTCGGGACGGGCCTCCTCGCGTCGCAGGTCCACGACGACGACCCGGGGCAGGGGCCGGGCGGCTACCCGCTCGGGAAGGGACAGGAGGGCGACTCGCCCGAGCTGCGCGGCGTGCAACGCCTCCATCGACGGCGTCGCGGAGCCGAACACGAGGGCGGCTCGGTTCTCCATCGCGCGCAGGGCCACCACCTCCCGCGCGTCGTATCGGGGCGACTCGCGTTGCTTGTACGAGGCGTCATGCTCCTCGTCTACGACGAAGAGCCCCGGGTCCGCGACCGGAGCGAACGCCGCCGACCGGGGACCGATCACCGCGCGCGCCTGTCCGGCCCGGACGCGGTTCCAGGCTTCCCCGCGTTCGCGCTCCGAGAGGCCCGAGTGCAGGACCGCGGCCTGCTCCGGAAACTGGCGCTGGAGCTCGCGGGCGAACACGGGGGTCAGCGCGATCTCGGGCACCAGCCAGATGGCGCCGCGGCCCGCCTCGAGCGCCTCGCGGATGGCGCGCAGGTACACCTCGGTCTTTCCGCTTCCGGTGACGCCCTGGAGCAGCGCCGCGTAGTACCGGCGCTCGCGAATGGCGGAGGAGATCGCCGCGATGGCGACCGCCTGGGGCGCCGTCGGCAAGAAGCCGGAGGCACTCCCGCGCCCCGCCGAGCGATCCTCGGGGCGCCTACCCTGCTCGAAGGTTCGCAGGAGTCCCTTCCCGGCCATCGACCGGAGGACCGCTGAGCTCACACCCGCGGAGAGCCGGATCTCCGCGGCGGCGGCGGGGCGCCCCAGGCTCTCGAGGAAGTCCAGGGCCTCGCGCGCCTTCCGGCTTCGGCCGAGAGCGAGCTCCCTCTCCGCGCCCCTCAGCGGCGCCGGCGAGTAAGCGACCTCGATCCGGGGAGCGCGCATTCGCGTCGTGGCGACGGCCCGAACCAGGCCGCGTTCCTCGAGAAGCCGCAGCGCCTCCCGGCGCTCGGCGCCGCCTCCCGGAAGATCGACCACGCGAACCGCCTCCCCTCCCGCGAGGCGCTCGAGGATCGCGCGCTCCGCCGCGCTCGCGGCGGGCGCGGTGAACGCCCCGCGCTCCGTGATCCGATAGCGCACGGCGCCCGCGGCGGGCAGTCGCGCCGGCAGCGCGCTCTTCAGGACTTCTCCCGTCGAGGCGAAGAACCGCTCCGCGACGCGTGTCGCCGTGGCGAGGAGCTCCGGCGGGCAGACCGGCTCCGCGTCGAGAACTTCCAGGATCTCCCGGGTCGCCGCGGGAGCGGGGACCGGGGTCTCGTCGACGATCACCCCCGTCATCACTCGCTCTCCGAACGGGACCCGGACGCGAACCCCTGGCTCCGGCACGGGCAGATCGGCTGGCACCGCGTAGGTGAAGCTGCGGCGCAGCGGGAGCGGGAGGGCCACCGCGACGAGGCGCGGTGTCCCGCTCAAGTCTGGGCCGGCGGCGCGGACTCGGGCTCGTCGGCGGCGTCGCGCACGAGCACGTGGCGCTGCCGGGACGAATCCCACCGGTAGCGCCGCGTAACGTCTTCGTCGACGTCCGGAGTAACCAGGATCGAATCGCGATCCATGGACACGTCCCCGTCCTCGAGCGAGACGTCGCGCTCGAGGAAGGGGCCGGCGGAGAAGCTCGCGTCGCCGCCGCCCGCGAAGACGGCCACGGAGAATTCGAGAGAATCGGAGTCGCGCCGCACGAATGCCAGCACGAAGTCCAGGACGCCGTCGTCGTTCGCGTCGCCTCGCACGAAATAGGGGTGGTACACGCCGTACAGCGACGAGACGTCGGTGCGGTCGGGCGACGGGCGCCGATCCGCGTCGGTGGCGAGTCGCAGGTCCGGGTTCTTCCGGAGGAACTCCTGGACGGCATCCCTCTCGGCGGGGCGGAGATCGTAGCCGCTCGCCGCCGCAGCGGCGGGCCTGGCCGGTTCGGGCGCGGGGAGGCCGGCGGCCCGGGGTGCGGGCGCGGGCGCGCGACGGCAGGCGCCGGAGGCGAGCGAGGCGATGACGGCGCCCGTGAGCAGCAGCGGCGTGGCGAGTCGGCGTGTTGCGCGTACGGGCATGGGGGCGGCTCCTCGGGGCCGGCGCGATTCTACGGCAGCGCTTCGAGGCTGTGAGAAGATTGCGCCCACTTCGATTCGAGAGGAGGGTACTCGATGATCTCGTGGCCTCAGGACTTCGCCACCAACTTTCAATTCCTGCTGCGCTGGCTGCACTTGCTCGCGGGGATCACATGGATCGGGATGCTGTATTTCTTCAACCTCGTCAACGTCCAGTTTCAGAAGGAGATCGACGCGGCGACCAAACTGAAGACGAACCCGCCGCTCCTGACCCGGACTCTCTGGTGGTTCCGGTGGGGCGCGATGGTCACGTGGATCACGGGCTTCCTCTATGCGGGCTACTTCGTGACCGCGGGGAAGGAAGTTCCGCAGAACTCCGGCCTCTCCCTGCTCGTGTTCCTGATCGTCTGGTCGGTCGCCTTCGCGGTCCTCGCAGGCGTCTACCGGGCCTCGGTGGCCGGAGGGGCGCTCAAGGACGGTCGGGCCGTCGCGGTGATCGTCGCGATCGTGGTCGTGGTCGCGGGCTGGGTGATCGCCTCCCTCGTCCGGGACTGGGGAGCGAGCAACCGATCGATCTCCATCATGATCGGGGGCGGCCTCGGGACGATCATGTTCCTGAATGTCTGGATGATCATCTGGCCGCTGCAGAAGAAGATCATCGCCGCCACGCGGGCGGCGGCCGAGGGAACGCCCGCTCCGGCGGATCAGCCCAAGTGGGCGCGCCGGGCCTTTCTGGCGTCCCGGACCAACGCGTGGCTTTCGGTCCCGATGTTGTTCTTCATGGGCGCGGCGAGCCACTTCCCGATCTTCAACACACTGACGAAGTGACCCGGCGCGCCGGGTCGTCCCGAGCTTAGCGAGGGATTCCTGGTTCGAAACGGTTAGAGGGCGGCCTCCCGGCCGCCCGTTTCAATTCTGGGCCAGGAAATCCCGCACGAGCTTCATGTCCTCCCACACGTCCTTCTTGCGCTCGGGCGAGCGCAGCAGGAATGCGGGGTGGAAGGTCGGCATGACGGGAACGCCTCCGGCCGATTGCCACTTTCCCCGCAGGCGCCCGACGGAATCGGGGGTCGCGAGGAGGGTCTGCGCCGCAAACGTGCCCAGGGTGACGATCACCTTCGGCGAGACGAGGCGGATCTGCTCGGCCAGAAACGGGCTGCAGGATGCCACCTCGTCCGGTTCCGGATTGCGGTTGTTGGGCGGTCGGCACTTCAGCACGTTGGCGATGTAGACGTCGTCCCGTTTGAGGCCCATCGCCTCGATGATCTTGGTCAGGAGCTGCCCGGCCCGCCCCACGAAGGCGAGCCCCTGCTCGTCCTCGTCGCGGCCGGGGGCTTCGCCGACGAACATCAGAGACGCGTGGGGGTCGCCCTGGCCGAAGACGATCTGCGTGCGGCTCTTCGACAGCTTGCAGCGCGGACAGCCGGCCAAGAATCCGGCGAGCGCGGGCAGATCCGGCATCGAGCCGATCGACAGCTCCCTCCGCGCGCCCACGTAGAGATCGCGGATCCCGAGGTCGCGGAAGAACTCGAGATCGGCGGAGGGAGGCTCGCCGTCCATCGTCTAGGTCCGACGAGCCAGACGAGTCGCCGGGCTCGCTGACGCCGACGCGCGCGCGTTGCGCAACGCGTCCAGGATCCGCTCCGCGACCTCGCGCTTGGGCCGGCGGGACACCTCTTCGCGCGCGCCCTCCCCGCCCAGGATCCAGACCTCGTTTTCGTCGGAGTCGAACCCGACGTCCCCGCGCCCGACGTCGTTGACCACGATCAAGTCTGCGCCCTTGGCCTCCATTTTGCGACGGCCGCGCTCCTCGAGCTCGGCGGTTTCCGCGGCGAAGGCGATGACCGTCTGGGAACGTTTCAGGGGCCTCAGCCTCGCGAGCACATCGCGCCCGGGCAGAAGCCGGAGGACCTGCTCGCCGTCCTCGCGGTGCAGCCGGCGGGCGCTCACCTCCGGGAGGAAGTCGGCGACCGCCGCCGCCATGATGAGCGCGTCGCACTCCGGGAACTCGCGCAACAGGAGCGCGTGCAGCTCGTCCGCCGTCTCGAATCGTGCGACCCGAATCCCCGGAGGATCGGAGAGCGCGACGGGGCCCGAGAGGAGCGTGACCTCCGCTCCCCGGCGGTGGGCCGCGGCCGCCAGGGCGTAGCCCATCTTGCCGCTCGAACGGTTCGAAACGAAGCGGATCGGATCGAGCGGTTCGCGTGTCGGGCCCGCCGTGATCAGGACCCGCAGCCCGGCGAGGTCGCGGTTCTGGCCGGTCGCGATTCGCCACGCTTCCTCCGCGATCGCCTCGGGCTCGGACATGCGCCCGAGTCCCGCGCGGCCGGACGCCAGAAACCCGGCCTCCGGCCCGATCGTTCGTACGCCCCGGGAAGCGAGGCGGTCGAGGTTCTCCTGAACCGCCGGCTTCGCGTACATCTCCGTCTCCATGGCGGGCGCGAGCAGGACCGGTCCGCGGTGGGCCAGGAAATACGTCGAGAGGAAATCGTCGGCGAACCCGTTGGCGAGCTTGGCGATCGTGTGGGCGGTGGCCGGCGCGACAACGAGCAGGTCGGTCCAGTCGGCCAGGGCCACGTGGTCCACGGCGGGCGAGGGTCCGTCGCCCCAGACCTCCGTGTAGACCTCGTGTCCGGAGAGGACGGCGAAGGTCAGCGGCGCGAGGAACTCGCGGGCGCCTCGCGTCATCGCGACCCGGACCGCCGCACCGCGCTGCACGAGCTGGCGGAGGGCCTCGGCCGCCTTGTAGGCGGCGATTCCGCCGCTCACACCCAGGAGAATCTGCGGAGGCCGGTTCATGGATGCCCCAGGCCCGGGCGCCGAAGCCTAGCGGGCGTCTTCTTCCGCGGCGACGAGCTCTCCGTCCTCTTCGGCAACTTCTTCATCGGGCGCCTCGAGGACGCCGCCCTCCGCCCCGATTCCCCAACGGATCTGGTTCTCCTCGAACTCTGCCGCCGCCAGCCGCGTGGGCTTCAGGGGCCGATCGGTTTCGAGCTTGGGGCGGGCGCCCCGCATCAGCTGCTCCGCGCGGCGGGCGATGAGCAGGACGAGCCGGAACTTGCTGTCTACCCCTTCGGGCATGCTTTGAATCATTTGGTCGTGTCCCCTTCTAATGGAAATCTTTGCGCAGGCGTTCGAGGACCTTGGCCTGCCGCGCAGGCGTCAAACGCGCTGTGCGGACCACGGATTCTAACTCAAGAGTGGCCCGGGCGAGGTCTTCATTTACTATAACGTACTGAAAATCCGGGGCTTGGGAGATTTCCTTGCCCGCGTTGATGAGCCGTTTGCGGATGGCGTCCTCGCCGTCCAGCCCCCGGGTCTTCAATCGGCGCTCGAGCTCGGCCGCCGAGGATGGCACGATGAAGATGGAAACGGCCTCGGGGTGGGCCGCCCGGATGTCCCGGGCGCCCTGCACGTCGATGTCGAGGACGACGTCCTCCCCCGCCGCCAGCCGGGGCAACACCTCGGACCGGGCCGTGCCGTAGAAGTTCCCGTGCACCTCGTTGTGCTCGAGAAACTCGCCGTGCCGCGCCATGTCCTCGAACTGCGCCGCGGTGATGAAGTGATACTCCCGCCCGTCGGACTCGCCGGCGCGGATGGGCCGCGTCGTGTGGGACACGGAGAAGTGCAGCGGCTCGCCCGGAGGGTTGGCCATGAGCCGCCGGATCAGCGTCGTCTTGCCGCCGCCCGAGGGCGACGAGACGATGAAGAGAGACCCTCGCGCGGTGCTCATTCCACGTTCTGGATCTGTTCGCGAATCTTCTCGGTCTCCGCCTTCATGTCGAGGATCTCGCGGGTCGAGGCGAGGTCGCGGCTTTTGGAGGACAGGGTGTTGAGCTCGCGAAGGATCTCCTGCGTCAGGAAATCGAGCGTCTTTCCGACGGCCGCCGGCGGACTCGCCAGGAGTGCGTCGAACTGATCCAGATGCCCGCCCAGCCGCTGGAGCTCCTCCGCCACGTCCGCGCGGTCGGCCGCCATCGTGGCCTCCTGCTCGACGCGTCCGGGGTCGAGCGTCACGTCCGAGAAGAGGGCGGCGACCCGTTCCCGAAGAGTCGCCGCCAGGTTGCGCGCGATCTCTTCGCGCCGCCCCGCGAGGCCGGAGGCCTTCCGGCGCAGGGTCGCGATGCGAGGCGAGATCTCGGCCGCGATGCCGGCCCCCTCCGCCTCGCGCATGGCGAGGAGGGCCCGGGCGGCCTCCTCGGCAAGCTCCTCGACCGCCGCGATCTCCTCGGGGGAAAACGACTCCGCGGCGTTCTCGATCGTGAGGAGCTGCGGGATCGCGAGAATGTCCCGGACCGAGAGCGTCGCCTCGATCGGGTAGCGCCCCGAGAGGGACCGGATGCGGGTCAGGAGGGACTCGAGGAGGCTCTCGTCGATGTGGATCTCCTGGCTCCCGGGCGTCACGCGGCGGACGTGCAGGGCGACCTCGACTTTTCCGCGGTGCAGGTGGCGGCCGAAGACGCGGCGAAGCGGAGGCTCGAGGGCGATCTCGGTCTCGCGGGTCTTGATCGTGAGGTCGAGGTGCCGGCTGTTGACGCTGCGAACTACGACCTCTGCGGCGCGATCCGGTCCGGCGGCGCCGCGCGCGCGGCCGAAGCCGGTCATGCTGCGGAGGGTCATGGCTCCGCCGGGCTCGAGAGTGCGCCGTCGCTCTCCGCGAAGTACTGCATTTCGTGCAGCCTGCGATAGAGTCCCGGCAGAGTCAAGAGCTCCTGGTGGGTGCCCGTTTCGGTGATTCTCCCGCGGTCCAGCACGAGGATGCGATCCGCCCGCCGCACCGTGGAGAGGCGGTGCGCGATGACCAGGGTGGTGCGCCCCTTCATCAGATTCCCCAGGGCGCGCGCGATCAGCGCCTCCGACTCCGTGTCCAGCTGAGACGTGGCCTCGTCCAGGATCAGGATGGGCGCGTCCTTGTAGATCGCGCGCGCGATGGCCAGACGCTGGCGCTGGCCTCCCGACAGCCGAGAGGCCCCCTCCCCCACCGGCGTGTCGTAGCCCTGGGGTAGGCGCTCGATGAACTCCTCCGCGCAGGCCGCGCGGGCGGACGCCCGCACCCGCTCCATCGAGGGAGCCGATTGACCGTACGCGATGTTCTCGGTGACGGTCGTGTCGAAGAGGATCGTCTCCTGCGTGACGAGCCCGATCTCCCGGCGCAACGAGCGCAGCGAGGCGTCCCGCAGGTCCACGCCGTCGAACAGGACGCGTCCCCGGGTCGGGTCGTAGAGCCTCGGGAGCAAATTGACGAGCGTCGTTTTCCCCGCTCCCGAGGGTCCGACGATCGCCACGGTCTCGCCCCGCCGGATCGTCACGTCGATGTCGGCCAGCACAGGCTCCTCCGCGTACGCGAAGGAGACCCCCTCGTATCGTAGCTCCGACGCGAACGACGCGAGGTCTCTCGCTCCCGGCTTCTCCACGATGTCGTTCTCGCCGTCGATCACCTCGAAGATCCGAGCGGCCGACGCCAGCGCGACCTGGAGCACGATGTTGGTCCGGGTGACATCCTTCAGCGGCTTGTACATCATCAGAATTGCGCTCAGGAACGACAGGAGGCCGCCGACGGTCATCTGCCCGGCGCGGATCTGCCCGGCGGCGTACGTGAACACGAGCGCGAGCCCGATGCCGGCGAGAATCTCCATGAGCGGCGAGTTGAGCGCCTGCAGTTGGATCGACTGGCGGGTCGCGGAGAAGTACTTCCGGTTGGACTGGCGGAAGCGCTCCGCCTCGAAGTCCTCCATCGCGTAGGTCTTGATCAGGCGGTGTCCCCGGATCGTCTCGCCCAAAATCGCCCCCATATCGCCGATGCGCTCGCGCGCGGCGAAGCTCGCGCGGCGTAGCTTGCGGAAATTGGCCACGATCGGCACGACGAGGAGCGGGGCGACTACCAGCACGGCGAACGCGAGCTGGAAGTGCAGCGAGAAGACGTAGAGGAGCACGAGCACCATCGTCAGGCTTCCCTGGACGAAGTCCGCGAGACGGGAGCCGAACGCGTTCTGGATCTGCTCGGCATCCGTCAGCAGCCGACTGATGAGGTCTCCCGACGACGTCTCGGACGAGTAGCGAGTCGACTGCTCGAGGAGCGCACGGTACGCGTCCCGGCGCAGGTCGCGCACCATCGCGAGGCCGATCGAGTTCAGCGCGAACTCGGAGAGATAGGAGAAGACGTTCTTGACGACCAGCGCGGCCAGGAGAAGCAGCGGGATCGCGTAGCGGGCCCCGAGCCCGGCGGCGACGGCGACGCGCAGGCCTGCCGCATAGGCGGTCTCGAGCCAGCGCACGAGGGGCGCCAGCCGGGCGGACCCGGCCGAGGACACGGCGCCCGTCATGGCCGCCGCGGCTCCCGCTCCGAGCACTTCGTCGATCACCTTCTTGAGGAGAAAGAGGAGCGACACGGTCGCGACGGACACCACTCCCATCCCGGCGAGCGCCAGGAGCGCGCGGCCGCGGTACCGCCCGAAGTACCGGAGCAGTCGAGCCAGGGGACGCCCCGTCGCCGTCGCCGTCAAGGCCGGGCCCCGATCGTCGAGAGGACGAACTCCGCGGCCCGCGCGCTCGCCCCCGGCGGTCCGAGCGCGCTCGCGACACGCGCGAGGCCCGCCCGCATCGTCTCCAGCCGCGACGGTGAGGAGAGGAGCGCCGCCGCGGCTTCCGTGAGGCGCTGGACGGTGAGGTCGTTCTGGATCAGCTCGGGAACGACGGCCTCGTCCGCGAGGATGTTGACGAGGGACGCCCACCGCAGGCGGACCAGCGCGCGCGCGACCGCCCAGCTCAGCGCCGAGGTCCTGTAGATCACGACCATGGGGGCGCCGCAAAGCGCGGCCTCGAGCGTCGCGGTGCCGGACGCCACGAGCGCCAGGTCCGCCGAGGCGAGGATGGGATGAATGCCGCCCTCTACGACGCGGATCGCGCGCTCGGCGGCGCGCGGATAGAGATCGCCGTCGAGGCCGGGCGCTCGAATCGCGACGAGCTCCAGATCGAACCTCCGGGACAGCTCCACCGCCGTCTCCGCCATGACCTCCCAGTGCCGGCGCAGCTCGACTCCCCGGCTGCCGGGGAGGAGGACGAGGCGGCGGCGCGTTTTCGCGGGAAGCGGCGAGTGCACGGCCAGTCCCTCCCGGACGTCGTCGACCAGCGGGTGTCCCGCGCAGACCGCGTCGGACCCGAGACGGCGGTAGATCTCGGTCTCGAAGAGGAAGAGCGTGATGATCCGCCGGGCGCTCGACGCGATGCGCTTCGCGCGCCCCTTGCGCCAGGCCCAGACCTGCGGGCTGACGTAGTAGATCAGCGGGATCCCCCGACGGCGCAGCCGCCGCGCGAGGAGCGCGTGGAAGTCGGGGAAGTCGATGAGGATCGCCGCCTCGGGACGCCGATCGGCCGCCGCCGCATCGAGGACCGACAGCGCCCGGCGGATCGCGGGGAGCTTCGCGACCACCTCGGAGACGCCGACGACGGACAGCGCGTCCGAGGAAACGATCCGTTCCATTCCGGCCGCTTCCAGCCGGGCGCCTCCCATCCCGAACGCGCGGACGAGGGGCCGCGCGGATTGCAGAGCCTGGAGCAGCCGCGCGCCGTGGAGATCGCCGGAAGCCTCGCCCGCGGAGATGAGCAGGTTCACGGGATGGGTTCTGCCCGGCGCCGGGATTCCTACGACGGGAAGGGGTACATGAGCCAGGCCACCGCCAGCCCGCCCACTACCAGCGCGGCCATGAGGACTCCGAAGAGCTTCCAGCGCTCCCGGCGCTCCTCACGCCAGAGGACGGCGAAGAACGCGGACACGAGTAGAGCGTAGAGCGTCATGATCAGGAAGTGATCGACGGGGATGAGCGCGATCATCGCTTGCGCCCCGATGCGATGTCGTACGCGTCGAGCACCAGCAGGAGGTTCATCAGGCCCGCGGTCAGGAGGTAGGCGCAGCCGTACTCGTACGTCACGGCGAGGATCGTGCCGGCGGGGTTCTCCGAGACTAGGCGCGCGGTCAGGTTCAGGAGGCCGGTGCCGAACACCGCGAACGTCGCGAGGATCGACAGGGGCTGTCCCGCCTCGACCGTGTACAGGCGGCCCTGGAAGGACAGGCCCGCGAGGAAAGTGGCGGTGACTATGAGGGCGAACGCCAGCGCCGTCTTCCGACGGCCGAGGTAGTAGTGGCCGAGTCCCGGGAAAAGCCAGGCGAGCGCCACCGCGACGAGCGGCCGGCGTCCCGCGATCGGCTCCGGGGGCGACGTCACGAGCCGCTCTCTGCGAAGAGCGGGACCAGCCGATTCCGTGTGACCGAGAGCTCCTCGGGCACGACCCGGACGCCGCCGGTCACGGACATGAAGTTCGTGTCCCCGGTCCAACGCGGCACGAGGTGCACGTGGTAGTGGTCCGCGACCCCCGCTCCCGCGGCCTTTCCGAAGTTGACGCCGACGTTCAGCCCGTCGGTCTGAAAGGCGGATACGAGGATCTTCTGGGCGCGGGCGACGACGCCGACGAGCTCCTCGAGCGTCTCGCGCGGGGAGTCGGAGAACCAGGCCTCGTGCGCCATTGGCGCGACCATGACGTGGCCGTTGGTGTAGGGATATCGGTTGAGGATCACAAAGACCCGCTTTCCCCGGAACACGACGAGCGACGCCCCGTCGTCGTGGGAGGCCGCGGCCTCGCAAAAGATGCATCCGCCTTGCTTTTCCGACACCAGGTACTCGTATCGCCAGGGGGCGAAGAGAACTTCCGGCATTACCGGTTGATCAGTTCCTTCAGCTCCTTGCCCGGCTTGAAATAGGGAATCTTCTTTGCGGGGACGGAGACCTTGACGCCCGTCTTCGGGTTTCGCCCCATGCGGGCTCCCCGTTCCCGAAGTCGGAACGAGCCAAATCCCCTCAGCTCGATCTTCTGTCCCCCCTTCAACGAATGCACGATTGCCTCGAAGACCGTATCGACGATCGATTCGGCCTGCTTCTTGGTCACGTCGGTCGCGACCGCCACGCGCTCGATCAATTCGGCCTTCGTCATCGTCTCCTCGGGACCCGCCCCGCTATTCCTTGCTCGCGGCCTCGTCGACCTTCTTGCGCGTCCTCTTCTTCTTGGGGGCGGGTTCCGTGGTCTCCGGAGCGGACTCGGCGGCCGTAGCGTCCGGCGCCGCGGAAGTCGCGGTCGGCTCGGCGGCCGTGGCCTCGGGGACCGGCTCGGAGGCCCTGGCCTCGGCTTCAGGCGCCGGCACGCCCGCCTCGTCCAGGTTGAGGCCCGACAGGCCGACCTTCATCTCGGCGTCCTCGATGCGCAGGATCCGTGCGCGCACCGCGTCGCCCTCCTTGTAGTGCTCCTGGGGCTTCTGACCTCGAGCCAGCGGGGTCTCGGAGACGTGCATCAGCCCCTCGACGAGGCCCTCGATCTGCACGAAGATGCCGAAGTCGGCAATGCGCGTGACGACCCCGTCCACGACGTCGCCGGCCTGGTGCTTCTCCTTGAAGGCCTGCCAGTCGTTGGGCTGGAACTCCTTGATCGAGAGCGAGATCCGGCGATTGTCCTGGTCGATCGATGTGATGATCGCCTCGATGTCGTCGCCCTTCTTGAGAACCTCCGAGGGATGCTTGATCCGCCGCGTCCAGGACATGTCCGAGACGTGCACGAGACCGTCGATTCCCTCCTCGAGCTCCACGAACGCTCCGAAGTCCGTCAGGTTGCGGACCTTACCGGACACCCGGGTGCCGACCGCGAACTTCTGGGCCACGCTCTCCCAGGGATCCGGCAGCGTGTCCTTGAGGGACAGCGAGATGCGACGCGCCTCGGGATTGACGTCGGACACGATCGCCTCGACCGTGTCGCCCGGGGACACCATCTTCGCGGGGTTCTTGATCTTCTTGGACCACGACATCTCGGAGACATGCACCAGACCTTCGACCCCTCCCTCGAGCTCGACGAAGGCGCCGTAGTCGGTGACGTTGGTGATGCGCCCGGTGACCCGGGAGCCGGGCGGATACTTCTCGGGCACGTTGGCCCAGGGATCCTCGGTGAGCTGCTTGGTACCGAGCGACACGCGCTCGCTCTCGCGGTCGAACTTGAGCACGACCACGTCGATCTCGTCGCCGACCTTGACGAGGTCGGAGGGGTGGTTGACGCGCCCCCACGACATGTCGGTGACGTGCAGGAGCCCGTCCAGCCCGCCCAGATCCACGAACGCGCCGTAATCGGTCAGGTTCTTGACGGTTCCGCGCAGGACGCGCCCCTCCTCGAGCAGCTGGAGGGTCTCCTTTTTCCGGGCCTCCTGCTCGACCTCGACGACCGCCTTGCGGGAGAGGACGATGTTGCCGCGCTTCTTGTCGACGGAAATGACCTTGAAGTCGAGGTCCTTCCCGCGGAGCGCTTCCAGGTTCTTGACCGGCTTGACGTCCACGAGAGACCCCGGCAGGAACGCCTTGACGCCGATGTCCACCGCGAGTCCGCCCTTGATCCGGTCGATCACGCGGCCGCGCACGGTCGATCCGGAGCGGAAGGACTTCTCGACCTCGTCCCAGACCTTCATCTTCTCGGCTTTGTCCTTCGAGAGGACGACGTAGCCGTTCTGGTCCTCGGTGCGTTCGAGGAGGACGTCGACCGGATCACCCTGTTTGATCGTGACCTGGCCCGAAAAGTCGGTGAACTCGGAGAGCGAGATGATGCCCTCCGATTTGTAACCGATGTCGACGATTACCTCCGAAGGGGTGATCGCGAGAACCCGGCCTCGGATGATCTGACCCTCCTGCAGGTTCTTGAACGAGTTTTCGTACTGAGCCAGCAGGTGTTCGTACTCCTGAGGCGTGAGCTCCTGTTCGGTTTCCATCGGTTCGGTTTCCCGACCTCCTTTACGCTTTTCACCCGCCATAGGAAAAGGGATCCCCTCTCATAAGTCGCTGAGTACCAACAGCTAATCCTATGTTGCCGGGTCGAGCGGAGTCAAATGGCTTTGCGCACCCGGGCCTCGATTTCGGAAACGACGTCCTCGACGGGCCGGTGGCTGGAGTCCACCAGGACGTAGCTTTTGTCGAAGGTGAGCGGCGAATCCTGCCTGGAACCGTCGTCGCGATCCCTCATTTCCATGTCCTGGAGCACCTTCTCGTAGGGCTCCGGCGTCCCCCGGGCGGACAGCTCCTCGGTGCGCCGGCGGGCCCGGACGTCCGGATCCGCCGTCAGAAAGAACTTGTGGGGGGTCTCCGGGAACACCCGGGTCCCGATGTCCCGGCCCTCCATCACGCCCCCCCGTTCGCGCCCGATCCGCTGCTGCTGCCTCACCAGGATTCGACGAACGGCGGGGATCGCCGAGACCGCCGAGGCGTAGAGGGAAATCTCCGGCCTCCGGATCGCCTCGGAGACGTCGCGGCCGTCGATCGAGACCCGGCTGCCCTCCGGAGAGGTCCGGGTCTCGATCCGGATCGATTCCGCGATCGAGACCACTTCCACGGGGTCCCGGATGGGGAGCGTGACTCTCCGTTCCTGCGCCGCGAGCCCCACCGCCCGATACATCGCGCCCGTGTCGATATAGGGCAGTCCCAGGCGCTGTGCGAGCGTGCGCGCGACCGTCGACTTGCCCGCGCCCGACGGGCCGTCGATGGCTACGATGATCGGATCCTTCAGCGGCGCGCTCCGAGCCGCTGAAGCGCGGCGACCTCTGATGCCGAGAGGCGGCGGTAGGCGCCGGGCGGAAGGTCCGGGTCGCGTACGGGGCCGATGGCGACTCGCTTGAGCTTGCTTACGGGATGTCCGATCGACTCGAACATGCGCCGGATCTGCCGCGTGCGTCCCTCGTTCAACGTGACCCGTAGCCAGGTATTGCCCTCCTCGCCGCCCTTTCGAGGGGTCGCGGACACCCTCTGGATCAGGCAGGGCCTCGTGCGCCCCTCCTCGAGGCGGACTCCCCGCCGGAGCTTCTCGAGCCGCGGCTCCGTCGGCTCGCCCGCGACCTTGACCATGTATTCCTTCGGGCATCCGGTCGACGGATGCGTGACCAGCCGGGCGAGGTCGCCGTCGTCGGTCAAGAGCAGGAGGCCCTCGGTCTGGACGTCCAAACGTCCCACCGGCTTGACTCCGCGGCGCAACCGGCCGGGAATCAGGTCCAGGACCGTATCGCGTCCCTCCGGATCCGACACGGAGGTGACGAACCCCTTGGGCTTGTTCAGCAGGATGTAGGTGCGCGGGCCGGAGGTGGGCCGGACGCGCTTCTCGTCGAGCTTGATCGAGTCCTGCTCCGGATCCGCGCGATCCCCGAGCGCCGCGACCCGCCCGTTGACCTTCACGCGGCCCTCCCGGATCCAGTCCTCCGCGGCGCGGCGCGAGGCAAGGCCGGCGCCCGCGAGAATTTTCTGGATTCGATGCAGCGCCAGGTCAGTCCTCCTCGTCGTCGTCCCCGTCCTCACCGTCGTCGTCGGCGTCGATCGAGGAGCCGACGTGGATGGAGGGAGGCTCCGATGTGGGCGCCGCGATCTCGCGCGCATCGACCGTCGCCGCGAGGTCGGCGTCGAGATCCTCGGGGCGCGGGAGCTCGTCGAGCTCGTTCAACCCGAAGCGAACCAGGAAGTCCTGGGTCGTGCGATAGAGAAACGGCGTCCCGACGACGGGCTTCTTGCCCGCGGTGGTGATGAGCTTGCGTTCAAACAGGGTCTTCAGCACGCTCGCGGAATTCACTCCGCGGATCTCCTGGATCTCCGGGAGGGTGATGGGCTGCCGGTAGGCGATGATCGCGAGCGTTTCGAGCGCCGCCAGCGAGAGCCGGCTGCGCTCGGTGACCTCGTGGAACTTGCGCAGGAGCGAGTCGAACTCCGGCCGCGTCACGAACCGCCATCCGCCGGCGACCTTCTCGAGGCGCACTCCCCGCTCCGGCCGGTCGGCGGACTCCGCGAGAGCCGCGATCGCGCGAGCCACGGACTCCACGGTGGTCTCGAGCAGATCGGCGAGGTCCTTCTCCTTAACCGGTCTCGGGGAAGAGAAGAGCACGGCCTCGAGGGCGGGCAGCAGCGTTTCGATCGGCACGTCCCGGCGCGGGACGGGCTCCTCTCGCGTCTCCGAGGGAGCGGCGGTTTCGGTCATCTCGGCGGGATTATCACTCATGCGGAGCTCCGAGGCGGGAAGCGCGGATCACTCCCGGTAGGTATCCCGGATGGCGTCGGCCGAGAAAGGAAGCTCGGTGCGGCTCGCGTGGATCTCGGCGAACGGGCGCGCCTGGAACGCGCGCACGACGCCCAGCCGGATGAGCTCCAGGCACGCCAGGAACGCCGTGACGGCCTCCGCGCGGTACTGCATGCGCCCCAGGAAATCGAGCAGCGGCATCGTCCGCGCCTCGTCCAGGCGCTCGAGCAACTCGATCATCTTGTCGCGCACCGAGAAGCGGAGCTGGTGGATCGCGAGGGCCGGAGGGTGGGCCAACCGGTACTGGTCGGTGACCCGACGGAAGGTCTCGATGAGGTCGAACATCGACACCTCGAGCGTCTCGTCGGAGTCCTCCGCCCGCGGGACCTCGGTCGGCGGTCGGGGCCAGAGGCCGCCGCGCAGGGTGTCGATCGCGTGGAGCGTCTCCGCGGATCGCTTGAACTTCTCGTACTCCAGAAGCCTCCGCGCGAGCTCGGCGCGCGGGTCCTCCTCCGGCTCCCCCGGGGCCCGCGGCAGGAGCATCCGCGACTTGATGTAGATCAGCTCGGCCGCCAGCGCGATGTAGTCCGAGGCGACGTCGAGGTCGAGCTCCCGCATCGCGTCGAGATAGGCGGTGTACTGCTCCGTGATCTGTGCGATCGGGATGTCCGTGATCTCGACCTCCTGGATGCGGATCAGGTGCAGCAGGAGATCGAGCGGGCCGGAGAAGGCCGGTATGTCGATCGGGGGCAGCGCGCCCGAGGGCGTCTCGTCCGGCACGCGGGCCTAGGGCTCGGGCGCCAGCTTCACGGCCGCGCGCACCCGCTCCATGGTCTCCTCGGCCGCGGCGCGCGCCGCTCGATCGCCGGCGTGCAGCACGTCGCGGACGACGTCGGGCGACGAGGCGAGGAGCTCTTCCCGTCTCGCGCGAAACGGCTCGAGGGCCGCGTCCATGTTCCGGAACAGGTGGAGCTTGCAGTCGACGCATCCCCGGACCGCCGTGCGGCACTCGACGTCGACGACCGCCACCTCGTCCTGAGGCGAGAAGAGCTCGTGGAAGGGGAACAGGTTGCAGACGTCCGGGTTGCCCGGGTCCTGCCTCCGGACGCGGGCGGGGTCCGTCACCATCGCCAGGATCTTCGCCTTGAGCGGCTCGGAGGGTTCCGTGATCCCGATCGTGTTGCCGTAGGACTTGGACATCTTGCGGCCGTCGATCCCGTTGACCTTCGGGGTCGGCGTGTAGAGGGCCCGGGGCTCGGGCAGCACGTCGCCGTACAGTCCGTTGAATCGCCGGACGATCTCGCGGCAGATCTCGAGGTGGCTCGCCTGGTCCTCGCCCACCGGCACGAGGTTCGCGCGATAGACGGCGATGTCGGCGGTCATCAGGACCGGATAGCCGAGGAACCCGTGCGTGGCGAGGTCCCGGGTGCGGAGCTGCTCGATCTGGTCCTTGTAGGTCGGGACGCGCTCGAGCCACGACAGCGGAGTGATCATCGAGAAGTACATCGCGAGCTCCGCGTGCTGCGGGACGCGCGACTGCAGGAAGATCGTCGCGGCCTCCGGGTCGAGGCCGACCGCGAGCCAGTCGAGCACCGCCTCGCGCGTGTTCGCGGCCAGCGACTGCGTGTCCGCGTAGTCGGTCGTGAGCGCGTGCACGTCCGCGACGAAGAAGAAGCAGCGGTACGTGCCGCTCTTCTCGAGGCCGACCCAGTTCCGGACCGCTCCGAAATAGTTGCCGAGATGAACGCGGCCCGTCGGGCGAAGGCCGGAGAGGACGACGGGCGTCCCGCTCTCAGACACCGAACACCAGTCGGACGAGCAGGCGGTAGAACGGCGAGAAGAGGGTTCCCAGGATCGGTGTCGAGATCAGGAGGATCAGGATGAGGAAGCCGAAGGGCGCGATCTTCGCGTAGACCTGGGCCAGCGCGGGGCCGGCTACCGACACCAGGACCCCGCTGCCGTCCAGGGGCGGGATCGGAATGAGGTTGAACACGGCCAGTGCCACATTGACCACCGCGAATTTCCAGAGGAGGTAGGTGACCGGAGCGAGGGCTCCGGGCGCGAATCGCCCCCCCTGAATGGCTTCCGCCAGCTCCACGAGCGAGTCGGGGGATGCGGCCCGGATTGCCACCAGGAGCGCCACTCCCACGCTCGCCAGGAGGAAGTTGGAACAGGGGCCGGCGGCCGAAACGAGGAGATTCGCGAGCCGGGGATTCGGCGTGTTCCTCAAATCGACGGGGGTGGGCTTCGCCGCTGCGAAGATAAACCGGCCCCCCGACAGGAAGTACAGCATGATCGGCAGAAGGACGCTTCCGAAGGGGTCGAGATGACGGATTGGGTTCAGGCTGATCCGGCCCAGATCGCGGGCCGTCGTGTCCCCCAGGCGCAGGGCGGTCCAAGCGTGAGCCGACTCGTGGAATGAGATGGCGAAGAGGATGACCGCCAGCTGGATGGCGAAATCGACGATCTTGTGTTCCAAGCAGCCGGACTATACAGGCTGGACGGAGCGCCGAAGGGCCCATGGATCGAGGGCGATACACCCGAAACCTTCCTCAAACCGCGCCGTCTCTCTCAGTGGCCAGGCCGAATGGAATTGAGGTCATCGAGCGAGGATCTGGGGCTGCTCGAGCGCATCCGCCGCGGGGACAACGAAGGCGCGGCCGAGCTCTTCGAGCGGTATGCCCCTGCCCTCCTGAGGTTTACGGACCGCATGCTCTCCGATCGGGGAGCGGCGGAAGAGGTCACGCAGGAAGTGTTCGTCAAGGTCATTTCGAGAGCGCACCAGTACGACGGGCGCGCGGGGGTCGCCTCGTGGCTCTTCGCCATTGCCGCCAACGCGTGCCGCGACCGCCGGCGCCGCGACCGCCGAGCGGCGATCGTGCCGCTGGAGGCCGTCGCGGAGCCCCGCGCCCGCGGCGATGGGATCGAGGCCTCGATGGTGTCGGACCAGCGGCGAGCGGCGGTCCGAAAGGCCCTGTCCGAGCTCTCCGAGGAGCAGCGAGAGGCGCTCGTGCTGGCCCGCTACCACGGGATGCCGTATGCCGAGATCGCGCAGACATTGGGAATCTCGGTGGGCGCCGTCAAGACCCGGATCTTTCGCGCCGTCCAGACCCTGAAGGCCCACTTTGTGGAAGGAGAACACTCATGGACTGCCGCGACGTAAGCGAACTGGCGGTCGAGCGGCTGGCCGGAGAGGCCGGTGAGAAGGCGCGCGGCGAGCTGGCCGCGCACCTGGCGCGCTGCGAGCGCTGCCGCTCGGAGATGAGCGCGTTCGAGCGCGTCTGGGCGAGCCTGGGCGAGGATCCCGACGCCGCGGTGCGGCCGGAGTTTCGCCGCCGCACGCTCGCGCTCATGGAAGAGGAGATGGTCCGGAAGCGCGTCACGGCCTTCCGCCCCCGCATGCGCACGAGTTCGCCTCTCTTCCAGGCGGCCGCGCTACTGCTGGCGGCGGGGCTCGGCTATCTCGCGGCGCGGAGCATTCCGCGCGCGTCCGGCCGGCCCGTCACGGTGGGGAGCGCGCCGCCTGCCGCTGCTGCGACCGCCTCGACCTCCGTGCCCAACCTGCAGTCGGGCCCCCGGCTCTCGAACGTCTCCTACAAGGCCGCCGACCCCAACGGCCGCGTCGGGATCGGGTTCGACGTGACCACGCATCACAACGTCGTGGGCCGGCCCGACGATCCCGAGGTGGCGAAACTCCTCGCCTACCTGGTGTCGCGAAACGCGGAGACCGCGGGCGAGAAATCCCGCGCGATCGAGCTCGTCTCCGAACACTACGGCTCCGGCAACCCGCCGGTCTCTCCCGAGATCCTGGCGGCGCTGTCGAACACGCTGCGCAAGGACGCGAATCCCGGAGTCCGAAAGAAAGCGGCGGACGCCCTCGCGAGCTTTCCGATCTCGCCCGAGATCCGGACGGTGTTCCTCGAGGCGCTCCGCTCGGACAAGAACCCCGCCGTGCGCCTGGTCGCGGTCGACGCCCTCGCGGCGGCCGCCAAGCAGGCGCCGGACTCCCGCACCATCGAGTCTCTTCGCGAGAAGGCCGCGGACCCGCTGGAGAACGGCTTCGTGCGCGCCAAGGCCGCCTCCGCGCTGAAGGCCATCTCCTTTTAGTCCGAGCCACAGAAGGAATCCGAAATGGCAACCATCGAAACCCTCATGATCACCAGACGTCTCTCCTTCGGGATGCTCACGCTGCGCGATCGCTCGACGGATGTCTCGCACGCCCCGGCGGCCCGGGCCGACCGGTTGGTCGTCTGGATCCTGCTCGCGCTCGGCATGCTCCTCATGCTCGTCTCGGTCGGGCAGGGAGAGCAGCCCACGGCCACGCGAGTCGATCGCTTCCACGGCCCCCTGAAGTCGGGGCAGACGGTCCACGTCGAGAACGTGTCCGGGGACATCCTCGCCTCTCCCGGCAAGGAATTCTCCGCCGTCGTGACCGTCAACGTCTTCGCGGCGACGACCCGGAAGGCTCAGGAGATCTTGGAATCAACCCGGATCGTGGGCGACCACGACGAGGACGGCTGGTCGCTCGAGACGCGCTGGCCGGGCATGCGCTCCGATAGCTGGCGCGGGGATCACCGCGGGTCGCCCTGCTCGAACTGCCGCATCGTGGCGCGATACGAGATCGTCCTGCCGCCAGGAGTCACGGCAGAGCTCAGTACGGTCAACGGCGACGTCCGCGTGCGGGACTGCGACGGGGAGCTGCAGCTCGAGAGCGTCAACGGCGGAATCGAGGCGCTAGGGGTCCGCCGCGCGCTGGAAGCCCACACGGTCAACGGCCGCATCGACGCGGTGGCGCAGACGGTTTCTGCGGACCACTCCGTCGAGCTCCAGTCCGTCAACGGCGCCATCGCGCTCACGCTGCCGAAGGACGCGAAGTTCGATCTGAGCGCGTCGACGATGAACGGAACGATCTCCTCGACCTTTCCCCTGCCCGTTCGCGCCCCGTCCCCCGATCCGGGGGACTCCTCGCGCCGGGAGCGGGTCCGCGGGTCGAAGGCGGAGCACAAGCGCGTCATCGTCGAGACGGACGGAGAGGAAACTACGGCGGTCGACCTGCGCGAGCTCGAGCAGGAGCTCGAGGAGTCGATGAAGGACGCGGAGGTCGCCATCGAGGAGGGGACCCGCGGAGCGGTCCGCGAAACTCAGCGGGAGCTGCGGCGCATCCGCGTTCCGGATCCGCGCCACGAGTACAGCGGCTCGATCGGAAAGGGCGGCGCGGAGATCCAGCTCCAGACGCTGAACGGCGCCCTCCTCCTGCTCGCCGCGGGCACCCGCGAGGCGGACGCCCGGCCGCTGGTCACCGAGCGTCGGTCCTTCGTCGTGACGATTCCGAAGATCGACGTACACGTGGCTCCGCATCCGGTGATTGCGAGGGTCCCTCCGGTTCCGCCGGCCCCCGGGGCCCCGCCCGTTCCGGCTCACACCGCGCCGCGCCCGCCGGTGCCGCCCGAGGCTCCCCTGCCGCCCGTGTTCGACGGGGAAGTCGTCCGCGGGGACATCGCGGGCGACTTCCTCTCGACGACGACGGGAGGGAACTACCGGGTGGGCCGGGTCACGGGGCGGGTCCAGATCCTGACCCACTCCGGTGAGATCCGGCTGGGCTCGGCGGGAGCCGGAGCGGACCTCAAGTCCTTCGGCGGCGACATCGTGGTGGGACCCGTCACGGGCGACCTGAAGGTGAGCACCGCCGCCGGCGACATCCGCGTCGAGACCGTGACCGGTTCGCTCCTGGCCGACACCGCCGGCGGCGACGTCCGCGCGGAGCGGGTCGGCGGCAGCCTCGACGCGAAGACCGCGGGGGGCGACATCGTCGTCCCACGGGTTGGCGGCGGGGTCCGGGCGGTCACGGCGGGAGGCGATGTCCGGATCGGAGTGGCGACGCGCGAGATCCCGGGCGGCATCACGATCAACAACTCCGGAGGCGACGTCACGCTGACGCTGCCCTCCGACTGCAAGGCGGACGTCGAGCTCACCGTCACCGGCGCAGACGAGGACGACACGGCGATCCGATCGGACTTTCCGGATGTCACGATCTCCAGGAGCGCCGGGTCGCAGCGCGCCACGGCGAAGCTCAACGGCGGCGGAGAGAAGGTCGTCGTGAGGACTTCCTCCGGGACGATCCGCCTGAAGAAGTCTCCGTAGGGGTGTCCCTTGCGGCCGCCCGCGGGCGGAGACGGCTCTAGCGGATCCTCAGCAGCGCGCGGGGCTCCAGGTTCACCTCTCCGCCGAACCCGGAGCGGGGATCGTGGCGGCCGTGCGACAGGTACTCTCGGATGCCGGGCGCGAACGGCCGCCAGACTTCGCCGAACACCGCCCGCGTCGCGGAGACGTCCGCCACGTTGTCCCGCTCGAGGCTTCGCAGCTGGTCGCGCGTCAGGGGCGGTGCGGGAAGCAGGCCCTGCCTCGCCAACGCCTCGAAGGCGGACGCCAGGAGGCGGCCGTACCAGAGCGGTAGGTGCAGGAGGCGCTTGCCCCGCTTTCCGAGGGCCGAGGCGATCTCGCGATAGACGTCGTCGAGCGTGAGGACGTCGGGGCCGCCCACCTCGAAAACTTCCCCCGCGGTCTCCGGCTTTTCGAGCGCCTCCGCGAAGACGCGGGCGACGTCGTACACCGAAACGGGCTGGAAACGGGTCGTCCCCGGGCCGATGACCGGGATGAATCCGGGGTTCCACCGAACGATCGGAGCGAGCAGCGAGACGAATCCGTCGCCCGGTCCGAAGATGATCGAGGGCCGGAGGATCGTCCACTCGAGCCCGCTGCCGCGGACGATGCGCTCCCCCGCCGCCTTGCTACGCCCGTACTCCGAGGGGGAGTCCTCCGCGCTGCCCATCGCGCTCATGTGCAGGTATCGGCGCACACCCGCGGCGCGGGCCGCGCTCACGACGTGGTCGGTCGCCTCGCGGTGCATCCGGTCGAAGGTCTGGGGCCCCCGCTCGTGGATGATCCCGACCAGGTGAACGATGGCGTCGCGACTCGAAGCGGCGGGGGCGAGTGAGCTCGGTTCCCGGACGTCGCCGATCACCGCTTCGACGGGGCCGCTGTAGCGGTTGCGGGTCTTCTCGGGGTCGCGTGCGAGGACGGCGACGGCGTGCCCGCGATGCAGCAGGCGATTGACCACGTAGGTCCCGACGAAACCCGTGCCGCCCGTGACGAGAACGCGCAAGGCCACCTCCTCGGCTCTTGTATCACGCTCCCCCGGCGCGCACGCCGCCGCAACTCACGGGTATCCGAAGAGATCGCTCTCGAGCTTCTTGCCTTCGGCTCGCAGCTCGAGGATGCCGCCGCGGGCCTGCGCGAGATGCGAGAGGTCCTGGATCGGATCGGCCACCCGCAGGGCCGGCAGGCCGGACTGGCGAGTCCCCATGAGGTCGCCGGGGCCTCGCGCCTCGAGGTCTTTCTCGGCGATCAAGAAACCGTCGGTGGTCGTCTCGAGAACCGAGAGGCGCCGGCGCGCCTCCTCCGAGGCGGCGCCTCCGGCGATCAATGCGCACCAGGACTTGCGCGCGCTTCGCCCGACCCGTCCGCGCAGCTGATGGAGCTGAGCCAACCCGAAGACCTCCGCGTTCTCGATCACCATCAGCGTGGCCTCGGGAACGTCGACGCCCACCTCGATCACGGTCGTCGTCACGAGAATGGGGCTGCGGCCGGCCGCGAAGTCCGCGAGCACGCTCTGGCGCTGCACCGTCGGAAGCTGGCCATGCAGGACTCCGATCGCGACGCCGGGCAGCGCCTCGGCGATTCGCTCCGCCGTCTCCCGCGTCGCCGCGATCTCCCGGGCTCCCTCCTCGATCGCCGGCACCACCACGTAGACGCGCTCTCCCGCCGCGACGCGCTCTCCCGCGAACTGGTACACCCGGCCGCGGCCGGCCTCTTCCCGCACGCGCGTCACCACCCTGGCCCGGCCGGGGGGCTTCTCGTCGAGGACGGAGACGTCGAGCTCGCCGTAGATCGCCCACGCCAGCGAGCGAGGGATCGGCGTCGCGGTCATGACCAGCACGTGGGGCGTGTCGCCTTTGCGGAACAGTCGCGCCCGGTGCGCCACTCCGAACCGGTGCTGCTCGTCCACGACCACGAGGCCCAGCCGCTGGAACTCCACGCGGCTCTCGGCGAGCGCGTGGGTTCCGACGAGGACGTCGATCCGTCCCGCGGCGAGCTCGGCGAGGAGTCGCTTGCGCTGGACGCCCCGTACCCTCCCGGTCAGGAGGCCGATGCGGACTCCCGCTCCCGTTAGCCAGGAGGCGAGGCTCTCGGCGTGCTGCTCCGCGAGGATCTCGGTCGGGGCCATCAGCGCGCCCTGCGCCGAGTTCTTGGCGGCGATCAGCAGGGCCAGGCCCGCCACGACGGTCTTTCCCGACCCGACGTCTCCCTGCAGCAATCGGGCCATGGCCCGACCGGACGCGAGGTCGTCGGCGATTTCGCGCACGGCCCGCTTCTGGGCCGCGGTCAGGGGGAACGGGAGCACGTACCGCGCGAGCTGGCGGATCGCCTCCTCTGCGGGCAGGACGATCCCCTGGCGCTGACGCAGCTTCGCGCGCCGCTCCTCGATCCGCGCCGCGAGCACGAATAGCTCTTCGCGCGCGAGCTGCCAGTGCGCCTGCCTGCCCGAGTCGACATGCCCGGGGAAGTGCACCTCCTGAAGGGCCCCGAAGACCTGGGCCGACGGAGCCGTCATCGCGCGGAAGTCCGGCGACAGCTCGTCGAGGGCGCGCCGGACCAGGGTGCGCCACAGCCGCGGCGCGACGTCCGCCACCCGGTGATATACGCCGACGATTCGCCCGCTGTGGACCGGGTCGGTTTCGTCCCCCTCTTCGAAGATCTCGGTCTCCGGGTTCTCGATTCGCATCTCGCCCCGCGGCGTCGACACGGGCGCCCCGAAAAGGGCCGCGCGGCGCCCCTGCAGGGCCTTCGCGAACGACGGATACCGGTTGTGCCAGACCACGCGCACGGCCCCGGTCCCGTCGTCGGCCACCGCCTCGATGCGGAGAAGACCCCGGCGCATCCGGGTGGAGCGGACGCTCTGGAAGCGCGCCAGGATCGTGGACGGCTTCCCCCACTCGAGCGAGCCGATCGCCGAGAAGTGGCGGCGATCCTCGTATCGAAACGGGATCGACAGCAGGAAGTCCGCGACTGTGACGACGCCGGCGACTTCGAGCTGCTTCGCGCGGGCGGGCCCGATGCCCGGAATCGCCGCGACGGGATCGCGCAGATGGATTCGCCCCGGGGGGGCCGCGGCGCGGGGCGTCAGTTACTCTCGGGGGACTGGAAAGTCAGCGAGACGAGCCCGAACTTCAGCACGTCCCCGTTCTGCACCGCGATCGGGACGCCCGTCGCGACGCGAGTCCCGTTGACGTAGGTGCCGTTCATGACTCCGATCTCTTCCATGACGTAGAACGTGTCCGCCATCTGGTAGAGCTTGGCGTGGCGTCGGGAGGTCGACCGCTGCGCGTCGAGGGGCGTCAGGTCCACGTCGGGAGTGATGCCGGTGACCGGGTCGCTCCGGCCTACGAGCGTGTCGCCCTCGCGGTTGAGGAAGAACTCGGCCGGGGGTTCCTCGCCGATGAGCCGGCAGGCGTTGTGATCCGCCGCGACCTTGCGCTGGACCGGCCGCTCCTCCTCGACCACCCTCCGTCCCAGGGCCTCCTCGAGCATCGCGGTGACCTCGCGGAGGCGCCGCGACAGCTTGCGCATCATGCGGATCGCGATCTCCGTGTTGCTCTTGAGCATCGCGTCGAAGGTCGCGCCGTTGATCCGGACGAGCTCGACGTCCGTCTTGGCCTGCGCGGACGCCGTGCGGGGGACGTCCTCGAGGACACTCATCTCTCCGAAGAAGTCGCCCTTCTCGAGCGTCGCGAGAACGCGGGTCTCGCCGCCGATCGCCTTGAGCAGCTCGACGGTTCCCGACTGGACGATGTACATTTCCGTGCCGATGTCGCCCTCGGAGAAGATGATCTCGCCCATGAGGTGGTGGACGAGGTACTTCTCGTAGGGGTTCTTGCCGGCGCCGCCGGGCCCGGACTTGAAGACGGCCTTCACGGAGGGCATGGCGAGCTCAGGCCACTCCGGGCCCGTCGAACGTGAGGGTCCCGGCGGAGGCGTCGAGTCGAACCGAGACGCCCAGCGGGAGGGTGCGGGTCTTCTCCAGGTGGCCGGCCGGGAACCCGCGGACGACGGGAAACGGCGCGCTCGCGAAGCGCTCCCGAAGCCACGCCGATACGGCTTCGGGAGAGTCGCCGCCGCCCGTGGCGCCGGTCGATATCGAGCCAATGATCATGGCTTGTAGTCGATCGAATGTACCCGACCGCTCCAACTGGGTCAACATTCGATCCAGCCGGTAGAGGGGTTCGGCCACGTCTTCCCAGAAGAGGACGGCGCCGTCGCCCGAAACGGCCTCCGGGGTGCCTGCCATCGAGGCCAGGAGGGAAAGGCACCCGCCCCTGAGGGGGCCCGAGCCGATCCCGCCGGAGAGGACGTCCTCCCCGTCGAAGCGGTGGGTGGCGGGGGTCTCGCCCCGGAGCACCAACTCCCAATCCATCCCGCCCTGCGCCAGGGAGACGGCCACCATGGGGCCGTACATCGTGACCAGGCCCGCTTGCCCTCCCAGGAAGCCGAAGAGCGCCGTCACGTCCGAGCCTCCGAGGTGGATGCGCGGGCGCTCGCGGATCTCGCGCGGGTCCAAAAATCGGAGGATTCGCGAGGCGCCGTACCCTCCCCGGGCGAAGAAAATCGCGTCGACGGACGGATCGGCGAGGAGCTCCCGGTAACCTGCCGCTCGCTCGGAATCCGATCCCGCCAGAAAATCTTGTCGCGATTGGATGTTGGGCGCGAGGACGATCCGATAGCCGAGTGCCTGCAGGGCTCGCACGCCCGCGGCGAGGCGCCCCGGATCGACGGGCCCCGACACGGCCGCAACTCCGAGCGTCGCCCCGGGACTCAGGCGCGGCGGGCGGATCCAGTCGATCACGGCGAAAAGAGCCCCGAGCGGGCCGATAAGCCGAATTTTGTGCCCCGACCCGACGGCCTCGGGAAACCTTGCGGTCCCCCGCGCCCCCTGGCCGGGGCCGCGATCATTCCTCTGGGCCCGAGGTCGCCCTCGGGCTCGAGCAGCCGACCCGGAGACAGCTCACTTGCGGTGAGGCGGGACGGGCACCCGCTGTCTCCCTATTTGGCCTTGCTCCGCATGGGGTTTACCGTGCCTCCGCCGTTGCCGGAGGAGCGGTGCGCTCTTACCGCACCGTTTCACCCTTGCCGTCCTTTCGGAAGGCGGTCTGTTCTCTGTGGCACTTTCCTTCGCGTCGCCGCGACCGGGGATTACCCGGCATGCCGCCCGTATGGAGTTCGGACTTTCCTCTCCGATTTCTCGGAGCGATCACGTGGCCCGCTCGGAGCCAGAGGCAGGGTACCACGCCC
>JBBRFL010000016.1:0-70532 GCA_038224325.1 Thermoanaerobaculia bacterium | reverse complement strand
GGTACGCGGACGTCGTCCTTCCGGCGGCGACGTTCCTCGAGCGCCGGGAGCTGTCGCGTGGATACGGCGCGTTCGTCCTCCAGGACTCCGAGGCGGTGATCGCGCCGGTCGGGGAGGCTCGCCCCAACCACGAGGTCTTCGCCGAGCTCTGCCGCCGCACGGGTGTGGCCCGCGACGGGGACCCGGAGACGGCGGAGGAGCTCGCTCGGACGATTCTGGGCACCAGCGCGCGGGCAGGCGGCCTGCGGCGCGAGCTCGACGAGCGGGGATTCGCCGTTCCTCCGGAGGGCGGACATCCCATTCAATTCGTCGACGTCTTTCCCCGGACCCCGGACCGCCGGGTGGACCTGGTGCCCGCAGACCTGGATCGTGAGGCGCCCCACGGGCTGTATCACTATCAGGTCGATCCGGGGGAGCCGCGGTTCCCCCTGGCGCTGATCTCGCCGGCGACGGATCGCACGATCAGCTCCACCCTGGGCGAGCTTCACCGCGCCCCCGTCCCGCTGTCGATCCATCCCGGGGACGCCGCGGCGCGCGGAATCCGGGACGGACAGGCCGTGCGCGTGTTCAACGCCCTGGGGGAGGTTCGGTGCGGTGCGCGCCTCGACGATAGCCTCCGGCCGGGGGTCGTCTTTCTCCCGAAGGGGATCTGGCGCCACAACACGGAGAGCGGAACCACCGCCAACGCCCTCTCTCCCGCCACGCTGACCGACCTCGGCGGAGGCGCCTGCTTCAACGACGCGCGGGTCGAGGTCCAGGCGGCCGGGGAAGCGTGAGCCCCGCCGCCGCGCACGAGGGCACGGCGCCCGGTTCGCCGACCGGGGTTCTGAGAACGCAGAGGAAGAGCAAGCTCCGCGCGGTGCTCGGCATCACGATCGGGGTGCTCGGGCTGCAGCTCGCCGGCGGCTGGCTGACCGGAAGCCTCGCGCTTCTCGCGGACGCGGCTCACCTCTTCACGGACGTCGCCGCGCTGACGCTCGCCTACGCGGGGGTCGCGCTCTCCGAGCGAGCGCCCACGCGGCGCCACACCTTCGGCCTCGCGCGCGCCGAGATCCTCGCGGCGTTCGTAAACGCGCAGCTCCTCCTGGTCGCCTCGGGAGGGATCCTCTTCGAAGCGTGGAGGCGGTTTCACGACCCGCGTGCGATCCAGACGCAACAGATGCTCTGGATCGCGACGGCGGGCCTCGCCGCCAACATCGCGGCGGTCGCGATGCTCCACGGCGGGCGCCACGCGAGCCTGGGCCTGCGCGCGGCCTACCTCGAAGTGATGACGGACGCGCTCGGGTCGGTGGCGGTCATCGTCGGCGCGATCGTCATGGGGCGCACGCGGTGGTACGGCCTCGACGCGATCCTCTCGGCGGCCATCGCGCTGCTGATCCTTCCCCGGGCGGTCGGAATCCTCCGGGAGGCCGCCCACATCCTCCTCGAGGGAGCCCCCGACGAGGTCGACATCTCGCTCCTGCGCGCCCGGATCCTCGATGTCCCGGGGGTCGAGACGATCCACGACCTCCACTGCTGGACCTTGACCTCCGGTCTCCACTCGGCGAGCGTCCACATACGGGCCGCCGCGGCCCTGCCCCGGTCCGAGGTCCTCTCGGGCGTCCAGCGAGTGCTCCGCGAGGGTGCCGGCGTGGATCACGCCACGATCCAGGTGGAGCAGGGCGACGAGCTCGTCTGCCACCTCACGACCGGGCACGCGTGAGGAGCGCCGCGGGCCGCTCCGTCGAGATCGCCGTGGAATCCGCGCGGAGGCTGGCGGAGGCGCGACCGAGGGCGTTCGCCGCGCCCGCCCTGCGATAGGACCGAAGGCTTCGATGCCCCAGACCCGCCACAGCGAGCATCACTTCACGGCGAGCGACGCCGTGCGGGACGTCGTGATCGGGATGTCCGACGGGCTGACGGTGCCCTTCGCGCTGGCCGCGGGACTGTCCGGCGCCGTGGCGGCCAACGGGATCATCGTGACCGCGGGTCTCGCCGAGATCGCCGCCGGGTCGATCGCGATGGGGCTCGGCGGCTATCTCGCGGCGCGCAGCGACGCGGAACACTACGCCAACGAGCGCGACCGGGAGCACCGCGAAGTCCGCGAGAAACCCGCGGTGGAGGCGCGGGAGGTCGCCGACATCTTTCGCTCCTACGGGCTGTCCGAGAAGGAGACGGAGCCGATCCTGAAATCCTTCCAGAAGCGGCCTCAGCAGTGGATCGACTTCATGATGCGGTTCGAGCTCGGCCTGGAGAAGCCGGACCCGCGCCGTGCCCTGAAGAGCGCGGTGACGATCGGCGGCGCCTACGCCGTCGGAGGGCTGATCCCCCTGGGTCCGTACATCCTGATGCGCGACACCTCCGCCTCGGTGTGGGTCTCGGTCGGGGTGACGCTGTTCGCCCTCTTCGTCTTCGGGTTCGTCAAGGGGCGCTTCACGGGCGCGCGGCCGTGGAAGAGCGCCGCCCAGACCACTCTCATCGGCGGACTGGCCGCCGCCGCGGCGTTCGGCATCGCGCGACTCGTCGGCCGCTAACGTGGTCCGTTCCGCCTCGAGGCAGACGCCGTCCTGGGAGCCCGTGCTCCGGCCCCGCCCCGGCCGCCGGCTCCCGCGGGAGCTCCGCGCCTCGCGGGTCGAGGCGCTCGTCCGCGCCCTGCCGGAGGGGATCCATGATCCGGGGTTCCTGCCGCTGCTGGCGCGGATCGACTCGGGGCTCTTTCATCCCGGCAACCGCGTCGAGGTCTTCTCGAAGGGCGGCGCCGCGTTCGCCGGGATGCTCGAGGCCCTCGCCGAGGCGCGCGAGGAGGTATTACTCGAGTCCTACATCTTCAAGGACGACCCCACGGGCCAGCAGTTCGCGGAGGCGCTGAGGCGAGCGGCCGCTCGCGGGGTGGCGGTGCGCGTGCTGGCGGACGGGTTCGGCTCGATGTGGACGCGGGGCGCGTTCTGGTCGGAGTTGCAGCGACACAAGGTGGAGGCGCGGCTCTACCATCCGCTCTGGACGCTGCGGCACTGGAAGTTCCGGGATCATCGAAAGATCCTCGTCGTCGACCGGAAGATCTCCTTCACGGGAGGGATGAACATCGGCGACGAGTACGGGTCGTCGCTTTTGCCGACCGGGCACGTGTGGCGGGATACCCACGCGCGCGTGGACGGCCCCGCCGCCTGGGAAATGGCCATCGTGTTCGAGGAGGGCTGGAGACGCGCCGGCGGCTCGCGCATCGGATTGGATCCTCTCCCCGCGAGGGAGGCGCCGGGCGCCCGGGTCCTCATCCTCGATTCCCGGCCCGGCCGCGGCAACCGGGAGGTCGCCGCCATGGTGGCCGCTATCAGCGGGGCGGCCCGGAAGACGCTCTGGATCACGACGGCCTACTTCGCTCCGAATCGGAGGCGGGCCCTCCGGATCCTGGGCGGGGCCGCCCGGCGTGGCGTGGACGTCCGCCTGCTGCTGCCCGGCCGCAGCGACGTCCCGGTCGCCCGGCACGCCAGCCACGGTTTCTATTCGGGGCTTCTCTCCCGGGGCGTGCGCATCTTCGAGTACCAGCCCGCGATCCTCCACGCCAAGACGATGGTGGCCGACGGGCTCCTATCGCTGGTGGGATCGAGCAACCTCGACTTCCGGTCCTTCGAGCTCAACGCCGAGTGCAACTTCGTGATCGCGGACGTCGAGACCGCCGCGCGGATGGAGGCTCAATACCTCGAGGACCTGGCGGCCTCGGTCGAGATCGAGCGGCGGTCCTGGAACCGGCGCGGCGCCCTCCACCGTTTCGGGGACTCCCTCGCTGCCCGGCTGGCGCCGCTCCTGTGAAATGACTAGCATTCGCCGGAAGATGGCGAGGAGGTTCTCATGAAGTTTCTGACGGGATTGATCACCGGATTCCTGCTCCTCGGGCTGGCTGCCGCTGCGGTCGTCGCGACGGGGTCGTTCAACACGTCGGCCAACGTCCCTCCGAGCACTCTGGAGAAGCGCCTCGCGGGAATGGCCCTGGATCGATCGGTCGCACGCCGGGCCCCGAAGGCGGCCAATCCGTTCTCGGGCAACCCGGACGCGGCGCGCGGGGGGATGGCCCACTACAAGGAGATGTGCGTCTTCTGCCACGGCGCTCCGGGCGTCGATGCGTCGGAGGCGGGCGAGGGGCTGAACCCCCCGGCTCCCGACCTGACACTCGCCCGCATCCAGCAGCGAACGGACGGGGAGCTCTTCTGGATCATCCAGAACGGAATTCGGATGTCCGGGATGCCGGCCTTCGGGCCGACCCACAAGGACGAGGAGATCTGGAAGATCGTGTCGGTCGTGCGGCAGCTGCCGCGGCTGACCGCGGAGGAGCAGAAGGCTTTGAAGTCGGACGGCGATTCCGACCACGAGCATCCGTGATCAGGGGCCGGCGCCCGCCGCGAGCCCGGAGCGGATGACGTCGGCAACCGAGACTCCGTCCCGATAGTTGCCCGCGAAGAGCAGGCCCGGCATCCGCCTCTCGGTCTCGGCCAGGACCTCCATTCGGCCGGCGTGGCCCCGGTCGTACTGCGGGATCGCGTGCTCCCATCGGGTGACGCGAACTGGATCCGGAGCGCCCCGCACGAGTCCCTCCGACTCGAGGTCGCGCGCCGCGGCGTCGATGAGCGCGGCATCCGACAGCGAGGGCGCCGAGGGGTCGCGGGTCCCGCCGAGAAAGACGGTCAGGAGGGACCGGCCCTCCGGGGCGCGGCCCGGGAAGAGGCTCGAGCTCCACACGGCCCCGAGGATCCGGCGCGATCCCCCCGGGGCCACGAGGTGTCCGAAGCCCCGCCGAGGCCCTCGCATCGAGGCCTCCGGCCACGACAGGTGGACGACCGCCAGGGGAGGATGGGGAATCTCCCGCAGCGCGCGCCCCGCATCCGGCGCGAAGGGGGAAATGAGCATAGAGGCGACATGAGCCGGAGCCGCCAGCACGACGCGTTCCGCCCGCAGCTCCTCGGCCCCGGCCGCGACGGACCATCCTCCGGCTCGTGGAGCGAGGGACATCGCGCCGACTCCCGCGCGCATCGAGGAGCCGAGGCGCCGCGCGAGAACGCGGGGCAGCGTCTCCAGGCCGTCTCGGAACGAGAGGAGGCCGCGCGCCGGCGCCGTCTCGCGGGCGCGGCGACGCGCAGGGCGCCCGGCGATCGCACCGGCGAGGAGGCTCCCGTGCTCCCGCTCGGAGCGGAGCAGAGCGGGGAAGGCGGCCGCGGCCGAGAGCCGCGACCAGTCGCCCGCGAAGATTCCCGCGACGAACGGTTCGACGAGCCGGTCGGCAACCTGCGCTCCCAGCCTTCGGGTGACGAAGTCGCGGACGCTCTCGTCCGGATCCGTTCCGCGGCGGACGAACGGCTCGGCGAGGAGGCGAAGCTTCCCCCCGGGCGAGAGGAGGCGGGTCGCGGCGAAGCCCCCGAGCGACATCGGCACCTCGTGCAGCTCTCCGTCGAAGTCGACGTACCGGGGGCTCTTCGGGTCCGTTCGAAGAGCCTCGCCCGCGAGCCCGAGCTCCTCGATGAGTCCCCACAGCGGCGCGGTCGGCCGGACCGTGTTGGGGCCTAGCTCCAGGAGGAAGCCGCGATCCCGTTGGCTCCGCACCACACCGCCCGGCCGATCCGACGACTCGAGGAGCACGAACTCCTCTCCGCGGCGAGAGAGCGCGTACGCCGCGGCCAGGCCCGAGAGGCCGCCGCCGACGACGATGGTCCGTCCGCTCACTCGCTCCAGAACGGCTCGGCCGAGCGCGCGAGGTCCGCGAGCGCCCGGAGGAACGTCGGGCGGTCGTTCAGCCCGGGCGTCCGGCGGAAGTGCGCGATCCCCGCCGCTCGCGCCGCGTCGGCGAAGAGCTGATCGATCTCCTGGAGCGTCTCGACGTGGTCGGTCACGAAGGCGATGGGGACGACGAGGACCTGCGCCTGGCCGCTCCGTCCGAGCTCGCGGATGACCTGAAGGGTCGGCGGGCCCAGCCATTCGACTGGGCCGAGCTTGGACTGGTAGGCGAGCGTCGAGGGTCCGCGCCACGCGAGCCGCTCGCGGATCGCGCGGATGCTCGCCTCGACTTCCACGGGGTACGGGTCCCCGTGCCGCGTGACGAGCTTCTTCGGAATCGAATGCGCCGAGAACAGCAGGTGGGTGGACTCCGCCCGCGGATCCGGAAAGCGGGCGAGCTCCTCGACGATCGACTCCGCGTGCGCCTGGACGAACAGCGGGTGCGTCGGCCAGGAGCCGATCTCCGCGAGCGTGGCGCCGGGAGCGTAGCGGCGCACCGCGTCTCGGCTGCGCTGCAGGGCTCCCCGGGTGGTGGTCGTGGAGTACTGCGGGTAGAGCGGGAAGGCCAGGAAGCGCCGCACTCCTGCCTCCGCGAGCTCCTCGACCACGCTCTCGACGAACGGAGGCGAGCAGGTCATCGCGGTTCGGACGGCGACGTCCCGCCCCTCCTCGCGGAGGAGTCGCTCCGTTCCCGCGGCCTGCTGGTCGGTCAGGCGGCGGATGGGCGAGCCGCCGCCGATCGACGCGTAGAGCGCGCGCGAAGCCTTCTGACGGCCCAGCGCGATCGCGGCGGCGATGGCCTTCCGGAGAAGCGCGGGCCGCACGCGAATGACGTCGGGATCCGAGAAGAGCCGATACAGGAACCCCGGAACGTCGTCGAGGGTCTCGGGCCCGCCGAGCTGGAGAAAGAGGATGGCGCGAGCGGGCCCGGCGGGCATCATCGGACGGGCGCCTGGCCGGGGCATCGCTACAGGGTCCGCGAGAAGACGGGTTGCTCGCGTCCCGCGTCGAGGTAGGCGTCGAACGGCATCGCGAGGTTGCGGAGGAAGATCCGCCCTAACCCGGTGGCGCGGATTTCACCCGGCGTGAGCTCGACCAGCCCGTCCGCGGCGCAAGACCGGAGCTTATCGAGGGCGTCCGCGAAGTGGGCGTCGAAATCGAGGGCGAACCGCTCCTCGATCTCGGCCTTGACGACGATGCCGTGACAGAGCAGATTTCCGATGATGGTGCGGCGCAGCAGATCGTCGCCGGAGAGTCGCAAGCCGCGGAACGTCGCCGCTCCGCCGTCCGCGACGGCCTCCCGGTACGCCGGCAGCTCGCGCCGGTTCTGCACGTAGTGAGCGCCGATCGAGCCGATGGCGCTCATCCCGAAGCCGATGAGGTCGGTCCCGGCCTTCGTCGTGTATCCCTGGAAGTTGCGGTGAAGCGTGCGATCGCGCCGGGCGCGGGCCAGCTCGTCGTCCGGCCGGGCGAAGTGGTCCATCCCGATGTATTCGAATCCCGCGGCGGTGAACCGCGACAGCGCGCGGCGGAAGATCTCGAACTTCGTCTGCTCGGCGGGCAGGTCCGGGACGAGCACGCTCTGGTGCTTCTTCATCCAGGGCACGTTGGCGTAGGAATAAACCGCGAGGCGGTCGGGGGCGATCTCGAGCACGCGGTCGATGGTCGCGGAGAAGCTCTCCGGCGTCTGGTGGGGCAGACCGTAGATCAGGTCGATGTTCAGGCTGGTGAATCCCAGGCCGCGAGCCGACTCGACCAGCCCGCGGGTCTGCTCGTAGGGCTGGATGCGGTTGATCGCCGCCTGGACCCGCGGGTCGAAATCCTGCACGCCCATGCTGAGGCGGTTGAAGCCCAGCCTCGCGAGGGTCTCGAGGTGCTCCGAGGTGGTGACCCGGGGATCCACCTCGACGCCGATTTCGGCGTCGGCCGCGAACGCGAAGCGGTCGAAGATGCGTCGCCCGAGCCGCTCGAGCAGGGGCGGCGGAAAATAGGTCGGCGTGCCGCCGCCCCAGTGGAGCTGGACGGCCGTGCGGGCCGCCCCGGCGCGCTCGGCGACCCAGTCGATCTCGCGCTCGAGAACATCGAGGTAGTCCGACTCCGGCGCGTGGCGGGTCCCGGTGATCACCACCGTGCAGCCGCAGAAGTAGCAGAGCCTTTCGCAGAAGGGCAGGTGCACGTAGAGCGAGAGCGGCGCGGGAGACGCCGCGGAGCCCGACTCCTCCAGCGCGCGGCCGTAGTCCGCCGCCGCGAAGTCGTCCTTCCACATGGGCGCGGTCGGATACGAGGTGTAGCGCGGCCCCGGAACGTTGTAGCGCCGCAAGAGCTCGAGGGGAACCTCGCCGGGATTCATCGGGCCGCGCTCGTGGCGGGCGCCGCCACCGGCGGCGCCGCGAGGGGCTCGCGCGCGGCGGAAAAGAGCGCCTCGACGCACTCCAGCCGGGAACCGGGAAGGATCCCGTGCCCGAGGTTGACGACATGCGCCTGTCCCCGGGTCTGCGCGACGGCGGCCCGGGTCCGGCGCGCGACCTCCTCGGGGGTTCCGAGCAGCAGCCCCGGATCGAGGTTCCCCTGGAGGGGTTTTCCCGGCAGCCGCCGCCGCGCTTCCCGCAGGCTCGTGCGCCAGTCGATCGAGAGGACGTCCGCGCCCGATTCGGCCATCGCTTCGAGGAGGTGCCCGCAGCCGTTGACGTAGAGGAGAACGGGAGCCTCCGCGCGGCGGATGCCCGCGATCGCGCGAGCGAGGGCCGGCAGCGCCCATTCGCGGTAGTCCTCCTCGGTCAGCTCGCCGGCCCAGGTGTCGAAAAGCTGCACCGCCTGCGCGCCGGAGGCGATCTGGAAAGAGAGCACGTCGGCGGCTACGTCCGCCAGGAGATCGAGAAGCCCGCGGAGGCAGGCGCGATCGCGCCCCATCATTTCCTTGATGCGCGCGAAGCTCTTGGACCCGCCGCCCTCTACCAGGTAGGAGGCGAGCGTCCAGGGCGCGCCGCAGAAGCCCAGCACCGCGGCCCGGTCACCAACCTCCCGGCGCAGCGCCCGGAGGATTTCGCCCGTGAATCCGATCTCGGCCGCGGGGTCGAACCGGTGGAGGCGCTCGACTCCCGAGGCGTCGCGGACCGGCTCGGGAAGCTCGGGGCCTCCGTCGCCGAACTCGACGCGCGCTCCCATGGCGGCGGCCGGAACGAGGATGTCGGAAAAGAAGATCACGGCGTCCGGCGCGAATCGGCGGAAGGGCTGCAGCGAGACCTCCGTCGCGAGCTCAACCGATCGGCAAAGCTCGAGGAAGGAGACGCGCTGGCGGACCTCCCGATACTCCGGCAGGTAGCGTCCCGCCTGCCGCATCATCCAAACGGGAGGCCGGTCGACCGGGCGCGCGCCGCAAGCCGAGAGGAGACGGTCCGCCGAGGGGGAACCGGGGTCCGTCATCGCATGAGTTGCCGCAGCACGAACGGCAGGATCCCCCCGTGGCGGTAGTAGTCGACCTCGATCGGTGTGTCGATCCGCATCCGGAGCGCGATCTCGCTCGAGGCGCCGTCCGCTCGACGGATCGTGAGAGAGGCGTCCTGCCGCGGGCTCCGGACGGAAGTCAGGCCCGGAAGATCGAAGGTCTCCGTCCCGTCGAGACCCAGCGTTCGGGCGCTGACGGCGTCCGCGAACTGGAGCGGCAGGACGCCCATTCCGACCAGGTTCGACCGGTGTATGCGCTCGAAACTCTGCGCGATGACGGCCCGAACTCCCAGGAGCCTGGTCCCCTTGGCCGCCCAGTCCCGCGAGCTGCCGGTCCCGTATTCGTGCCCGGCGAAGACCACGAGCGGAATGCCCTCGGCCTGGTAGCGCATCGCCGCGTCGTAAATGGGGAGCGTCTCGCCGTCGGGCTGGTGGCGCGTCACCCCGCCCTCGATGTCCGGCACCATCCGGTTCTTGATGCGGACGTTGGCGAAGGTGCCGCGAGTCATCACGCGGTCGTTGCCCCGCCGCGAGCCGTAGCTGTTGAAGTCCTCGGGCTTCACGCCGAGCGACTGCAGGTACAGGCCGGCCGGCGAGCTCCGCTGGATCGCGCCCGCGGGGCTGATGTGGTCGGTCGTCACCGAATCGCCGAAGATCGCGAGGGCGCGCGCTCCGCGCACGTCCGCCAGGGGCGAGGGCTCAAGAGAGAAGTCGTCGAAGAACGGCGGCTCCTGGATGTACGTCGAGCTGCGGTCCCACGCGTAGACGGTCCCGCCCGCTCTCGGGATCTCCTTCCAGAGAGGATTCGCCTCGCCGAGATCCGCGTAGAGCCGGCGATACGTGGCGGCGTCGACCGACGACAGCAGCGCCTGATCGATCTCCGCCGGCGACGGCCAGACGTCGCGGAGGAAAACGGGCCGCCCGTCGGAGCCCGTTCCGAGGGGCTCCGTGCTGAGGTCCGTGTCGGCTCTCCCCGCCAGCGCGAACGCCACGACGAGCGGCGGGCTCATCAGGAAGTTGGCCTTGATGCTCTGATGGATGCGCGCCTCGAAGTTCCGGTTCCCGGAGAGTACGGCCGCGGCGATGAGGTCGTTCTCCGTCACCGCGCCCTCGATCCCCGCGTCGAGCGGGCCCGAGTTTCCGATGCACGTCGTGCAGCCGTAGCCCACGAGCCGGAAGCCCAGCTGATCGAGGTAGGGCTGGAGCCCCGTCTTCGCCAGGTACGCGGTGACCACGCGCGATCCCGGCGCGAGCGAGGCCTTCACGCGCGGCGAAACGGTCAGGCCGCGCTCGACGGCCTTCTTCGCCACGAGTCCCGCCGCCAGCATCACGCTGGGATTGGAGGTGTTGGTGCAGGAGGTGATGGCCGCGATGAGCACGTCGCCGTGGCCGACGTCGACGTGGCCCGAGGGCTCCGGAGTGACGTCCGCCCGGTCGGGAGTCGGCCGGTTGTTGGCCATCTCGCTCTCGGTCCACACGTTGGTGTTCAGCGCGGTCGCGCCGCTCGTGCTCGCCGGCTTCTGGCTCCCGCCCCCCTCGGCCACGGCGTGCCCGAGCGTCGCGTGGAAGCGCTTGGATAGCGCGGACGGATCTTTTCCGTAGCCGTTCTCGCCGATGGGCCGCGCGAAGAGATCGCGGAATCGGGCCTTCATCTCCGGAAGCGGGATGCGGTCCTGGGGACGCTTCGGGCCCGAGACGCTGGCGCGCACGGTCGAGAGGTCGAGCTCCAGCCGCTGCGTGTAGTCGCAGTCTCCGTCGCGGGGCATCCCGAACAGCCCCTGCGCCCGGTAATAGTTGCGGAACGTCTCGACCTGCTCCGGGCTCCGGCCAGTCGAGGCCAGGTAGCGGCAGGACTGTTCGTCCACCGGGAAGAAGCCCATGGTCGCGCCGTACTCGGGCGCCATGTTCGCGACGGTCGCCCGGTCGGTCACTGGGAGCGACGCCGCCCCCTCGCCGAAGAACTCCACGAACTTGCCCACGACGTGCGCTTCGCGCAGCATCTCCGTGACGACGAGGACGAGGTCCGTCGCGGTGACCCCGTCGGGGAGCCGGCCGCTCAGGTGCACGCCGACGACGTCGGGGGTCAGGAAATACACCGGCTGTCCCAGCATCCCCGCCTCGGCCTCGATGCCGCCGACGCCCCATCCCACGATCCCGAGGCCGTTGATCATCGTGGTGTGCGAGTCGGTCCCCACGAGCGAGTCGGGATACCAGACACCGTCGCGCGAGAGGACGCCGGGCGCCAGGTACTCGAGGTTGACCTGGTGGACGATCCCGATTCCCGGCGGGACGACCTCGAATCCCTGAAACGCGTGGGTGCCCCACTTTAGGAACTCGTAGCGGGCGCGGTTGCGCCGGAACTCGATTTCCATGTTGACGCGCAGGGCATCCGGCGTCGACCACTGATCCACCTGGACCGAGTGGTCCACGACCAGCGCGACCGGCACGAGCGGCTCGATCAGCTCCGGATCCCGCCCCAGACGATGCACCGCCGACCGCATGGCCGCGAGATCCACGAGGAGCGGCACCCCGGTGAAGTCCTGGAGGACGATGCGCGCCACGACGAACGGGACCTCGGCGGTGCGCTCGGACTTCGGTTTCCAGGACGCCAGCGCGCGGACGTCGTCCTCCTTCACCCGCTTGCCGTCGCAGTTCCGGAGGAGGGACTCGAGGATCACGCGGAGCGTCGCCGGCAGCCGGGAGATCTCGCCCGGGCTTTCCCGCTGGAACCGGGGAATCGAGAAGAGCTCGCCTTCGCCGCCGCCTCCCAGAGGGAAACGCTCGCGGACCCGGGAAAAAGGATTCACCGGGCTATCGTATTACGGCCTCTCCTGGCTGATAAAATCCGCGCGCCCATGGTTCCACACGTCCTCGGAGGGCTCGCGCTGCTGTGCTACCTCGGCGCGGAAGGATTTGCCATCGCAACGCTGATGGCTCCTCGCGCGTCCTGGCCGCGCCTGACGCCTGTATGGATCGCGGCCGGCCTCGCGCTCCATTTCGGCGATCTCATGCGCCGCGCGCGCGAGCTCGGCTCGGTCCCGTATCGGACACTCGGCGGATCGGTGTCGCTCTTCGGATGGATGCTGGGAATCGCGTACCTCGTTCTGCTCGTCCGCCACCGGGAGCGCTCGATGGGAGCGTTCCTCATTCCGATGGTGGTCCTCGCGACCGCGGCCGGGCTGCTGCTCCCCGACGCCGCGTCGGGGACGTCGCCGGGCACTTATGGCTCCGTGTTCGCCCTGCACGTCACACTGGCGATCCTCGCCTACGCGGCGTTCACGTTCTCCTTCGTGCTCTCGGTCTTGTACCTGGTTCAGAATCGCCAGATCCGCCGACGGCGAACCGGGCTGCTGTTCTCCCGCCTGCCCGCGCTGGAGGTCATCGGACGGATGAACCGCACGAGCGTCTCGGTCGGCCTGGCCGTCCTCACCCTGTCGCTCGTGCTGGGCGTCGTCTGGGCGGAACGGGTCTGGAGCACGCTCGCGGACCCGAAGGTCGAGTGGGCGGCCCTGACCCTGGCGGTGTACGGATTCCTGCTGTGGATGGACCGCCGCGGCTGGGAGGGCCCCCGCGTCGCCGTCCTGTCGATCTTCGGATTCGGTGTCGTGATCTTCTCGTACACAGTCGTGAACCTCTACTTCACCCGCGTGCACAGCTTCCGATGAGCGGGGCGAGCGAAGGCCGCCTCCTCGTGCTCGGCTGGAACTTCCGGTCGGGCGCGGCGTCGGTGCGCGAGCGCATCGCCTGGACGGGCGAGGAGGTACGGGAGGCGCTCGAGCGGATCCGCGGGCGCGGCCTGATGAGCGAGGGCGTGATCGTCGCGACCTGCCACCGCAGCGAGATCTACGGGATCGCGGAGGGCGACGGGACCGACCGCGAGCTGACCCGCTTGATCGCGGAGTGGCGCGGGGTCGACGTCGGGGAGGCGGCGCGGTCGAGCTTCTACAGCGAGGGTGCGGAGGCGGTCCGCCATCTCTTCCGGGTCGCGGCGGGTCTCGACTCGATGGCGCTCGGGGAGAGCGAGGTGCTCGGCCAGGTGCGCACCGCGCTCCGACTGGCCCGGGAGACCGGATTCTCGCGCGCGGTGCTCCATCGCCTCTTCGAGAACGCGGTCGCCGCGGGAAAGCGCGTGCGGACGGAGACCGAAATCTCCCGACACCCGCTCTCGGTCGCGTCGATCGGCTTCGGTCTGGCCACGAAGATCTTCGGCGACATGGCGGACCAGACGGTGCTGGTGATCGGAGCGGGGGAGACCGGCACTCTTTTCGCGCAGCAGGCGGTGGAGGCCGGCGTGCGCGACATCCGCATCGCCAACCGCACTCCCGGGCGGGCGGAGGAGCTGGCTCGCCGGGTCGGAGGCCGCTGCGTCGCGTGGGAGGGCCTCTCCGAGTTGCTGCCCGAGGCGGATGTCGTGGTCGGCGCGACGGCGAGCCCCGGGTCCATCGTGCGGCGCGAGCACGTCGAGGAAGCGATGCGGCGGCGGCGCGGCAAGCCGATGTTCTTCCTGGACCTGGCCGTGCCACGGGACATCGACCCGGCGGTCGCGGAGATCTACAACGTCTACTCGTACGGTCTCGAGGAGCTGGAGGGCGCGGCGGAGGAGAACCGGCGGCGGCGCGGCCGCGAGGTCCCGCGGGCGGAGGCGATCCTCGAGGAGGAGCTGGGCCGTTTCCTCGGCTGGTTCGGAAATCTCGCCGTCGTCCCGACGCTCACGGATCTCCAGGCGCGCCTGGCGTCCCTCCGCGACGCGGAGCTCTCCCGCCTCCCCGGCGAAGACCGCGAGCGCTTCCGCGCCTTCGCCGACGCGATCGCGTCCAAGCTCCTTCACGAGCCGTTGCGGCGGCTGAAGTCGGAGACCGACGCCTCCCGAAAGCTCGACCGCGTCGAGGCGATCCGCCACCTCTTCGACCTGGACCGATGAGGCTCCGTCTGGGCGCGCGCGGCAGCGCGCTCTCGATGGCGCAGGCGGAGATTGTCCGGAGCGCGCTCGCCGGCCCCAACGAGGTCGAGCTCGTGACGGTGAGGACGACGGGGGATCGCCTCTCCGGGTCCGGAAAGCCGATCTCCTGGAAGGGAGACTTCACGCGGGAGCTGGACGAAGCCTTGCTCGACTCCCGGATCGACCTGGCGGTCCACAGCCTCAAGGACGTGCCGTCGGCGATCCCGGCCGGGCTCGTCCTCACCGCGGTCCCCGAGCGCGAGGATCCGAGCGACGTTCTCGTCTCCCGGGAGGGCCGGACCCTGGGAGAGCTCGCTCCGGGGGCGCGAGTGGGAACATCCAGTCCGCGCCGGCGCGCCCAGGTCCTCGCCGCGCGGCCGGACCTCGTCGTCGAAGAGGCCCGAGGAAACGTGGACACCCGGATCCGCCGGTTGCGGGAGGGACGCTGGGACGCGATCGTGCTCGCCCGGGCAGGCCTCTCGCGCCTCAACCGGCTGGGCGAGATCGCGGAAATCTTCGACGCCTCGGTGATGCTTCCGGCGGTCGGGCAGGGAGCGCTCGCGATCGTCGCGCGGGAGGCGGATTCGCAGACTCGGGGGGCGCTCCGGGAGATGGATCACCCGGCCTCGCATCGGGAAGTTCTCGCGGAGCGCGCGTTCCTCGCCCGGCTCGAGGCGGGATGCCGGGGGCCCGTCGCCGCCCGGGCCCGCGTCCGGGAGGGGAATCTCCGGATGGAGGGCGCGGTTTTCGCCGAGGATGGCTCCCGAGTGATCCGGGACGAGGCGGAGGGGCGGGCCGAAGCGGCCGAGGCCGTCGGGAGAGAGCTCGCCGAGCGCCTGCTCGCGCGGGGGGCCGCGGAGTGGATCGCGCGGGCCTCCCGATGAGCGGGCCGCGCGTGCTGGTCGTCCGCTCCGGAGCGAACCCCTTCGCGCGCCTCCCCGCGGAATCGAACCTGGAGATCGTCGAGCGCGTGAGCCACTCGATCGAACCGCTGGAAGTGCCGCCGTCCGCCTTCGAGCGCCACGCCGACCTGACTCTCTTCACGAGCCAGGTCACGGTCGAGCGAGTCCTGTCCGATGACCGCCTGGCGCCGCTGCTGCGGGCGGCCGCATCCGGCGGGCGCGTTGTCGCCGTGGGCGGCGCCACGGAGAGCTCCCTGCGACGGCTCGGCCTGCCGCCGGACGTCGTCGCCAAGGGCTCGGGCGAATCCGTTCTCGACCACCTTCCCGCGGCGCTCGAGAGGTTTCACGTCCTCTATCCCTGCGCGGAAGACGCGACGCCAGAGCTCGCCGCGGCGCTGACGCGGCGCGGGGCCGCCGTGAGCAAGGTCGCCGTGTACCGAAAGGTTCCGGTTCCGGCCGACGAGGAGCTCGGCCGTCAGATCTTGCAGCGGCCCTTCATGGCGTTCTGCGTGACGTCTCCCTCCGCCGCGACGTGGCTCTTCCGCGGGCTTCCCGTGGCTGCGGCGGAGCGGCTCAAGGAGACGCCCGCCGTCGTGCTGGGTCGCTACACGCGCCGCTACCTGGAGTCGCACGGAGTCGCGCGCATCGCAGTCGCGGAGGAGCCCCGGTTCGACGCCGCCGCTCGCCTGCTCGAAGAGCTTGCGGGCGAGGGCGTCGGGCAATAGTCTGCGGGCACTCATGACCCGCTATCCGGAGACCCGACTGCGCCGGCTGCGGCGAAGCCCCGCGTCGCGCGCGCTCGTCCGCGAGGTCCGCGTGTCGCCGGAGCAGCTGGTGGCGCCCCTGTTCGTTCGCCGCGGCCGCGGCCTGCGCGAGCCCATCGCGTCCCTTCCCGGTGTGGAGCGCCTCTCGCCGGACGAAGCGGTCGCCTCGGCGCAGGAGCTGCGCGGCCTCGGCGTTCCGGCTGTCCTCCTCTTCGGCCTGCCCGAGCGCAAGGACGAGACGGGAAGCGAGAGCTGGGACGACGCCGCGGCGGTGCAGGAGAGCGTCCGTCGGATCAAGGAGGCGTCGCCCGACCTGCTGGTGATCACGGACGTCTGCCTGGACGAGTACACCTCGCACGGGCACTGCGGTGTCCTCCGCGACGGCGAGGTGGACAACGACGCGACGCTCCCGCTTTTAGCCAGGGTTGCGCTGTCCCACGCGCGCGCCGGCGCCGACGTCGTCGCCCCCTCGGACATGATGGACGGTCGGGTGGGCGCCATCCGGGCCGGCCTCGACGCGGCGGATCAGTCCCGGGTCGCCATCCTCGCGTATTCCGCCAAGTCCGCCTCCGCGTTCTACGGTCCCTTCCGTGAGGCCGCGGACTCCGCGCCCCACTCCGGCGACCGGCGCGGCTACCAGATGGACCCGGCCAACCGCCGCGAGGCGATGCGAGAGATCGCTCTCGATCTCGAGGAGGGAGCCGACGCCGTGATGGTGAAGCCCGCGCTCGCCTACCTCGACGTGATCCGCGAGGCCCGGCGGCGATTCGACGCACCGATCGCCGCGTACAACGTCTCCGGCGAGTACGCGATGGTCAAGGCGGCGGCGGAGCGCGGCTGGATCGACGAGAAGAGGATCGTCCTCGAGATCCTGACCGGGATCGTCCGCGCCGGGGCCGACTTCGTGCTGACGTATCACGCGCGGGACGCGGCGGGCTGGCTTCGGGACGGGTTCGAGACCCGGTGACCGGCCCCCGCGCATGACGAAGCGGACCGGGCCGCCCGGGCGGCGCAAGCCCGACAACCGCAACTCGTCCCGCCTCTTCCGGCGCGCCCGGCAGCTGATGCCGGGCGGGGTGAGCTCGCCCGTCCGTTCGTTCACCTCGGTCGGAGGCGAGCCATTCTTCGCGGCGTCGGGCCGGGGCGCGCGCATCCGGGACGCCGACGGCCGCTCCTACCTCGACTACGTGATGTCGTACGGTCCCCATCTCTTCGGGCATCTTCCGTCGTTCGCGCAGCGCGCCCTGAGCCGGGCGGCGCGGCGCGGCACCTCCTTCGGCGCGCCGACGGAGCTCGAGGTGCGGCTGGCCGAGCGCGTCACCCGGATGATCCCGTCGATCGAGATGGTCCGCTTCGTCAGCTCCGGCACGGAGGCGACGATGAGCGCGATCCGGCTGGCGCGCGCCGCCACGGGGCGCAATCGGATCGTGAAGGCCGAGGGCGGATACCACGGCCACGCGGACTCCTTCCTCGCGGCCGCGGGATCGGGATTCGCCACCCTCGGGATCGCGGGGAGCCCCGGGGTGCCGGACGAGGTGGCCGCCCTGACCACGGTCGTGCCGTACAACGACCCAGAGGCCATCGAGGCCGCCTTCGCCCGCTTCCCGGGCGAGATCGCCGCCGTCATCCTCGAGCCGGTCGCGGCCAACATGGGCCTCTCGATTCCGAGGGACGGCTACCTGCGGGCCGCGCGCGAGCTCACGCGCCGGCACGGAGCCCTCCTGATCTTCGACGAGGTCATCTCCGGATTCCGGGTCGCCGCCGGCGGCGCACAGGGACTCTTCGGGGTCGATCCCGACCTGACGACGCTCGGAAAGATCCTGGGAGGCGGCCTGCCCGTCGGCGCCTACGGAGGCGGCCGCGAGCTGATGGAGCGCATGGCTCCCGAGGGTCCCGTGTACCAGGCGGGAACCCTCTCCGGGAACCCGCTCGCGATGAGCGTCGGCATCGCGATGCTCCAGGAGATCTCCCGGAGGCCGCCCTACGCGGACCTGGAGGCGAAGGGGAGCCGGCTCGAGGAGCTGCTGCGCGAGCAGATGCGGGAGCGGGGGCTCGCCGACCGGCTGCACCTGGCGCGGCTCGGGTCGCTCCTGACGCTCTTCTTCACTGCCGGGCCCGTGCCGGACTTCGCGGCGGCGAAGCGATCCGACGTCGGGCGCTACGCCCTCTTCTTCCACGCCATGCGCGAGCGCGGCGTCTTCCTCCCCCCGGGGCAGTTCGAGGCCTGGTTCCTGTCGACCGCGCACACCGACGCCGACATCCGGCGCACCGCGCGGATGGCGGGGGAGAGCCTCGCCGCCGCCTTCGCGCAGCCCCGCGGCGCCTAGCCGACCGGACCGTCGACCCCGCCCGGAGCGCGGAACCGCCGGAATCCCTCCTGTCGTGCGCGGCGGATCTCCTGGGTCTCGGATTCCACCCAGGGGATCGGCAAGCCGAGGTGGTGCAGCGCGCGGGCGGCGATCTCCAGAGAGCTTTCGAATTCCTCGGCGACGACCTCGTCGGCTCCCGCCGCCGAGAGACCGGGGATGTCCGCCAGGTAGCGCGTGCGCGCGAGGAGGAAGATGCCCGGATTGAGTCTTCGGCAGTGCCGGATGACCTGCCGCGTGCCGCGCGGATCCGACAGCACGACCAGAGCGGCGAGGGCGCTTCCGACGCCCGCACGCCGCAGGACGAAGTCGTTGGTCGCATCGCCGTACTCGATCGGGATGCCGCGTTTGGCTCCGCGCTTGACGCGGTCCGGGTCGAGGTCGACGACGCGGAAGGGGACTTTCGCGCGGCCCAGGAGGCGGGCGACCGTCTCGCCCATGTGGCCGAACCCGATCACGACGACGTGCCTCTCGGCGGCCATCGCGGCGTCGGGCCCGGGCGCGGTCCGGCTTCTCGCCGCCATTCGCATCGCGAGCCCGTGGCTCGCCTCGGAGAGGAAGGGCGTCGCGATCATCGTGACGATGGCCGCGGCCAGAAACGTCTGGTACAGGCCCGGCGAGATGAGCCGAAGATCGAGGCCCTGGCGCAGCACCACGAAGGAGAACTCGCCGATCTGGGCCAGCGACAGGCCCACGACGAGAGCCACGCGGGTCCCGTACCCGAGGGCGAGGACCGCCGCCCCTCCGGCGACGGTCTTCCAGACGAGGATCAGCGCGAGGAGCACTCCCACGAGAAGGGTCTGGGACACGAGGACGCGCGGATCGAAGAGCATCCCGATCGACACGAAAAAGAGCGCGTTGAACGCATCGCGAAATCCCGCGATGTCCGCGAGCGCCTGGTGCCCGTACTCGGAATCCGACAGGACGAGTCCCGCGAGGAAGGCGCCGAGGGCCGCCGAGAGACCGGCCCAGGAGGTCGCCACCGCCGAGCCCAGGATGAGGAACAGGATGGCGACGACGAAGATCTCCTTCTGCCGGGTCCCCGCGAGCGCGCCGATGAATCGCGGGACGACGACCCGGGCGGCCACGAAGAGGGCGGCGGCCGTCAGCGCCGTCTTTCCGAGCGCGGTGATCAGCGGGAGCATGCCTCCCCCCCGGGCGCCCGACAGGAACTCCAGGGAGAGCAGCATCGGGACGACCGCCAGGTCCTGAAGGATCAGGATGCCGACGAGGAATCGCCCGTGCGGCGAGTCCAGCTCCCTTCGATCGAGGAGAAGCTTCAGGACGATCGCGGTGGACGAGAGCGCTACGAGGTAGCCGAAGAAGAGGCTCCGGGCCGCCGGATAGCCCCCCGCCGAGGCCACGGCGTAAACGAGCGCGATCGTGCCGAGCACCTGGATGGGTCCGGCGACCCACACTATCCTCCCGAGGCGGCGAAGGCTCCCGAGCGAGAGCTCGAGCCCCACCGAGAACAGCAGGAGCACGACACCGAGCTCCGCGAGCGACTCGACGACGTGCACGTCCTTGACGAGGCCGAGGCCGAAGGGACCGAGGAGCGCTCCCGCGACGAGAAACCCGATGAGCGGAGGCTGGCGGAGCCGGTGCAGCAGGTAGGCGGCGCCGAGGGCCGCGAGAAAAATCAGCGCGAGGGGTCCGAGGAACGCCGGAGCCTGCACGTCGAAGATTATGCGCTTCGGATGTTCTCTGGTAGCCTGACGGCGCCCACCATGAGTGCGTCGCTGGCCGGCGTTCCGGGAGAATCGGCGATGCAGAAGCATCCGCGTGGGCTCTACGTCCTGGCCGCGGCGGAGATGTGGGAGCGCTTCAGCTTCTACACGATGCTGGCGCTGTTCACCCTCTACCTGCAGGACGGCCGCGAGGGCTTCGGATGGACGGCGGCGCAGGCGACCACGCTGCGCGCGAACTATCTCCTCTTCGTCTTCTTCAGCCCGATGATCGGAGGCTGGCTGGCGGACCGCAAGCTCGGCTACCGCCGCGCCGTCATGATCGGGGGCGGCTTCTTCGCCGCGGGTCACCTCCTGCTGGCGTTCCGCTCGATTCCCGTCATGTACGCCGCGCTGGCCTGCCTCGTCATCGGCAACGGCTTCTTCAAGCCGAACGTCTCGACGATCGTGGGCAACCTCTATCCCAGGGGGAGCCACCTCCGCGACCGCGCGTACAACATCTTCTACATGTGCTTCAACCTGGGCGCGGCGCTGGGGCCCATCGTCGTCGAGTTCGTGCGCCGCTGGTACGGATTCCACCCCGCCTTCGCGGTCGCCGCGGGAGGAATGGTCATCTCCATCCTGACCCTGGTCGTCTTCCGGAAGGACATCGAGCCGGGAGATCGCTCCGTCGCCCGGGACGAGGCGGAGGCGGCGAGCGCTCGCACCGCGATGGACGAGGTCCCGGAGCGGAATCGGATACTCGCGCTCCTCGTCGTCTATCTCATCTCGATCGTCTTCTGGATGATCTTCTTCCAGAACGGGTCGACCCTGACGTACTTCGCCAACGACAACACGCGCTGGACCTTCTCCGGCGTCATCTCGAACGCGATCGAGCCGTTCTTCGTGATCACATTGAGCCTTCCCCTGGTCTGGCTCTGGAAGTCGCTCGACCAGCGAGGCCGGGAACCGAGCACGACCAGCAAGATGGCGATCGGGATGTTTCTCATATCCGCGGCCTTCTACCTGATGTACTTCGCGGGGAAGGCCGGCGGCGACACCGGCAAGGTCTCGCCGTGGTGGCTGGTCGGGTGCTACGCGATCGTCGGCCTCGCGGAGATCACGCTCTCCCCGATGGCCCTCTCCCTCGTCTCCAAGGTCGCTCCGCGGCGCTACCGCAGCCTCATGATGGGCTGCTGGTTCGTGGCGACGGGAATCGGCGGGAAGCTCACGCAAATCGGCGTGTACTGGACCGACTGGCGGCACTCCACGTTCTTCGCCGTCCTCGGCACCATGGCGCTGGCGACGGCGCTGCTGCTGTTGCTGCTCCTGAAGCCGCTGAAGCGGGCGATGCCCGGCGTCTGATCGGCCGCTTCCGCTCGCAGTGAACGGCGACGTCTCGGATCGGGCGACTCGGGCCGGCGGCCTCGACCCCCTGTCGCGACTCCTCGCGGGCGCTGCGATCCTCCTCGGCCTCTATCTCTACCTCGGCCGGCTCGGCGCGACGCCGATCCAGCGCGGAAACGAGGGCATGTACGCGTCCCCCCCGATCGCGATGCTCCAAACCGGCGACTACCTCGTGCCCGTCTACCTCCACAAACCATTTCTGGACAAGCCGCCCCTGACCTTCTGGATCCTGGCGGCGAGCTACCGGTTGCTCGGCGTCTCGATCTTCGCGGCGAGGCTTCCCGCGGCCCTCGCGTCTCTCGCGACCGTGCTGATGGTCGGGCTCGCCGCCCGCCGCCGCGCGGGCGACCGCGCCGGTGTTCTCGCCGCGATCATCCTCGTGTTCTCGTTCGGCCTCTATTTCTCGGCGCTGGTCTACGCCGCGGACGCCTTCCTGATGCTCGCGGTCACGATCGCGACCCTCGCGCTGGACGCCGCGTGCCGGGAGACGCCCGAGACCGACGCGTTCCTCGGCGCGACCGTCGGAGCAGCCCTCGCGCTCTGCTTCTACTGCAAGGGCCTCGTCGGGATCGTTCTCCCCGTCGGGGGCGTGGCGCTGGGTCTCCTTCTCGACCGCGCCCGGCCGGTTCGTCTCTGGCGCCGGGGCGCCTGGGCGGCCGGGACGCTCGTCCTGCTGCTGGCCCCCTGGCACTGGGCGATGACGCGCAGGCTCGGAGCCGTTTTCTGGGAGACCTTCTACTGGAAGAACCAGGTGCTCCGCGCATCGACGCGCATTTACATGCTGCCGCACCGGGGCCTCCTCTACTACCTCGGGATCCTGACCTGGGCCGTCTTTCCCTGGTCGCTCTGCCTTCCGCTCGTCGCGGGGCGGCGGTGGCGGCGGGACGGCCTCGCGATGGGCTGGCTCCTCTTCGGGTTCCTGTTTCTCTCCGTTCTCGTGATGAAGCGCGAGGTTTACCTCCTTCCGTTGTATCCGGCCTTCGCCCTCGTCGCGGGTGAGGGCCTGGCCCGGCGTATCGAGGGCCCGGGCCGCTGGTGGCGAGCGCCCTGGGTCCTGGCGGGCGCGGCCGCGCTCGCCGGACTCTTCGCCTGTGTGAGGGCGCTTCCCAACCTCGAAACCCTGGGGGGAGCGGATGCGGCGATCGGGCTCGGCGTCGGTCTCGCCGCAATGGTCGTCGCGGCCGCGGCCTGCGCGCTCGCTCCGGGGGACCTGCGACCATTCGTCGGAGCAGGCCTCGCCTGCGGCCTCCTGCTTCTGGGCGTCCAGCGGTTCGACGAGCGGCTGGCGCGCTTCGATCCGTTCGGCGAATGGGGCGAGCGCATCCGCCGCGAGTGCGGGAGCGGATGCGACCTCTTCTTAATCGGCGCGAACGCATCGAGCCTGACGTTCTCCTCGCGCGCGGACTGGAGTTCCTTCGCGCAGCCGCCGCCGGATCTGGCGGCGCTTCGCACGCACGCGAGGGGTTTCGTAGTGGTTCGGACCGACGAGGAGCGCCGGTTGCCTCCGCTGCCGGCCGGGTCCGAGGTCGTCGAGCGCCGGCTCGTCCTCGCCAGGCCGCGGGTCGCGGCCGCCGCGGACCGGAAGGGCGCCTTCGAGTCCCTCTCGCTCATCCGACTGGGGACCGCTCCGCCTCGTGTAGAGTCTTCGCCATGACTCGAACGCCCTCCCTCGCGACGCTCGTTCTCCTGGCGCTGTGCGCCTCGACGACCGCCGCGGGGCAGGAGCGTCCGGATCCCGCCTCGCTGATCGCGGGGGAGCGGGACGCCATGGCGTCCCTGGGGTTCATGGACGGGGTATGGCGCGGACCGGCATGGTCGCTCCTCCCCTCGGGCGAGAAGCACGCGATCACGCAGACGGAGCGGATCGGTCCGTTCCTCGACGGATCGGTCAAGGTGATCGAGGGCCGCGGGTACGACGCCGACGGCCGAGTCACCTTCAACGCCTTTGGCACGATCTCCTACGACGCCGGCGCGCACGCGTACACCCTGCATTCGCACGCGATGGGGCGAGTCGGGGACTTCGTCCTCAAGCCGGCGCCGGACGGCTACGTGTGGGAGATTCCCGCCGGTCCCGCGACGATCCGCTACACGGCGGTCATCCGCGGTGGCGCATGGAAGGAAGTCGGCGACCGGATTCTTCCCGGCAAGGATCCCGTCCGCATCTTCGAGATGGACCTGAAGCGTGTCGGCGATACGGGCTGGCCCGCGGCGGACCCGATTCCTCCCCGCTGACGCCCGGGCGACCGCCGAGAACCCGGGCGGTCGGACGCTATACTCCGTCGCCATGCCGGAGGCCCCCGAGATCGAGACCGATCCGCTCCGCGAGAAGATCGCCGAGCAGCTCGAGCACGAGGGCGGCGGGTTCCTGAAGCGCATCGCGCTCTCGACGGCGATCCTGGCCGCGTTCGCCGCCTTCGCCGCGCTCCGGGCGGGCTCGACGGTCAACGAGGCGCTGATGCTGCGCACCGAGGCGACTCGGCTCCAGGCGGAGGCGTCCGACCAATGGGCGTACTACCAGGCGAAGGGCCTCAAGGCCGCCGTCGAGGAAGCCTCCCGTACGTCGTGGCTGGCGGTCGGGAAGGAGCCGCCTCCCGAGTATGGGCAGCGCCAGGACCGTCACGCCGCGGAGCAGCGCGAGATCGAGACCCGCGCGCGGGAGAAGGAGCGTCAGCGCGACGAGAAGATCGCGGAATCGGACCACCTTCTCCACGCGCACCACGGGTTCGCGTACGCGGTCGCCCTCTTCCAGGTCTCGATCGCGCTCGGCGCGGTGGCGGCGCTGACCCGCAGCCGCCCCGTGTGGATCGGGTCGCTCCTCCTCGGAGCGGGCGGTCTCGCTCTCCTGATCGCGACGTCGCTTCGGTGAGGCCGCAGCTCCGTCGGTCGTTCCGCGGACAGAGAGTCCTTCTCGCGGCCGGGCCCCTCCTCGCGGCGGTCATCGCGTCGGCCGGGCCGGCCCCGGCGGGGCAGACGATCGCTCAGGGTAGCCACGCCGAGCCGGAGCTCTCGGTTCTCCGCTCGGGGATCGAGCAGGGCGACTTCGACGAGGCGGTCCGCGTGGGCGAGCGCCTCGTGGCGGCCGAGCCCTCCAACTCCGAGGCCCACGACCTGCTGGGGCGCGCCTACGGGCGCAAGGCCGAACAGTCCCTCGCACTCAGGCAGGCCTTCCTGGCCCGCAAGGCTCGGGCGTCCTTCGCGCGCGCCGCCGCCATCGACCCGTCCAACGCCGCCGCACTGGCGGACCTCGCGACCTACGACCTGCTGGCTCCGGCGCTCCTTGGAGGCGGGCGGTCGAAGGCCCGCCGGGAGGCCGAGGAGGTCCTCAAGCTCGATCCCGAACGTGGCCACGAGCTGCTCGGGGCGATCGCCGAGCGGGAAGAAGACGCGGTCGCGGCGGAGGAGCAGTACCGGCTGGCGCTGGCCGCCTCCACCAAGGGGCTGCGGGGGCGGCGCGCGCTGTCCGGGTTCTTCCTCCGGCGAAAGCGCTACGAGGAGGCGAGGGCCCTGTGGCTTCGCGCGGGGGCGGGCGATCCGGTCCAAGCCTACGAGTCGAGCGCCATCGCGCTCGAGTCGGGAGAAAAGCTGCGCGAGTCTCTGGAGGATCTGGAGGCGAGCCTGCGCCTCCCCGCCTCTCCCGACGGGCCGAGGGAAGCGGAACTGCGGGTGCGGCTCGCCCGAGTCGCGGGACGGCTCCACCGACCGGCCGAGGCGCGCGAGTACCTGACGGAGGCCCTGCGCATCGAGCCGAAGCATCGCGACTGGCAAAAGGAGCTGGCGCGCCTGCCTCGGTAGCGAGCGCGTGCCAGACCGCGGCGTATACTCGCGTTCCATCGACAAACCCTCTTCGCCGCGCTTCCTGGACCCGGGCGGCCCCCTCTGCCCGAACTGTACCCAGACCGGGAGCCGCAAGGTCCACATGAAGGGACCGGCGCCCGACCCGTCCTCAAAGTCCGACGATCTCTTTTTCGTCTGCGGACGCTGCAACTGGAAGATGGTTGATCGGCGCAGCAAGGAACGGGAGGAGACGGGCGGGAAGTAGCGACACGGCAAGGGCGAGGCGTCGCCTCTGCGGAATTCTTGGCCGTCCGGGATTCGTACTGAGTGACACCAACCGCCCCTTAGGTTAGGCGAGAAATGAATGAGGCTATGCGTCGGGGTCGCCGCGAGTCTATGGGTTCTCGCTAGTTTCGAGGTTCGTGCGCAGACGGCCAGGGAGAGCGTAAGAGTCACTGCGGCGGCGCCGGCGGAGTCTCATGGGGAGTCCCAACAGACGATCGTCGTCGCGTACGTCGCGCCTCTGGACGGGCAGCGGTACTACAAGGCAGTGACGGGTGACAACGATGAGCTGGCCTTGGGCTCCATGAAACTCATCCTTAAGAAGCGCGTGCCTGCCACGACGACGTGATCCGCGCGAGCGCCCAGGCGGCCGCCGAGGATCTTCCAGCCGGCGGCGACCAGCCCATGCTTCAGTCGCTTACCTGAAGGTTCGAGGAAAGACGGCCTACGTGCTGCTGGACATCGATCGGGATGGCTGGGCAGGCGCCTGGGCGATCCAGCTTCGGATCCACCCCCTTGTCGAGAAGACTCTCCTGAGGTTCAAGGGAGTTCGCCGCGTGGTGTTCTCCGAGGCTCCCGGCGACAAAACGCTGGAGCCGGGAGAGTCGGTTAATCCTTAGGAGCGAATGCACGGCGAAATCGCAAGGCGTAGTCCCCCGCCGCGAGGTCCGGGAATGGGTAAATGAGCCAGGGTAGGCAGCCCTGGCAGGTTGATTGGTGGGCCGTCTGGGACTCGAACCCAGGACCACCGGCTTAAAAGGCCGATGCTCTAACCAACTGAGCTAACGGCCCGCAGTTGGAAACAAAGAAGATACCTCGATTCCCCGAGAACGAACCCGGGCCAACGATTAATCTGCCGATAGAGTTGCGGCTTTCCAACCCGTTTCCCGCCTTTCTCTGTAAGAAGGAGGAATGATGGTCAAGAGACGCCTTGGAATTGTTGCCCTCGCGACGCTTTTCAACTGGGGCTGCGGGGACAAGGCTGTCACGACACAGCCGCCACCGCCGACAACGCCGAGTCCGACGCAGCCGATCTCGACCCTAACCCCGACGCAGCCGCCGCCTACCCAGCCGCCGCCGACGATGACGCCGACTCAGGCGGTGACGCAGGCTCCGACGTTAACTCCGACTCCGCCGCAGTCACTCGTCCCGGTCGTCGTGAGCGTGGAGAAGGTCAGGGACCCTTTCGGTATCACCTATTTCGTCATCCACGGATCCCACTTCGTCGGGTACCACTTGAAAGTCACCTTCGTGCGCTTCGGAATTCCATTCGAGCTCGTTTGGACTTCTCACTCGGCCGACGGCACTTCCATCACTGCCTCTCGAGAGCCACGACCGGGTTCGTACACGCCTTGCGTCCAGAACGATTACGGAAACGGCTGCGGCAACTTCCTGGTGACGGTGCCCTAGCCCAGCTGCCCGATTGGGTCCGGCTCTGTCTGACCCAAGGGCCGTCGCTAGGACGCGAGCGGCAGCGAGGCGACGAAGGGCATCTCGGGGCGCCAGATCGTCTCCTCGCGCCGGGGGCCGGTCGAGATCAGGGCGGCCGGCGCGCCGATCGCGTCCTCGAGCGCGCGCACGTAGCGCTGCGCGGCTCCCGGGAGCTCCTCGTATCGCGTCACGGCGGTGGTCAGAGCCTTCCAACCCTCGAATCGCTCGTACTCCGGCTCCAGGCGCGCGATGTCCTCGGCGAGCGGCGGGAGATCGGAGACCGGTCTGCCGTCCAGGCGGTAGCCCAGGCAGACCGGGATCTCCTCGAGGTCGTCCAGGCAGTCGAGCTTCGTGATGCAGACTGCTGCGGCGCCGGACAGCTCCACCGCGGTTCGCGCGACGACGGCGTCGAACCAGCCGGTGCGCCGCGGACGGCCGGTCGACGTTCCGTACTCGTTGCCGCGCGTGCGCAGGAACTCTCCGGTCGCATCGCGCAGCTCCGTCGGGAATGGGCCCTCGCCCACCCGCGTCGAGTATGCCTTGAGCACGAGGAGGCTCGCGTCGAGGGATCGCGGCGCGATCTGGAGTCCCGTGGCGACGGCGCCCGCCGTGCAGTGCGAGGACGTCACGAAGGGATAGGTGCCCGAGGAGAGGTCGAGCATCGCGCCGTGCGCGCCCTCGGCCAGGAGGGTGGCGCCGGACTTCAGCCGGTCGCGCAGGTACCTCCCGGTGTCGCACACGTGCGATCGAATCCGCTCGGCCGCCGGCTCCAGCATCGCGATGACCTCGTCCACGGAGGGCACCTCGGAGACGCCGAGGACGCGCAGGAGCGCGCCCGTCTCCTCTGCGATGGCCGCGACTCGGGCGTCCCGGGTCTTCGGGGCGAAGAGTTCCGCCACCCGCACGGCCTTGCGCGCCGCGACCGACTCGTAGGCGGGCCCGATGCCGCGCAGCGTGGTCCCGATCTTCGCGTCCCCGGCGCAGCGTTCCCGCGCGGCGTCCAGGAGGCGGTGGTAGGGAAGGATCACCGTGGCGCGATCCGAGATGAGGAGGTTCTCCCCGATGGACACCCCGGCCGCCCGCACCGCGTCGATCTCCGTCAGGAGAGCCTCGAGGTCCAACACGACGCCCGGTCCGATGATCCCCATGCGGCCGCGGACGACTCCCGCGGGGAGCAGGTGGAGCGCGAAGTGCTGGTTGCCGAACTTCACGGTATGCCCGGCGTTGTGGCCTCCGTGATAGCGCGCGACGATATCGAACCGGTTGGCGAGGAGGTCCACGACCTTGCCCTTCCCCTCGTCGCCCCACTGTCCGCCCAGGACCGCCACCACGTTCACGCTCTCTCACCTCGCTCGCCGGCAGAAAAGCAGGGCAGGCTAACAGAGTTCGACATCGGCGTCTCGCTTAGAATCGCACACAAATGCGGATCGTGCGTATCGACGGCCGCGGCCTGACTCTGGCGGAGCTGCGCGCGGTGGCCGACCGGTCGGTGCGCCTCGCTCTGTCTCCGGGCGCCCGCCGGGCCATGCAGGCCTCCCGCCGCGTGGTCGATCGCGCGATTTGCGGCGGGGAGAAGGTCTACGGCGTGACCACGGGATTCGGAAAGTTCGCGGACGTCCCGATCCCCGCCGACCAGATCGAGGCGCTCCAGCGAAACCTGATCCGCAGCCACGCCGCGGGCGTGGGAGATCCGCTCCCCGACGGCATCGTCCGGGCGATGATGGCGCTGCGGGCGAATGCCCTTGCCCGAGGAAACTCGGGGATTCGCGTCTCGACCGTCGAAACCCTCTTGCGGATGCTGGCGGCCGACGTCCTGCCGATCGTCCCAGCGCAGGGCTCCGTCGGAGCGTCGGGCGATCTCGCCCCGCTCGCGCACCTGGCGCTGGCGCTCATCGGCGAAGGCACCGTGCGCTCGCGTCACCGCCTGCAGCCGGCCCGCGCCGCGCTGCGGAGGGCGCGGATCCCGCCCGTCACCCTCGCGGCCAAGGAGGGACTGGCGCTCATCAACGGCGTGCAGATGTCGGTCGCCGTCGGAGGGCTCGCTCTCGAGCGCGCGCTCGCGCTGTGCCGGATCGCCGACCTCGCGGGCGCCGCCTCCCTCGACGCGTCCCGCGGCTCCGACGCCGCGTTCGACGCTCGCATCGTGGCCGCGCGCCCGCACCCGGGGGCCGCTGCGAGCGCCGCCAACCTGCGCTCGCTCCTCCGCGGAAGCGCGATCCGCGAGTCGCACCGGGGCTGCGGCCGCGTCCAGGACAACTACTCCCTGCGGTGCATGCCGCAGGTCCACGGCGCCGCGCGCGACGCCTTCGATCACGCCCGCGTCGTCCTCGAGCGCGAGATGAACAGCGCGACCGACAACCCGCTGGTCTTTGCGGCGCGGGGCGACATCGTGTCCGGCGGCAACTTCCACGGCGCGCCCGTGGGACTGGTCCTCGACTACGCCGCCATCGCGGCCACCGACCTTGCCTCGATCTCCGAGCGCCGCATAGAGAAGCTCGTGAACCCCGCGCTCTCGGACCTGCCGGCGTTCCTCGTCGCCGAGGGCGGGTTGAACTCGGGCCTGATGATGGCGCAGGTCACGGCGGCCTCGCTGGTGTCCGAGTGCAAGGTGCTGTCCCATCCCTCTTCCGTGGACTCGATCCCAACGTCCGCGGCCAAGGAGGACCACGTCTCGATGTCGCCGATCGCGGCCCGGAAGTTCACCGCGATCGTCCAGAACCTCGAGCAGGTGCTGGCGATCGAGATGATCACGGCGTTCCAGGCCATGGAGTTCCTCCGCCCCCTGCGGTCGTCGGCGGCGATCGAGGCCGTGCGCCGCGACTTCCGTCGGGTCGTGCGGCCGTGGGATCGCGATCGAGAGCTCCACGCGGACCTGGAGCGCGCTCGCGGGTTCCTCGCCGGCGCGGCGGTCGAGCGCGCGATTCGGCCGCTCCGTTGAGGCCCGCCGCCGGCCGAAGCCCTTCGCACCGGCCCGATATAATCCCCGGCTCATGGGCGTGACCGTCGCCTCCGGTCCCCGCACGATGCGCGCGGCGCGCGGCGGGGAGCTCCGCTGCCGGGGATGGGCCCAGGAGGCCGCCCTGCGCATGCTCGAGAACAACCTCGATCCCGAGGTCGCCGAGAAGCCCGACGACCTGATCGTCTACGGCGGGACCGGGCGGGCGGCGAGGAGCTGGGAGTGCCTCGACACGATCGTCGAGACGTTGAAGCGCCTGCGGTCCAACGAGACGATGCTCGTGCAATCCGGCAAGGCCGTCGGCGTCTTCGAGACGCACGAGGATGCGCCGCGCGTCCTGATCTCCAACGCAATGCTCGTGCCCGCGTGGGCGACGGGGGAGGAGTTCCGCCGCCTCGAGGGGCTCGGGCTGACGATGTATGGGCAGATGACCGCCGGCTCGTGGATCTACATCGGCAGCCAGGGCATCGTGCAGGGCACCTACGAGACCTTCGCCGCGGCCGCCGCCCGGGAGTTCGGCACGGACCTGACCGGGCGCCTGGTCGTGACGGCTGGCCTCGGGGGGATGGGAGGCGCTCAGCCGCTCGCGGCCACCATGAACGGCGCCGTGGCGCTCGTCGCGGAGGTGGATCCAGAGCGCATCGAGAAGCGGCTGCGCACGCGCTACCTCGACGAGCGCGAGTCCGACGTGGACGCGGCCATCGACCGCGCGCTCGCGGCTCGGGACGCCGGGAAGGCGGTCTCGATCGGGGTCGCGGCCAACGCGGCGGACCTGCTGGAGCGGTTGATCGCGCGCGACGTGACGCCGGACCTGGTGACCGACCAGACGTCGGCGCACGATGAGTTGAACGGATACGTCCCACGAGGCGGCACCCTGGCGGAGCTCGAGCGCCTGCGCGCGAGCGACCCCGCGCGATACATCGACCGCTCCTACGCGACGATGGCCGACCATCTGCGCGCGATGCTCGAGCTCAAGCGCCGCGGCGCGATCGTGTTCGACTATGGCAACAACCTGCGGGGGCAAGCGCAGAAGGCGGGCGTCGCGGACGCGTTCTCGATCGGCGGGTTCGTGCCGCTCTACATCCGGCCCCTCTTCTGCGAGGGGAAGGGCCCGTTCCGCTGGGCGGCGCTCTCCGGCGATCCCGAGGACATCCTCGAGACCGACCGCGCCCTGCTGGAACTGTTCCCCGAGGATGCGGGGCTCGCGCGGTGGCTGACCCTCGCCCGCGACCGGGTCGCGTTCCAGGGACTCCCCGCGAGAATCTGCTGGCTCGGATATGGGGAACGGCACCGCGCCGGGCTGCGCTTCAACGAGCTCGTGCGCGAGGGTCGGATCCGCGCCCCGATCGTGATCGGGCGCGACCACCTGGACGCCGGCTCGGTCGCCTCGCCGAACCGGGAGACGGAGGCGATGCGCGACGGCTCCGATGCGATCGCCGACTGGCCGATCCTGAACGCCCTGGTGAACACCGCCGCGGGCGCGAGCTGGGTCTCCGTCCACCACGGCGGCGGGGTGGGGATCGGCTACTCGATTCACGCCGGCATGGTCGTGGTGGCCGACGGCACCGCCGAGGCGGACCGGCGTCTGCGCCGGGTCCTCCGGAGCGACCCGGGAACCGGAGTGATGCGGCACGCCGACGCGGGGTACCCGGAGGCGATCCGGGCGGCACGAGAGCGGGGAGTGGACCTGCCTTTCCTGGACTGAAGAGGACCCGGACGACCTTGCGAAGGCGGGCAGTATGGGCGGTTCTCCTCGCGGCGCCGCTCCTGCTCTGGTTGGACGGGTGGATCCCGTTTCCCCGGGCGACCGCGAGCGCGCGTCCTCCCGAGGCCGTGGCCCGCGCGCTCTCCGACGTGTCGGCGGATCTCGCCCGGCGCGCGGCCGCGCTGGCGGCCGATCCGGAAGTCGCGCGCTCCATGCAGGGCGGCGGGATCGCGGTGCGCCGGCAAACTCTCTTCACAGCGGCCCGCGAAGCCATGAAGGACTCCCGCCCCGGGACGTGGATCGCGCTCGCCGACCGCGGCGGCGAGGTGCACGCCTGGTGGGGCGACGCTCCGGCGCAGGTGCTGGAGGTGCGCCCCTCCGGGACCCTGAGCGTGCGCTGGTCGGCGACGCGGATGGAGCTCCTGCACTGGCGCGTCACCGGGTCCGGGCCGTTCGCCGGACTGATCTGCGCCGCGCGATCGTTGCCGGTCGAGGCGCCCGGGTTCGGCCGCGCGCTCGACCTGCGCGGAGAGGCGCTCGCGTGGGAGCCCGTGGCCGCCGGGCAGGCGCCGACGTTGCTGAACATGCCCGGCGGATCCGCGCTCGTCGCCGCCCGGCGAGCCTCCATCGCGCCCGGCACCGACCCGCGCTGGCGAATCGCGGCGCTGGTCGTCCTGATCGGCCTGGCCCTGGCGCTCCTGGCGGGGCGGGCCGGACCGGTGCAGTGCGGGGCCGGGCTCGCGATCGGGCTCCTCGCGGCGTCAAGTTGCTCCCTCGGCGAAAACGCGCGGGTTCTGGCCTCGCCGATGGCCTGGATTCCGGCCCTCGGAGTCGCCGTTCTTCCGTACGCGCTGGACCGGCTGCGCCGCCGGGACGGAAACGGCAACCGCGGGCTTCTCGCGCTCGCGGGTTACGCGCTACTCGCCCTCGCGTTTTTCGCGGCGCATCGGGTGGCGCTGCCGGAGCTGGGATCGGTTCTTCCGATCGTAAGCTCGTCCTTCCTGGCCCTGCTCGGGCTGACCGCACTCGCGGCCTCGGCCCTGGCCCTCGGCGCGGCGGCCGCGCCCGCTCCAACCGGGCGTGGTTGGACCGGATCCGCCCTGATCGCGAGCGCGGCAGCCATAGTGCTGGGCCTGCGCTGGGTCTCCGCGACCGCGGCCTTCCCCGCGGCGATCGGGCTCGCGACGGTCCTCGCCTACGAGCTGTGCCGGCGATCGATCGCGACCGCGGGCGCGGGCGCCGCCCCGGGTTCCTTTCGACTGCTGGGGGCCGCGATGATGCTGTTCGTCTTGATCGCCTCGCCCTGGCACGAGCACGAGCGGGCGGCCGTCGCGTTTCGTTCGGCCGCGGCCATCCGCCTGCCCGAGCCCTCGAGCATCTCCGCGGGCGCGGTCGTCTCGGTGCGGCGCGCCGTCGAAGGCGTCGCGGCGTTCGACCTCGCGCGCGAGCTTCCGGCTCCCATCGCCTCGCTCGATCTCTCGGACCTCGCGTACCGGTTGTGGCACGAGGGCCAGGAGTCCGCGCCGTCGCCCGCTCTGATCGCCTACGAGGTGTTCGATCCGACGGGTCTCCTCCGCAGCCGGTTCTCCCTGATCCCCGCCACCGAGGACGCGCCCGGCTCCGAAAGCGGCGGGATCCGGATCGAGCGGCACGAGGTCGCGGTGGTGAAGCGCGCGGCTGTCCTGCGCGACGGCGGCGCCCCGTGGGGCCGCGCGGTGATCTCCGTCGCCGACTGGCCCGGCTGGGACCCGCTGCCGCCCCGGCTCGAGGTGTACCGGCGGCTGGTCGGCGCGGCACCGGCGACCCCTTCGCCGCCGCGCCCCATCCTCGCGTCCTACGGTCCGGATGGCAGCAAGCGAGAGGAAGGACCGGACTTCTCGCCGGAGGTTCTCGCGAGGGTGCGGGAGGCGGGCCGGCCCATGCGCGTGCGGCTTCGTTACCGGGCCGAGGAGCTGCGGGGCGAGCTGAGGCCACTGCCGGACGGATTCCAGCTCGTCGCGATCCCGGGGCCCGATTTCCTGCAGCGCCTCCTGACCGCGGCGCTCCTGCTGCCACCCGCGGCCGCCCTCTACGTGGCGGGCGGAATCATCCTGGCCTGGCGCTTCGTCACGACCCGGAGCAAGCTTCGCGGCGCCCTGCCGCGGGGCACGAGGACCTTTCGCGGGCGGCTGATCGCGTTGTTCGTTCTCTCCGTGATGATCCCGCTGGTCGCGGTCACGGCGTTCCTGCGGTCCTCGATCGCGTCCCGCACCGCGCAAGACACGCTCTACCATGCGCGGACGGGCCTGGAGACGGCCCGACGGGTTCTCGATGACTACCTTCCCTCGGCCGCCGCGCAGGGCCGGCTCAATCTCCTCGACGACTCGCTCCTCTCCTGGCTCTCCAACGCCGTCGGATACGACCTTTCGGTCTTCTCGCCGGAGGCCCGCCTCATCGCCACCTCCCGCCGCGATCTGTACGCCGCCGGACTTCTGCCCGAGCGAATGTCCGGAGACGCCTACTCCGCCATCGGCCTCGGAGGAGCACGCCAGCGCACGGACACGCGGATCCTGGAGGGGAGCCCGTTCGAGAAGATGACGACCGCCCTGTCGTCGGTTCCCGGCGTGCCGGGAGTCCGCAGCCCCGTGCTCCTGACGCTGCTGCTCCTGCCCCAGCAGCGGGTGGCGGAGGCCGAGGCCGCGCAACTGACGGCCGCGTTCTCGGCGTTCGCCCTGCTCGTGTTCCTGATCTCCGCGGCCGTCGCCGGACGGCTCGCGGTCCGAGTCGCCCGGCCGGTCGCGGACCTCGTCGAAGGAACGCGCGCCGTGGCGCGCGGAGACTTCACGCCGCAACTGGCCGAGCCTCCGGACGAGGAGCTCCGGGAATTGGTGCGCGCATTCCTGTTCATGTCCCGCAGTCTCAAGGAACAGACCAACGCGCTCTCGCAGGAGAAGGAGCGCCTCGCGACGCTGCTCTCGCAGTTGACGGCCGGGGTCGTCGCGTACGGGGAGGACCGGCGGGTCCTCCTGGCCAATCCGGCCGCCGCGGCGCTCGGCGGGGGCCGGTCCGACGGAGCGACCCTCGAGGAGGTGTTTCCGGGCGAGGCGATGAAGCCGGTGCGCGAGCTCCTCGAGCGCTACGGTGAACTCTCCGTCTCCGAGGACCTCGAGCCGAGGCCCGGAGAACGCTGGCGGGTCGTGACGGTGCCGCTTCCCCTCGGCGGCTCGGGCGCGCGCATGGCGGTGATCGAGGACGTGTCGGACGTCGTCCGTTCCAACCGCCTGGCGGCCTGGGCGGAGATGGCCCGGATCATCGCGCACGAGATCAAGAATCCGTTGACTCCAATCCGCCTTTCGGTCGAACATCTCCGAGAGGTCTGGAGGCGTCAGTCTCCGGAATTCGATCGCGTGCTCGAGGAGTGTGTGCGGAACGTGCTGCACCAAACGGACGAGTTGCGCCGGGCGGCGGCGGAGTTCTCGGACTACGCGCGGCTGCCGCGCCCCGAGATGCGGTCCACCGACATCGGCAAGCTGCTTCGCGAGTCCGTTGGGGCGTACGCGGGGGCGCCCGGGATCGTGTGGGCGGTGGACGCGGGAGCGGACCTCCGCGCCGACGGGGACCCGCGCCTCCTCGCCCGAGTCCTATCCAATCTGATCGGAAACTCCGTCGAGGCCCTGCGCGGCCGGGGCGGAGAGATCCGAGCCGCTGCGCAACGGCGGGACGGCCGCATCGCCGTGAGCGTGGAGGACGACGGCCCCGGGGTCGCCGCGTCGATCCTGCCGCGGCTCTTCGATCCGTACTTCTCGGCCAAGAGCGGCGGAACGGGACTCGGCCTCGCCATCGCGAAGAAGATCGTGGAGGAGCACGGCGGCACCATCGGCGCCCGGAATCGGTCGCCGCGGGGCTTTCGCGTGGACTTCGAGCTGCCCGTCTCCTCCGCCGGGGAGCCGGCATGATCCGCCGGCTCGGCGGGCTGCTGATCGCCGCGGCCGTCGCCTCGGGTTGCCGGAGGGCTCCGGCTCCCGGATCCGCGTCGGGCGGGCTCGCCCCCCGGGGAGACGCGATCTGGCTGTCCGATCCGGCCTCGGCAGGTCAGGCGGGGCTGGAGGATTCGCTCCAGCACATGGGGGCGGCGGCGCTCTTCCTTCCGGCCGGCGAGATCGTGATGGAGAGCGGGCGCTGGGCGGTGCGGGGGGATCCGCGCCCGCCGCGCCCCCTCGATCGCGTTCCCGTGGCCCTCGTTCTGCGCGCGGGCCCCGAGCTCTCCAACGCTTTCCGCACCGACGTCGGATCTGATCCCGCCGCGATCGCGCGCGCCGTCGGGACGGCCCTCCACCCATCCCTCGACCCCTCCGGGCCATACGGGCGCGTGCGGGGTGTGCACCTCGACGTCCCGTTCTCTCCGGCCGGAGCCGCTCGCTACGCGGCGTTCGTCCGCGCGCTCCGGGGCGCGCTGCCGGCGGGCACGTTCGTGTCGATCGGGATCCAGACACCGCCGGCCTCGGACGCGGACCGGAAGAGGCTCGCGCCGCTGCTCGAGGCGACGGACGCGATCGTCGCGTTCGTCTTTCGCGACGGAGAGCGGGTGGAAGGCGCGACCGTGGATTCGCTTCGCCGGCCGTGGTGGGCCGCCTTCGGCACGGCCGGCCACGGGGTGCGGTCCGCGGCGGACGGGGAGGCGCCCGCGGCGGTGCCCGAGAAGTTTTTGGACCCGCTATCCGGAAGCGCGCTCATCGATCTCGGCAACGACCTCTCCCAGAACGACGCCACGGTCTCCGCGTTTCATCTTTTGGCCCGCGACCCCGTGAGGCTCGACGGCCTGTCGCTCGATCAGGGAGATCGGATCACCTTCCGTCTTCCTTCCCAGACCGAGCTGCTCTTCGAGCTGGGGTCGGTGCTGGCGGGAAAACGCTACGCGCTCGGCAGGGTGATGCTCTTCGAGGGGGCGTCGGACGCGGACCGCCTCTTTCCGATCGCCGCGTTCGAGGACGTGCTTCTCGGGCGCGGGCTCTCGCCGGCTCTCGCCGTGACCGTGCAGCCGCAGGGCCGGAGGGCCGTGACGGTCGAGGCGGTGAACCGCTCCTCGCACGCTTCGATCGTCTCCCGCGTCTCGGGATGGGTCGAGATCGACCTGACGCCCGCGCGTCCGGCGGACGTCTCCCTCGGAGGCTTCGATCGGTACGAGGTGTACGACGCGGTCGGGCGGCCGGTCTCGCCCGGACGTGCGACCCGCGTGCGTCTCTTCGAGACCCTGGTGGCGCCGTGGGAGTCCATCGCTGCGGCCCGCATCGCCGTGCGGGGCGCGCTGCCGGCCTCCTGCTGCCGCTACCGGACCCACTGGATCGCGGCCGCGGGACCCGAGATCGCGACGGACTGGTCCTCGCCGCCTCCGGCTCCGACGCCGGTCCCGAATCGAACGGCGGCAAAGAGGAAGAGGCCGAGGGCCTGAGAAGCTAGGCCCGGGGGCCCCCCGCGTCCTTGCGCCGGAAGAGCCCGGCGAGCTTGGCGACGGGCCCCGAGCCGACGAACACGGCCGTCAGCGCGGCGAGCGCGAGCTCCGGACGGAGCGCCACGACCGCGAAGAAGAGCGCGATCGCGGGAAGGATCCAGACCGGCCGCTTGCGCCGCAGGTCCAGGTCCTTGAACGAACGGTAGCGGATCGTCGAGATCATGAGGTAAGACAGCACGATCGTCAGCCCGAGGAGCCCGGCCATCCAGAGCCTCGAGACGAGCCGCTCGGGCGTCGCGAGCACGATGGTCGCGATCGTGCCGGCCGCCATCGGGATCGGCAGGCCCACGAAGTACCGCTTGTCGACCACGTGGGTCTGGATGTTGAAGCGGGCGAGCCGCATCGAGCCGCAGACCACGAACAGGAAGGACACCATCCACCCGAGGCGATGGAAGTCGGCGAGGCCCCACGAGTACGCGAGCACGGCCGGAGCCACGCCGAAGGAGACGAGATCCGCCATCGAGTCGTACTGCTCTCCGAAGGCCGAGGTCGAGTGGGTCAACCGCGCGATGCGGCCGTCGAGCCCATCCAGCACTCCCGCCGCGATGATAAGGGCCGCGGCTATCTCGAAGGTTCCCCGGATCGAGCACCATACGGAAAGGTAGCCGCAGAAGAGGTTGCCGACGGTGAAAAGCGTCGGGAGGATGAAGAGACCTCGCGAGAGCCGCTCGCGCGTCAGGCCGGCCACGTCAGGCCTTCCGAGGCCAGCGCGCGATGGCCGTCCGGCCGGCCCGGACGGCGTCGCCCTTCTGGACCAGGGCATCCACTCCGTCGGGGAGGAACAGGTCGACGCGGGAGGAGAACTTGATCATCCCTATCCTCTCTCCGCGCTCCACGGCCTGGCCGAGCCGGGGGTAGAACACGATGCGGCGCGCCAGGGCTCCCGCGATCTGCTTGAAAGTCAGGCGGCCGTCCGGCGTCGCGAGCGTGATCCGATTCTGCTCGTTGCCGGCGGAGGCCTTGTCCGAGAACGCCGCCTCCTTGCGGCCGCGCACGTACGCGTAGTCGGCGAGCGTCCCGGACGAGGGGGCCCGGTTCACGTGGCAGTTGAACACCGACATGAAGATCGAGAGGCGGCGTCGCGCGCCCTCGGGAGCCTCGGGCGCTTCCGTGATCGAAAGCACCGTCCCGTCGGCGGGGGACACGATCGTCTCCGGGCCGCCCTCGGGAGATCGTTCGGGATCTCGGAAGAACTGAATGAGGAAAAGCGTGGCGGCGATCAGGACCGCTGCGACCACGGCGTGGCCGAGAAGATAGGCGATCCCTCCAGCCGCCAGTGGGGGAAGGATGAAGACCCAGCCTTCCCGGGCGATGGGAACCCTCAGCTGGCGGCCTCGCCCCGATGCCGCGCGATCGCCTCCATGCGATCCTTGATCAGGAGCTTCTCCTTCTTGAGTCGCTTCTCTTCGAACTCTTCGTCTTCGGAGAGATGCGACTTGGCCGCCAGTTGAGAGAGCCGCTCCTCGTGGTCGCGGTGCTCGTCGTGCAGGCGGCGAAACTCGGAATCGGTATCGCTCGAAGCCTCCGTATTCCCGTATGCCATCGGGGCGATCCTCCTTGTTTTTTGTTCTGGGAACGAGGACGGAAGGGCCACGGCCCAAGTCTAATGCCGGGAGCGGAGGCTTTCAACCACGTCGAAATCCCGCTGGAAGCGCCAGAATCAGGACGAAGGCGTCCTCGCCGTCCTGGTAGTAGGAGCGGCGCCGGTATGCCTCGGTGAAGCCGTAGGACCGGTAAAACTGTCTCGCCGCTTCGTTGGAGACGCGGACCTCCAGGGTCACCGCTGAGGCCCCGACGGACCGGGCCCGGGACAGGGCGTCTTCGATCAGGGCCCGGCCGTATCCCCGGTGCCGCAGACGCAAGTCGGTTGCAATCTTGTTGACGTGGAATTCCTCGTAGAGCGACACGGCGAAGAGGTACCCGCCGACCCGGGGATCCCCGCCGTCGTCTCGCCCGAGCACCCGGACGTAGCGGTGGGGCTCGGACAGCTCGCTCGCGAAGAACTCGCGCTTCCAGGGGACCGGGAAGGACTCCGACTCGATGCGCGCGACCTCGTCGAGGTCGAACGGCGTTCCCGGGCGGACGCGGTAGGGCGAGGCCTGGGGCTCACGAAGCGCCACGCTTCTCCTCGGCGGCGCTCGGCCGCGAATAGGAAGCCCCCGAGGGAGAGCTCGACGCCGCACTCGGCGCTCTCCCGACGGCCAGGGCCAGCGCCGAGGCCACGAGCATCGGCAGCTCCCGTCGGTTCTCCCCGGCGAGATCGGGAGGCAGCGCCGCCACCGCGTCCGTCCCCGCCAGTCCCGAGAGGTCCGGACGAGGATGGCGTCGCGCGGGAGCGAGCGAGCGCGCGCGAGGGCCCGTCAGGTCGAAGCGTTCGAGAACGATCTCGCCGCGGCCGGCATCGAGAACCGCCGCCACGACGCGGTGCGGGCTCGAGCCGCGCGCGGCCTCGGCCATCGCCGCGAGCGTCGAGACCGCCTCGACGGCGATTCCCGAGGCGCGGCCGAGACCCCACGCCGTGGCCATGCCGATCCGGATCCCGGTGAAGGAGCCGGGCCCCGAGCAGACGGCCAGGCGGTCGAACTCGTCCAGCCGCAGGTTCGCGGCCTCGAGAGCGCGATTCACCGCGGGGAGCAACTCCTCCGAGGATCGGCGATCGTCGGGCAGGGGCTGCTCGAAGAGCGTTCCGTCGGCGGAGACACTGACGGCGGGCTTCGGGGTGGCGGTGTCGATGGCCAAAACGTTCATGCTTCGCGGGGCGCCGCCGTTATGCTAGCACCGGCGTGAGCGCAACGATTCCAAGAACGACTCCGATGCTCCGGCAGTACTTCGAGATGAAGAGCCGGGTTCCGGACGCCATCCTCCTCTACCGCATGGGCGACTTCTACGAGATGTTCTTCGAGGACGCCCGGGAGGCGGCGCCGCTGCTGGGGATCGCGCTCACGGCCCGGCATCGGGACTCCGACATCGAGGCCCCCATGTGCGGCGTGCCGCATCAGAGCGTCGATCATCACATCGCCCGGCTCGTGGCCGCGGGCCGGAAGGTCGCCATCTGCGACCAGGTCGAGGATCCGCGCGCCTCGAAGGGCCTCGTCCGCCGGGACATCACGCGGGTCGTGACGCCCGGTACAGTTCTCGATCCGGAGTCCCTCGTCCCCGACGCGCCCTGCTACCTGGCGGCGCTGGTGCCCGGCGAGCCGGACTGGGGAGTCGCGTTCCTCGATCTGTCGACGGGCCGCTTCCACGCGGGAATGGTCCCGGCCTCGCGGGTGGCCGACGCGGTCTCGCTCTTTCGGCCGCGCGAGATCCTGGTTCCCGAAGGCGCGCCGCCTCCCGAGTTCCCGGCCTCCCTCTCGCGGCGGGACGCGGCTTGGTGGGCGGAGGCCCTGGAGGCGCAGCCCCACACGGGATCTCCCGCGGGTTGCCGGAGCGCCGCGGGCGCCGCGCTCGCATACGCGCGCCAGATGCGGCCGGGAGGCCTGCACCACGTCGGCGCCCCGGCCCCGCTGGCGTTCGGCGAGGAGATGGGGCTAGACGCCGCGGCTTCCGCGACATTGGAGCTGTTCGAATCCTCCGACGGCTCGACCGCGCGAAGCCTCTTCGCACTGCTGGACCGGACACGCACGCCGCTCGGGGCCCGCGCCCTGCGGGCGGCGCTCTGCCATCCGTCCCGGGACGCGATCGAGCTCGAGACCCGTTGGGACGCCGTCGAGGAGCTGATGCGGCGGCGAGACGCGGCGGAGGAGCTCCAGGTCTCGCTCGCGGAGGTCGGCGATCTCGAGCGGCGCTTCGCGCGAGTGGCCGTCGGCAGCGCGGGGCCCCGCGAAGTCGCCGCGCTCGCCGCGGGGCTGAAGGTGGTTCCCCGGATCCTCGAGGCCGCGAGCCGGCTCGCCGCCGCCCGCTTCCGCGCGCTGTGCGAGCTGGTTCCCGAGACAGATGACGTGGTCGCCCGGGTCGAGGCGACCCTTGCGCCGGAGCCTCCGGTGCTCGCGTCGGCCGGGGGCGTGATCCGCGACGGCGCCGACGCCGAGCTCGACGCGCTCCGGGACCTTCGCCGCAACGCGCAGACCGCCCTGATGGGCGTCGAGGCGTCGGAACGGAAGCGCTCCGGGATTTCGGGGGTCAAGGTTCGATTCAACCGCGTTTTCGGGTACTCGCTGGAGGTTTCCAGCGCGCACAAGGACAAGGTGCCCTCGGATTGGATCCGCCGCCAGTCGCTCGCAAACGCGGAGCGCTTCGTGACTCCCGCCCTGAAGGAGCTCGAGGAGAAGATCCTGGGCGCCGAGGATCGCATCGCGGAGATCGAGACTCGCCTGTACGGAAGCCTCCTCGCCGAGCTGTCGACCGCGGGAGAGCGGGTCGCCCGGACCGCGGCGGCGATCGCGCAACTGGATCTCTCGGCGAGCTTCGCCGACGTCGCCTGCTCGGGCCGATGGGCGCGGCCCGAGCTGTCCGATGCTCCCTGCCTGCGGATCACCGACGGACGCCATCCGATCGTCGAGCACCTGCGCCGGGAGGAGGTCTTCGTTCCCAACGACTGCGACCTCACTCCCGAGCGCCGCATCCTCGTCGTGACAGGACCCAACATGGGCGGGAAGTCCACGTACTTGCGCCAGGTGGCGACGATCGTTCTCCTCGCTCAGGCGGGCTCCTTCGTCCCCGCGGGCTCGCTGAGGTTTTCGCCGCTCGATCGCATCTTCACCCGCGTCGGCGCGTCCGACCATCTCTCCCGCGGGGAGTCCACCTTCATGGTCGAGATGCTCGAGTCGGCATCGATCCTGGCGCAGGCCACTCCCCGAAGCCTCGTGATCCTCGACGAGGTGGGTCGCGGCACGTCGACGTTCGACGGCCTGTCGATCGCTTGGGCGCTCCTCGAGTATCTGCACGATACGCCCGGGAAGTCCGCGTTCGTCCTCTTCGCCACGCACTACCACGAGCTGACTGAGATTGCCCTCGTCAAGCCCGCAGTCACCAACGCCACGATGGCGGTCAAGGAGATCGGAGGGCGGGTGGTGTTCCTGCGCAAGGTCGTCGCCGGCGCGGCCGACCGCAGCTACGGCATCCAGGTCGCGGAGCTCGCGGGCCTCCCTCCGGAGGTGACGGGTCGCGCCCGTGAGGTGCTCGCGAACCTCGAGAAGCAGGAGCTCGATGTCCAGGGCGCGCCCGTCATCGCGCGGCGGCAGGGGGAGAGCGCGGGGACCGGGCAGTTCGTCCTGTTCTCCGCGGAGGAGGAGCTCGCGCTCGAGAAGCTCCGGGGACTCGACATCGACCGCATGACGCCGCTCTCGGCGCTGTCTCTCCTCGCGTCGCTTCAGGGCCGGCTGAAGAACCAGTGAGCTCCGGGCTCTTCGCCGTCGGGATCGGGGGGCCTCGACTCACCGACGCCGAACGCGTGGTCCTCGCCGAATATCCTCCGTACGGCGTGATTCTCTTCCGACGCAACATCGAGGATCTCGAGCAGCTGCGGAGGCTGATCGCCGAGCTGCGGGCGGTTCCGGTGCGCTTTCTCTTCCTCGACCAGGAGGGTGGACCGGTCGATCGGCTGAGCGGCATCCTGTCGGCGACGCCGTCGTTCCAGGACGCGGCGCGGGCCGGGAAGGCCCGGAGACTGGGCGATCTCGCGGGAGAGGCGCTTTCGACGTTGGGCTTCGACGTCGATCTCGCGCCCGTGGTGGACCGGGCCGTCGCGGGAGCGGGCGCTGTCGTGCTCGGCGAGCGCAGCGCGTCGCCGGAAGCGCACGAGGTTCTGCACGCGGCCGGCGAGTTCCTGGCCGGGCTGCACTCCCGGGGGATCGGCGGGTGCCTCAAGCACTTTCCCGGGCTCGGACGTGCGACCGTGGACACGCACCGGTCTCTCCCCACGATTTCGCCCGATCCGTACGAGGAGGCCCTCGATCTCGCGCCCTTCGACGGGTTGATGCACGACGCGCACGCCATCATGGTTTCGCACGCCGGCGGCCCGGACGGCCTTCCGGCGTCGCTCTCTCCGGAGCGGGCGACCCGCCTTCTGCGCGATCGGGTGGGCTTCGAGGGCGCGGCGTTCTCCGACGACCTCGAGATGGGCGCGCTGGACGCGTTCGGCGATCTGCCGCGGCGTTGCGCGCTGGCGGCGGAGGCGGGCTGCGACCTCCTGTTCGTGTGCAGCCGGATCGCGGACTACCCGCGGTGCGTCGCGGCCGTGGAGGCCTCGGTCTCCGTCGCCCGCCGCGTGGAGGCGAAGGAGCGGCTGGAGGACTACGCGCGGCACCTCGCGTCCCTGCGGCAGCCGGCGAACGCGGCCCGCGGCCCCGAGACCGTCGCCGCTCAGATTCGGGAGTTCGCGGCAGACCTGGCCTAAGTCAGACCCCTTCGACGGCGATCATCCGGACGCGTGCCGAGAGGCTCCGGATCGACCGGGCCGCGGCGTACTCCTCCGACGCCCACCATTCCCTTGCCCGCTCGAGGCTCGGGAACTCGAGGACGACCATCCGGTGGCAGGGATCTCCCTCCAGCGTCTCACTGCGTCCTCCGCGAGCGAGGTAGCGCCCTCCGTAGGCGGCGATGATGGGCGGGGCGATTTCCCGATAACGCTCGAAGGCGGGAGCGTCCAGAACCTCGACCTCGACGAGGACGTACGCGGGCATCGCTCCGCCTCAGAAGGGGACGTCGTCGTCGTACGTCGCGCCGGAGGCCACGGGAGCTTCGGACGCGTCCGCGACTTCCCGCGCGGGAGCGGCGCTCGCGCTCGCCCGCGCGCCATCCTCCCGCCGGGACAGCATGACGACGTTGGAGGCTTTGACCTCGGTCTTGTACCGCTTCTGCCCGTTCTGGTCCTCCCAGCTGCGCGTCTGGAGGCTGCCCTCGACGTAGACCATCTTCCCCTTGTGGAGATACTCGCCGCAGATCTGGGCGAGCTTCTCCCACGCGACGATGTCGTGCCACTCGGTGCGCTCCTGCTTGGCGCCGGACGCGTCCTTCCACGTCGAGGTCGTCGCGAGCGAGAAGCGAGCGAGGGAGGTCCCCTGGGGGGTGGTCCGGATCTCCGGGTCCTTTCCGAGATTGCCGATCAGAATGACTTTGTTGACGCTGGCCATGTGTTCGCCCTCCTTTCAGGTGCTGACACGATATTCCACTTTCGGCCGGACAGATGATGTCCCGGCGCCGCACCGGCTAGAATCGGCCTACCGAAATGTCCCAGCAAGAGATCGACGAGGCCCGCGGGCGACTGGTCCGATCCGCCTCGACGATCACCCCTCTGACTCTCCTGTCCCGGGTCACGGGCTACGTACGGGACAAGGTCATCGCGTCCACCCTCGGCGCGGGGATGCGCACCGACGCCTTCTTCGTGGCGTTTCGCATCCCCAACATGCTGCGAGAGATCATTGGAGAAGGGGCCATGTCCTCCGCGGTCATCCCGGTTTACGCCTCGGTGTCCGCCGGGCGCACCGAGGAGGAGGCGAGGGCCTTTCTCGCCCGGGTCGCGGGGACCTTCGCGCTGCTGCTGACCGGCATCACCGTCCTCGGGATCCTCCTCTCGCCGTGGCTCGTGGGGCTCCTCGCGGGGCAGTTCCATCAGACGCCGGGGAAGTTCGAGCTGACGGTCCTTCTGAACCGGTGGATCTTTCCGTACATCCTCCTCGTGTCTCTCTCCGCGCTGTGCCAGGCAATCCTGAACGCCCATCACCGGTTCGCGATCTCGGCCGCGGCGCCGATCTTCCTGAACGTAGCCCTGATCTTCGCGGCCCTCTTCGTGTCGCCCCGCCTGGCGGAGCCCACGTACGGGCTGGCGGGAGGGGTCCTCGCGGGCGGGATCCTCCAAATCGCGATCCAGGTGCCGCAGCTGCGGCGGCTGCGCGCCGTCGGCCGGCCCGCCCTCGGCTGGGGAGACCCCGCCGTCCGCTCCGTGCTGCTGCTGATGGCTCCGAGGCTCTTCGCCTACGGGATCAACACCGTCAACACCGTGGTCTCGACGCGGTTCGCCGCGGGCCTCGGGAATGCGAGCGTGTCCCACCTCTACTACGCGAACCGACTGAAGGAGCTCGTGCTCGGCGGCTTCGCGGTCTCGGTCGCGACGGCGATCCTGCCGCTGCTGTCGCGGCAGGCCCTCGCCGCGGATCGCGAGCCCTTCAAGGACAACCTGGCGTTCGCGCTGCGGCTGATCGCGTTCGTCACGGTCCCCGCGAGCGTCGGGCTCGTGGTCCTCCAGGTACCCATCGTGCGCGTCCTCTTCCAGGGCGGACGGTTCGGCGAGTCCGACACCGCGGCGACGGCCGGGGCGCTGGCGGCGCTGGCGGTCGGTCTGTTCTTCTTCGCGGGTGTCCGCGTCCTCGTGCCGGCGTTCTACGCGCTCCAGAGCACCACGCTTCCGGTCCTCGCCGCCCTGGCCGACGCGGCCGTCTTTCTCCTGCTCTGCGGGATCCTGACGCCCTCGCTGGGCCTTCCGGGTATAGGCCTCGCCGCCTCCGCCGCGGCCGCCGTCGACGTGGCGATCCTCCTCGCCGCGTTCCGGCGGCGGCACGGGCCCATGCGCGGCAGGGCCGTGGCGGCGTCGCTGATTCGGATCGGAGCCGCCTCAGCGGCGATGGGCCTGCTCCTGGCGGGCGCGTTCCGGCTCGTTCCCCCCGGAGACATCGCGGGCTGGCGAGGCGCCGGCATCCTGGCGGTGATGATCGGAGCCGCGGCGGCGTTCTACGGAGTGGCCGCCCACCTCCTCGGGGCGCCGGAGCCCGCCGAGCTGCGCCGCATCGCCCGGAGGCGCCGCGCGTGAGGCTCGTCGTCCAGCGGGTCCGGAGCGCGGAGGTGCGCGTGGCGGGGGAGATCGTCGGGGCGGTCGGCCGCGGCCTGCTCGTGTTCTTCGGAGCCGAGAGGGGCGACGCGCTTCCCGCGGCGCAGGAAGCCGCGCGCAAGGTCGCGGGAATGCGGATTTTCGAGGACGCGGCCGGCAAGATGAATCTCTCGCTCGCGGATGTCGACGGCGCGGTCCTGGCGGTCTCCCAGTTCACGCTGGCCGCGGACCTGTCCCGCGGCCGCCGGCCGGGATTCGATCGCGCGCTGCCGGGCGAAGAGGCTCGGCCCCTCTACGACGGCTTCGTCACCGCGCTCCGAGGCCTCGGCGCACGCGTCGAAACGGGCGTCTTCGGAACAACGATGGATGTCTCCCTCGTCAACGAGGGGCCCGCGACGTTTCTCCTGGAGCTACCGGCGCGCTGAGGAGGCGCCTCTACGGCGGCGTTTGGATCGGCGACAGCGTGAAGCAGACCAGGAAGACCGCGACGCAGAGCAGGGCGACGAGCGTGCGGCCGAAGTCGAGCGGGGCCGCGTCGTCGTCGACGGGCGGATGGGTCACCCCGAGGATTACGGCCACGAGGAGCGGCAGGACCGTCCAGACGGGGGAGCCGGCGACGCCGGCGATGACGCAGAGGCCCAGCACCACGGCCGACACGCGCGGCTGAAGCTTCCCGACGGCCGCTCGCAGCACGTGGCCCCCATCCAACTGGCCGATGGGCAGGAGGTTCAGGCAGGTCACGAGAAGTCCAAACCACGCCGCCATAAACGTGGGGTGCTCGTGAACCGTCGCGCTCGTGTAGGGGCCCACGTGCATCCATTGCTGCGCCCAGCGGACGATGAGCGGGTAGCCGAAGAGCCAGGTGCCCGGAGTGAGCGCCGTCGTGCTCGGGCGCGGGTGCGCGGTTCCGTACAGAAGAAAGGGAAGCGCGGTGAAGAACCCGGCGAGCGGACCCGCGGCGCCGACGTCTAGGAGCTGGCGTTTCGTCCGAATGGGCTCCTTGATCCGAATCACGGCGCCGAAGGTGCCGGCGAGAACGAGAAGAGGCGGGGACGGTAGAAAGTAGGGAAGGGTGGCCGCCAGGCCGTAGCGCCGGCACATGGCGTAGTGGCCGAGCTCGTGCACGCCGAGGATGAGAAGGAGCGGAACGGAAAACGCGTACCCGTCGGAGAACGAGCCCTTCACGAGCCAACCCCCACGATCGGTGAAGAGTCCGCCCGCCAGCGTCGTCGTCACGAACGTCGCCGCGAGGAGAGCGAGGTGGAAGAGCGGATGCTCGACGACGCGGCGCCAGCCGCGCGGACGAGGCGGTGGCTCCCCGAAGGGATCGGAGGGCGGCGATCCGTTCAGGGGATCAGGCCGGCGAAACGTTCCGACGCATTTCGAGAAGGAGTCGGGCGAGCGAGCTGCCAAGGGAGCTCGACGCGATCTCGAGGCTCCGGTAGTCGTCTTCCGAAAGGGGCGCGCCTCCGCGGTCCGCGTAGAGAAACGCGATCAGGCGATCCTTGATGCGGACCGGGAACACGGCGCAGGCCGCGACGGCCTTGGCCCCGACGATCTGAGCCAGAGCCGGCGGTACGAGAATCCGGTTCAGGGATCCCCTGTGGGCGCTGCCGGAGAGCTTGACGAAGGCGAAGATGGACGGCTCGCCCCACGGGATCCGAAGGCCGGTGATTGATTCCAGGGTGATGCCCGCGCCGCGCCCGCTCCACCCCTGGACGGAATCCTGCGCGGAGACGAGCAGGAGCACCCGGGGAAACCGCTGCGCGAGCGCGTCGAGAGTGGCCTCGGCGACCTGGTTGCGCGCGGACGAGCGCTCCGCCGCCTGCGGCCTGGGCTCCCGGGGCGGCTCCCACATCGCGCGCACCGCGCTGTCGTCGGGATCGGGAGGCGTCTCGTCCCTCCACATCCGAGCGACCATCTCTTCCGGACTGAGCGCCCGGGGCGGCGCATATTCCGGCAGGAAGTCCCCTGAGTCCGCGAGCTCGCCCTGCGTCAGCTCCGCGGAGGCGAACGGAGCCGCGTAGGACCGGGGCGCGGGCTCGGGCTCGGGCTCGGGCGAAGCGTTCTCGATCGGGATAGCCCAGGATGTTTCCCACGCGCGCTCGCGCGGCGGCGGGGGCGACAGCGGCGCGCGCAGGGTCCCGCGAGTCTTGTAGAGGCGGCGCTCCTCGTTGCGCTCGAGCTTGAGGAGCACGTTGCGAAACTCGATCGGCACGGGTCGGCCGTAGAACAGGTTGAGCGCCTGCACGAGGCGGACCTCGGAGATCACGGCGGGGATCACGGGGCGATTCGTGACGGACGATACTTCGTCCACCGCCGCGAGGTTCGACGGATTCTTGAACGCCACGCGGAGGCCCCGGCCCTCGAGCGCGTAGGGGATCGCCGAAAGGCGCGTCGCCGTCCGCTCGGGGAGCTGCCGAACGATGCGCGGGGTGGCCTTGAGAATCTCCGACCAGGCCACGTAGTCGCAGCGGTGAAGCGAGGACAGCGCCTTCATCAGGCTCTCCTCGCCCAGGAGATCGCGGTCGAGCAGGATCGTCCCGAGACGGAACGGTTCCCCGGTGTGCCGTTGGAATCCGAGCGCGCTCTGCACGGCGACCTCCGAAAGGACGCCTTCCGCGACGAGCAGTTCGCCGATCCGCGGCATGGGAATGGAAACTCCTTGCTAGGTCAGGTCGCGCAGATCCTTGCCCGGCTTGAATCGAATCGTGTTCCCGGGTGGGATTGAGACCTCGACGCCCGTCTTGGGATTGCGTCCGATTCCCCGCTTGCGGCGCTTCACCTGGAAGACTCCGAATCCGCGTAGCTCGATGCGATCTCCCGCGCCAAGCGCGGAGCGCATGGCCTCGATGACCGTTTCCACGGCCGTCGCGGCCTTGGCTCGCGGGATCTGCGCCAGGTCAACCACTCGGTCCACGATGTCGGCTTTGATCACGAATCCTCCGGGGTCATGGATTATATAACCTGCTTCTTCTTCAAGCGGATGGACGCGGCCAGCGCTGCGGCGGCTGCCCCGGCCAGCTCCCGGACGTACGTCAGATCGGTCGGGGTCGCCCCATGCGCGGAGGACCCCTCCACGTAGAAGAAGGCCACGGTCCGATCGCGCATCAGGACGGGCTGGAGCAGGCATTCCGACGGCCAGCCTCCCAACGCCGCGGCCAGGTCCTTGTGTCGGGGCAGGGTCGGCATGGGCCCGAGATAGAAGGAGCGGCTCATCCGGACGTTCAGAAAGAGGGATGGCTCGGACCAGGGGATCGCGAGGGCCTTCAGCTCGCCGTCCCGGACGCCATCGCCGAGGCCGGCCCAGCCCGCGACCCCGTCCGGACGCACCGCGAATACGGCGCTCTTGCGGAACCGGCGCGCGAGCGCCCTAAGCGCTGCCTCGAAGATTGCGTCCCGGTCGGAGGCGGCGAGGATCGCGGCGAAGTCCGCGGGGGAGGGGATCCCCGCCCGCTGCGGCGGGGGAGGCGGGGCCGCCTCCGTGGACGGCGCGGTCCGCCGCGGCGCGTTCTCCCGCGACCTCGGCGCCCCCGCGGGTCGAACGGGCGACGGCCTCTGGCGGGCTTCTTCGGGGGAGGAGCGCCACAGCGGCTGCGACGGCATCTCCTCCCACGGGATCGACTCGAGCTCGGGCTCGGCGCCCTCCTCGACGGGCGGGGCGAATCCCCCCCAGCCGACGGGAGGCTCGTCGGGAATGTTCCAGGTCGGCGTGGCGTAGGCGTCGTCCGAATCCGCGTCGGCGCGCGGCACCGAGTCTCCCGGCATGTACGTTACCGGCGCCGAGAAGTCCGGCGGCGGGGGGAGAGGCTTCTTGATCACGGACGTCAGCGTCGGGCGGGAGATCTTTTCCGCCAGGATCGCGAAACGGGGGGTCCGACGCTCGCCGTAATACTTCTCGAGGGCCTGGTAGATGCGGACCTCGGGAGCGGTCGCGGGCACGATTTTCTTACCCGTGACGAAGAAGAGCTCGTCGAGAATCCGGAGGTTTGCGGGATCGCGCAGGACGATCCGGAGGAATCCCTCCTGGAGCTCGACGGGAATCGCGGAATGCCGGATCGCGAATTTCGCCGGCAGCGCCGCCGTGACCTCCGGCGGCACGGCGCCGAGCGTGGCCCACGGAACGTACTCGCAGTCGTGCTGCTCGGCCAGCGCCTTTCCGACGTCCTCCTCGGACGCCGAGCCCCGCTCGATCAGGAGCGTGCCGATGCGACCGCCCGCAAAGCCCTGGATGGCGAGCGCGCGATTCACGCTCTCCTCGGTCAGTGCGCCGGCCTTGACGAGTAGGACGCCGAGTCGCGGCATGTGCTCTTTGATTATCGCGTAATGGCGGATCGCGTGCGCGGCTCCAGGCCGCAGGCCTTTCCCGGGCCTCCCGCGACGCGAGGTCCCGCCGCGGTCCGGAGCCCGCGGGGGCCGTGCTACATTGCGGCGGTGACGCTGAGAGCTGTCCTCGTCCTGTCCCTGGCCGTCATTCTCCACCCCCTCGCGGCCTCCGCGGACGATCTCCTGGAGAGTCGGAAAGCCTTCCTCGCGGCCCGCGGGGCGGTTGCCGACGGGCAGTTCCAGGTGGCGCTGGGTCTCTACCGCAAGGTCCTGCTCAAGCTTCCGTCGGACCCGGTCGTGCACCTGGAGTACGCCCAGCTGCTGCGCGACTTGAACGTCGTCGAAGAGGCGACGGCCGAGGCCCGCAAGGCGGTCGCCCTGGACCCCAAACTCTCGGAGGCCCGTCGCCTGCTCGGCTCGCTCGAGCTCGCGGCGGCGGAGAAGGACCCGACGCGGCTGCCGGCGGCGATTGAGCAGCTCACGATCGCCCGGCGACTCTCTCCATCGGACGTCGGCACGGCGGTGAGCCTGGCCCGGGCGCTTCTGGTCGCCGATCGCTCCGCGGAGGCGGCGGCGGTCATGGACGACCTGCCGGAGCTCGCGGGCCAGCCCGCGATCCAGCGGCTCACGGCCGAAGCGAAATCGCGGAGCGGCCGATGGAAGGAAGCCGAGGGGCTCTATCGCTCGCTCCACGAGGCCGACCCGGCGGACCGCGAGATCGCGGCGGCGCTCGTGGACCTCTACGAGGAGCAGGACAAGATGGACGAGGCGCTCGCGCTTCTCGAGCAGCTCGCGCAGCGGGACCCGTCCAACGGCGCGATCGGGGAGCGCATCGTCCTCGACCTGGCGCGGGCCGGGCGCTTCGTCGACGCGGAGAAGCGCGCGCGGGATCTCATCGCGCAGCGTCCCGAGAACCCCTCCGCCAAGCGGCTGCTCTCGACGGTTCTCTTCGAGCGTTCGGACACCGCCCAGGGGGAGAAGCTGCTGCGCGCTCTGATCGAGGCGGATCCGGACGATTCGGCCTCGCGCCGGGCGCTCGCCTCCGAGCTGACCCGCGAGCGGAGGTTCGACGAGGCGCGGACCATGTACCAGGACATGATCCAGAGAGCCGGGGACGATCCGCACCGAGCCGACATCCGCCAGTCCGCGACGGTCGAGCTCGGCTTCATCGCGTATCTCCAGAAGAACTGGGCCGAGGCCCGGCGGATCCTCGCCCCCGCGGCCCAGCCACAGGGCAAGGTGAATCCCCGCGCGGCCCGCATCCTGCTCGCCGCGGACCGCGACGGCGAAGACTTCGCGGACGGGCGGGAACGGTCGAAGGCGCTGTCCGCGGTGGAGCCCCGGGATCCCGAGTGGGCGGCCGCGGCGGCCGAGTTTCAGTTCCGCACGGGCGACAGGAAGGGGGCCGAGGCGAAGCTCGACGAGCTCGGTTCGGCCCCGGACGCCGACTCGATGAACGCGGCGGCCGACGCGTACGCCCGGCTCAAGAATTTCGCCGCCGCCGCCCGCATCGCCCGCGAGACGTCGCGCCGCTTCCCCGAGAACACCGACGCGCTCTTCCGTCTCGCCTCGAGCCTCGAGCGGGCCGGTTCCGCGGCCGAGGCGGAGAAGGTGTTCCTGGAAATCCTCGCCATTCGACCCAACGACGCCGCCACCGCCAACTACCTCGGATACATGTGGGCGGACAAGGGAGTCCAGCTGGATCGCGCGCGCGAGTTGCTGGAGAAGGCGGTGGCGAGGGAACCGCGCAACGCGGCCTTCCGGGACTCCCTGGGGTGGGCGTACTTCCGCCTCGGACGGCTCGACAGCGCCGAGACGAATCTTCGCGAGGCATACCGGCGGGAGCCGACGGACCCGACGATCGAGGAGCACATGGGCGACCTCGACGCGAAGCTCGGCAAGATGGACTCCGCGGTCCGGCACTGGGCGAAGGCGCTCGAGCTCAAGAGCGAGGAGCCCGAGCGCGTTCGCGAGAAGCTCAAGCGCGCGGGTTCCCCGCTCACGCAGCGTTGAGCGTCCGTCTCCTCCGATCCCTCGCCGCCCTTCCGCTCCTCCTGATTCTCGCCTCCTGCGCAGGCCCTCGCGCCGTTCGCTACTTTCCGCCCGCGAGCCCGCAGGATGTTCGAGAGGCGCTGGACGCGTGGGGCGCCGCGCAGGAACGCGCCTCCCGCCTTCCCGCCTCGCGCCTGCTCTACGACGCCCACATGAGCTCGCGGGCCATGCCGTCGGTTTCCGGCACCCTCGCGGTCAGCTACGACGGGCAACGCGTCCTCTCCGCGTCCCTCACCGGGCCCTTCGGATCGCGCATCGCGGACTACGCGGAGGGATGGGTGAAGGGCCAGGACCAGCGGGCCTTCGTGGTCGACCCCGACGCGCTGCGCTCCGTACTGGCGGCAGTTTGGCCGGGAGCCCCCGGCGCCGTAGGGGGGTGCGACGGGGGCGAATGCCTCCTGATCTGGGAGACTCCCTATCCCGTCGAGGCGGTGCTCGACGTGAAGGCACGGCGGCTCCGGTCTCTCCGGATCCGCGCCAACGGAGGCGACCTGGCCGCGTCGTATTCGGGCGCGATCGAGACGTGGCCGCAACAAATCGCCTTGAAGGAGGCCCGGTCCGGCCGAAGCCTGAAGCTGGATCTCCTCGGGGTGGAATCGGGCGCGGCGAAACCGGCGCCCGGCCGATGAGCCTGACCTGCCTGGCTCCCGCGAAGATCAACCGCGAGCTGCGCGTGGGCGGGCTGCGGCCCGACGGATATCACGAGATCCGATCGCGGATGGCCTCCATCGACCTCGCGGACCGGCTGACAGTCGAGCCGGCGGACGCTATGGAGCTCTCGTGCGACGACCCGAGCCTTCCCGCGGGCGAGGACAACCTGGTCGTACGCGCGGCGCGGCGTCTCGCGAAGCACGCGGGAAGGCCGCCCCACGTGCGGTTGCGGCTCGAGAAGAGGGTCCCGGCGGGAGCCGGGCTCGGGGGCGGCAGCGCCGACGCAGCGGCGACTCTGAGGCTCCTGGCGCGATTCTGGTCGCTCGACGAGGACGAGTCGTCCCTTGCCGGGCTCGCGGCGGAGCTCGGAAGCGACGTCCCCTTCTTCCTGACAGGCGGCGATGCCGACGTCAGCGGACGGGGCGAAGTCGTGACACCCCGGGAGGACGGCCCGGCAGTCGAGCTCGTCCTTCTCGTCCCGCCCTTCTCGATCTCCACCGCTGCGGTCTACCGCGCGTTTGCGGGTCGCGGTCGGCTCCCGGAGCGCCTCGCGATCGAGGAAGATTCGGTCCGATACCTGGGCCCGAACGATTTGGCATCCGCCGTGCTAGGTGTGGAACCGAGGATGGATGCCTACCTCCGAACCGTCGAACGAGCCACGCTCGACTACGCGATCAGTGGATCCGGATCCGCGATCGTCCTTCACGGCGTGAACGCGGAGGCCTCCATGGCGATCGGGGCGCGTCATCCCGAGGCGCGAATCTTCCGATGCCTCACCCTCGGCCGCCGAGAATTCCAACACCGCATCGATCCGGGAGGAGTCTCATGAACATCACGCAGGTGAAGGTGTTTCCCGTCTCGGAGGAGAAGCTGAAGGCCTACGTGTCTATCGTGCTCGACGAGTGCTTCCTGGTCTCGGACCTGAAGGTCATCCAGGGCCCCAACGGTCTTTTCATCTCCATGCCCTCGAAGCGCAAGAAGAACGGGGAGTTCAAGGACGTCGCCCATCCCCTCAACCGCGAGACCCGGGAGCTGATGGAACGGCGGATCCTGGAGGAGTACGAGCGCGCCCGGGTGAACGACCCCGGGGAGGCGGTGGCCTCGGCCCAGGCCGGCGCGGAGACCTCGCGAGCGGCGGGGTAAAATCTCCGGAGCTTGGGGCGTCGCCAAATTGGTAAGGCACCGGCCTTTGGAGCCGGCATTTCTAGGTTCGAGTCCTAGCGCCCCAGCCAACCGTGCGGCGGCGCACCCGTCGGGCCCCTAGAACACTTTGACGAGGACCCGCCCGCAGCCCGTACCCGCGTTCGTCGTGGCGCTCCCGGGGGCGGTGCCCACCGGGATCGTCGCTTCGAACTGAATCCCGGTCGCAGGCGTGCCGGTCGCCAGGATCCTCTGCGTCAGCAGCCTTCGCCGCGCCGCCCTGCCGAAGATCGAACGTCGCCGTCTGCTCGAAGTTCATCCCTGCGATGATCAGCACGCTGGCGGAATGCGTCGGGTTAACCTGGATCTGGGTGATCACGGGCAGGGCGCCGTTTGGATTCGTCACCATGTTGTCGGGACTGCAGCCCGCCCGCTGAGACCGACGGTGGCGAGGGAGAAGGGCTGCCTCGCCTCCCTCTGAGCCATTTCTTCGTCCGCCTCCTCGGGCCCCCGATTCGCGGTTAGAATCCGGATCGCTTGACGAGCCACGCGTTCAACTACGGTGACCTCAAGATCTTCTCGGGCCGCGCGCACCCGGCGCTCGCGCAGGAGATCTGCGCGTATCTGGGCATCTCACTCGGCGCGCTGACCCTTTACAACTTCTCCGACGGCGAGGACTACTGCCAGATCGACGAGAACGTGCGTGGCGCCGACGTCTTCGTCGTCCAGCCCACGTGCTCTCCCGTCAACGACCACGTCATGGAGTTGCTCATCCTGCTCGACGCGTTCCGTCGGTCGTCGGCGTCCCGGATCACCGCTGTCCTCCCGTACTTCGGCTACGCGAGACAGGACAAGAAGGACAAGCCCCGCGTGCCGATCGCGGCCAAGCTCATGGCGGACCTGCTGACGGCCTCCGGCGCGGATCGGATCCTGACGATGGATCTCCACGCGGCCCAGATCCAGGGGTTCTTCAACATCCCGGTCGATCACCTGTTCGCGGCCCCGGTGCTCCTCGACGCGATCCGGAAGCTCAACCTCGACGACCTCGTCATCGTCTCGCCCGACGTGGGCGGGTTGACGCGCGCGCGGGCGATCGCCAAACGCCTCGACGCCTCGCTGGCGGTCATCGACAAGCGGCGCACGGGGAAGAACGAGACCGAGATCTTGAACGTCGTCGGCGAGGTCGAGGGGAAGGACGCCCTGATTCTGGACGACATGATCGACACGGCCGGCACCCTGACCCAGGCCGAGGAGGCCCTGCGGGGGCAGGGGGCGCGGCGCACCTTCGCGGCCGCCGTGCACGGCGTCTTCTCAGGACCCGCCCTGGACCGCATCGAGGGCTCGAAGCTCGAGCGGCTGCTCGTCACCAACACGATTCCCGTGGAGGCCGCGATGGCCCGCTGCGCCCGGATCCGGGCCCTCTCCGTGGCGGCTCTGCTGGGCGAGGCGATCCAGCGGATCCACGATGGGGCTTCCGTTTCCTCGCTTTTTGTGTAGAATCCGCCTCTTTGCGCGGAACCCCGCGCGGGGAAGGCCATGAAGACCATCGAGTTGTCCGTCGAGAAGCGCTCGACGATCGGGAAGAACGAGGCTCGGCGAAGCCGCGCGGGCGGACGGATCCCGGCCGTCGTCTACGGGGCCGGCAAGCCCAACGTCCCGATCTCGCTCGACCGCAAGGCGCTCGCCGATCTTTTTCGCGAGGGCGCGGGCGAGAACGCCATCTTCCTGCTCAAGCTGGCTGGCTCGGACCAGAGCCGTCACGCGATGATCCGCGAGCTCCAGCGCGACCCCGTCTCCCGCAAGCCGCTCCACATCGACTTCGTGCGCGTCCTGATGGACGTCAGGGTAACGGTCCGTGTGCCCGTCGAGGTCGTCGGGATCGCGAAGGGCGTGAAGACCGACGGGGGGATCCTGGACGTCGTCACCCGCGAGATCGAGATCGAGTGCCTTCCCGCGGACATCCCGGCGCACATCGCCGTGGACGTGACGGAGCTGTCGATCGGGGATGCGATCCGCATCGCCGAGCTTCCCGCGATGGAGGGCGTGCGCATCGTCGACAATCCCGAGAAGGTGGTCCTCCACGTCGCGCATCCGACGCGCGAGGAGGAGCCCGTCGTCGAGGCGGTCGAGGGCGCCGCCGAGACGGCCGAGCCCGAGGTGCTGAAGAAGGGCAAGGCGGTATCCGAGGACGAGGCCGCGGAAGAGGGCAAGGACGGCAAGAAGGAGAAGGAAAAGGAGAAGTAGCCTCTGCACGCCATCGTCGGCCTCGGGAATCCGGGGGGCGAGTACGACGGCACCCGTCACAACGCCGGGTTCCGCATCGTCGAGGCGCTGGCGGCCGAGGAGGGAATCCGGATCCGGTCGCGCGAGTGCTCCTCGCGAGTCGGTCGGGGAAGGGTGGGAGAGACCCCGGTGCTCCTGGCTCTTCCGCAGACTTTCATGAACGCCTCGGGTGAGGCGGTTCGGGCTCTTTGCCAGAAACATGGCGTCGAACCATCGGGGCTCTGTGTCGTCGTGGACGACATCGATCTCCCGCTCGGCATCCTTCGGCTGCGCGCGCGGGGATCTGCGGGAGGCCAGAAGGGCCTCCGATCGGTGACGGGCCATCTCGCTACCACGGACTTTCCACGCCTGAGGGTGGGAATCCGCGGCGAGCGGTACTCGCGCGAGCGGGACCTCGCGGACTACGTCCTCGAGCCCTTCGCGAAGGCCGAGCGAGAGACATTCGAAGAGAGCGTGGGGCGCGCCGTCGAGGCGCTCCGGCTCTGGCTGACGCACGGAATCGACGCCGCGATGCGGCGTGCGAATGTTCAACCTTCCTCTCCGGACCGCCTCGATCCGGATTGATATCCATGAGGAGGACATCATGAGGCTGTACGACATCGTCGTTCTGGTCACTCCGGACCTGAGCGACGAAGACGCCGCGAAGGTCGCGGGCGAATACAAGAAGATCCTGGTGGACGGCGGCGCGAACGTCGTCAAGGAAGAGCCGTGGGGCAAGCGGCGACTCGCCTTCCCGATCCTGCGCAAACGCGAAGCCCACTACGTGTACTGGCAGGTCGAGGCGCCACCGGCCGCGGTGGCCGAGGCCGAGCGGCGCATGGGGCTCTCCGACCAGGTGCTCCGGCACCTCGCGGTGCGCGTGGATGAAGAGCTCAAGCGGGCCGCGAAGATGGCCGAGCGCCTGAAGATCAAGGCGGTTCGCCGACCGCCGCGTCCGCCGGCCCAGCCCGCCGAGGCGTCCGCGCCGGCTCCCGCAGCCGCGACGGAAAGGAGCTCCGAGCCATGAGGATGGGAGGCGGATCGGGACGCACCGGCGCGCGCGGCGCCGCGGCGAGCAAGGACGGGAAGGGCGGTCCTCGGAAGAAATTCTTCGTCCGCCGCCGCAAGGTCTGCAAGTTCTGCGCGGAGAAGATCGAGCACATCGACTGGAAGGACGTGAAGATGCTGCAGGGATTCATTCCCGAGCGCGGCAAGATCCTTCCGCGGCGGATCTCCGGAACGTGCGCCCTCCACCAACGCAAGCTGCAGACGGCGATCAAGCGGGCTCGCTCGATCGCGCTCCTGCCGTACGCGACGGACTAGGCGCACCCGCTCGGGCGCATGATCTCGACCGACGTCGCGACGGAGGCCCCGCCGCGGCCGATGAGCCGCTTCGAGATCCCCATGGCGGCTCTTCTGGCCGCGACGTGTTTCGCGGCCGTGTTCGTAGTTCCTCTCTTCGGGGTCCTCGGGGTCCCGCTGGCGGCGGTCCCCATCGTGCGCCTCGCGCACCGGCGAGGGTTCCTGACGGCGCTGCTCGGCTGCGCGATCACGTCGGCCATCGTGTTCGGGCTCGCGGCGGCGACGGGCGGAATCGGCTCGGCGGTCGCCATGGCGTTCGCGGTCGCGGGCGTCACAATCGTTCCGACGGCGAGCGTCGGCTTCCTCCGCGCGGGGGCGGAGCCCTCGCGCTGCTACCTCGGAATCTGTCTCGCCGGCTGCGCCTTCCTCGCCGCCGCCTTCGGAGCGGCCGCGCGGGGCCCGGGCCCATCCCTCTCCGACGAAGCCGCCACCGCATTCGACCGGATGACTCCCTCGGTGATGGAGTCGTACTCCCGGTCGGGCGCGGACAAGGACACTGCGGCGCGCGTGCGGGCCCTGCTCACGGACGCCCGGGAGCTGACCCGGCGATATCTCTGGGGAATCTTCGGCGCCTTCTGGGTTATCGGTGCGGCGATCGCGTTCTACGGCGGAGCCGCCAGCGCGCGCCCTGGTCCGACGGCGGATGCGGCCCGGTTCGAGGGGCTGCGGGTTCCCGCGGCCGCGGCGGGCATCTTCGTCGCGTCCGGCGCGGCATTCGGGCTCCTCCCGGGGGAGGCGCGCCGGGCGGCCGGGAATCTCCTCTTTCCGCTCTCGGCCTTGTTTTTTGTGGCGGGCCTCTCTATCATCTGCCACTTCCTCCGGAGATGGTTCCGGGCCCGCTTGCTGCGGGCGGGTCTGTACGTCCTGGCGTCCTACTTCCCGATCCACGTGGGGGTGGCGCTGCTGGGGCTTTTCGATTGGTACGTCGACTTTCGCCGAATGGGCGAGGGAGCAATGGAGAAGTCATGAAAGTCATTCTGGCCGACGACATCCGGGGCCTCGGGCACCGCGGCGACACCGTGACCGTGAAGCCGGGCTACGCGCGAAACTTCCTCTTTCCTCAGGGGGTCGCGTACGAGGCGACGGACGCCAACGTCCGCAAGCTCGGCGAGGAGCGGAAGAAGTACGACCAGAAGATGTTGAACGAGAAGGCCGTGGCCGAGGACGTCGCGCGCAAGGTCGAAGGGCTGACCATCGTGGTCTCCAAGAAGGCCGGCGACGAGAGCCAGCTCTACGGCTCCGTGACCTCCTCCGACATCGCCGACGCGCTCGCCGCCAAGGGCATCGAGGTCGATCGACGCCGCGTCGAGCTCACCGAGCCGATCCGCCGCCTCGGCGCCCACAGCGTCCACGTGCGCCTCCACCGGGACGTGGTCGCCACCGTGACCGTCGACGTGCAGCCGCTGGGCGCCGCCGCCTCCTGACCCCTCGCCCTCAGCGCGGCGACGGGGGTGACGGCGGCGAGACTTCCGGCTCCCACACCTCGGATTCCGATTCGCCCTTCTTGGGAACGTAGAAGGGCTGCTGCAGGGACCAGGGGAGCCGCGAGATCTCCTGCGACCGGACGTTCCACTCCTCCGTCGGCTGCGAGCCGCTGACGAAGGATTCCAGGACCGGCAGCGGGCTGTCGGTGGTCGCCTTGAGCCCCGTTTCGTAGTCGACCGGCGTGAAGACGATGTTCGGGGGAACCTCGAAGTCCTCCTTCGGATCGATCCGGCCGTGCTCCTTCATTTTCTGCAGGACGCGGATCCAGATCGGCAGGGCCGTGTGCGCGCCGTCCGAGCCGCGGCCGATCGTCTGGGTCTTCTGGTCGTTCCCGACCCAGACCCCGAGCGTGTAGCGCGGGGTCATGCCGACGAACCAGGCGTCGGTGAAGTCGTTGGTGGTGCCCGTCTTCCCCGCGATGTTGAGCTTGAGCTGCGCCGCGGAGGCCCCGGTTCCGCGCTGCGTGACTCCGCGGAGAATCTGCAGCAGCTGGTAGGAGGTCTGCGGGCTCTCCACCTCGCGCGGGTCCGGATGCGTCTGCTCAAGGACGTCGCCGTTGGAGTCCGTGATCCGTTCGACCAGGTACGGGGAGAAGGCGAGGCCCTGGTTGGCGAAGACCGAGTACGCGGACGTCAGCTCGATCAGGCTGACCTCGAAGGATCCGAGCGCGAGCGACGGGTACGCGTGGAGCTCCTGCCGGACTCCGAGGCGATGCGCCGTCTGGATGACGTTCGATAGACCCACCATGCGTGCCACGCGGACGGCCGGGATGTTGTAGGAGTGCTCGAGGGCCTTGCGGAAGGTGACGATCCCGTGGAACTTGCCGTCGTAGTTGCTGGGGCGATACGGAGGCTGCCGCGGGTCGATGACGATCGACAGCGGCCCGTCGAAAACGGTGTCCGCGGCGGTGTAGCCCTGCTCGAGCGCGGTGAGGTACACGAAGGGCTTGAACGCCGAGCCGGCCTGGCGCAGCGCCTGGGTGGCGCGGTTGAACTTGGACTGCGTCCAGTCCGAGCCGCCGACCATCGCGCGAATCGCGCCGCTCGAGTTCTCGAGGATCAGGACCGCGCCCTGCTCGCGAGGCTCCTGGTCGAGCGCGAGGACGAGGCTTCCGTCCTTGCTCTTCTGGACCGTCGTCGTGACGAGGTCGCCCGTCTTGAGAATCTTGGCCGCGGTGGAGGCGCCCGTCCAGGCCGCAGTCGCGTTCGGAAGGAGGAGAGTCTGCCCGCCGATCCGCACGTCGGCCCCGGCCGGCGTTACGCGGGAAACCACGCCTCGGAAGGACGCGCCCTCCACGATCCGAGCGCCCTCCCAGGTCGGGTCCACGTACGTCTCGAGCGAGCGGTATCCCTCCGCAAGGAGATTTCGGACCTTGTGGAATCCGTGGCGCCGCGAGATCTGGCGCAGTCCCCATCCCAGGGCCTCCTCGGACCAGGACTGGAGCTCGGGGTCGAGCGTAGACTCGACCCGCAGCCCGCGGCGATAGAGGTCCTTCTCGCCGTAACTCTTCTCGAGGTACTGGCGGATCTCCTCGCAGAAGTAGGGGCCGATGATCGATTCGGGGAGGAATGGGGCCGACGGTAACGGCTCCGCCTCGGCCGCCGCGCGCTCCCGTTCCGTGATGAACCCGGCCGAGCGCATCCGGCGCAGGGCGGTCGCGCGGCGGGCGCGGGCCAGGGGCGGGTTGCGAAACGGCGACTGGTCCTCCGGGCGCTGGACGATCCCGGCGAGCAGCGCGGCCTCCGCCAGCGAGACGTCCTTCACGCTCTTTCCGAAGTAGTAGCGGCAGGCGGCCTCGACGCCATAGTTACCGTGGCCGAGGTAGATCTCGTTGGCGTACATCGTCAGGATCTGATCCTTCGAGTAGCGTCGCTCGATCTCGAAGGCGACCAGCGCCTCGTTGATCTTGCGCGACAGGGTCTTGTTCGGAGAGAGGAAGATCGCCCGCGCGAGCTGCTGCGTCAGCGTAGAGCCGCCCTGCGCGTAGCCCCCCTGCTGGACGTTGGCGACGAGCGCCGAAAGCGTGCGGGGAAGGTCCACTCCACCGTGTTGGAAGAAATTCTTGTCCTCCGTGGCGACGATGGCGTTCCGGAACACGGAGGGAATCGCGGCGCGGGGCACCAGGATGCGCCGCTCGATGGCATACCGCGCGATCGTCGACCCGTCGCGCGCCACGATCTCCGTGATGATGTCCGGCCGGTACGTAGCAAGCTGCGAGACCCGCGGCACGCGCACGAAGTTGGTGGCGAAGCCGCCCGCGACTCCGCCGAGGAGGGCGACGAGGGGGAGCGGGACGATCACCGCCAGGATGCGGGGCACTCTGCGCACGCCTCGATTCTGAGGCATAGCCGCCCGTTATGCTATAAGCGGGGGCTTCGTGAGCACCCCGGTCCCGCCCGCGTCCCCGCATCCGGCCGTCTCGCCCCGATGAGTCCCCGTCCAGGCTCCCGGGAGAAACCGCCGGACTCTTCCGCCGCGTTCGCGAAGCCGGCGTCGTACCACGAGGCTCAGGCGCGCGCCGGGGGGCGCTTCCGCTTGGAGACTGACTTCTCGCCGCAGGGCGACCAGGCTCAGGCGATCCAACGGCTGACCGCGGGCCTGCGGGAGGGCCGGTCCGACCAGGTCCTGCTCGGCGTCACGGGATCGGGAAAGACGTTCTCGATCGCGAAGGTCATCGAGGCGGTGAACCGTCCGACGCTGGTCCTCTCCCACAACAAGACGCTGGCGGCCCAGCTATACCAGGAGTTCCGCGGCTTCTTTCCCGGCAACTCCGTCGAGTACTTCGTGTCGTACTACGACTACTACCAGCCCGAGGCGTACGTGCCCCAGACGGACACGTACATCGAGAAGGAGACCTCCCGCAACGAGGAGATCGACAAGCTGCGCCTGGCGGCGTCCAAGGCCCTCTTCGAGCGGCGGGACGTCGTCGTGGTCGCTTCCGTGTCCTGCATCTACGGACTCGGGGCGCCGGAGGCGTACTACGACATGCTCGCGTACCTGGAGGTGGGCGACTCCCAGGGGATGCCCGCGCTCCTCTCGCGCCTCGTCGAGATGCAGTACGAGCGCACGTCCCTGGACCTCGCCCGGGGAAACTTCCGCGTGCGGGGCGACGTGCTGGAGATCCAGCCGGCCTACGAGGACACGGCCGTGAGGGTCGAGTTCTTCGGGGACGAGATCGAGAAGATCACCCGCACCGATCCGATCCGGGGCACGCCGCTGCAGCGCGTGGACCGCCTCGCCCTCTATCCGCGCACCTTCTACGCGACGCCGCGGGAGACCATGGAGCGGGCCATCGGATCGATCCGCGTCGAGCTCGACGAGCGCCTGGCGGAGCTGACCCAGGCGGGGCGCCTGCTGGAGGCCCAGCGCCTGCACCAGCGAACGATGTTCGACCTCGAGATGATGAAGGAGCTCGGCTACTGCAACGGGATCGAGAACTACTCGCGCCATCTCTCGGGCCGCAAAGCGGGAGAGCCGCCGCCCACGCTCATCGACTACTTTCCGGAGGATTTCCTCCTCGTGGTCGACGAATCCCACGTCAGCCTTCCGCAGGTGCGGGGGATGTTCCACGGGGACCGCTCGCGCAAGCAGGTCCTGGTGGACTACGGCTTCCGGCTTCCGTCCGCGCTGGACAACCGGCCCCTGACCTACGAGGAATTCCGCGGCCGCATCCGCCAGATGATCGCCGTCAGCGCCACCCCGGGGCCGGAGGAGCTCGAGCGCGCCGGCGGAGAGGTCGTCGAGCAGGTCATTCGCCCGACCGGCCTGCTCGATCCGCAGATCGAGATCCGCCCCGTGAAGGGACAGGTCGACGATCTCCTCGCGGTGGTGCGCGACGCCGCCGCCCAGGGCGAGCGGGTGCTGGTCACGACCCTCACCAAGCGGATGGCGGAGGAGCTGACCAATTACTTTTCCGAAGTCGGCGTGCGGTGCCGCTACCTGCACTCGGACATCGAGACCCTGGACCGGGTGGCGATCCTCTCCGAATTCCGGCGCGGAACCTTCGACTGCCTGATCGGCATCAACCTGCTGCGGGAGGGGCTCGATCTGCCCGAGGTCGCCGTCGTGGCGATCCTGGACGCGGACAAGGAGGGATTCCTCCGGAGCGAGACGTCGTTGATCCAGACCTCCGGGCGGGCGGCGCGGAACCTCAAGGGGCGGGTGATCTTCTACGCCGACGCGACGACCGACTCGATGCGCCGAGCCATCTCGGAGACGTCGAGGCGGCGCGCGATCCAGCAGGCGTACAACGTCGAGCACGACATCGTGCCCGCCTCGATCATCAAGCAGATCAACTCGCCCCTGGTGCGGATGGCGAACCTCGACTACTACGAGATCCCCCTTCCCTCCTCGCGCGAGCCCCTTCCGGACGCCGAATCGCTGCGGCGCCGGATCGCCGAGCTGGAGAAGCGGATGAAGACCGCCGCCAAGGAGCTCGACTTCGAGAAAGCCGCGGAGATCCGGGACGAGATTCGGGGCCTGCGCGAGCTGGAGATCTTCCGCTCGTAGGCCGGTGTCGGGTCGCCTCCGTCAGGGGGTCGGGGTCGGGCGCGGCGAGCCTGCCAGCGGATTGCGCCGGACGAAGATCCGGGCCGCCCGCTCGGTGGGATCCTCGGCGATGGCGCGGGTGACGAGCCGGGGCTTGAGGCCCTCCTCGACTCCGGCGGACACGGAGAGCGCGACATTGCTCTGTTCCGGCCGGGCGTACGGAGAGAGTTCGACGGAGCTCGCCGGACGGAGCCCGAACGGAATCGAGCAGGGGATCGCCGCGGCGCAGCGGGCGAGAGGGACCACCTGAGCGCCGGCTGCGGACGCGAGGGCGATGCCGACGAGCGCCACGAGGCGTGCCCGGTTCATATCAAGTGGCAGGCGCGGGCGAACCCCGCGATGATCAGGAGCAGCGCGGCCACCGCGGCCGCCCAGACGGCCGTGCGGGACCTCGCCGCAAGCGGACGCTGGCGGGTGTAGAAGCCCGTCTGCCACCGCTCGATCTCGCGGCCGCACTTGGGACAGACGGGAGTGCCCGGCTCCACGGGGGTGTAGCAGTACGGGCACTCGTACATCGGCACATGACGATCATATCCAACGGCGAACTCTCTCTGGCGAGTCGAGTTAAACTGATTTCGTGGTCGAGAAGCGCGCCCCGGAGAATCTCCCCGACTCACCGGGCGTCTACCTCTTCCGAGGGGACAAGGGGAAACTGCTCTACGTCGGGAAGGCCCGTTCCCTGCGCAAGCGGGTCGCGACCTACTTTTCCGGAACTCCGGAGGGGGCGCGCCTCGAGGCGCTGCTGCGGCAGTTCAAGGACATCGAGACGATCGTCACCAACACCGAGCTCGAGGCGCTGCTTCTCGAGAACACCCTGATAAAGAAGCACCAGCCCCGCTACAACATCTGTCTGCGCGACGACAAGACGTACCCCTACGTCAAGATCACCACCGGAGAGGACTGGCCGCGCGCCCTCGTCACGCGCCGCGTTCAGGACGACGGGCACTCCTACTTCGGCCCCTTCTGGGGCGGGCTCGCGCGCCGGATCATGCGCATGATCACCCGGCACTTCCAGATTCGCACCTGCACGCTGGAGATCGACGGAAAGCTCCCTCGCCCCTGCCTCTACTACGACCTCCACGCCTGCCTGGGCCCGTGCGTCGCCGGCCTGACCACGAAGGAGGCATACGGAGGAGCCGTGGCGGACGTGATCCTGTTCCTCGAGGGCCGCAACCAGGAGCTGCAGCACAGCCTCGAGCGAAAGATGCAGTCCTCCTCGGAGCAGCAGGACTTCGAGATGGCGGCCGCCTACCGCGACGCGCTGAAGACCGTGCGCGACGTCGCCGAGAGGCAGGTGGTCCAGTCGATGAAGGGCGAGAACGTGGACGTCTTCGGCTTCTTCGAATCGGGGTCGGACGTCGCCGTCTGCGTGCTGGTGGTGCGGGGCGGCGCGCTCCAGGACCGGCGCGACTTCTTCTTCGAGAAGGCGCAGGAGATCGACCCCGCGCGATTCCTGGAGGCCTTTCTGCCGCAGTTCTACGACGCCAACCCGTTCCTGCCGTCGGAGATTCACCTTCCCCTCGCGCTGGCCGGCGCGGACCTGCTCCAGGACTTCCTGGCGGCCCGGCGCGGAGCGCGGGTCGCGGTCAAGAACCCCCAGCGGGGGGCCTCGGCCGACCGCGTGCGGCTCGCCGAGGTCAACGCGCGCGAGCGCCACCGCGTTCGGTTCCGGCGCGTTGGCGGGGACGAGGCGGTGGCCGTCGAGAGACTGTCCCGGGCCATCGGCCTGTCGATCCCGCCGCACCGCATCGAGGCCTTTGACATCTCGCACCTGCAGGGGACGGACAGCGTCGCGTCGATGGTGGTCTTCGAGGACGGCAAACCGAAGAAGTCCGACTATCGCCTGTTCAACATCGCCTCGCAGGAGCTGCTCCAGCCGGACGATTTCCTGAGCATGGCCGAGGTCGTCGAGCGCCGGTACAAGAGAGTCCAGGCGGAAGACGGTCCCTGGCCGGACCTCGTCCTCGTCGACGGGGGCCGCGGCCAGTTGCAGGCGGCGCTCACCGCGCTCGATCGCATCGGGGTCGAGCTGCCGGTCGTAGGGCTCGCGAAGAGGGAAGAGGAGATCTGGGTGCCGGAGCGGCCCGAGCCCGTCCGCCTCTCCCGCAAGGACTCGGCGTTGCAGTGGATCCAGCGGGTGCGGGACGAGGCCCACCGATTCGCGATCAGCCGACACCGCCAGCGCCGGGGCAAGCGGATGCGCCAGACCGGGCTGACGGAGATCCCCGGCATCGGGCCGATCCGCGCACGCCTCCTCCTGCGCCGCTTCGGATCGGTGCAGGGGCTGCACGGCGCGGACCCGCGGGAGATCGAGGACGCCGTGGGCCCCACCATGGCGCGCGCGGTCGCCGAGTACCTCGAGCGTTCCGGAGCGCGGCCCTCATGAGAACCGCGTTCGGCGACGAGGGCGAGCTGCGCGCGACGGACGTCCTCGCCGCGCTGGTGACGCTCTGGAGGGAGGGCGCGAGCGGATCCGTCCACTTCTCGCGATCGGGCGCGACCGCGGGCTTCTTTCTCGCGGACGGCGAGCTGACGTCGGTGACCTCGTCGGAGGCTCGCTTCGAGACCGCCTCGATCCTGCTGCGCGCTGGAAAGCTCGACGCCGCGACGCTCGACCGGCTCTCGACGCCGCATGGCGGCGACCGCGCCTTCGCGGCGCTCCAGGCGGGGATCCTCACCAAGCGGGAGTGGCGATGGGGCGAGAAAATCCGCGCCGTCGAGGTCCTCTCGGACCTGCTCACGTGGATCGAGGGCGATTACGTCTTCGATCGCGGCGCGGCCGCCGCGGCGGGGGAGTTCCGGCTCACGGTGCCGCGGCTCGTTCTGGAGCTCTTCCTCCGATCGCGCGATCGGAGCCTCGTGCTCCACCACCTGGGCGGCGTCGACGTGCCGCTCGTCCGCGCCCCGCGCTTCGACGCGGAGTTTACGGCTTTCGGTCTGACGGCCGACGCGGAGGCGGTCGTGCGCCTGATCGACGGGAAGGCGACCGCGGCGCAGATATCCAGCGAGGGCTCCGCCGAGCCGTTTGCGGTCGAGAAGCTCCTCGCGGCCCTCGTCACACTGGGGCTGGTGCACCCCGAGTTCGCCCTTGCGGAGACGCCGAGCGGGCCCGCACCGGCGGCGGACCAGGAGGCGGCCGCGGCAGGAGAGGACGAGGAAGAGGAGGGCGAGTCGGGAGATCTCTCCGTCCCGCCGAAGGCTTTTTCCGATCCCCGTGGACTCGATCTCGCCGAGGCGGATCTCGGCACGGGCCCCTCCGATTCGCCGGATCTGGACGACGAGGAAGAATCGGCCGTCGACAGCCGCTCGATGCATACCGGAGAGGAGGAATCCGACGAGCCCCGGATCTCGGCTCCCGCCCGGCGCGCGGGCGTTCCCGACGAGGTCGAGTCCCCGCTGGACGGAGCGGTTCTGGATCGCGGCGGGCCCGACTCGCAGCCGGAGGAGGAGCCGGCGAGGGAAGACCCCGGAGCGCTCGTCGGCGATTCCTTCTCCGCTCCCGCGGTCGACGGCCCGCTGAACGAGGCGACGGGTGTCGGGTCGGCCGAACGCCCGCGCGCACGGTCCGCCGGGCCGTGGCTCTGGCTCCTAGTCCTGCTCGGCGGCGGAGTCGCCGGGGTCATCCTGCTTCGGTCCCAAGGATCGCTTCTCCGCGCGCCGGGGCTTGTGGCCCGTCCCTCTCCGACCGCCACGCTTCCGGCGGCCGCCGTGGAGCCGACCCTCGCGCCCTCGCCCGCCGCCGCCGTGCCCCTTCCCGCTCCCCCGCCGCGCTCCCGGCCCACGCGAGCTCCGGCCCCGAGCGCGCGAGTCCCGGCTCCGTCGCCTCGCCCCGCCCCCGCCGCGACGCCGCCGCGCGGCGCGCGCCCGGCCGCGGAAGCCGCTCCGGGAGGCTCACGCGCCGCCTGGCTCGAACGAGCCGCGCGGGATCGCCAGCGCGCGTCCGCGGACAGGAAGACCCGGTACGCGGTCCAGGTCGAGCTCGCGTGCGAGATTCCTTCGCTCGTGGACGCGTGGAAGTACGACCGTCCCTCCGGCTCCCTGTGGGTGCTGGCGACCCCGTTCCAGGGGAAGATTTGTTTTCGAGTCCTCTGGGGTCGCTACCCCACACGGGACGCCGCGCACCGGGCCGTCGCGAAGGCGCCGACATTCTTCACGAGCGCCCGCAACCGGCCCGTCGTCGCGGCGGTCCCGTGAGCGGGCCTTTCTGTTAACCTGATGGCCAAACGCAGAGCGACCCGATGACGACGCAGCCCACAGCCGAGGGTTTCCGCGGCTCCCTCGCGGAGGCGCCCCTCCCGCAGGTCCTCCGAAGGATCTTTCTCGAGGGCCTCAAGGGGACGCTCACCCTGGTCCACGGGGACGAGACCCGCCACCTCTTCTTCGAGAAGGGGGAACTTCGCACCGCGACCTCCTCGCGGGAGGGGCAGCGCATCGGGGCGTTCCTGAAGCGCCGCGGCTGGATCACCGATGCCGATCTGAACTGGGCGCTGGACACCGTCGCGAAGCAGGGCCGGGCGCGCCTGGGAAAGATCCTCGTCGACCGCGGCCTCGTCTCCCGAACGGTGCTGGACGCGGAGATGCGCCGCCTCGTCGAAGAGATCGTCTTCTCCACGTTCGCCTGGGAGTCGGGCGAGTACCGCTTCCAGGGCTCGTCGGGGGTCCTCGATCCGGACGTCGCGCTGAGCCTCTCGACCGCGGCGATCATCGTCGAGGGCATCCGCCGGCTGCCGGAGCACGAGACGTTCCGCGAACGGATGGGGGAGGGGCACCGGGTCCCCATTCTCGCGACCGACCCGATGTCCCGCTACCAGTACCTGCCGCTGACGCCGCAGGAGGCCTACCTCCTGTCCCGCATCGACGGGATCCTGGACGTGGATTCGCTCCTCAAGATCGCGGGAGCGTCGCGGCTGGCGACCGCCAAGATCCTCTACGCCCTGGTGTCGTGCGGGATCGTGGAGTGGAAGCGGGAAGGGGCGGCGCGTCCCGTCAGCGGACGGGGAGGGTTCCACGGGTTGAACGTGGAAGTCGCGGCGCAGAACTCCGATCGTTCCCCCGGACACGCGGAGCTCGTCAAGACGACGTACCGGCGGATCGACTGGCTCTCCCACTATGAGCTGCTCGGCGTCGCGAGGGACGCGCCGGCTGACAAGGTCTCGGAGGCCTACTTCGAGCGCAGCCGCCTGTTCCATCCGGACCTCCGACACCGCGAGGACCTGGCGAAGTTCGAGAAGGAACTCTCGGCCGTCTTCGAGCGGATGAAGGTCGCCTACGAGACGCTCTCGGATCCGGACAAGCGCGCCCTCTACGACCAGGGGCTCGACGCCGCTCCCGCGTCGATGCTCGCCTCCGAGAGTGCCGTGGATCCCGAGACGCGGAAGAAGCAGGCGCTTCAGAATTTCAAGCGAGCGAAGCAGCTCATCGAGCAGAGGGACTACCACCCGGCCGTCGAGATGCTCCGGGAGGCGATCCGCTTCGTGCCCGACAACTCCGAGTTCCGGTACGTGCTCTCTCAGGTCGAGCTGAAGAACCCCAACTGGATCGATCAGGGGCTGGCGAACCTGAAGGAGGCGGCGCGACTGGACAGCCGGCGCGTCGGCCTGTCGGTCGAAGCCGCCCGCGCGCTGATGGATCACCAGCGGCCCCACGAGGCCGAGCCGTTTGCGCGTCGCGCCGTGTCCCTCGATCCCTCCGCGGAGAACGAGCAGCTGCTCCAGCAGATCGTGGACGCGGCGGCCTCCGCCCCGGCTCCTCCCTCGGAGGCGTCCGGCGACCACGTGCCCGCGGGCGAGCCGAGCCCCCCGACGGCGCCCTCCTCGAGCCTGCTGTCGCGCCTGTTCCGGCACCGCGGTTGACGGCGATCCTCACGGGCCTCGGGCTCGCCGCGGCCGCGGGTCTCAACGCCTGGGTCATCCTGCTCCTCTTTCACGGGCTGATCCTTCTCCTCCCTCAGGAGTTCCCGGGAGCGGCCTCGGTGTGGCTCTCCAGCCATGGCGTGTTCACGGCCGCGTTGATCCTGTTCCTGACCGAATTCGTGGCGGACAAGATCCCCGTGGTCGACCACCTCTGGAATCTCGCGCAGACGCTGCTCCGGCCGATCGTCGGCGCCCTCCTGATGCTCGCGTGCACGCCCGAGACATCCGGGCCGGCCCGGATCGGCCTGGCGCTGGCGGGCGCCTGCGCCACGCTCGCGACGCACCTCGTCAAGTCGACCACGCGGCTGACTTCCACGGCCGCTACGAAGGGTTTCGCGCAAGTGGCGGTGTCGCTCGCGGAGGACGTCGTCGCGCTCGCGCTCGGAGCGCTCTTCTTTTTCGTGCCCTGGCTGACGGCGCTCTTCCTGGGGGCGCTGCTCGTGCTGCTCGCGCTCGACCGCCGGCGCGTGACCCACGGGCTGGCCGTCCTGTTCTTTCGCCTGAAGCATCCCCGGCGCGCGCTGCGCGAGTCCTAGTCGCAGGTATCCGATCCGCAGCGCATGCCCTACCTGCTGGACGGAAACAACCTGATCGGCACGGTTCGGAGGACCTCGCGGCCCTCCGACGGGGATCGCGCCGCGCTCGTTTCCGAGATCGCCGACCGCCTCCGCCGCACGCGGGCGCGCGCCACGATCTTCTTCGACGGTCCCGCCGGCGCGAAGACGACCTCGCTCGGAGCGCTCACGGTCCGAACCGCCTCCGGCATGAGCGCCGACGACGCCATCCTCGGGGAGATCCGGCGCTCGCGGGCGCCGGCGGACCTCGTGGTCGTCACCGCCGATCGCGAGCTGTCCCGGCGCGCCCGGGACGCCGGCGCGAAAGGGATGGCGCCGGGCGACTTCTTCGCGCGGTTCGGAGCCGGAGCCTCAAGCGGCGAGCGGGCGGCCGCAACTCCTCCGGTCGACGTCGACGAGTGGCTCGCCTACTTCGACGACGAGCGCAACCGCGACTGAGGCCGCGGCCGCCAGGGGCGTGGTACCCTGCCTCTGGCTCCGAGCGGGCCACGTGATCGCTCCGAGAAATCGGAGAGGAAAGTCCGAACTCCATACGGGCGGCATGCCGGGTAATCCCCGGTCGCGGCGACGCGAAGGAAAGTGCCACAGAGAACA